>CAZWYF010000016.1:50656-75584 GCA_964637835.1 uncultured Fibrobacteraceae bacterium
AGCCCCAGGACCAGGCCACCGCCCAGGACCAGGCCACGGCCCAGGACCAGGCCACGGCCCAGGCCACGGCCCAGGACCAGGCCACGGCCCAGGACCAGGCCACCGCCCAGGCCACGGCCGGCGACGTGGAGACCACCGGACCGGCTCCGGACCAGCAGTGGACCGAGGACGGCGAATCCGGCGCCGCGCTGCCCGAGATGGTGGTCGAGGCCCGCAACGAGGTCCGCCAGTCCATCGAGAAGGGGAGCTTCGAGTTCCAGCTCGACGCCGCGGCGGTGGACTCGTTCTACGCCGCCATGGACGAGGAGGCGCTGGCCGTCAGCCCGGTCTCCGGCCTGCAGCCGCACCTGAACAACCTCGAGCCGCTGCGCAGCGAGCAGCCGCCCCACCCCTGGCTGCCGGAGATCCCGCGCACGCCGGTGGCCAGCTTCTACACCGAGGAGCCCGAGGGCCACCGGACCAGTCGCTGGCAGCTGGCGATCACCGACTTCCGCGGCAGCCCCTGCCGCACCTTCGAGGGCAAGGGGTCGCCGCCGGACCGGGTCCACTGGGACGGCCGCAGCGACCAGGGCGAGATGCTGCGGGTGGGCTACCCCTACAGCTACGTCTTCACCACCACGGACAAGGGGACCAACACCTACAACTACGCCGGCGAGAGCTTCCGCCTGCCGGCCCTGGACTACCGCGATCGTGGCGACCGGGTGCTCGAACTGGCCGGCGGCGAGCTGTTCCTCCGTCGCGAGAGCGAGATCACCACCGGCGGCGAGCGCTGGCTCACCCGGGCGGCCGACGAGATCCGCCGCCATCCCTATTCGCCGGTGCGCGTGGTGGTGACCGCGGAGACCGAGGACCTGGCCGCCACGCGAGCCCGGCTGGTGGCCGCCTACCTCGCCGACAGCATGATCGTCCCGCGGGAGCAGATCGAGACCGCGGCCGTGCAGAAGCCCGACCTGCGGGCGGAGATGGACGGCACCGTCCAGGTGGTGATCGAGCACGCCGATTGATGCTGGCACCCGCCGGGCGCTGTCGCTAATTTCATCGGCGCCGGAACCCCCGCGACCGGACCTGCGTAGCAAGGCAGGTCCGGTCGTCCCGCGTCCGTCAGCGAGGTCCAGCATGCTCGATGTCTCCCGGCTCAACGACCACTCCCGGGCGTTCGCCCAGCGGCTCTTCCGCGAGTTCCCGGACTGGCTCTGCCACGCCCGTTTCGACCCCTACGAGGAATTCGAGAAGGAGGCCCTGCTGGTCGAGGTGCCGCGGCCGGCGGGGGACGGGCGCAACGGACTGTTCATCACCACCAGCGAGTGGGAGGTGGCCGTGGGCTTCGGCGAGAACTTCCACACGCGCTTCGGGGTGGGCGATGCCGATGGCGGCGACGACTTCCAGCAGCGGGCGGTGGCGTTCATCCGCGATTTCGTGGCGGAGCGGCTGGCGCTGATCACGGCCTTCGAGGGGGAGACCTGGCTGGGAGCCTGGACCGTGGCGGTGGGCCCGGACGGGGTGCCGCCGCAGGAGATGGAGGAGGGCGTGGTCCTGCGCGTGCGGTCGTGGAAGGGGACCTGGGATCGCGACCTGGGGTGAGGTCGTGCTGGTTTTCCGGCGCGCAGCGGTTACTATGACCGCGCCATGGCCGACTTCACCCGCGCACTCGTGATCGTCAATCCGGCCTCCGGACCGGGGTTCGCCCCGCGGTACGCCGGCCGGGTCCGGCGCGACCTCGAGCGACGGGGGCTGCAGACCGAGCGCCGGGATTCCACGGGACCGGGCGACATCCTGAGCTGGTCGCGCGACGCCGCCGCCGACGGCTTCGATCTGGTGTGCATCCTCGGCGGCGACGGCAGCCTGCACGAGGCCGTGGTCGGCCAGGTCCAGAGCGAACGGAAGGTGCCCCTGGCGCACATCGCCGGCGGGACGGCCAACGTGATCCCCCTGACCCTCGGGCTGCCCTGGTTCCCGGGCCCGGCCATCAGCGCCGTGTTCCAGGGTCGGGTGCTCGACTTCGACGTGGGCTACCTGCGCGCCCGCGAGCGGCACTTCGTGCTCATGACGGCGGTGGGGTTCCCGGCCAACGTGATCAAGGACAGCCCACGGCGCTGGAAGAACCTCTTCGGCCTGGGCACCTATCTCTGGGCCGGGGTCCGGAACCTGTTCCGCACGCAGACCGCCTTCGTCACCGTCGAGGCCGACGGCCGACGCCACCGGCGCAGGGCGAACACCGTGCTGATCACCAACATCGGCGTGGTGCCGGATCTGCACCTGCGGGTGACCCCGGACACCGACCCCCACGACGGCCAGCTCGACGTGACCATCATCTCCAGCCGCACCGCCTGGGACGTGCTGACCATCCTCTTCCGCATGCTCACCTGGCGCAAGCCCCGCGCCCCGCGCATGAAGCACTTCAAGGCCCGCGAGGCCGTCATCGACGCCGATCCGCCCCTGCCCGTGCAGATCGACGGCGAGATGCTCGGCACCACGCCCGTCCATGCGACCATCCTGCCGCGAGCGGTCAAGCTGGTGGTGGGACCGCGCTACCACGGCAGCGACGGCTCGTCCGCGAGCGGATAGCCCCGCGTTCCCCCGAGCGGGCCGCTCCCCGCCAGCCCCCGCCACGCGACGCCGGCCCCCGCCGCGTGACCCCCAGCCCCCGCCGCGTGACGCCTAGCTCTTCCGGCGTCGCCGGAAGATGAACTGCAGCGGCCCGGCGTCCTCGGCCCCGGCCTCGGCCTCGCCCCCGGCCTCCGCCTCGCCGCCCTCGGTCGGCGATCCGGCCGTCGATCCGGCCGTCGATCCGGACTGCGATCCCGGTCGTGGCCCGGCTCCCTCGTCGGCGCCTCCCTGGACCGCCGCCGCCCGCTCCGGAGGCGGTTCCGGCGCTGGTTCCGGCACTGGCTCCGGCGCTGGTTCCGGCACTGGCTCCGGCCCGCTCTCCGGTGAGCGCGCCGGCGCGGCCTCCGGCCGACGGGCCGCCGACCGGTCCGGTTCGGTGTGCCCCGGGATCTCGGGAGAGAAGTCGGCAGGTTCGGTGGCCGGTGCGGCGGCCTCGGAGGGCGGTGGCGCCGCTTCGGAGGGCGGTGGCGCCGCTTCGGTGGGCGGTGGCGCCGCTGCGGTGGCCGGTGCGGCGGCGGTCGCCTCGGGCGAGCGGTACGCCGGCAGGCCGGCCTCCCGCCAGCGCCGGCGCCAGGCCACCTGGCGCTGGATGAGCGCGGCCTGGTCCTCGGCCTGGCGGGCCACCAGCCGTGCGTCGGCGCCTCCGGCCACCAGCTCGAGCACGTCGTCCAGGATGAACTCGGCGCCCAGGTTGCGGTGGGCGAGGAAGGCCTCGCTGGGATTGCGGCTCCAGTGGCCGTGGAGGAGTTGCTCCTGGTCGCCGGGGTGGGCCACCGCCTCGAGACAGCCCCGGCCGTCCACGGTCAGGCGTAGCCAGGGCCCCGGGGCGTCCGCCGCCAGGGAGGCCGGCCCCCCGTCCACGCGCACCCGGGCGCCCGGGATGTCCACTGGACCGTCGCAACGGGCGAGCACGGTGATCCCCTGCGTGGCGACCAGGTCGGCGAGGTCGTCCGCCAGCCCCTGCAGCAGTTCGGCCGCCGCATCCACCAGCACGACCCGCTCGGCCTCGCCCAGCAGCCTGCGGGCGACGTCCCGCAGCTGCCGCCGCGACTCCAGGGGATGCAGGCCCTCGTCCGCGGGCACCCGCCCGATCTTCTCGAGCATGGCCAGCGCCTCGCGTTGACGGGCCTGAAGGCGGTCGATGAGCGCCCCGGTGAAGTCCACCGGGGCCACCGGCGCGTAGACCTTCGGTCGCCGGCCACCGACGCGCACGGCGCCGGCCTTGACCATGGCGCCCAGCGTCTTGGTCATGTTGGCCGGGTCGCGGCCCATGGTCTGGGCCAGCCTGTAGGCGCTCAGCGGGCCGTCCTGGGCCTGCTCGAGCAGGGCGACGTAGATCTCGGCCTCGGTGGGGCTGAGGCCCAGTTCCTCCAGGGCAGCGCCGAGCTCTCGATCCATGGGCGGCCTCCTCGTCTTTGTGGTCACCAGACAACACGCCCAGACTCCCCCCCCCTCACCCCCTATGTCAACTCCCCTTGTGCCCCGAAGAATGTTGATGGGTGCCAGACAACGGATTCTGCCTCATCATCCATGACGTCAGTGTGATGAAATGTATATATTCCGGCCCGGGATCGGCTCGCGGGGAGCCATCAACATTCTTCGGGGCACCCTGGGAGATTTGACGGGGGCGGGCGTGGCGCTACCTTGGCGCCACCATGGACATCCGCAACGTCGCCATCATCGCCCACGTGGACCACGGCAAGACCACGCTGGTGGACCAGATCCTCCGCCAGTGCCAGGTCTTCCGGGCGGGGCAGGAGGTCCGCGAGCGCTTCCTCGACAGTGGCGACCTCGAGCGCGAGCGCGGCATCACCATCACCAGCAAGAACTTCGCGGTCAGCTACCAGGGCACGCGCATCAACCTCATCGACACGCCCGGCCATGCCGACTTCGGCGGCGAGGTGGAGCGCGTGCTGAAGATGGCCGACGGCGTGCTGCTGCTGGTGGACGCCTTCGAGGGGCCCATGCCCCAGACGCGGTTCGTGCTGCAGAAGGCCCTGCAGCTGGACCTGGTGCCCCTGGTGGTGATCAACAAGGTGGACCGGCCCGCGGCCCGGCCCGACGAGGTGCTCAGCGAGGTCTTCGACCTCTTCGTGGATCTGGGCGCCAGCGACGCGCAGCTCGACTTCCGCGGGGTCTACGCCTCCGGCCGCGACGGCTGGGCGGTGGACGAGCTGGAGGACGACCGCGTCGACCTGCAGCCGCTCCTGCAGCAGATCCGCGCCCACATCCCGGCGCCGGAGATCGTCACCGGTCCGTTGCAGATGCTGGTGGCCGCCATGAGCCACAGCGAGTACGTGGGCCGGATCGGCGTGGGCCGGATCGTGCGCGGGGAGCTCAAGGCGAAGCAGCCGGTGGTGCTCATCAAGCGCGACGGCCGGCAGGTCAAGACGCGCGCCGCCCAGGTCTTCACCTTCGAGAACCTCGGCCGCGCCGAGACCGAGCACGTCGGCTGCGGCGACATCTGCGCCATCGTCGGCCTCGAGGACGTGGACATCGGCGACACGGTGGCCGACCCCGGGGCGCCCGAGCCGCTGCCGCTCATCGCGGTGGACGAGCCCACCCTCGCCCTGAGCTTCATGACCAACGACAGCCCCGGCTACGGCACCGAGGGCAGGTACGCCACCAGCCGCCAGCTGCGCGAGCGCCTGCACCGCGAGCTCGAGCGCGACGTGGCCCTGCGCGTGGAGGACACCGCCTCGGCGGATACCTTCCGGGTCTCCGGCCGCGGCATCCTGCACCTGTCGATCCTCATGGAGACCATGCGCCGCGAGGGCTACGAGTTCATGGTGGGCCAGCCCCAGGTGATCTACCGGGAGATCGACGGCCGCAAGGCCGAGCCCGTGGAGGAACTCACCGTCGACGTGCCCGACGAGCACGCCGGCACCGTCATCGAGCACGCCGCCCAGCGCAAGGGCGAGCTCATCGAGATGGCGCCCCGGGAGGGCCGCACGCGCATCCTGATGCGCATCCCCAGCCGCGGCCTCATCGGCTTCCGCTCGCGCATGCTGCGCGCCACCGGCGGGGAGGTGGTCATGCATCACCGCTTCTACCAGTACGAGTTCTTCAAGGGGTCGCTGCCCCAGCGCCAGACCGGCAGCCTGATCAGCATGCACCACGGGCCGGCGGTGGCCTACGCCCTGGACGCCCTGCAGGACCGCGGCCGGTTCTTCGTCGCGCCCGGCGACCACCTCTACACCGGCCAGGTGATCGGCGAGAACACCCGGGACGACGACCTGCTGGTCAACGCCCAGAAGGCCAAGCAACTGACCAACATCCGCGCCGCCGGCAGCGACCGCAAGGCGAGCCTCGCGCCGCCGGTGCGCATGTCGCTCGAGGAGATGCTCGAGCACATCGCCGCCGACGAGTGCGTGGAGATCACGCCGAAGTCGTTGCGCCTGCGCAAGCTCATCCTCGACGAGCACGCGCGCAAGCGCGAGCTGAAGCGGCGCCAGGAGCACTGAGTCCCCGCGGTGGGCGGCCCGCCGCCCTCCGCCCCGTCCGTCCCCTCCGCCGGAGGTCCCCCATGGTCCTGCTCGAGTTCTCCATGTTCCCCACCGACAAGGGCGCCAGCGTCAGCGACTACGTGAAGCGCTCCCTCGAGATCATCGACCAGAGCGGTCTGCCCTACAAGCTGGGCCCCATGGGCACCTGCATCGAGGGCGAGTGGGACCAGGTCATGGCCGTGGTCACGCAGTGCTTCGAGCGCATGCGGCAGGACAGCGATCGCATCGCGGTGAACCTCAAGGTGGACTACCGCGCCGGCGGCGGCGGCCGCCTGCAGAGCAAGGTCGACACGCTGAGGCAGAAGACCGGCCGCGACCTGCAGACCTGAGCGGCGAGCCCATGCGCATCGACCTGACGCCGCCGCGGTGGGCCACCCACCTGCTCAGCGACCTGGACGACTGGCAGCGCCGGCCGCGCCCGGTGGCCGACGTCGCCCCGTTCGCGGTGCCGGACGACGCCTATTTCGAGTACGCCTGGCTCGACGCCGACGGCACGCCCCGCCCCGATCCCGACAACCCCCACCCGCCGAACAACCCGTGGTGGGAGTACGCCCGCTACCTGGCCGGGCCCCGGTACGCGCACGACCGCTGGTGGGCGGCCATCCCGCCGCAGACCGCCCCGGCGGGCACGGTCCAGCGCCTGCGCCTGGACAGCGAGCACCTGCGCCAGCCGCGCCACGTGATCGTCTACAGCCCGGCCGGCCACGAGGGCCAGGAGCGGCCCCAGGTCTGGTTCCAGGACGGCAAGGCCTACCTCGGCTGGGGCAAGGCGCCGCAGGTCCACGACGCCCTGCTCGCCGCCGGCCAGTGCGCCCCGGCCCACCTGGTGTTCGTCCCCCCCGTCGACCGCACCCGCGAGTACCACTTCAACCCGGCCTACCGCGCCTTCATCCGCGAGGAGGCCCTCCCGCGGGTGGACGCCGTCGCCCCCTGCAACGGCCGCCGCACCGCCTGGGGCGCCAGCCTGGGCGGGCTCTGCAGCGCCGAGCTGGCCTGGCAGCATCCGCTCAGCTTCCAGACCGTCGTCTCCCAGTCCGGCGCCTTCCTCTTCTTCCCCGACCAGACCCTGCGGGACGACCCCTTCGCCGGCCGCGAGTGGTGGGCGGAGCGCGTGCGCACCGAGTCCTGGCGACCGCTGCGCTGGCAGGTGCAGACCGGGACGCTGGAGTGGCTCCACCAGGCGAACGCGAACCTCGCCGCCGTGCTGGCGCAGCGGGACCTGGAGGTCGCCTACCAGGAGCGCCCCTCGGGGCACAACTGGACCACCTGGCGCAACGGCCTGGCGGACGGCTTCCGCTTCGCCCTGCCGCCGGGTCCGTGAGTCCCCTGCCGGCGAGCGGCGCAGCGTCCGGAAAATACCTCCAGACCCCGGCTTGACGGGCCATTTCGGGCGGCCTAGGTTTGCCGCCTGAACCCGGTCGATCAATCGCCAGCAGAGGGGTCGTCAACGTGCTGATCGGCATCCGTCGCGAGGACAAGAACCGCTGGGAACGCCGGGTGCCCCTGACCCCGGCCGACCTCGCCGAGCTCAAGAGCCAGGGCCTGGCCTTCCGCGTCCAGCCCTCGCCCGACCGCATCTTCCCCGACAGCGAGTTCCGCACCCGCGGCACCGAGGTGGCCGAGGACCTCGATCCCTGCGACCTGGTCCTGGCGGTCAAGGAGATCCCCACCGACCTGCTGCGCGCGGGCAAGACCTACGTCTACTTCTCCCACGTGATCAAGGGCCAGGACTACAACATGCCCATGCTCCGGCGGCTGCTGGACCTGGGCTGCAGCCTGGTGGATTACGAGCGGATCGTGGACGCCCGGGGCCGGCGCCTGATCTTCTTCTCCATCCATGCCGGCTACGCGGGGATGATCGACAGCCTGTGGACCCTGGGGCAGCGGCTGGCCGCCCAGGGGATCCCGACGCCGCTGGCCGACGTCAAGCACACCTTCGAGTACCCCAGCTTCGCGGCGGCCAAGGCGCACCTGCGCGAGGTCGGCGAGCGCCTGGCGGCGGGGTGGCCGGCCGAGCTGCGGCCATTGACCATCGGCATGGCCGGCTACGGCAACGTGGCGCGCGGTTGCCGCGAGGTGCTCGACTGCCTGCCCTGCGAATGGATCGACCCCGTCGATCTGCCGCGGCTGGGCGCCCGCGACCAGCAGGCGCCGCCGCTGCGCTGCACCGAGTTGCGCGAGGAGCACCTGGTGCGCCCGGCACGGGGCCAGCCGTTCCAGCTCCAGGAGTATTACGAGCACCCCGAGCGCTATGCCGGCAACATGGCCGCCCACCTGCCGCACCTCGACCTGCTGATGAACACCATCTACTGGACCGAGGCATATCCGCGCGTGGTGAGCAAGGACTGGGTGCGGGAGAACTTCGGCCCGGGCCGCAAGCCTCGCCTGCAGGTGATCGGCGACATCAGCTGCGACATCGACGGCGGCGTGGAGATCACCCGCGAGGTGACCATGCCGGACGACCCGAGCTTCGTCTACGACCCCGCCACCGACCGGATCACCATGGGCGTGGACGGCCCCGGACCCGCCGTGATGGCCGTGGACAACCTGCCCTGCGAGGTGAGCCGCGAGAGCAGCGAGCACTTCTCGGCCGCCCTGCGCGGCCTGGTGCCGCACCTGGCGGCCGCCGACTGGAGCGTGCCGTTCGCGGACCTCGACCTGCCGCCGGAGCTGAAGACGGCGGTGATCGTGCACCGGGGCGCGCTGACTCCCGACTACCAGTATCTCGAGGAACACCTGGGCGCCTAGGCCCCGGGAGCGGCAGCCGCCCCCGGGCGGCGAACACGAACCGGAGGAACGTCACCATGCAGAAGGTCCTGGTTCTCGGCGCTGGCCTGGTCGCGCGGCCGCTGGTCGGCTACCTGCTCGACAGGGGCCACGCCGTGACCTGCGCGAGTCGCACCGTGAGCAAGGCCGAGGCGCTCGTCGCCGGCCATGCCAACGGCACCGCCCTGCCCCTCGACCTGACGGACGAGGGCAAGCTGGCCGAGCTGATCGCCGGGCACGATCTGGCCATCAGCCTGGTCCCGCCGCCGCTGCATCCGGTGGTGGCCCGCCACTGCCTGGACGCGGGCAAGAACATGGTGACCACCAGCTACGTCTCGCCCGAGATGGAGGCGCTCGATGGCGAGGCGCGCGAGAAGGGCCTGACCATCCTCAACGAGATCGGCGTCGATCCGGGCATCGACCACATGTCGGCGATGCGGATCATCGACGACGTCAAGCGCCGTGGCGGCGAGATCGTCGCCTTCAAGAGCTACTGCGGCGGCCTGCCCGCGCCCCAGCACAACACCAACCCCTTCGGCTACAAGTTCAGCTGGGCGCCCCGCGGCGTGCTGGTGGCCAGCCGCAACGGCGCGCAGTACCTGCTGGACGGCCGCAAGGTGGAGGTGGAGCCGGCGCGCCTGTTCCGCGACATGCACGTCCTGCAGGTGCCGGGCTTCGGCGACTTCGAGGCCTACCCCAACCGCGACAGCATCAGCTACCAGGGCGTCTACGGCCTGGACGGCATCGGCACCCTCTTCCGCGGCACGCTGCGCAACATGGGCTGGTGCGACTGCATCTACAACTACCGGCAGCAGGGCCTGCTGGACCTGGACGAGTTCCCCGTCCAGGGCCGCACCTACGCCCAGATCATGGCCGACCATCTCGGCTGCCGCCCCGAGGACGACCTGCGCGCGGTCTTCGCCGGGAAGGCCGGCATCCCGCGGGACGGCCTGCCGCCCATGAACCTCGACTGGCTGGGCATGCTCTCCGACCGGCCGGTCCAGGGCGAGACCACCACCATGCTCGACGCCATGGGCGACCTCATGTTCGAGAAGCTGAGCTTCGCCGAGGGCGAGCTGGACATGATCGTCCTGTTCCACGACTTCCAGGCCGCCTTCCCCGACGGCCACAAGGAGCACATCACCTCGCAGCTGATCGACTTCGGCATCGAGGGCGGCGACAGCGCCATGAGCCGCACCGTCTCGCTGCCGGCGGCCATCGCCGCGCACATGATCCTCGGCGGCGAGATCACCGAGCCGGGCGTGCTGCGTCCGGTGCTGCCGGGCATCTACAACCCGGTCCTCGACGAGCTGGCCACCCTGAACATCGCGTGCGACGAGCGCACCGAGAGCTACTAGGAGGCGTCCGGAATGACCAGGAACAAGATCTTCCGCGAGCTCGGCCTGAAGGCCAACCTCTCCGGCGCCAGCACTGGCGGCGCGTGGTTCGCCAGCAGCGGCGACAAGCTCGAGGTCAAGAGCCCCACCACCGGCGAGCGCCTCGCGCGCATCGAGATGGCCTCGGCGGCCGACTACCAGAAGGTGATGAAGCAGGCCCAGAAGGCGTTCCAGGCCTGGCGCGCCATCCCCGCGCCCCAGCGGGGCGAGGTGGTCCGTCAGGTCGGCGTCAAGCTGCGCGAGAAGAAGGCCGCCCTCGGCGCCCTGGTCTCCCTGGAGATGGGCAAGATCCTCACCGAGGGCGAGGGCGAGGTCCAGGAGATGATCGACATCTGCGACTTCGCCACCGGCCAGAGCCGCTTCCTCTCCGGCCCCACGCTGCAGAGCGAGCGGCCGGGCCACCGCATGATGGAGCAGTGGCACCCGCTGGGCGTGGTGGGCGTGATCAGCGCCTTCAACTTCCCGGTGGCGGTATGGGCCTGGAACACGTCGCTGGCCTGGACCTGCGGCGACGTGGCCGTCTGGAAGCCCTCGAGCAAGGCGCCCCTCTGCGCCATCGCCTGCCAGAACCTGGTCAGCGAGGTCTTCCGCGCCAACGGCCTGCCCGAGGGCATCAGCAACGTGGTGATCGGCCGCGGCTCGACCATCGGCGAGAAGCTCATCGCCGACGAGCGCATCCCCCTGGTCTCGGCCACCGGCTCGACCCGCATGGGCAAGCGCATCGGCGGCGTGGTGGGCGCGCGCCTGGGCAAGACCATCCTCGAGCTGGGCGGCAACAACGCCCTGATCATCAGCGAGAAGTGCGACCTGAAGGGCGCCCTGGCCAGCGCCTTCTTCGGCGCCGTGGGCACCGCCGGCCAGCGCTGCACCTCCACCCGCCGGCTCATCATCCACGAGTCCATCTACGACGACTACCTCGCCAAGCTCATCGGCCTGTACAAGAAGGTGAAGATCGGCGATCCCCTCGATGCGAAGACCCTCATGGGGCCCCTGATCGACGAGGCGGCCGTGGCCGATTACGAGAACGCCATCAAGGCGGCCAGGGAGCAGGGGGGCAAGGTGCTCGTGGGCGGCAAGGTGAAGAAGCCGCCGTTCGGCCGGCGCACCTTCGTCGAGCCCACCATCATCGAGATCGACAACGGGGCCGAGATCGTCCAGAACGAGACCTTCGCGCCCATCCTGTACGTGATGAAGTACAGGAAGCTGAAGGAGGCGCTCGAGCTGCACAACGACGTGCCGCAGGGCCTCAGCTCGGCCATCTACAGCGACAGCGTCGCCGAGGCCGAGGCGTTCCTCAGCTACAAGGGCAGCGACTGCGGCATCGCCAACGTGAACATCGGCACCAGCGGTGCGGAGATCGGCGGCGCCTTCGGTGGCGAGAAGGAGACCGGCGGTGGCCGCGAGAGCGGCAGCGACGCCTGGAAGGCCTACATGCGGCGTCAGACCAACACCATCAACTGGGGCGGGGAGATCCACCTGGCCCAGGGGGTGAAGTTCGACGTCTGAGGCGCTCGCGGCGGCGCGGCTCGGCGATGTCCTCGGCCCCTGCGGGGCCTGCGGAGTTCGCCGATCCGCGCCGCCGCTCGCTGGACTGCCAGCAGGAAGGCCCCGCCGGGGATATGTCGGCGGGGCCTGCTTGCGGTTTGCCCGGCTAGCTGGGAGCGACTATCCTGCCCGGAGTTTCCGTTCCGTGCGAACCGAGCGAAAGGATCCGTCGCATGCGCATCGGTTTCGGTCTCGACCGGCATCCCCTGGTTCCCGGGACGCCCTGCGTCCTGGGCGGGGTGCTTTTCTCCGGGTGCCCGGTGGGCCCGCGGGGGCACTCCGATGGCGACGCGGTCTGCCACGCCATCGCCGACGCCCTGCTGGGCGCCGCGGCGCTGGGCGACATCGGCCAGCACTTTCCCGACACCGATCCGCAGTATGCCGGGGCGGACAGCCTGCAGCTGCTGGCGCGGACCGTGGCCATCGTGCACGAGGCCGGCTGGCTGGTGGCCAACGTGGACGTCACCGTGATGGCCGAGCGGCCGCGGCTGGCCGAGGCCAGCCCCCGGATGCGCGAGAAGCTGGCCGGCGTGCTCGGCCTGCAGATCGACGCCGTCTCGGTCAAGGCCACCCGCGGCGAGGGCCTGGGGCCCGAGGGCCGGGGCGAGGCCATCACCGTCCACGCCGTGGCGCTGCTGGAGCCGGTGACCCCGGCCGCGAACCCATGAGCGACCCGTTCTGGAACCAGCTCCGCGCCGGGGCCAGCGAGCGCTTCAGCGGCTTCGGCCACCTCATGCCCTTCCGGGTGCAGGAGATCCTGCTGGTGGCCTCCATGTACGACGCCTTCACCCTCGAGGAGGGCGGCCGCCTCACCGAGCTGCTGCTGGGCGAGTACCGGGAGCTGAACCTCAGCTTCGCGCCGCGGATCACCAAGGCCAGCAGCGGCCGCGAGGCCATGGAACTGCTGGAGGCCCGCAAGTTCGACCTGGTGATCACCATGTCGCGCCTGGGCGACCTGCAGGCCGCCGAGCTGGCCTGCAAGGTCAAGAACCGCCAGCCCGACCTGCCGATCTACGTCCTGGTGCTCAACCCGCGCGAGCTGCAGCACGTGATGACGCAGTGCGAGAGCGGCGAGATCAACCGCGTGTTCCTCTGGAACGGCGACGTGCGCCTGCTGCTGGCGGGCATCAAGGTCTGGGAGGACCAGCGCAACCTGGCCCACGACACCCGCTACGGCGACGTGCGGGCCATCCTGCTCATCGAGGACTCGGTGCGGTTCTACTCGGTCTACCTGCCCATGCTCTACACCGAGCTGGTGAACCAGACCCAGAACCTCATGGACGAGGGGATCAACCTCTCGCACCGCCTGCTGCGCATGCGCGCGCGGCCCAAGATCCTGCTGGCCACCACCTTCGAGGAGGCCTGGGGGTGGTACGAGCGCTACCAGGAGTCCCTGCTCGGCGTGATCAGCGATGGCCGCTTCTCCTGGGAGGGCGAGGCGGTGGAGAACGCCGGCGTCTCCTTCATCCGCCAGGTCAAGACCCGCGACCCGCACCTGCCGGCCGTGCTGCAGTCGACCAATCCGGAGCTGTGCCACGAGGCCGAGCGCGCGGGCGCGGGCTTCATCAACAAGTCCTCGCCACGGCTGCTCCAGGACCTGCGCCACTTCATGGCCGAGAACTTCGGCTTCGGCGACTTCGTCTTCCGGCTGCCCGGCGGCCGGGAGGTGGCCCGCGCCCGTGGCCTGCGCGACATGGTCCGGCGGCTGCGCGAGGTGCCCGGCGAGTCGCTCGTCCATCACGCGCAGAACGACCACTTCTCCAACTGGATGCGCGCGCGCACCGAGTTCGCCCTGGCCGCCATGCTGCGTCCGCGCAAGGTGGACGACTTCGCCTCGGTGGAGGAACTGCGGGCCTGGCTCGTGGACTGTCTGCAGCGCTTCCGCGCCGAGTCGCAGCGCGGCGTGGTGGCCGACTTCTCGCGCGACCAGTTCGACGCCAGCACCGACTTCACGCGCATCGGTGGCGGCTCGCTGGGTGGCAAGGCGCGCGGGCTGGCCTTCATGAACCAGGTCCTCGACCGTTACGACGTCTCCGATCGCTTCGATGGCGTGCAGATCGCCGTACCGCCCACCGCGGTGGTGGCCACCGACGGGTACGACCACTTCCTCGACCGCAATCGCCTGCGCGAGCGCGTCCTCGGCGGCGGCCTGCACGACGACGACGTGGTGCGCCTGTTCCTGGACCACCCGCTGCCCGACGAGGTGGTGGCCGACCTGCGGGCCTTCCTCCAGCAGGTGCACTACCCCATCGCGGTGCGGTCGTCCAGCCTGCTGGAGGACAGCCAGTTCCAGCCCTTCGCCGGGGTCTACGCCACCTACATGCTGCCCAACAGCCATTCCGACCTGGGCGTGCGCCTCGACCAGCTCTGCGACGCCATCAAGCTGGTCTACGCCTCGGTGTTCCAGAGCAGCGCCCGCGCCTACCTCGAGGCCTCGGGCAGCCGCGTGGAGGAGGAGAAGATGGCCGTCGTGCTGCAGGAGGTGGTGGGGCGTCGCCACGAGCAGTACTTCTATCCCGACTTCGCCGGCGTCGCGCACTCCACCGATTTCTATCCGCCGAGCGGCACCGCCCCCGAGGATGGCGTGGTCTGCGCCGCGCTGGGCCTGGGCCGCGTCGTGGTCGACGGGGGCAACGTGCTGCGCTTCAACCCGCGGCGACCCCGCAAGCTGCAGCAGTTCGGCACCATCGACGACTGGCTCAAGGGCAGCCAGCGCCGCTTCTTCGCCGTGGACGTCTCCGAGGCCGACGCCTATCCCCAGGCCAGCGAGACCTACAACGTGGCCACGCTGGACCTCGCCGACGCCGAGCGCCACGGGACGCTCGCGGCCATCGGCAGCACCTACCTGTCGCAGAACCAGGCCATCGTCGACGGCATCGGTCGCGCCGGGCCGCGCGTGGTGAGCTTCGCTCACGTCCTGAAGGGCGACGCCTTCCCCCTGGCCGAGGTGATGGGCTTCCTGCTCGAGCTCGGCCGCAACTGCATGAGTGCGCCGGTGGAGATCGAGTGGGCGGCCACGCTCTCCGACCGGCCGGGAGTGCCGCACCGGTTCGGGTTCCTGCAGATCCGGCCGCTGGCGCTGTCGTCCAACGGCGTGGCCGTCGATGCCGGCGATCTCGAGGGCGAGGACGTGCTCGTCTCCACGGAGATCGCGCTGGGCAATGGCCGTTACGAGGATCTGCGGGACGTGATCTACGTGCCGCCGGTCCGCTTCGACCGCGGCCAGACCGTGGCGATCGCCGCGGAGGTGGCCGACGCCAACGTCCGCCTCAAGCAGGCCGGACGACCGTACCTGCTGGTGGGGCCGGGTCGGTGGGGCAGCTCCGATCGCTGGCTGGGCATCCCCGTGCGCTGGGACCAGATCTCCGGCGCCCAGGTGATCGTCGAGACCGACCTGCCCGACTTCAAGGTCACCCCCAGCGAGGGTACCCACTTCTTCCAGAACCTGACCAGCTTCCAGGTGGGCTACCTGACGGTCAACCACGGCCGCGAGCGGACGGTCTGCCGCTGGGAGGAACTGGACGCGATGCCGGCGGAGTGGGCGGGGGAGTACGTCCGGCACGTGCGTCTGCCGGCGCCGCTGGACGTGCGCATCGACGGGCGAAGCCGGCGAGGAGTGGTCCGGTATGGAGGGGGTTCAAAGGAAGAAAGTTAATATCTGCAAGGCCGATCTCAAAGGAAATCTAAGCGCTTGACACGTTGATGTTTACGGCGGTCCTTGCCGGTATCTTCAAACACTGAAAGGGGGCCGCTCATGGCGACCAGTTCCGCTTACAATCCGTTCGCGATGGCCCGGGCCCAGTTCGACAAGATCGCCGATCTGATCGGTCTGGACGACGGCACTCGCGAGCTGCTGCGCAGCCCGCTGCGGGAGTACCACTTCTCCATCCCCGTGCACATGGACGACGGCACGGTGAAGGTCTTCCAGGGCTTCCGCATCCAGCACAACGATTCGCGCGGCCCGGCCAAGGGCGGCATCCGCTTCCACCCGCAGGAGACCGCTGACACCGTCCGCGCCCTGTCCATGTGGATGACCTGGAAGTGCGCGGTGGTGGACATCCCCCTCGGTGGCGGCAAGGGCGGCGTGATCTGCGACCCCCACCACCTCTCGGCCCGGGAGCAGGAGGCGATCTGCCGCGGCTACATGCGTCAGATGGCCCGCAACCTGGGCCCGGTGCTCGACGTGCCCGCCCCCGACGTGATGACCAGTCCCCAGCACATGCTCTGGATGATGGACGAGTACGAGACCATCGCCGGCGGCAAGTACCCTGGCGTGATCACCGGCAAGCCCGTGGGCATGGGCGGATCCCTCGGCCGCACCCAGGCCACCGGCTACGGCGTGATCTACTGCCTGCGCGAGGCGCTGCGGGAGCTGGATCTCGATCCGGCCGCCACCACGGCCAGCGTCCAGGGCTTCGGCAACGTGGCCCAGTACGCCATCGAGCTGTACTCCCAGATGGGCGGGACGGTCACCTGCGTCTCCTGCTGGGACCAGGAGGACCAGACCTCCTACGCCTTCATCCGCGGCGCGGGTGTCGACCTGGCCGAGCTGCGCGGCATCACCGACCGTTTCGGCGGCATCGACAAGGCGAAGGCGCGCGACCTCGGCTACACCGTGGAGGACGGCGGCGCCTGGCTGTCCCAGGACGTGGACATCCTCATCCCGTCGGCCCTGGAGAACCAGATCACCGGCGAGAACGTCAGCCAGATCTCCGAGAAGGTGAAGATCGTGGCCGAGGGGGCCAATGGTCCCACCACGCCGGAGGCCGACGCCGTCCTCGAGGACCGGGGCGTCTTCATGATTCCCGACTTCCTGGCCAACGCCGGCGGCGTGACCTGCAGCTACTTCGAGCAGGTCCAGTGCAACATGAATTACTTCTGGGAGATGGACGAGGTCCTCGGCAAGCTGGACCTCAAGATGACCGCCGCCTACCAGGCCATCAGCGACCTGGCCCGCAAGCGCAAGCTCTACATGCGCGACGCGGCCTACGTCGTGGCGATCAACCGGGTGGCCGAGGCCTGCCGCGAGCGCGGCTGGGTCTGACCCCCGGTCCCCGTGGGGCCCGTTCCGCCTGCATCGGGACGGGCCCCCGCACTTCCGGAGGTGGCCCGATGGATCACGGCGCGCTTCCCCTCTACCGGCGGCACCTCTTCGACCCTGCCGCCGGCCCCACCCGGATCGGCGCCGGCGCGGTGGGCGGCAAGGCGGCCGGCCTGGTGCAGCTCCATCGCGAGGTGGTCGGCGGCCTGGACCGCGGCCGGCTCGGCGATCTGGTGGTGGACGTGCCGCGCATGGTGGTCCTGGCCACCGACCTCTTCACCGCCTTCCTCGCCCTCAACCAGTTCTCCGCCCGGGATGCCGACTGGCAGGAATGGCCGGACCGCCGCATCGCCGCCCGCTTCCAGCAGGCCAACCTGCCCGCCGCCTTCCTGGGCGACCTGCGCTCGCTCACCGAGTGGACCCATCAGCCGCTGGCGGTGAGGTCGTCCAGCCTGCTGGAGGACGCGCTGGCGCACCCCTTCGCCGGCGTCTACGCCACCAAGATGATCCCCAACCGGCGGCTGGACCCCGACCAGCGCTTCGCCCAGCTCCACCGCGCGGTGAAGTTCGTGCTGGCCTCCACTTTCTTCGCCGCCGCCCGCGACTACCGCCGTGCCGTCGGCGTCGAGGACCGCCCCGAGGCCATGGCGGTGGTGATCCAGGAGATCATCGGCCGCCGCCATCGGGAGCGCTTCTATCCCGACCTCTCCGGCGTGGCCCGCAGCTGGAATCCGTACCCCATGGGCCGCGCGCGCCCCGAGGACGGCGTGGTGAACCTGGCCCTGGGCCTGGGCAAGCAGATCGTCGATGGCGGCCTGAGCTGGACCTACGCGCCGAACCGCCCCAAGGCCCCGCCGCCGGCGGCCGGCCCCGCCGATCTGCTGAAGACCACGCAGACGCGCTTCTGGGCGGTGAACATGGGCACGCCGGTGCCCGACCCGCTGCGCGAGGCGGAGTACCTGGTCGAGGCCGGCCTCGCCACGGCCGAGCAGGACGGCGTCCTCGATCCCCTCGCCTCCACCCTGGATGCGGATTCCGGCCGCCTGCGTCCCGGCGTGCACGGCGCCGGCCCGCGCCTGCTGGACTTCGCGCCCCTGCTGCAGCACCGCCTGGTGCCGTTGAACGACGCCGTGCGCGCCGTGCTCGCCGCCGCGGAGGAGGCCTGCGGGCAGGCCGTGGAGCTGGAGTTCGCCGCCACCCTGCCGCCCGGCGCGGCGCCGCGCCTGGGCCTGCTGCAGATGCGCCCCATGGCCGTGGCCGAGGACCAGGTGACCGTCTCCGCGGACGACCTCGCCCGCCCGGATCTGCTGCTCGCCAGCGAGCACGTCATGGGCAACGGCGCCCGGGACGACCTGCAGGACGTGGTCTACCTGCCGCCCGACCGCTTCGAGACCCGCCACACCGTGCGCATCGCCGGCGAGCTCGAGCGCATCAATCGCACCCTGCTGGCGGCCGGACGCCCGTACCTGTTGCTTGGCTTCGGACGCTGGGGCAGCAGCGATCCGTGGCTGGGCGTGCCGGTGAGCTGGCCGCAGATCTCCGGCGCGCGGGTGATCGTGGAGGCCACCCTGCCGGGCCTCGAACCGGAGCTCAGCCAGGGCTCGCACTTCTTCCACAACCTCGTGGGCCTGCGCGTGCTGTACCTGGCGGTGCCGCACCGCCGCGGCCGGGCCATCGCCTTCGACCGGCTCGACGCGCTGGCGGCCGAGCAGGACACGGGACTGGTCCGCCACGTGCGGTTGCCGCGCCCGCTGGAGGTGCGCGTCGACGGCCGCCACGGACAGGGGATGGTGATCCTCCATGACCGATGATCAGCGTCAGCCGCTGCTGGACGAGCTCCGCGAGCGGGCCAAGGAGCTCAACTGCGTCTACGAGATCGAGGGCGTCCTGGCGCGGACCGACCGGCCGCTCACCTGGGTCCTGAGCAAGGTCGCCGAGAAGCTCCCCGCCGGGATGCAGTACGTGGACATCTGCGCGGCGTGCATCGAGCTCGAGGGTCGCGTCTGCCTGGGCGACAACTTCCGCCAGACGCCGTGGGAGCTGTCGGCGGTGATCAACGTGCAGGGCGAGCCGGTGGGCCGGATCCGCGTCTGCTACCTGGAGGAACGGCCGGCCGAGTACCGCGGGCCCTTCCTGCCCGAGGAGGAGCGCCTGCTCCGCAGCGTCGCCGATCGCCTCGGCCACTACCTGCTCTACGACCGCGTGCGCGATCTCTGGCGCCGCATGGACGCGATGAGCGAGCAGCCGGCCGATCGGCAGGAGAAGGGCTGGGAGGTGGTGGTGCAGATGCTGCGCGACACCGACCCGCAGCTCGCCCGCCGCATGGGCCGCAAGATGCTCAACCACCTCTGCGCCCTGGGCGTCGCCGAGGCCCAGGAGGTGCTCCACCGCATGGAGCCGGCCCTGGGCGAGGCCCGCGAGAACGCGCCGCTGCTCCGCCTGGACATGGAGGAGCAGACGCTGCCCGGCCGCCCCTTCGCCCTGGCCGCGCGGCATCTGCCCGACGGCGAGATCCTCTCCCGCATCCAGAAGTGGATGCAGGAGGACCGCGCCAGCGTCCTCTTCCGCGTGATCAACAGCCCGCGCAGCACCCTGGGCGACATCGCCGACGCCATGCACCGCCTGCACCACGTGCTGGAGTCCGGCATGCCCATGTCCGAGAGCTCCTGCAAGAGCCTGCGCGTGATGCTCACCCATCGCCTGCTCACCGAGCAGCTGGACTTCAACCAGGTGGCCCGCGACGTGGTGCGGATCACCGACTTCCGCGACGTCCTGCAGCGCGTGGTGATGCCGGCCGAGTCCCACGGCAAGCTGGGCGGCAAGGCGGCCGGCCTGCTGCTCGCCCACTGGATCCTGCAGCGCAGCGACGATCCCGACCTCGCCGACGTGGCCATCCCCCACACCTGGTACGTGGCCAGCGACGCGGTGCTGGACTTCATCAGCTACAACGACCTCGAGGACGTCTGGGAGCAGAAGTTCAAGGATCTGGCCACCATCCGCCGCGAGTATCCCAACATCATCCAGCTCTTCAAGAACTCCACCTTCCCGCCCGACCTGGTCAAGGAGCTCTCCCTGGCCCTGGACGACCTCGGCGAGGTCCCCCTGGTGGTCCGCAGCAGCTCGCTGCTCGAGGACCGCCTGGGCACGGCCTTCAGCGGGAAGTACAAGAGCCTCTTCCTGGCCAACCAGGGCACGCGCGAGGAGCGCCTGGTCGCCCTGCTGGACGCCATCGCCGAGATCTACGCCTCGCTGCTCGGGCCCGACCCCATCGGCTACCGCCGCGAGCACGGGCTGCTGGAGTTCGACGAGCAGATGGGCATCCTCATCCAGAAGGTGGTGGGCCAGCGCCTGGGCGACTACTGGCTGCCGGCCTTCGCCGGGGTGGCCTTCAGCCGCAACGAGTTCCGCTGGTCGCCCCGGATCCGGCGCGAGGACGGGCTGATCCGCGTGGTGCCGGGCCTGGGGACGCGCGCCGTGGACCGGGTGGGCGAGGACTACCCCACCCTGCTGGTCCCCGGCCAGCCGCACCTGCAGGTGAACGTGGTCACCGAGGAGAAGATCCGCTACTCCGCCCACTGGGCCGACGTGCTCAACCTGCGCACCAACCGCTTCGAGACCCTGCGGGTGACCGACCTGCTCCGCGAGGTGGAGGGCGACTATCCCCTGCTCGACCAGGTCTTCTCCGTCCACCGCGGCGGCATGCTGCGCAAGCCGGTGGCGCTGCTCTTCGACCCCGAGACCGACGACGTGGTCACCACCTTCGCCGGGCTGGTGCAGGAGACGCCGTTCCTGGCCCGGATGCGCAAGGTGCTGGCGACCCTCGAGGAGGCCATGCACACGCCGGTGGACGTGGAGTTCGCCCACGACGGCGAGCAGTTCTACCTGCTGCAGTGTCGTCCCCAGGCCGAGGCCCATGACGTGGCGCCCGCCCCCATTCCCCAGGAGATCCCCGCCGATGACCTGGTCCTCGACTCGCATCGCCACGTCTCCAACGGCCACGTGCCGGACCTCACCCACGTGGTGTACGTCGATCCGGAGGCCTACGCCGCGTTGCCGGACGAGGCCAGCCTGCGCGAGGTGGGACGGTGCGTCGGCCGCCTGAACGAGGTCCTGCCCAAGCGCCAGTTCGCCCTGTTCGGGCCGGGCCGCTGGGGCAGCCGGGGCGATCTGAAGCTCGGCGTCAACGTGACCTACGCCGACATCTGCAACACCTCCCTGCTGGTGGAGGTGGCCTGGGGACAGAGCGGGAGCATGCCGGACCTGAGCTTCGGCACCCACTTCTTCCAGGACCTGGTGGAGTCGCGCATCCGCTACCTGCCGGTCTACCCCGATCTCGAGGGCACCGTCTTCCGCAGCCGGTTCTTCCGGCGGGGAGAGAACCTGCTCTTCGAGCTGTTGCCGGAGTACTCCCACCTGGCCAGCTGCGTGCGGGTGATCGACGTGCCCGGCGCCAACGAGGGGCGCATCCTGCGGGTGCTGCTCAATGCCGAGCTGGAACGGGCGGTCGCCATGCTGGCCGCGCCGGACGCCGGCGCCGCCGAGCGCCCGTTGCCGCGGCCGGGGCAGGCGGCGCCGGCCCAGGAACGCCACTGGTTCTGGCGCCTGCGCATGGCGGAGAAGATCGCCGCCGAGATGGAGGCCGAGGCGCTCGGGGTGGTGGCCATGTGGGTCTTCGGCTCCACCAAGAACGCCAGTGCCGGCCCGGGCAGCGACATCGATCTGCTGGTGCATTTCCGCGGCAACGTCCGCCAGCGCGAGCAGCTGCTGGCCTGGCTGGACGGCTGGAGCCGGGCCCTGGCGGAGATGAACTACCTGGAGACCGGCGTGCCCAGCGACGGGCTGCTGGACGTGCACCTGATCAGCGACCAGGACATCGAGCGGCGCACGAGCTGGGCGGCCAAGATCGATGCCGTCACCGATCCGGCCCGCCCGCTGGGCCTGGGGGGGGCGGCGGCGAGCTAGCCTTCCTGGCGGGGCGGTAGCAGCTCCCGCGTGGCGCCGTCGGGATCGGTGGGGTCGAGCCGGACCAGGCCCAGCTCGGGGCCGTCGCCGCAGGCGGCCAGGCACCAGGTGCGGCCCAGCTGCTCGCGCCAGCGGCCGGTCAGGCGGGCGCTCTCGTGCACGTGCCCGCAGAGCACGGCCGCCGGCTGCGCGGCCGTCACGAACCGCCGCAACGCGATGCTCCCGACGTGCACGTCCACCGGGGCGTGATCGACCATCTGGCCGTCCAGGGCGGCCCGGTCCAGGGCGGTCCGGTGGGGCGGTCCGTGGCAGAGCAGCACCGCGCGCGCCAGGTCGCGGCCGTCGGCGAGCCGGGCGAGGTCCGCGGCGATGGTCCGCCAGTGCAGCGCGCGGCGGTCCACCGCGACGCTGTGGCGGCCCTCGTCCGGGGCCACGCAGCCCGGATCGGTGAAGCGGCTGACGTCGAAGAGTTCCCAGTCCTTGAGCGCGAACGGCGTGGGCGGCACCCAGGGGTAGCCCAGCACCGGCACGCCAGCGACCTCGGTCCAGTCGCCGGCCAGGTAGCGCCACAGGCCGGCCTGCTCCAGCGCCCGCCACTGCGGCTCCAGGACGCGGGGGTCGTCGTTGCCCATGATGGCCAGGACCTGCGGGTAGTCCGCGCCCATCGCCGCGCGCAGCTCGGCCAGCCGGGGGGCCAGCCAGCGGTCGAGGAACTCCTCGGCGCCGGCCAGGGCGTGGGGCAGCAGGTCGCCCCCGAGCAGCACGGCGCCGGGGCGCTCGGCGGCCACCGCGTCCAGCAGGGCCCGGTAGCGGCCGTGGCGGCCGTGCAGGTCGGAGGTGAAGAACCAGGTGCTCGTGGTGTTCATGGGCGAATCATATGCTCCCGGGGGCCGTGGCGCGAATGTGTTGAGAATTTGACAGTTCCGCGCGGGCATGGGACCAGCCCCGCCGCCGACCGGAGCCGCCCGTCGCCGGACCGCCGGACAGCAACGGCCGCCAGGGGCCACGAAAGCGGCGATTTCGCCCGTCAGGGCGGGGGATTTCGTTTGCTTTGGCCCCGCCGCCGCCTACCTTTGCCGCACGAACCGTGACTGGCCTGCCCGCCAGTGGCTGACTAGCAGACGCTCCACCCGGAGGAGAGACTCATGGCCCAGAACGTTGCCCAGTTCATGGATGAGCTCAAGGCCAAGAACCCGGCCGAGCCCGAGTTCCACCAGGCGGTCCACGAGGTCGTCGAATCGCTGTGGCCGGTGCTCGACAAGCGCCCCGAGTACCGCACCGCCAAGGTCCTCGAGCGGATCGTCGAGCCCGAGCGCGTGATCATGTTCCGGGTGCCCTGGGTGGACGACAACGGCGACGTCCAGGTCAACCGCGGCTTCCGCATCGAGATGAACAGCGCCATCGGTCCCTACAAGGGCGGCCTGCGGTTCCATCCCAGCGTGAACCTCGGCATCCTGAAGTTCCTGGCCTTCGAGCAGGTGTTCAAGAACAGCCTGACCACGCTGCCCATGGGCGGCGGCAAGGGCGGCAGCGACTTCGATCCCAAGGGCAAGAGCGACAACGAGGTCATGGCCTTCTGCCAGAGCTTCATGACCGAGCTGAACCGCCACATCGGCCAGTTCACCGACGTGCCCGCCGGCGACATCGGCGTCGGCGGCCGGGAGATCGGCTTCCTGTTCGGCCAGTACAAGAAGATCAAGAACGAGTTCGTGGGCGTGCTCACCGGCAAGGGCCGCGAGTGGGGCGGCAGCCTCATCCGCCCCGAGGCCACCGGTTACGGCGCGGTCTACTTCGCGGCCAACATGCTCGAGACCCGCGGCGAGACCCTCGAGGGCAAGACCTGCCTGGTCTCCGGCTCGGGCAACGTGGCCCAGTTCGCCTGCCAGAAGCTGCTCGACCTCGGCGCCAGGCCGGTCACCGTCTCCGACAGCAGCGGCTACATCTACGACGAGGCCGGCATCGACCGCGAGAAGCTGGCGTACATCATGGACCTGAAGAACGTCAAGCGCGGCCGCATCAAGGAGTACGCGGAGAAGTACAGCAGCGCCGTGTACACGCCGCTCGAGCCGGGCATGGACCACAACCCGCTGTGGGACCACAAGGCCGACTGCGCGTTCCCCAGCGCCACGCAGAACGAGATCAACGCCCAGGACGCCGAGAACCTGCTCAAGAACGGCGTCTACGTGGTCAGCGAGGGCGCCAACATGCCCACCGTGGCCGGCGGCGTCGATCGGTTCGTCGAGGAGGGCATCCTCTACGGTCCGGGCAAGGCCGCCAACGCCGGCGGCGTGGCCGTCTCCGGCCTGGAGATGAGCCAGAACAGCCTGCGCCTGAGCTGGCCCCGCGAGGAAGTGGACCAGCGCCTGGCCGGCATCATGAAGGCCATCCACACCACGTGCGTCCAGGCCGCCGACGAGTTCGGCACCCCGGGCAACTACGTCAACGGCGCCAACATCGGCGGCTTCCTCAAGGTCGCCGACGCCATGATGGCCCAGGGCCACTGGTAGGCCACGGGTAGGCCACGGGTAGGCCACGGGTAGGCCCCGGCCCCGGCCCCGGCCCCGGGTCACTGGTCACCGGCCCATGATCGATCGTCGCAAGACGGCGGACGAGGCGCCCCCCCGCGGGGCGCCTCGCGCTTTCCCGGAAGATCCGCGGCCAGCCGGCGGGTGTCGCGCGACCCCCGGCCAGCGATCGCTCCCGCCGGCAGCCGGTCACGCCCCGCAGCCGGCGGTCGCTCCCCCCGGCAGGCGGCTGCTCCCCCCGGCAGGCGGTCGCTCCCCCCGGCCGGCGGCCCGTGTCCCCGGGGATCTGGCGGTGAGCCAGGCCACACACCCCGTGACCTGGCGGTGAGCCAGGCCACACCCGTTGGGCCGTCGAAGCCGCGTAGAGGAGAAAGACCTGGCGAGACCCTGCTCGCCTGGACGCGACGTATTGGCGTAGATGGGCGGTCCACATCCGGTTTTCGGGATTAATTTTTAGCGATTGTTTTGCTCAGGTACACCAGCGGTCACAAGTGTCCCAACGTTAGTCGAAGAGTGACAACTGATTACAAATCCGACCATCATCGTTCTGGCGCCCCCACTCTGCAAGTAGTTGCGGGA
>CAZWYF010000017.1:0-42986 GCA_964637835.1 uncultured Fibrobacteraceae bacterium
CCATCTCCTCGGTGGTCTTCACGTGGTTGACAGCCCTCGCCGTCCCGGCATCATGGGGAGGACTCCAGTGGAAGGGCAGGGCATGGTCTTCAGCACCGAGATCAAGATCCGCGGCTACCACCTCGACGTCTACGGCCACGTGAACAACGCCCGCTGGGTGGAGCTCCTGGAGGAGGCCCGCTGGCGCTGGCTCGACGCGGACCTCGACCTGACCGCCTGGGACGAGGCCGGCCAGGGCATCGCCGTGGTGAACCTGAACGTGAACTACCGCCGGCCCGCCCACATGCACGACGTCCTGGAATTCCGCTGCTGGATCAGCAAGCTCGGCGGCCGCAGCGCCGTCTGCAAGCAGGAGGTGCTGCGCCGCGCGACGGGCGAGCGCCTGGTGGATGCCGACGTGACGTTCGTGCTCTTCGACCTGGACACGGGACGACCCCGGCCCCTGGCCGGCGACGCGCGCGAGGCCTTCCAGCGCTATCACCACCGCCAGGACAGGTCCGCAGGAGGGGCGGGTCGCGCGCCGGGAGCGTCCCCGGCGCCGGGCGACGCGGACGGTGCGGCCGACGAGGCTGCCGGGCGATGAACGGCCGCTGGCGCGCCGTCGGCCCGGGGCTGCTCTTCGCCGGGGCGGCCATCGGCGGCTCGCACCTGGTGCAGGCCACGCGGGCCGGGGCCGGCTTCGGCTTCGAGCTGCTGTGGGCCGTGGTCCTGATCCTGCTGCTGAAGTACCCGTTCTTCGAGTTCGCTCACCGCTACACCGCCGCGACCGGCGAGAGCCTGCTGCACGGCTACCGGCGGCAGGGCGTCTGGGCGCTCTGGCTCTTCGTGCTGGTGGCGTTGGTCAGCTCGGTGGTCAACGCGGCGGCGGTCACCCTGGTGGCGGCCGGCCTGCTGGGGTCGCTCAGCGGCCTGGACTGGCCCCTGCCGCGGCTGGCGCTGGCCGTCTTCGGCGTGGTGGGCGTCATCCTCATCGGCGGCCGCTACCGCACGCTCGACCGGGCCATGAAGCTCATGATCACGCTGCTGGCGGTGCTCACGCTCTGGGCGGCCGCGGCGGCCTTCGCACACGGCCCCGCCGGCGATCTGGGCGCGCCCGCGCCGCCGCTGTGGACCGCCGCGGGGGTGGCCTTCCTGCTGGCGCTCATGGGCTGGATGCCCGCACCGCTGGACATCAGCGTGTGGTCGTCCCTGTGGACCCTGGCCAAGTGCGAGGTGGAGGATCGCGAGGCCAACGTGGATGATTGCCGCTTCGACTTCCACGTGGGCTACGCCGTCACGTCGGTGCTGGCGGTGGCCTTCCTCTGCTTCGGGGCCCTGGTGATGTTCGGCACCGGTCGCGAGTTCTCCGGTTCGGGCCTGGTCTTCGCCCGGCAACTGGCCGACATGTATGCCGGCACCCTCGGCGAGTGGAGCCGCTGGGTGATCGCCACCGTGGCCTTCGTGACCATGTTCTCCACCACCCTCACCGTCTGCGACGGCTACACGCGCACCCTGGTGGGCTGCTGGCGACTGCTCCGGGCCCGCGACGGCTGGCAGGCCACCGACGCCGGGGGCAGCCGCGCCGGCTACGTGGTGGTGCTCGTGGCGGTTATCGCGGCCGGCTGGTCGGTGATCGCGTACGGTCTGAGCGGTCTGAGGGCCCTCATCGACGTGGCCACCATCACGGCGTTCCTCACCGCGCCGGTGGTGGGGTGGCTGAACTTCGCCGCGGTGCGCCATCCCCTGGTGCCGGCGGTCCAGCGGCCGGGGCGGCTGCTGCGGGTGATCGCCTGGGCGGGCCTGCTGTACCTGACGGGCTTCGGCCTGGTCTTCCTCGCCACGCGGTTGAACCAGGGCTAGGGCGCCCGCCTCCCCGCGCGATGCCACCGCCGGCCCGCGGCCGGTGGGCCGTGCGCCGTGCAGCGACCGGGCGGGGGGCAGCGGGGTCCCGGCGCGCCGGCCAGGTCGCCGGGCGGCGCCGGATCTGACGGAAAAACAACAAGTTCTTGGATCGGTGAAAAACTCACGCTCCGGGGGCTTTTCCCGGCGCGGCCGATGGCCTATCCTTTGCATGCGTTGAGAACGTGCCCCGCCGGCCCGTCCCTCCCGGGAACGGCTGCCGGTGGTGGCGGTCCTCCGGTGGGAACGGCCCGGCCGCCACGCCGGGTGCCGGGGGACGGCGCTCCGCCCATGGTGGCGCGGGGCGTCCTCGGTGAGCCGCCCTGCGGCCGAACCGGATGGCTTCCATGGAAGAGTTCATATTCCCGTCATCGCTCCTGATCGTTCTCGGCTCCCTCATCGCACTCCTCGGCACCCAGATGACCAGCAAGGCTCGCCGTACCGCGCGCCCCACGCGGGTGACGGCCGTGCCCTACGAGACCGACGGCCCCCTCGGCCGCGGCAAGGCGGTCATGGCCGGCGGCTGGTTCGTCTTCCTGCTCGGCTTCCTGGGCTTGCTGCTCGCGCGCCTGGCCTGAGCGTCGGCTACCGGTCGAGCTTCGCCCTGGCGGCGTGCAGGTGGGCGAAGGCCTCCTCCATGCCCGCCCGCAGGCGTTCGATGTCCGCGGGGGCCCACTCGCTGCGGTCGTTGCGGATGAACGTGGTGAGGTCCTCGCGGTTGTCGAAGCGGCCCACCGGCAGGTGCCAGCTGCGGCCGTCGCGCTCGACGCGCACGGTGTCCTCGCGGCCGGAGTTCTCCAGCAGCCAGTTCATGTCGTCGCAGCCGTAGTCGCCGTACATCACGGCCTTGGGCACGCCATGGTTGAGGATGCTGCCGGGGTCGTCCGGGTCGGTGCGCTCCTCGTTCTTGCGGCGCGAGTCCTCGGGCGTGACCCAGATGTAGAGGATGGCGGCCCGGTCCAGGATCTCCGGCGCCAGGCGGGAGAGGCTGTACCGGTAGCCGTAGGGCTCCACCAGGGGCATGGGGGAGGCGTCGGCGCCGCCCCGGGCGAACTCGAAGAGGATGGTCTTGCCCTCGAGGGTGTCGGGGTGCTCGGCGTTCTTCTTCCGGAGCAGGTCGCGGCACTCGGCCTCCAGGGCCCGGGCCAGCTCGCTGCGCAGGGCGGGATCCATGTCGGCGAAGACCAGCGGCGCGCCCACCAGGCCGCGGGCGCGGTCGAGGCGGTCGAAGATCCACTCCGCGGCGCTGGCCGGCTCGGGCTGGTGACGGTCCAGCACGTCGCGGTAGTCCTCGTTCAGCAGCTCGATGAGCGTGCCCCAGTCCAGGGGGTCGCGGAACGGCAGGGCGGCGCTGCGGAAGTAGGCGCCGGTGTGTCCGCGCGCGGTCATCTCGTCGCTGATCCGTCGCATGAGGTGGACGTAGGGGAAGTCGTCCAGCTGGACGGTCTGGCCGATGCCGAAGTGCCGCTCGCACTCCTGGGCGTCGAGGGTGGCGAGGTACGTGCGGGCCTCGCTCTTGCCGCTGGCGGGCAGCGCCAGCAGGAGCAGGACGTCGAGGTGCTTGGCCATGGGAACCTTCCGCGGTCAGGGTGATCGAGGGGAATGGACGGTAGTATCCGGCGAGGCGCGCCGGGCGTCAAGGCGGCTGAAGAGGACCGCCTGGCCGGGGCGATGCCCGGCGCGGACGCCGGGCGGCCCGCCATCGCTGGCGGGCCGCCCGGCAGGAACGTGGGGCAGGGCAGGCCGGGTCCTCACCCCTCGATCTGGGCGCTGGCCTCCTCGTCGCAGCGCGTGGCCCAGCGACCCTGGAGGAAGCCGCCCGGGCGCTCGGGGCGGTCCAGGTAGCGGCCGCCGAGCACGCCCTCCACCTCCTCCGACGCGTTGATCCACTGGCCGCGGAACTCGCCGCTGCCGGGCTCGTCGCCGGGTTCCCAGGCCCCGCGCAGCAGGCCGCGGAACTGGCCGCCGCGGGAGACGTACTTGCCGAAGAACACGCGCTCGCCGTCCTCGGTGAACCCGTAGGCGCCCATGAGGTGGCCCTCGGTGGCGCCGTAGAGGCCGATCCAGCGGCCGCGGAAGAACCCGCTGCCGTCCTCGGTGGCGGGGTCGTCGTGCCAGATGCCGGCGAGGAAGCCCTTGGGGCAGGGATCGAGGCCGGACAGGTTGAAGCCCGCGAGGTGGATGGCCTCGCCCTCGGTGGCGGCGGGGAAGATCGCGTCGAGGGAGGCGATGTCGTCCACCAGGAAGCTCTGCGCGAACTGAGGCGTGACGACGTGGAGCTGGTTGGGGTCGGTCTTGCCCGGATCGACGGCGCCGTCGCCGTCCTCGTCGCGCGGCGGCTCGATGATCTGGACCAGCAGGCCGTCCACGTGGCCGCCGGTGTGGCTGTTCCAGGCCACGGTCTGCCGGTCGGGGCGGGGGCGGACGATGCCGTCCCAGGGACGCTCGAAGAGGATCACGCGGCGGATCACCACGATGCCGCGGTCCACGCGCAGCAGGCCGGACCAGTCCACCAGCTCGCCGTCCTCCACGCGGCCGGTGATGGAGTCGGGCAGGGCCTCGAGGTCGCCCCAGGTCAGGCGCAGGAAGGTGAAGCGGGGGCGCCGGGGGTCGGAGGGTTCGCCGGGCTGCTCGCCCAGGCGCATGTAGCGGCGGACGTCGGGGTCGTCGGCGAGCTCGTCCTCGAAGGCCTCGCCGTCCATCAGGGCGGTCTCCTGCTCGAGGTACGGGTCGCCGAAGGCCGGCTCCTCGTCGGTCCGGGTCAGGCCGCCGAAGGGCGCGTCGAAGTCCATGGCCTGGTAGTCGTCCACGGCGATGGGATCGCTCGCGGTGAGGCCGGCCTCGTCGTCGCTGCAGCCGGCCAGGGCGAGCAGCAGCAGGCTCGAGAGCATCAGCAGGGCGATGGCGGATCTGGTGGTCATCTCGGTCCTCCTCGGGCGAGGGGAAGGGGTGGCAACGGATCTGCCCGGCCTCCTGCAGCCCGCGGGCCAGGTCTCGTGGCGCGAGTCAAGTGACTGCTGGGCAGCGGGTTGAAAGATCAGCGGCTGATGATCGCGGGGCCGTGGTGTCCCTGTGGGGACGGTCGACGGACCCACAGGGGCGAGGCCGATGCTCGCGGAGCGTCAGGGGCGCCAGACCAGCCGTGCGCTGCCGAAGCCGAGGGCCACGTCGTCGTCCTGCTCGGTGTGCCGTTCGGGGTGGTAGCTGGCGGTCACGTCGATGGCGAGGTGCGCGGAGAGCGTCCAGCTCGCCATGATCCAGACCTCCACGTAGTCGAAGTCCGAGCTGGCGAGCAGCTGGTCGCTGGCGAGATCGAGGTCGAGCAGGTCCAGGTCCGGATCGGCGGGATTGCGGTACCAGCGGTGTCCCAGCTCCAGGGCCACGAGGCCGCTGAACGGGCCGGCGTAGGACTCGAGGCTCCCGCGCAGGCCCACCTGGGTGTAGGTCTCCGGGGAATCGCCGGCGGCCAGGTGCTCCACCGTCAGCAGGCCCTGCCACTGGATCTCGAGCAGGTCGCCGCCGCGGTAGCCGGTCTCGGTGTCCAGGCGCCAGGAGTCGAAGTAGGCGCCGTCCTCGTGGTCGTACCGCCAGAGCTCGCTCACCAGGCTGGCCACGACGGCGCCGCGGCCGGCGGGGGTGGCCAGGCGCGCCTCGCTCCAGTGCGACCAGGCCGACGGCCGGGCGTCCGGATCGGCCGCCTCGCGCCGCTCGCTGCGATGGAAGAGCCAGACGTCGCCTCCCGCCAGCCGGTTGCGCTCCCAGCTCGCCTCCACGGCCACGGCGTCGCGGTCGATGGCGCTGGAATCGGGATAGGTGCGGCTGGCAACGCGCAGCCCGGCGCGCCAGCTCCGTTCCAGGCCGCCCCGCGAGGCGAGGAAGGCGGCGCCGCGGAGCTCGCGGTGATCCTGTTCCAGCGTGGAGGAGGTGGCGTAGTCGAGCCAGCGGAGGCCACCGCGCAGGTCCAGCCTCAGGCCGCCGCGTCGCCAGGGGTGGGCGCGGATCTCGGCCACGCCCTCCTGGTTGTCGGAGCTGAGGTCGTAGTCGCTGTCCTGGCGATACTGGCGGCCGTACCAGGAGAGGCGGGCCCGCAGCCGGTCCTCGCCGGCGGGTCGCCAGCGGTAGGAGGCATCCAGCAGCTCGCGGAAGAGCTCGGTGCCGGCGGAGACCTCGCCACGCAGCGACCAGCGGTGGCTCGCGTCGTGGGCCGACCGTCCCTCCAGTCCGGCGGTGACGGCGGCCTCGGACACGGTCTCGGTGGTGTCGTCCTCGGCCAGGTTGTAGGTGTGGACGTAGACGTCGTAGCCGCTGGCGAGGCGGGGCTGCCAGCGCGCTCCGTCGGTGCTCGCCGCGCCGCTCGCACCGTCAGCCAGGGCTGGCGCGGCCATGATCGCCAGGCACAGGCCGAGGGCGGCGGCCACGGGGGCGGCCGCCGCCGCCCGGGCGGTGCGGCGGGTGAGGACGGGGACGATCACCGGGTCGACTCGTTCGCCTCGTCGAGCAGGTCGAAGGCCGCCCTGAGCTGTCGCAGGGCCAGCTCGAACTCGCCCCCGTCGGCCAGGGCGCCGGCGCGCCGACGATGCTCCCGGGCCCGCGTCAGGATCGCGGCGCGGTCGCGGGAGCCGGACTCCCGGACCCGGTCGGCCACCATCTCGGCACGGTCGTCCCAGCGGGCGAGCTGCTCGCTCACCGCCTCGGCGGTCAGCCCCCCGCCCACCGCGGCGGCGGCCTGACCCACCAGCTGCCGGGCCAGGCGCAGGGACTGGAGCGCCTGCAGCGGCCGGCCGCGGTCGTCGGCCTCGCGCGCGCGCGCCAGCACCTCGCGGGCGCTCCGCAGCAGGTCCGTGCCGGTGGCGCGGGCGGCGGGGTCGGCGGCGGCCAGCTGCTCCGCGGTGCGCTCGATGAGCTCGCGGACCCGGTCGTGCTCGCGCTCCAGGCGCGCCGCGCCGCCACCCTCGAAGAGCAGCCGGGCGGTGCGGCCGAGCATGGTCTCGGCGGCCTCCACCAGCTCGATGGCCATGGCGTGGTTGCCCTGCCGGAAGTGGTCACTGGCGCGCTGGGCCTGCTCGTCGGCGTCGCGGAGGAACCGCAGGGCACGCTCGTCGCCAGCCTCGCGGGCGCGGTCGGCCAGCTGGTCGCGCACCTCGCGGTAGCGCTCGAGCCGCAGGCGGGCGCGTTCCTCGTGGCCGCCGGCCTCGCGGCCGAAGCGGGCGGCCTGCTGAGCGCCCTGGCGGGCCCGGCGGGACATGCCGTAGGCCATCACGTCGCGGCCCTGGCTGCTCATCTGCTGCGAGCGCTGGTGGAGCCGCTCGGCCTCCTGCAGCACGCGCCGCGCCCGCTGGCTGTCGGACTCGCGCACCACGTCGCGGGCGCGGTCGATGATCTCGCCGGTGCGCGCGATGTACTGCTCGAGTCGATCACGGTCCTGGGCTGGCGCCGGCGCCGGTCCGGCCGAGAGCACGGCCAGTCCGATCAGCAGCGCGGCGAGGACGGGCAGGGGTGAGCGTCGACGGATCATGGCGTGCTCTCTCGTTGGCGGGGCGTTCCCCGCGGGCCGGTGTGGCGCCCGGACGCTGCACGACGCATGCCACCGGGGTGTCGAGGGCGCAAGTGGATGCCTTCCGGCGAGTTGTGCCGCTCGCGTCCGGGCCGCGTGGCTCGCCGGCGACCCCTGGCGGCCGTCGGTGTCCCTCCAGGGACACCCCGTCCTCAGCTCTCCTCGCCGCCGAACTCGCCCTCGAGGCCCAGCAGCTTCAGCCGCGAGTAGAGGGTGCGCCGGGTGATGCCCAGCAGCTCGGCGGCGCGGGTCTTGTTGCCGCCCGCCCGGGCGATGGCCGCGCGGATCAGCTGGCGGGCGTTCCGGTCCAGGTCCAGGTCCGCGGGGGCGCCATCGCGGGCGGCGGCGCGTGGGCCCGCGGTCACGTCCAGCACCACGTGGGCGTCGCCCACGGGCTCGTCGCCGGCCAGGATGTGGGCGCGCTCCATGACGTTGCGCAGCTCGCGCACGTTCCCTGGCCAGGGGTGCTCGCGGAGGCGCTGCAGCGTCTGGCGCGGCAGCGCCGCGCCGGGACGACCGAGCCGCCCCAGGAAGTGGGCGGCGAGGGCGGCGACGTCGTCGGGGCGCTCGCGCAATGGCGGCACGTCCACCGGGAAGACCAGCAGGCGGAAGTAGAGGTCCTCGCGGAAGCGGCCCTCGGCGATGGCCTGTTCCAGGGGGCGGTTGGTGGCCGCGACCACGCGCACGTCCACCTCGCGCTCGCGGGGGTCGCCCACGCGGTTGAGGCGCCGCTCCTCGAGCACGCGCAGCAGCTTGGCCTGGATGGCGGCGCCGGCCTCGCCGATCTCGTCGAGGAACAGCGTGCCGCCCCGCGCGGCCTCGAACAGGCCCTCGCGGTCGCGGTCGGCCCCGGTGAAGGCGCCCTTGCGGTGGCCGAACAGCTCGCTCTCGAGCAGGCTCTCGGCGATGGCCGCGCAGTTGACCGCCACGAACGGCCCGCCGGCCCGCCCGCTCGCCTCGTGGATGGCCCGCGCCACCACCTCCTTGCCGCTGCCGCTCTCGCCACGGACCAGGACCGTGGCCTCGCTGGGCGCCACCTTGGCGATGAGCCCGCGCAGGGCCCGCGTGGCGGCGCTGTCGCCCAGCAATCCGGACGACCCCGGCGCATGGGCCACCGTGCGCCGCAGGGCGCGGTTCTCGCGGGCGAGCTGCGCCTGCTGCAGGGCCTGCTCCACCACGTGGGCCACGGCGTCGAAGTTCACCGGCTTGGTCAGGTAGTGGAACGCGCCCTGTCGCAGGGCCTGCACCGCGGTCTGCACCTCGCCGTAGGCGGTGAGCACCACCACCGCGGTCTCCGGCGAGCGTTCCTTCACGCCGGCGATCACGGCCAGGCCGTCGACGGGCTCCATGCGCAGGTCGGTGAGCACCACGTCGAAGGGCTCGGCCGCCACGCGGTCGAGGGCCTCCTGGCCGCGGTGGACCCCCACGGCCTGGTGGCCGCGGTATTTCAGCGCGCCGGTCAACAGGGTGACCAGCTTGACCTCGTCGTCCACCACCAGGATGCGTCCCATGTCTCCTCCGGATCACCCGGTCGGCGGCATCGCCGGCAGGCTCAGGGTGGCCACGCAGCCACGGCCGTCGGTGCGGTCGGCCAGGGTCAGGTCGCCGCCGTGCTCGCGGCAGATGCGCCGGGAGACGGCCAGGCCCAGGCCCGACCCCTGAGGCTTGCTGCTCCAGAACGGTTCGAAGATCCGCGCGCCGGCGCCGGCCGGCAAGCCGGCGCCGGCATCGATCACCGTCAGGCGCCAGCGGCCTGCTTCCTCGCGCAGGCCCACGTGCACCGGCCCGCCCCGGGGCATGGCGTCGCGCGCGTTCAGGAGCAGGTTGAGGATCACCTGCTGGAGGCGGCGCGGGTCGGCCATCACCACCGCGTCCGGCAGGGGCTCGAGGACCTGCACGGTCACGTCCTGGCCGGCGAGTTCCGCGGTGGCCAGGCGGACGGTGCGCCGCACGAGCTGCGTCAGATCCACCCGCTCGGTCTCGGCCGTCGTGTCGGTGCCGAAGGCGAGGTAGCCGGTGAGGATGCGGTCGAGCCGATCCACCTCCTCGGGGATGAACTCGACCACTGGATCGTCGACGCCGCGGTCGCGCAGCACCTGCTGCAGGTGCTGGCCCGCGCCGCGGATGATGCCCAGGGGGTTGCGGATCTCGTGAGCGATGCCGGCGGTCAGCCGGCCCATGGCGGCCAGGCTCTCCTGCTGCAGCAGCGAGGTGCGGGCCCGCTCGAGGGCCCGCTGGCTGCGCAGGAGCACCATGCCCAGCAGGGCCAGCACCACCACCACCGCCACCACGGTCAGCAGGGCGCCGTGACGTAGCGTGGCCAGGGCGTCGAAGAAGTCGGCGCTGCCCTCCACGGTGAGCACGCCCACCAGCGCACCCCAGCTGTCACGCACCGGGACGTGGGCGGATTTCTGGTACAGCGATCCCTGCCGGTACAGGTGCGAGACCGCCGGATCACCCACCTGGGCGCGCGCCACGGCAGTGCGGTCGGTGTTCCAGAACACGTTGAACTCGCCCCATTCCAGGCGACCGGCCGCCGAGACGATCACCACTCCCGTGCTGTCGCAGAGGGTGATCTCGGCGAGGTCGTTCTGCTCGCGGATGCGCTCGAGGCGGCTCGAGAGCCAGAGCAGGTCGCTGTCCGGCTCGGGGTCCACCGCCCAGCCGGCGAGGGCATCGCCGTCCACCAGGTGCACGGCGGTGGTGCCCACCGCCAGCAGGCGCTGGCCCAGGGCGCCGTCGAGCCGCTCGCGGGCGCCGCGGTACAGCAGGGCCAGGCCCACCACCACCACCGCGAGGATCGCGAGGTAGGCGGCGGCGGCGACCAGCGACCAGCGGCGACGACCGGGCATCACGGCAGCGCTCCAGGGCGGAGAGGGCGGCGACGAGACCCGCGGAGCATAGCAACGCCGCCGGCGGGGGGCCAGCGCCAGCTCGGTCGGGTCAGCGGCCGGTCGCCCAGCCCACCCGTGCCCAGACCGGGAAGTGATCGCTGGCGCGGGCGTCTCCGGCCACGCCGTGAGCGCCGGCGCGCAGGCCGCGCAGGAAGATGTGATCCAGCTCGCAGCGGGCGCCCACCAGGCGGGCGGGGTGCCAGCTCACCGTGCAGCCGGTTGGCGGCACGGGTCGCAGGCGAGCCTCGCGGCGATAGTGCTTGCGCAGGGCCCCCAGATCGCCCGGCAGGCTCGTGTTGAAGTCGCCGCCCACGATCAGCGGGCCCGTCCAGTCGCCCACCAGGCTGTCGAGCACCGCGGCGGCCTGCTCCAGGCGCATGCCCGGGGTGAGCACCGGCGTGGCGATGTGCAGGCTCACGGTGCGGATCCGGTCGCCGGCGACCTCGAGATCGGCGGCCACGGCGATGCGACGGTTGCCGGTCCAGGGGTGGGGGTGGGGCAGCACCAGCAGCTGCGAGTTCAGGATGGGCCAGGGCGAGAGGATGGCGTTGCCGAAGGGCCGGCCGTGGTGCGGATGCAACGTGGCGGGCTGGTAGATGGCGTGCAACTCGAGGGCCCGGGCCAGGGAGTCCACGCCCGTGGGGCCCATCTCCTGCAGCAGCAGCACGTCAGGACGGTCCAGGCCGGCGGCGCGCAGGTCGGCGATGGCCAGGCCCACGTCCTCGCCGTACTGGATGTTGTAGGTCACCAGCAGCAGGCTGTCGGGGTGGGCCGGAGGGGGGGCGGTGTCGGTCTCGCCCAGCCGGGTGGCCTCCAGGCGCACCTCGCGGGACAGCGCCGGCACGAAGGTGGGGTCGGCGGAGCAGCCAGCGCCCAGGACCAGGGCGCCGGCCAGCAGGATCGCCGCCAGCTTGGCGGCCATGGCGATGCGGATCAGACGCGACATCATGCTCAAGCTAGCGAGGAGCGCCCGTCCGGTCCAGGCGAGGAGGCCTCCCGGGAACCACCGGCGCCGCCACCGTGGGGGCGACGATAGACCACCAGGAGCCGCTCGCGAGATCGGCCGCGGGTCACCGGTTGCCGCGCCTGCGTCTCCGCCGCGAGGCCGGCGTCGGTGAAGGAAACCAGTTCCTCCGGTCGCAGCCGCCACGGCGGCCCCTCGGCCTCGGTACCCGGGGCGCGCAGGTCGCAGATCACCACCAGGGCGCCGCCCGGGGCCACGGTGCTCGCCACCCTGGCCATGCCGCGGGCCTGCCAGGCCGGCGGCAGGGACTGGATGGTCCGGTGTTCCACCACCAGGTCGAAGGCGCCGCGCCAGGATTCCGGCAGCCCGAAGAGCTCGCACACGTGCCAGTCGATGGAATGCGCGGCCCAGCGCTCACGGCAGAGCGCGATGGCGCTCTCGGCCACGTCGAAGGCCGTGACGGCAAGGCCGCGGCGGGCGAGTTCGGCGGCATCGTCACCCAGGCCGCAGCCCACCACCAGGGCGCGGGCATCGGCGTGGACATGGGCGCCGCTTCCGTCCTGGCCGTCGAGCCAGCGGACCAGCAGGGGCGAGGGCTCCTGGCGATCCCAGGGCACCCCCCGGCCGGAGGTGTCGGTGGCGGCGTAGATGTCCTCGAACCAGTTCTCGGGCGCGTCGCGGTCCATGGTCTCTCCGGAACAGTTCACAAAGGCGAGCGTTCCCGTCATGAAAACGCGTTTTCCCGCTCTCGCCACCTCGGTGGTGGACCCCGGCCGCGCGGTATTGCATTCTCATGGGCTCGGACAGCAGCGGAGGACACGCAATGCAGCCAGAAACCCGCCATCGCGGTGGCTACTACTCGCCGGCCGAGGAGGTCGCCCACGCCGTCACCCACGGGGTGGGCTGCCTGCTGGCGGTGATCGGTCTGGTCATCCTGGTGGTGCAGGCGGGGCGGCGGGACGAACCCTGGGAGGTGATCGGGGTGGCCGTCTTCGGCGCCACCATGGTGCTGCTCTACCTGGCGTCCACGCTCTACCACGCCATCACCGAGCCGCGCGCCAAGCAGGTGTTCAAGCGCGTCGACCACGCCGCCATCTACCTGCTCATCGCCGGGACCTACACGCCGCTCTGCCTCGGCCCCCTGCGCGGACCCTGGGGCTGGTCGCTGCTGGGCGTGGTCTGGACGCTGGGACTGGCGGGAGCCGTGCTGGACGTGGCCTCCGGCCGCCGGTTCAAGTGGCTCTCCATCACCATCTACCTGCTCATGGGCTGGCTGGTGGTCACCGCCCTGCGGCCCATGCTCGCCGAGCTCGACGGCACCACGCTGACCTGGATCGCCGTGGGCGGCCTCTTCTACACCGGCGGCGTGGCCTTCTACCTCTGGCGACGGCTGCCGTGGCACCACGCCATCTGGCACCTGATGGTGGTGGGTGGCAGCCTCAGCCACTGGCTGGCCATCCAGCGCGCCCTGGCCCTCTAGCCGCGAAAGGACGCCGACCGTTGACGTCCCTCATCCCCGCCCACGCCGACCGGGCCATCTGGACCCTCCTGCTGGCCGCCGCGGCCTCCGGGCTGTGCCCCGGACGCACCCGCCGGGCCGCCCGGCTCTCGGGCCGCCCGGCGACCATGGGGGCCACCTGCCTGCCCCTGGCGGACGGGGCGATGTGGTGAGCAGGTTCGGACGCGAATCCCACTGGCTGCTGATCACCATCGGCCTGTACCTCGTGATGGTGGCCGTGGTCATGCTCATCGAGCACCGGCACGACCACCGCCGGGCCCTGGCGGAGATCGACCACCGCCTGCTCATCGTGGCCGCCGGCGTGCCGCACGTCCTGGCCGAGGATTTCCACGACCGCGCCACCGGTCCGGACGCCATCACGCCGGGAGAGGACGCTCGCAACCAGGACGCCCTCACGGGATATGCCGGGGCCACGGGGGTGCGCTACGTCTGGACCGACATCGCCATCGACGGGCAGTTCTACCTGACGGCCTGCAACCGTACCGAGCAGTCGGACCAGCCCGGCCTGGAGACCGACTACTTCGTGGCCTATGACCAGGTGGTCGATGCCGAGCGCCGCGCCCTGGTCGGCGAGGAGCCGGTGTTCACCACGTTGCGCGACAAGTGGGGGACGTTCCGGGCGGTGTTCGTCCCCCGGACCTCGCCCGGCGGCCGGCTCTACCTGGCCGCGGCCGGGTACGAGCTGGCGCACGTGGAGGCCGAGCTCTGGCGCGAGACCCGGCGCCTGCTCCTGATCGCGGCGGCGCTCCTGCTGGCGGTGGTGCCCATGTTCTGGGCCTACCGGCGACTGGCCGGAGGCCAGGCCGAGCGCCTGGCCGTGGCCAACCAGGAACTGGGCCGCAGCCGCCAGCGCCTGGCCACCATCCTCGACTCGATCCACGAGGCGGTGATCGCCACCGACGCCGACGGGAGGATCGTCCATGCCAACCCCGTGGCCGGCCTGCTCCTCGGCCGGGACGACCAGCGCCTGAAGGGCCGGGAGCTGGATGCCGTGGTGCGTCTGCACCGGGTGGAGGACGAGGAGCCGCTGCCCGGCCTGGCCGCCCGCGTGCGGGATCGGGGGGCGGCGGTGGTCCTGGGCCGCGGGGTGTCGCTGCATCGCGAGGATGGGGCGCCGGTGGTGGTGGCCGCCAGCGCGGCGCCCATCGCGGGCGCCCGGGCCGCGGGCAACCGGGCCGTGGACGCCCGGGCCGTGGACAGGTCGGCCGGCGTGGTGGCGGTGCTGCGCGACATCACCGAGCAGGTGCGCCTCGATGCTCGCCTGCGGCAATCGCAGAAGCTGGAGTCGGTGGGCCGGCTGGCGGGCGGCGTGGCGCACGATTTCAACAACCTGCTCATGGCCATCCTCGGCTCGGCGGAACTGCTGGCCGAGCGGCTGGCCGACCATCCCGAGCTGCAGGAGGACGTGGGCCGGATCCTCACCGCGGGCCAGCGAGCGGCGGAACTCACCCGGCAGCTCCTGGTCTTCTCGCGCCGCCAGCCGCCCGCCGACCGCGTGGTGGATCTGCACGAGGTGGTGCGCGAGACCAGCATCCTGCTCAACCACAGCCTGGACCGTCGCATCGAGCTGGATATCCGCCTGGAGGCCGCCCGCTCACATGTGCGTGGCGACCAGGCGCGCCTGGGCAGTGCCCTGATGAACCTGGCCATCAACGCCCGCGACGCCATGCCCGAGGGCGGCATGCTCACCGTGCGCACGGCCAACCTGCGTGGCGAGGAGGGCGACCTCGCTGGCCGCGACCTGGTGGAACTGACGGTGGCCGACACCGGTGCCGGCATGAGCGCCGAGGTCCGCGAGCGGGTGTTCGAGCCGTTCTTCTCCACCAAGGACGTGGGCCAGGGGACCGGCCTGGGCATGTCCGTCGTGTACGGCGCCATCCGCGACCTGGGCGGCACCATCGACGTGCGCAGCGAGGTGGACCACGGCACGCGGTTCCGGATCCTGCTGCCGGTGGCGGCGGCCCCCGGGGAGGAAGGACCTTCGCCGCGGCCGCGTCCGGCCGAGGGGCTGCGGGGGCGCCGGGTGTTGCTGGTGGAGGACGAGCCCGACCTCCGCGGCCTGGCGGGGCGGGTCCTGACCCGCTATGGCTGCGAGGTGGAGACGGCTGCCGATGGCGTCGAGGCCGAGGCGGTGATGCGGAGCGGCGATCCGGATCGCTTCGACGCCGTGGTCCTGGACCTGGTGATGCCGCGCCGGGATGGACCCGCCACGTTCGCGGTCCTGCGCGAGCTGGCGCCGGGCTTGCCGGTCCTGGTCTGCTCCGGGTATGACGCCTCGCTGCAGGCGGCGAACCTGCTCGAGCAGCCGGCCACCGCCTACCTCACCAAGCCGTATGATCGGCACGCCCTGGCCGCCGCCCTGCTGGGCCTGCTCCAGGATGGCGACGGGGCGCCGGCCTGACGGCGGCGCCCCGCTCGCGATGGCTCGGTCCTTCCCCGGGACGTCATTTCAGCAGGACCAGCTGCCGGCTGCGCCAGCGCCAGCCATCCTCCAGCCGGGCGAGGTAGACCCCGGCCGGGACGCTGCGACCATCGTGGTCGCGCCCATCCCAGCGCGTCTGGTGACGGCCAGCGGTGAGGTGGGTGTCCACCAGGGTGCGGACCAGGCGCCCCTGGAGGTCGTAGACCCGTAGCGTCACCGGACCGCCGGCATCCAGGCGGAAGCTCAGCGTGGTGGTGGGATTGAAGGGATTGGGCCAGGGCGCGTCCAGGGCGAAGGGCGAGTCGGCGGCCGGAGGGGTGCGGTCTCCCGGCACGGCCGGATCGGCCGGGAGCACCCCGTGGGGGCTGGTGCGGATCCGGATGCCGGCCTCGCAGTCGAGGCTGGCGCCCAGGTCGGTCCAGTTGCTGCCGTCGGGGCTGAGCCAGGTATGGCCCGAGCCGCGAGCGCCCTGCGCGTCCACCGCCACGGGGTAGGTATGGCTGACGTTCTGGAAGCGGACGGCCACGTAGTAGTCGTTGCCCGGCACCAGGGCCAGGGGCGTGGCCAGTTCCAGCGAGTGGTAGCCGGGGCCGTCGGCGGCGGCGTCGGCGACGGTGGCGAGCAGCCCGCCGAGCGCGCCGCCGGCGAAGGTGTCGTACACGAAGACGTCGAGGTCGCTGCAGGCATCGGTGGTCCAGAACTCCACGCAGTGCAGGTTGGTGCTCTCGGTGGCGTCGAAGCGGGCCATGGCCCAGGCGGTGGTCGAGCCGGTGTAGCCGTAGTCGTTGGTCCAGCCGCCCTCGTCCCAGCCCTGGACCGCCAGTTCCGGATAGACGGGCATCACGGCGGTGATCGCGGTGGAGTAGGTGCCGATGTTCGCCGATCCGTAGGCGATGTGGAAGTAGCCGGCCTCGCCGCCGGAGCCGCAGTCGCTGCCCCAGCCGGTGCCCCAGCTGTTCTTGACGATCCAGCAGCCGGTGCCGCCGCCGGCGTGGGGGTGGTCGTCGTCCCAGCCCACCAGCAGGACGGCGTGGTTGGACGTCTCGGTGCCGGGGTAGTACAGGCCCGGCCCGCCGCTCCAGGAGCTGTACTCCGCCTGCCACGCCGGCGTGGACGCGTCGCCGGCGAAGACGGTGGTCGAGAGCGGGCCGTGGTCCATGAGCGCCTGCTTCATGGCGGCCACGTCCGGCAGCGTGCTGCCCTGCAGCCAGCGCCAGCCGCGCACGGCGAAGGCCAGGTCGCAGCCGGTCTCGCAGGCCACGTCGGCGGCCACGTACGGGTCGCAGGCCTCGCGCACCGCGCCCTGACGGGTCGCCAGGTTCATGACCATGCCGGCATTGCCGCCGGAGCAGCTCCGCGCCTCGAAGTGGCACTCCTTGAGGTGGTTCTCCGACAGGTCCACCTCCACGCCGTACTCGGCGAGGATGGCGGACTCCAGGTCCGCCGCCGCGGCGAAGGCGTAGCAGGAGCCGCACGCGCCCTGGTTCTTGACGCTGGAGACCAGGCCGAGGTCGCGGGTGTCGTACCGAGCGGGGAGCGAGCGGGCCTTGTCGCCCGGCGCCAGGACCACGTGGGAGAGGTCGTGGGTCGGCGGGACGAAGCCCATCCCCGCGGCGGGCATCGCCGGCGCGGACGGTGCCGCGGCGGGAGCGCGCTGCGGCACGGGCTGGGCCGCCACGGGATCGGGTGCGGCGGCGAGCAGGACGAAAAATGCGAGCACGGTGGTCATGAGCGCGGCGCGGCGCATGGTCGGCCTCCCTGGCGACTGGTACGCGAACGGGTGTTCTGCCGAGGGTTTCGGCCGCTGGCGGCGAGGCTTGAACCGGCGGTCGCGTCGCTGGCCACATCCGACCGTCTGGCTACGCTGGGCAGGAGACGTCCCGTCGCTCCGGCAGGACGGATGGGCGCCGAACCGTGCCAGGTGGAACGACCAGACGGCGGGCCCGCGGGCCCAGCACGATGGAGGTCGACATGACGGACCGACGTCAGCGGAAAGACGAGGGTCACGGTGGCCACGAAAGCCACGAGGAACACGGCCACGACGATCACGCCGGCCACGGGAACCATGGCGAACACGGCCACCACGACCACACCGGGCACCACCGCCAGATGATCGCGGACTTCCGCCGGCGCTTCTTCGTGTCGATGGCCGCGTCGGTCCCCATCCTGGTGCTCTCGCCGTTCGTCCAGGAGGTGTTCGGCTTCCAGGTGAGCGTGCCCGGCGGCACGTGGATCGTGCTCGTGCTGGCCACCTTCGTCTACGGCTACGGCGGCTGGCCGTTCCTGAAGGGCCTGGTCCAGGAGCTGGGCGACCGCCAGCCGGGGATGATGACCCTCATCGCCCTGGCCATCACCGTGGCCTGGGCCTTCTCCACCGCGGTGGCGCTGGGCTTCCCGGGCCGGCCGTTCTTCTGGGAGCTGGCCACGCTGATCGACGTGATGCTGGCCGGCCACTGGGTGGAGATGCGCTCGGTGGTCAAGGCCCAGTCCGCGCTGGAGGAACTGGCCCAGCTCATGCCCGACACCGCCCACCGCAAGCGGAACGGCAGCACCGAGGACGTGCCCCTGAGCGAGGTGCAGGACGGCGACGTCCTGGTGATCAAGCCGGGGGAGAAGATCCCGGCCGATGGCGTGATCGTGGGCGGCTCCAGCCAGGTGGACGAGTCCATGCTCACGGGCGAGTCGCGCCCCGTGAGCAAGGGCGAGGGCGACGAGCTCATCGGCGGCGCCATCAACGGCGACGGCTCGCTCGAGCTGGAGGTCCGCGGCACCGGCGAGGAGAGCTACCTCTCGCAGGTGATCGAGCTGGTGCGCAGCGCCCAGGCGGACAAGAGCCGCACCCAGAACCTCTCCGACCGCGCCGCCCTGTGGCTGACCATCATCGCCATCAGCGCGGGCCTGGTCACCTTCGCGGCCTGGCTGGTGGTGGGCCGGGAAGCCCAGTACGCCATCTCCCGCATGGCCACCGTCATGGTGATCACCTGCCCGCACGCCCTGGGCCTGGCCATCCCCCTGGTGGTGAGCGTGTCCACCACGCGCGCCGCCCAGGCCGGACTGCTCATCCGCAACCGCACGGCCTTCGAGAACGCCCGCCGCATCGACACCGTGGTGTTCGACAAGACCGGCACCCTCACCGAGGGCACCTTCGCGGTCCAGGACATCACCGTCCACGGGGACGACCTCTCCGAGCAGGACGTCCTCGCCCTGGCTGCCGCCCTGGAGGCGCCCTCCCAGCACCCCATCGCCGGCGGTATCCGCAAGCGCGCCGAGGAGGAGGGGGTCGAGGCGCCCGAGGTGGAGGACTTCGAGGCCCAGAAGGGCAAGGGCGTGGTCGGCGAGGTGGAGGGCCGGCCGGTCGCCGTGGGCGGGCCGGCATATCTCGAGGCCGAGGGCCTCGCGCGCCCCGAGGGCGCGGAGGATCGGCCGGGCGAGACCCGGGTCTTCGTGATCCGCGACGGCGAGGTGATCGGCTCGCTCGGCCTGGCCGACCGCATCCGCGACCACTCCCGGCCGGCGGTGCGCGCGCTGCAGGAGCGGGGGATCGCCTGCTGGATGCTCACCGGCGACAACGAGGCCACCGCGAAGGCCGTCTCGGACGAGCTCCAGCTCGACGGCTACTTCGCCGGCGTCCTGCCGGACCAGAAGGAGGCGAAGATCAAGGAGCTCCAGGAGGAGGGCCGGTTCGTGGCCATGACCGGCGACGGCGTCAACGACTCGCCCGCCCTCGCCCGCGCCGACGTGGGCATCGCCGTGGGCTCGGGCACCGACGTGGCGGCGGCCTCGGCGGACATCGTGCTCGTGAACTCGGATCCCCGCGACATCACGGCGTTGATCCTCTTCGGCCGCGCCACGCACCGCAAGATGATCCAGAACCTGTGGTATGCCACCGGTTACAACGTGGTGGCCATTCCCCTGGCCGCCGGCGCGCTCGCCTGGGCGGGGGTGATCCTCAGCCCGGCCGTGGGGGCGCTGCTCATGTCGCTGTCGACGGTGGTGGTGGCGATCAACGCCCGCCTGCTACGGGTGCCCGAGGAGGCAGCCATGGGCCCGGAGGAGTGACCTCCGGGCCCGGGCCGGCGCCTCGTCGTCGGCGGAGCGGGTGCCGGGCGACCGGGGCTCCCGGCGACCGGTGCTCCTGGCGACCGGCGCCCCGGGCGACCGGGTCAACCGGCCGCGCGCTCCCAGATCCGCGGGATCTCCCGGGGGAAGCGCCAGACGCCGATCCGCTCGCGGTCGGCCATGTAGAGTCCGTGCCGCTCCTCGTGGCTGAAGCCCAGCCAGTTCTCGAAGGGCACCTCGTTGAGCGAGTCCTCCGAGACCACGGTCTTGGTCTTCTTGGCCGGCTGCTGCTCCAGCTCCTGGCGGGCGTTCACGTAGCGGCTGAGCGCCGCGAGCTGGGTCTGGTCGGCGCGCAGCTCGGTGAAGACCACCTGCCGGAAGACCTTCCCCGGGCGATGCGTGGCGTACCAGGCGTACTCCTCGGGCGTCAGGTTCGACAGCAGCAGCAGTTCCACCGGGCTGAGCACCATGTAGAGCCGCGGCCTGCGCACGGCCGGCTCCGGCCGACCCACCGCGCGCGAGATATCGCTGGGCGACATCTCCTCGCCGCAGTCGTGCGACGCGAAGGTCTGCAGCTCGACGTGCGGGTCCAGCTTCAGGACCTCGCCGCCGGTCTTGACCAGGTAGGCGGCCTGGTGCGCGCTCAGGGGTGTGCAGCTGAAGGCGTTGCTGGACAGCGCCGTCTTGGTGCGCTTGCCGTCCGATACGGCGGTCAAGGCCCCGGCGGTGTCGCCAGCCGTGTCGCGCCAGCCGCCCTCGTCGAGGAACTCGAAATCGGGGCGGCCGTCGGCGGTCAGCGCGAGGTCCACGTAGACCTTGCGGCCACGGAAGTGCTTGCCCGAGCCGGGGCTGCGATGGCGGGCCAGGCCCTCGACGCCGAGGGAGGTGGCGGTCATCACGCCCTGGGGGATGGTCAGGATCAGGTTCACGCCGGCCATGGGAGTCTCCTTGGAAATTCTGCGAGCGATCGGGGTCGGCGCCACAAGATAGCGCGATCCGGCCCGTCGCCAAATGCCGGACAGGCGACGGGCCGGGTCGTGGCGGGCGGGATCAGCCGGCGAACTCGGTGGCCAGGTCGTGGTCCAGGACGTAGAGGCAGGCCTCGCGCGCACTCTGCTCGTTGTAGCCGTAGCGGTCGCAGAGGTTGGTGATCAGGAAGCGGACCTCGTGCTGCACCTTCTGGTCGTAGGTGCGGAAGTCCTCGCTGCCCAGGTCCTTGAGCGCCCGCCGGAAGTTGGTGCTGGCCATCAGGGGATCGAGCACCCGCTCCTTGAGGTGGTAGACGTAGCGCTCGTGGAGTTCCTGGTAGAGGGCGGTGTCGGTGACGGCCTTGCCCTCGAGCATGATCTCCTGGGTGAGCGTGCGGGAGGCGTAGGTACGCTGCGTCGCGGCCCGGAACTCGCGGCGGCGCTCGGGGTCGGCGTCGGGGCCGAGCAGCTGCTCCTCGATGCCCGCGAGGAAGCCCTCGGTGATCTCCAGGCGGTCGCCGGTGTAGGGGCAGGTGGTGCTGGTGCCCACCTCGTGGTTCAGGGCGAAGAGGTAGTTCTGCAGGTCGCGGGCGATCTGGGCGTCGTTGTAGTCGTACAGCGACTCCTTCACCTCCTGCAGGGTCTGGTAGTTGTACTGCTGGCGCAGCGAGTCGAGGAAGCCGTCCGGCAGCTTCCTGGCCAGCTCGGGGCGGGTCTTGGTGAAGAACGTCGCCAGGGTGTCCATGGTGATGAGCTGGCCGTCGCGGACGGTGCCGTGGAGGTCCTGGAAGATGTCGATGGCGTCGCGGCCGCTGAAGCCGTGGGTGCCCTCGCTCTCGGCCTCGGCGATGATCTTGCGCCGCCGCCGGGCGGTGAAGTTCTTGCGGTCCTCCTCGTCCAGCCAGGAGGGGATCACGCCCGAGTAGATGGCCATCTTCAACAGGTGCAGGTTCTCGTCGCAGTAGAGCATGTACTTGCGCGCATCGCCGATCCAGTCCAGCAGCGCGGGCGATTTCTCGTTCAGGCGGCTGGAGATGATCGTCCGGGCGAAGTTCTCCAGCACCCGCGGCAGGAAGGCCTCGTGGATGTGGCGGCCGAAGATGTTCTCGTAGATGGCCACCTCGGTCTTGGAGTCGAGCACGTAGTTGATGTTGATGAACTCGATGCGGTCGGTGAGCGACTGGAAACCCCGGATGTTCTTGTTGTCCTCGGGGTTCATCACGCCGAGGAAGAGCGAGTCGATGCGCTCCTCGATCTCCTCCACCTTGTGCACCCCGTCGGAGACGATGTTGTGCAGCTCGAGCAGCCGATCGCGGTTGTGGCCCTTGATGTCCATCAGCGCGAAGACGCCGTCGTTGGTGCGGGCGTAGCGCGAGAAGACGTAGCGGACGGCGTTGCTGTCGCCCAGGAGGTGGCCCAGGCGGCGTTGCAGCTCGGGGTTGGTCTGCACCGGGCTGCGGCTGGTGCGGTCGCCGGGGTTGAAGACGGTGATGCCCTCGCCCAGGCGCCGGTCGAACTGGTAGGGCCGCGCGTGGATCATGCGGAAGACGGCCAGGGGATCGTCCAGCTTGTGCAGCAGGGCGCGATAGAGCGAGGCGCAGACGGTGCAGGGCTCGCCCTGGAAGACCCAGTCGTACTCCTTGTTGCCGGAGAGATTCCACTTGAACTCGTCGTTGTGGAAGAGGGCGTCGAAGAAGCGCGCCCGCTGGTCGCGGGGGATCATCACGATGGGGTTGTCGTGGCTGGGGCAGGGGACCTCGAGGTAGTCTGGCCGCTGGCGCCGCTGCCGCGCCTGGAGCATGGCGTGGGCGTGATCGTCCTCCTCGGCGGCCTCGGCGCCCAGGGGCTCGGCCGCGTCGGGCTCGGCGCTGACGGCGGCGAGGTCGGCCAGCAGGTGGGCGGTGTGGCGCTCGCCGAGCAGGCGCAGGAGCTGCTGGCTGGCCTCGCTGTCGGTCTCGTCGCCGAGCAGGCGGCGGTCCAGGCGCCAGACCGTCTCGTAGCGGGTGCCCTCCGGACTGTTGGCGTACTCCTCGAGCCGGCGCAGCAGGTTGTTCAGGAAGATGGACTTGCCGCTGCCGGGCGGGCCGTCGAAGAGGTAGATCTTGTTCTGCTGGGCGCCGCCGCGCAGGCCGTCCACCATGTTCATCAGGCGGTTGGCGAAGACGCGATCGGCGAAGAAGGGCTGGTCGGCGCCCGCCACCAGCAGGGAGTCGAAGTCGTAGTCGATGAAGTTGATGGATTCGGGGTCGTCCGGATACTCGTCGTGGCCCCCGCCCACGTGGGCCTGGACCATGTCGTAGAACACCTGGTGGACGTTGCGGATCAGGCGGTCCGGGCGCCAGCGGAGCTGGGCGAGGAAGTCCTCGAACGTCAGCGTCCGGCCGGATTCCAGGCCGCGCTGGCTGCTGGCGAGGTCGAGCAGGGCCTTCTGGATGGTATCCATCGCTAGATCGGCTCCCGGCTGAGCTTGCGGTCCTTCATGCGGTAGCGCACGCGCTGCCAGCTGACCTCTGGCGGCGTGTCCTGGGGCGCACCCTCGGGCGGCCGCTTGACGTCCTTCACCTCGGTGGTCTCCAGCACCGCCGGCCCGCCCCAGAGGAACTCCAGGCCCAGCAGCGTGCCGGCGACGTAGTCGCGCACCAGGGGCTTGCCCTCGAAGTGGTGGACCAGCGTGAGGTCCTCGCCCGGCTTGCTGCGCGTCGGATCCACCGTCACGTACGGGGGATGGTAGAGCTGGTCGTGGACCATCTGGCGGTACTGGTCGGCGCTGCGGCTCTTGACGTACCACTGCCAGACCATGCGCTGCTCGTCCAGGCGCTTGTCGGCCACGAAGAGCCGGTGCCGGTCCACGAAGTCCTGCTCCAGGAACATGCTGGTGAAGAGGAAGTCGTCCAGGTTCTCGCGGATGGCGAAGATGAGGTCGTGCCCGCTGGCGGTGCCGCGGTCGAACTTCTCGCGCTGATCGCGGTCGAGCAGGCGCAGGAACTCCTGGCTGTACCGGCCCCGGTTCCCGGACTCCTCGATGTGGTAGAACATGCGCATGCCCAGCGCGTAGGGGTTCAGGCCCACCCGCGGCATGCTGGTCACGCCGGCGTTGATGCGGGCGAAGTCCACCTCGTGGCCGGCGATGCGGTCGTCGCGCATGAAGAGGGTCTCGTGCCAGTAGCTGGCCCAGCCCTCGTTCATGATCTTGGTGCGGATCTGCGGCTGGAAGTACAGCGACGTGTCGCGGACCACGTGCACCACCTGGCGCATCCAGCGGTTCTCCTCGCGTTCGAGGTGTTCGCTGTGATCCAGGACGTAGGCCATCACGTCGCGCAGGTTGTCGTGGCGGCGCCCGTGGCCCTTCTCGTAGGTGGCCTGGAACTCCGGGTGGCGGCGCTGGACCTCGGCGAAGAAGACGTCCTCGGCGCTCTCGCCGTGGTCGCGCCGGCACTGGTTGTAACGCTCCACCTCGGTCACGTACTCGCTCACCTTGACCTGCTTGAACTCCTGCAGGAAGACGTCCAGGTACCAGTCCAGGCGGCCGGACCAGTCGCCGTGCGGCAGCCGGTGCAGGTCCGACAGCAGGCCGTGGTAGTCCACCAGGTTGTCCAGCGAGCGGGCGAACTCGATCACGTAGTCCACCCAGCGGCCATGCTCGGAGCGCAGGCGGCCGATGGCCCGCTTGTCGGCCAGGGCGCGGCCGGCGAAGTCGTCGTCCCAGGTGTGGCGGAAGCTGCGGTTGTTCTGGAAGAAATCGATGTGGCCCAGGACGTGGTAGAAGATCATCACGTTGAGCCAGTCGGGATTGTTGTCGTTGTAGAAGCTGATGGCCGGCCGGGTGTTGATCACCGTCTCGTAGGGGTTGTGCGGGTAGAGCTCGTAGCGGCCGCGGCCCTGCAGCACCTCGACGTCGTGCACCCAGTAGTCGTAGAGGGTGGGGATCATCACCTTGGGGGAGAGTTCCACCAGGTCGCGGTTGGTGACCACGTACTCGAGGGTCTCGTCGTCGAAGCGCAGGCCGGCGTCGCGGGCGCGCTCCTTGCAGCCCTCCATGATGGTCTTGGCGTGCTGGTCGATCAGCTGCATGACGACCCCTCCCGGGATCCGGCGGCGGTCCTGCGCGGCGGTCCTACTCGGCGGTCAGCGTGCGGATGCCCTCGATGAGGCGCGGCTCGTCCGCGTCCTCCGGCATGGCATCCATGCGCAGGACGGCCTTCTTCTTCTCCAGCAGGCCGGAGGCCTTCAGGTACTTCTCCACCTCGCTCTCGCGGCCGCGGCTGAAGCGGCTCTGGGCCACGGTCACGCCCAGGCGCGCGGCGAAGTCCAGGGTGTGCTCGATCTGCGGGACGGTCTCCTTGCCGCCCGAATCCCAGTCGTCCCCGTCGGTGCCGTAGAAGACGTAGATGTTGTAGTCGGCGGCCAGGTTCTCCTCGGCCACGATCTCGTTCACGCGCGCGAAGGCCGCGGCCACCCTGGTGCCGCCGGCCACGCGGCTGTTGTAGTAGGTGTAGAAGTCCTCGACTTCCTTCGCCTCGGTGTCGTGGAGGATGAACCGGCTCTCCACCTGGCCGCCGTACTGGTAGAGCAGCCAGGCGTAGATCAGCACGTGCTGGCTGACCACCAGCTCGGTGGGCTTGCCGCTCATCGAGCCGGAATAGTCGCGCACGAAGAAGACCATGGCCTGGGACTCGAAGTCGCGCTCGCGCGAGAGCACGCGGTAGACGCGGTCGCGCGGGGCGATGAGCAGGTCGGCCGGATCGAAGGCGCGGCCGGGCTGGATGTTGCCCAGGGCGATGTTGGTGGTCACCACGCGCCGCAGGGTGGCCTTCTTGTCCAGGAGCTGGCCGAAGCCGCGGTGGCGGTCGGTCAGATCGTAGGTGTAGCGGGTGAGCGACCGCTTCTTGCCCTTGTCCTGCAGGTTGGGCAGCTCGAACTGCTCGGTGAGGATGCGGCCGAGGTCATAGGCGTCACTCTCCATCTCGTGCTCGCCGCCCTCGCCCTGGCCGGGACCGGTGCCGTCGCCCTCGCCCTCCTCCGGGCGCACGGGCTGCTCGCCGATCACCTCGCCCTCCTCGCCCTCGCCGCTGCCGCCGGCGCCACCGCCACCCTCCTGCTCCTGGGCGAACTGGCGGTCGTGGACCAGCTTCTCCTCCACCGTGGACGGGACCACCACCACCTTCTGCTTGCCGCCGCGGCCGGGCTTGACCAGCCGGCCGATGCGGATCTTGCGGGGGAAGCCGTCCTCCTCGCGCCGGGCGTCGCGCTCCATGAGGTCGTCCAGCGAGCCCAGGTTCAGCGGCCGCGGCGAGACCATGGGCTCGAGCGACTGCAGGAAGGGCAGGTCGGCGTACGCGTGGGGATCCTGGACCACCCGGTGGATGGTCGGCGGTGCGGCCGGCCTGCGTGGGCGACGCGCCATGTCAGCTCTCGTCCTCCTGCGTGCAGAAGTACTCGATGGTCTTCTGCGCGCAGGTCTGGCAGTAGCCCAGCTTGTTCAGCATGGTGTCCACCATGCGGTCGTAGAGGTGCTGGTTCTCCTCGTTGGTGCGGTTGGCCAGCGCGCCGATGAGGCTGCCGGCGCCGGCGATGTCGCTCTTCAGGCGCACGTCGGTGACGGCCTTGACCAGCTCCAGGTTGTCCATGAAGTCGTAGTTCGGATCCACGCCGATCTTCTGGCCGTAGATCTTGCGGATGGTGGTGCGGAAGCTCTCGCGCTGCTCCTCGGTCTTCAGCTGCAGGCGCTCCTCCACGCTCTTGATGAAGCGCTCGTCCACCTTCAGGGCCTTCAGCTCGCCGGTCTGCGGGTCCTTGTACTTCCACATCTTGTCCGGGCCGAGGTGCTCGGCGTCGATGCCGATGATCATGTTGACGTAGTTCATCACGTCCTTGCGGATGGCCTGCGGTTCGTCCATGTACGCGTTGAACATCTCGGTCATGATCCGCTCGCGGTACAGGCCCCTGGCGGTCTTGAGGTCCTCGAGGTACTTGGCGCGGTCGTTGTTGTCGTGGACGTAGTCGAGGACCACCCGCTCCAGCGTGTGGAAGATGTCGTAGGCGAACATGCAGCGGCCCTCGTTGGTCTCCGAGCTCTCCACCAGCAGCTGCACGGCGCGGCCCAGGTTCCGCTGGCCCAGGCCCTTCTGGCCGAACCGGTTGGTGATGTCGGTGTCCTGGCTCAGGGTGTCGATCACCTCGGCCAGGGTCTTGATGGACTTCTCGCCGGCGATCTCGCCCGCCGCCAGCTTCATGGTCTCCACGGGGGTGAGCTTCTCGGTGTGGGGCAGGCGGGTGAGCACCGCCGCCACGCTGGCGGCGTAGTTGAGGTTGGGGTCCTGGTGCAGCTGCTCGCGCGTCAGGGTGGTCTTGGTCTCGCTGCCCACCGCGTACTGGGTGAGCTGCTCCTGCAGGCGGTAGTTGGTGTTGTGCGAGATGTAGCTCAGGCGGCAGCGGTCGACGATGGGCGCCTCTTCCTTCTCGGCCAGGAAGGTGTTGAACTCCGAGTTGTTGCTGGTGGCGATGATCAGGGTGTCGATGGGCCACTTGTAGCCGTCGATCTCGATGGTGCGGTTCTGGATCACGCCCAGGTAGACCTGCACCAGGTCCTTCTTGTTCTTGAACATCTCGTCGGAGAAGTGGATGCCGCCGCCGGCCACCCGCGCCAGCGCGCCGCGCCGCAGGTCGAAGCGGTAGGGGTTGTTGGTGTCGGTGATGTGCAGCAGGCGCTGGATGGACTCCTCGCCCAGCAGGTCCACGGCGCTCGACGTGATCTTGTCCTTGGCGGGGTACTTGCCCGTCAGGGTGCCCAGGCTCTCGCTCAGCGGCACCGGGACGATCTCCACGTGCTCGAGCATCTCCTCGAGCTTGCCGCCGCAGTGCATGCGGATGTCGTTCCAGATGTAGCCGCTGCAGGCGCCCAGGGGACGGTAGTTCTCGTACAGGCGCTCGAGCTGGGCGTCGTCCAGGCCCACCTTGCGCGCGAGGTACTCGCGGCTCTCCTCGGGCGACTCGAAGAGGTTCATGCCGAGGATGGCGGGGTCCTCGTACGTCTGGCTCTCGATGGTCGCGATCCTGCCGTATGACGCGATTCCGTCCAGTCCGGTGAAGCGGAAGGTGTAACGGCGGTTCTCCGGCCGGGCGGCGAACTCCCGGTACAGCCGGCTGACGTACTCCACGAAGAACGTCTTGCCGTTGCCCGGCTCGCCCACCAGCACGTAGGCCATCTCCTTGGAGGAGCCGCCCTCGGCGGCGTCCTTGACGTAGGAGACGAAGCTGTTGATCTCGTCGTACATGCCGACGATGTGCTTCTTGCCCCGGCGGAAGATCTTGAAGTCGTAGGTGGTCTTGCCGTTGACCACCACCTTCTCGATCTCGTCGTCGAGGATCATGCGGCTGATGGCCTCGAACGCGTTCTCGAAGGACCGCTCGCCGGCCTTCAGCGCGGCCAGGTGGCCCTGCAACGTGCCCTGCTTCTCGGTGGTCGCCATGATCGCCCATCCCTTGGCTCGGGTCGCGTGTCGCGAATGGTTCCCGCCCTTGTACACGGAGACGGTCACCGAGTTCTCCGCAAAGTGCGTGCCGGATGCGGAAGTGACGATATGTCAAAGAGGTGGGTCGCTGGGCGGTCCGGCGCGCCTGGCATGAACATAGGGAAACCCGGAGACTTCGGCACCGGTCGCGGCCGCGGATCTCCGGGCCGCGGTTGACGGGCAGACGGGCGTCTGTTTTCGTGGGCGGAGCGAAAGGAGTCGCCATGGCCCGCCGTCCCGCCACCGAGACCCGCCGCCGGGTGCTCGCCTTCGTGCGCGAGCGCATCCTGGCCGGCGCCCCGCCCACCACCCGCGAGGTGCAGGCGCACCTGGGCTTCCGCGCCGTGCAGTCGGCCCGCCAGCACCTGGAGGCGCTGGTGGCCGAGGGCAAGCTGGACAAGGAGCCCGGCCAGGCCCGGGGCTACCGCCTGCCGGTGGACGACCTCGCCGCCAGCGGCGCCGGCGGCGCCGGCGGTGCCGGCCGCCGCGCCGGCCGGGGGGGCAAGCGCCGCGCCGCCGGCCCGCCGGTGCCGGTGCCCATCCTGGGCCGCGTGCAGGCCGGCCGCCTCACCGAGGCCTTCGAGGCGCCGGACGGCTACCTGCCGGTGGCCGATCGCCCCGCCAGCGAGGAACTCTTCGCCCTGGCCGTCCGCGGCGAGAGCATGACCGGCGCCGGGATCCTGCCCGGCGACCTGGTGGTGGTCCGCCGCCAGGACCGGGCGGAGGACGGGGCCATCGTGGTGGCGGAGGTCGCGGGCGAGGCCACCGTCAAGCGCCTGCGCCTGCGCCGCGGCCGCGTGGAGCTGCACGCGGAGAACCCGGCTTTCGCGCCCATCGTGCCCGGCCGGGGGGAGGAGCTGCGGATCCTGGGCCAGGTGGTGGAGGTGCGGCGGCGGCTGGGCTGAGGCCCACGTCCTCTCCCCGCCGCAGGGGTTCCCTCCGGCCTGGCGGGGGACGCCCGGTCCGATTTTCGCCTCGCGGCGAAAGTCCTCTTGACGCGACAGACGGATGTCTGTTAAGGTGTCTGGCACCCCGTCGCCCGGCGGAAGGAGGTGCCCGTGACCCGTGTCGCTCTCGCACGGCCGTTCGACCAGCTTCTCGACCCGTCCCCGGGCCGATCCCCGGCCCCGTCGCTGGATCAGCGCGACGCGGCGCCGGCCCCGCCGGCGGCGGCCGGCTCGCCGGCCGGCGACCCCGCCCTGGCGGAGGTGCTGGCCCACCCGGCCCTGGTGCGCCTGGGCGGCGGGGCGCCGTACCCGGCACCGGAGCAGGCGCCGGCGTGGTCGTGGGCGGAGCTGAGCGGCCGCCTCTGCGAGCTGGGCCCCGGGCGCGAGCCGGCGGTGCTCAGCGCCGCGGCCGCCCTGGTGCGCGACGCCCAGCGCCGCGGCGAGCCGGCGGCCTGGGTGACCGTGGGCGCGGACCTGGTCTACCCGCCCGACCTCGCTGCCGGCGGCATCGACCTGGCCCGGCTGCCGGTGGTGCGCGCGGCGGACTGCGCGACGGCCGGCCGCGCGGCGGACCTGCTGCTGCGCTCGGGCGCCTACGGGCTGGTGGTGCTGGACCTGATGGCGGGCGGCCCGCGGGCCACCCTGGCCGCCCCGCTGCAGAGCCGCCTCTCGCAGCTCGCCCGGCGGCACGACGCGGCGGTGCTCTGCCTGCGGCGGCCGCCGCGGGATCCGCAGGTCCCGCCGGAGGACGCCCCGCGCGGTGGCGTGGGCGATGCCACGTGCGGCGGCGTGGGCGACGCCGCGCGCGGCGGCCGGCGAGCCGCCCCGGCCTGGGCGCCGGGCGCCTCGCTCGGCTCGCTGGTCTCCCTGCGGGCGGTGGCCTCGCGCCGGCCGCTGGGCCCGGGGCGATTCCTCTGCTGCATCGACGTGGTGAAGGACAAGCGCCGCGGCCCCGGCTGGCGCTGGCAGGAGGTGTGGCGTGGCCCCGAGGGACTCGACTGAGCGCGGGCCGGCCGCGCCGCCGGCCGCCGCGCCGCCGCGCACCGCCGCCGCGCCGCCGGCCGCCGCCGTGCCGTCGCCGGCCCGCATCGCCTGCGTGGACCTGCCGGCCTGGCCGCTGCAGCTGCTGCTGCGCGGGCATCCGGACTGGCGGGGTCGTCCCGCGGCGGTGGTGGCCGAGGACAGCCCCCAGGCGCCCTTGCTCTGGGTGAACGAGCCCGCGCGCCGGCAGGGCGTCCTGCCGGGCCTGCGCTACGCCGCGGCCCTCTCCCTGGCGCACGACCTCGCCGCCGGCACGGTCTCCGATCGCGAGCTGGCCGCCGCCGGCGCGCGCCTGCACCGCCACCTGCTGCACGCCAGCCCGCGGGTGGAGGCGGCGCGCCACGAGCCGGGGGTGTTCTGGCTGGACGCCCGCGGCCTCGAGCGCCTGCACGGGTCGGTCGCCGCCTGGGCGGAGCGCCTGTACCGGGGACTGGAGCGGGCGGGCCTGATCGCGTCCGTGGCGGTGGGCTGGTCGCGCTTCGGCAGCTATGGCCTGGCGCGCACCCGCCGGGGCGTGACGGTGGCGCCGGACGCGCGGCGGGAGCTGGACGCCCTGCGCCGGGTGCCCCTGGCCCGCCTGCAGCTCGATCCGCGCCTGCGTGATCCCCTCGACCGCCTGGGCGTGCGCACCGTGGGCGCGCTGTGCGACCTGCCGGCCGCCGGCGTGGGCGCACGCTTCGGCGCGGCCGCCGCCGAGCTGCATCGCCTCGCCCGGGGCGCCGGCCATGATCCCCTGCAGCCGGACCGCCCGCCGGAGGCCATCACCGCCACCGAGGTGCTCGAGGAACCGGAGAGCGACGCCTGGCGGCTGCTCTTCCTGATCAAGCGCCTGCTGCACCCGCTGCTCGCCCGCCTGGCCGACCGCCTGCAGGCCGTGGCGGCGGTGCACCTGGAGCTGTGGCTCGCCGACCGCGCCACCACCCGCCTGCGCCAGACCCTGCGGCCGGCCGCGCCCACCGGCGATGCGGTGCTGCTGCTGGAGCTGGTGCGCCTGCGCCTGGAAGGCCTGGAGCTGGCCGCCGGCGTGGAGCGGGTGGTCCTGCGCCTGGAGGAGGTCTCCGCCCAGGCCATCAGCGACGACCTCTTCGCCCGCCACCGCCAGCGCGACCCCGCCGCCGCCGCCCGCGCCCTGGCCCGCGTGCGCGCCGAGCTGGGCGACGGCGCGGTGATGCACGCCGAGCTGACCGCAGCCTGGCTGCCGGAGGCGCGGGTGCGGTGGGTGCCGGTGGCCGATGCGGCCGGCTCCGCGGCGGACCGCGGGGGGCGCGTCGCCGGGCGCCCCCCGGGGGGCCCCTCGGCAGGTCCCGTGGAGGGCCCCCCGGGGGGCCCCCCGGGGGGCACGCCGGGCGGCGCCCCGGGCGGCCCCCCGTCCGCTGGCCCGCCCGTCCTGGTCCGCCGCCTCCTGGCGCGACCGCCGGAGATCCCCGCGCCGCAGCCGCGGTTCGTCCTGGCCGGCCCGTACCGCCTCTCCGGCGGCTGGTGGCGCCGCGAGGTGCGGCGCGCCTACGCCTTCGTGCGCACCGGCGCCGGCGAGCTGCGCTGGGTCTACCACGACCGCCGCCGCCGCCGCTGGCGCGTGCAGGGGAGGGTGGAATGACCGGCGCGGCCCTCTGGTGCAAGAGCCACTTCTCCTTCCTCGAGGGCGCCAGCTCGCCCACCGAGCTGGTGCGCACGGCGGCGGCCCTGGGCCTGCCCGCCCTGGCGCTCACCGACCGCGACGGCGTGCACGGCGCGCCGGAGGCGTTCCAGGCGGTCAAGGCGCTGCGGGAGGAGGTGGCGGTCGGCGTCACGGACGCAGGCGCCGGCGGGGTCTGCGACGGTGCCACGGCGGCTCCCGGCGCGGCGGTGGCGGCCGGCGAGGTCGTCCCGCGGCTGATCACCGGCAGCGAGGTGACCCTGGACGACGGCTCCACCCTGGTGCTCCTGGCCGCCGACGGCGCCGGCTACCGCAACCTCTGCCGGCTGATCACCGCGGGCCGGCGGCGCTGCGAGAAGGGGCGCAGCGAGGTGGGCTGGTCGGAGGTGGCCGACCACGCCACCGGCCTGATCGCCCTGTGGGGCGGGGCGCGCAGCCGGCTCGCCGCGCCGGGCAACGACGGCCTGCCACCGCTGGCGGGCCTGCTGCGCGAGGCCTTCGGCGATCGCCTCGGCGCCCTGCTCGCCCGCCACGAGCAGCCCGACGAGCACGCGGCCGAGGCGCGCCTGCGCCGCCGCGCCGCGCGGTTCGGCCTGCCGCTGGTGGCCGGCGTGGAGACGCTCTACCACGCGCCGCGGCGCCGGCGCCTGCAGGACGTCGTGACCTGCATCCGCCACGGCGTGCGCCTGGCCGACGCCGGCCGCCTCCTGCATCCCAACGACCGCCGCGCGCTGCTGGCGCCCGATCGCCTGGCCCGCCGCTTCGCCGACCTCCCCGACGCCGTGGCCCGCACCGCCGAGGTGGCCGCCCGCTGCACCTTCACCCTGGCCGAGCTGCGCTACCGCTACCCCGCCGAGCGCCTCCCGCGCGGCATGACCACCGGCGGCTGGCTCGAGCACCTCACCTGGCAGGGCGCCCGCGAGCGCTTCGGCGATCCCGTCCCGCCGGCGCTGGACGACCGCATCCGCCGGGAACTCGCCCTCATCCATGACCTGGACTACTGCGGCTACTTCCTGACCATGTGGGAGATCGTCCAGTTCTGCCGGCGGGAGGCGATCCTCTGCCAGGGGCGCGGGTCGGCCGCCAACTCGGTGGTGTGCTACTGCCTGGGCGTCACCGCCGTCAATCCCCGGGAGGTGGACCTGCTCTTCGAGCGCTTCATCTCCCGCGAGCGCGCCGAGCCGCCGGACATCGACCTGGACATCGAGCACGACCGCCGCGAGGAGGTGATCCAGTACGTCTACCGCCGCTACGGCCGCGCGCGGGCGGCCATGGTGGCCAACGTGATCCGCTTCCGCCCGAAGTCGGCGCTGCGGGAGGTGGGCAAGGTGCTGGGCCTGCCCGCGGTGCCGCTCGACCGGCTGGCGAAGCTGGCCGGCCGCGGGGGTGGCCAGCTGGACACCGACGCCCTGCGCACCGCCGGTCTGGATCCCGACGCGGCGGTGCACGGCCACCTGCTGGAGCTGGTGGCGGAGATCCAGGACGCCCCGCGCCACCTGGGCATCCACCCGGGCGGTTTCCTGCTGGGCCACGAGCCGGTGTGCGACCTGGTGCCCATCGAGAACGCCACCATGCCCGGCCGCACGGTGATCCAGTGGGACAAGAACGACGTCGAGGCCCTCGGCCTCTTCAAGGTGGACCTGCTGGGCCTGGGCGCCCTGAACCAGCTCCACCGCGCCTTCGATCTGCTCAGGCAGCACCGCGGCCGCGAGGTCACCCTGGCCAGCATCCCGCGCCGCGACCGCGCCACCTTCGCCATGCTCCAGCGCGCCGACACGGTGGGCGTCTTCCAGATCGAGAGCCGCGCCCAGATGGCCATGCTGCCGCGCCTGCGGCCGGAGACCTACTACGACCTCGTGATCCAGGTGGCCATCATCCGGCCCGGCCCCATCACCGGCGGCATGGTGCACCCGTACATCGCGCGGCGGCACGGCAAGGAGCAGGTGTCGTACCCGCATCCGTCGCTGGAGCCGGTGCTGCGCAAGACCCTGGGCGTGCCGCTGTTCCAGGAGCAGGTGATGCGCCTGGCCATGGAGGCGGCCGATTACTCCCCGGGCGAGGCCGACCAGCTCCGCCGCGACATGGCCCGCTGGCGGCGGCACGGGCCCATCGAGCAGCATCACGACCGCATCGTCTCGCGCATGACCGAGAAGGGCATCCCCGAGGAGTTCGCCGAGCGGGTGTTCGACCAGATCCGCGGCTTCGGCGAGTACGGCTTCCCCGAGAGCCACGCCGCGAGCTTCGCCCTGATCGCCTACGCCACCGCCTGGGTGAAGTGCCACTACCCCGCGGAGTTCACCTGCGCCCTGCTCAACGCCCTGCCCATGGGGTTCTACCTGCCGGGGACCATCGTCCAGGACGCGCGGCGCCATGGCCTGGCCGTCCGGCCGGTGGACGTGACCTGCTCGGGTTGGGACAGCACCCTGGAGGAGATCGACCCCGGCGCGCCGCCAGGGTCGGAGGCGGCCTTCGCGCGGCGGCCGCTGGCGGTGCGCATGGGCCTGCGGCTGGTCAAGGGCCTGGCCGCGGCCGACGCCGACCGCCTGCTGCAGGTCCGCCACGAGCGCGGCTTCGCCTCCCTGGCCGACCTCGCCCGCCGCACCCGCCTGCCCCACGACGCCCTGCTCGCCCTGGCGGAGGCCGGCGCGCTGGAGGCGCTGGTGGGCGACCGCCGCCAGGCCCTCTGGCAGGTGCATGCCCTGATCCGCCGCCACCGCCCCGAGCAGCTCGAGCTGCCGCTGGAGGACCCGGCGCCGGCGCCGGCGCTGGCGGCGCTGTCGTCCCACGAGGTGATCACCTGGGACTGGCAGCGTACCGAGCACTCGCCCCGCGGCCACCTGCTCGAGCCCCTGCGCGGCGCGCTGCGGCAGCTGGGCCTGCCCACCGCCGCGGAGATCGCCCGCCTGCCCGACGGCCGCCGCGCGCGCTACGCCGGCGTGGTGATCTGCCGGCAGCGCCCGGCCACCGCCAAGGACGTCACCTTCATGACCCTCGAGGACGAGACCGGCTTCGTGAACCTGGTGCTCTGGGCGCGGGTCTACGAGCAGTACCGCATCCTCGCACGCACCCGCTCCTTCCTGGGCGTCACCGGCAAGATCCAGAGCGAGGACGGCGTGGTGCACCTGGTGGTGGATCACCTCTGGGTCCCGGAACTGACCGCCGACCGCCAGCCGGCACGGACCGGGGCGCGGGATTTCCACTGAGGGGCCCCCCGGGGGGCCCCTCGGGCGCCAGGCCCCCGGCGGCGCCCCCCGGGCGGCGCCCCGGCAGCCAGGGGCCCCGTCCGTCGCGAGGGTCCCCCGGGGGGCCCCCGGGCGGCGCCTCACCGCAGGTGGACCTACGTTGAGCGCGTGGCCGCGGGCCGCGTCCTGGCGCCGGCCAGCCGGCCCGCACGATCCACGCCCGACCCGATCCCAGCCCCCGGAGCCGCCGCCCATGACCGATCCCGATCCCGCCGCTGTCGCCCCACGCCCCACGCGCACCCTGGCCGTCAACCTCGCGGGCCTGGCCGGCTGGATGCTCGCCGCCCTGGCCACCGGCGCCATCGGCGCGGTCGCCTCGGTGAACGCGGGCGCGTTCTACCAGTCCCTCGACCGCCCCGGCTGGGCGCCGCCCGGCTGGCTCTTCGGCCCGGTGTGGACCGTGCTCTACGTGCTCATGGGCCTGGCCGCCTGGCTGGTGTGGCAGCGCGCCGGCTGGCGTGGCGCCCGACCGGCGCTGACGCTCTTCCTGGTGCAGCTCGTCTTCAACGCGATGTGGAGCTGGTTCTTCTTCGTCTGGCAGCTGGGGGGCGTGGCCTTCTTCGAGGTGCTCCTGCTGCTGGGCCTGATCGTGGCCACGGTGGTGACGTTCTGGCGCGTCCATCGCCTCGCGGCCGCGCTGCTGCTCCCGTACCTGGCGTGGGTGGCCTTCGCCTCGGCGCTCACCTGGGCGGTATGGCGGGGCAATCCCGGCGTGCTCTGAGCGCGCGCCCGCCCCGCTTGACATCGCCCGGCCGACCAGGCATGCTCGCCCCGTAATACGAATCATCCGTTCGTAACACGGAGGCCGCATGGCGACCCGCGCCACCCCCTCGCGCCGCATCCGCCCCGCCACGGCCGGCGCCCTGTGCCTGGCGCTCGCCGCGGTCCTGCTCGCCACGCGGCCCGCCCACGCCCACGGCATCAGCCACCGCACCGACCACGCCGGCGCCGTTGCCGTCACCTTCACCTACGCCGACGGCACCCCCATCGCCTTCGCCGACTTCCAGGTCCACGGCCCGGCCGACCCCCGCCCCGCCGCCGCCGGCCTCACCGACCGCGCCGGCCGCGCCGTCTTCCTGCCCCACCGCCCCGGCCAGTGGACCGTCCGCGTGACCACCGCCGACGGCCACGGCAAGACCGTGCAACTGGACCTCACCGGGGACGACCTCGCCGCCCTCGACGCCGGCTCCGCCGCGGCCACCGCGGCCACCGGCCCCGACGCAGCCACCGGCTCTGCCGCAACCGCCGCAGCCACCGGCTCTGCCGCAACCGCCGGCTCTGCCGCAATCACCGAGGGCCCCCCGGGGGGCCCCCCGGGGGGCACCCTCGCCCAGGACGCCGGCGGCCCCGATCGCTGGCTGCGCGCCGCGCTCGGCGTGGGCCTGATCCTGCTGATCGCCCTCGTCCTCTCGACCGTGCTGCGCCGCGCCGGCGCCCGTGACCGCGCCGGCGTCCGTGACCGCGCCGGCCCCGGCCAGCCGCCATCCTCGCCCCCCGCCACCGACTGACCGCCACCCGCGCCTGGAGCTGCCCCGTGCACGTCCCCGACGGCTTCTTCGCCCCGCAGACCTGGCTCCCCGCCGCCGGCGTGGCGGGCGCGGGCTGGGCGTGGTCGCTGCGCCGTCTGCGCCGCGCCCTCAGCGCCCGCACCGTGCCGGTCCTGGGCGTGACCACCGCCTGCTGCTTCGGCCTGATGCTCATCAGCGTGCCGTTGCCGCTGGGCGGCGCCTCGGTCCACGCCACCGGCGTGGCGGTGCTGGCCCTGCGCTTCGGCGTGCCCATCGCCTTCCTGGCCATCTCCCTGGTGCTGGCCCTGCAGGCGCTCCTGCTCGGCGACGGCGGCGTCACCAGCCTGCCGGTGACCGCCCTGGCGCTCGGCCTGGCCGCCCCCGTGGTCGCCGTCCTCGCCGCCCGCCTCCTGCGCCCGGCGGGCGCCACCGCCGCGCGCTTCGCCGCCGGCTGGCTGGCCGTGATGACCGCCGCCCTGATCACCGGCCTGCTCCTGGGCCTGCAGCCGCACCTGGCCCGCGACGCCGCCGGCGACCCGCTCTACTTCCCCTTCGGCTGGAACACGGTCCTGCCGGCGGTGCTGCTGCCGCACGCGGTGCTGGGCGTCCTCGAGGGCGTGCTCACGGTGATCGCCCTGCGCGGCCTCGACCGGGAGGCGCCCGCGCCATGACCCCGCCCCGCGCCGACATCCGCGCCCCCCGAAGCCGCTCCCCCCGAAGCCGCGCCCCCCGAAGCCGCGACCCGCGAAGCCGCGCCCCCCGGGGGACCCGCCGCCTGCTCGCCCTCTACGGGGCGTTCGTCCTGCTGGTCTCGCTCCTGCACGACCCCCGCCTGCTCGCCGTCGCCCTGCTCGTCGTCCTGCTGGTCGCCGGCCGCGACGCCGGCTGGGTCCTGCGCCGCGCCGCCCTGGCGGTGGCCGTCTTCACCGGCGTGGTCGCCGGCGCCTGGGTGCTGACCAGCCTCTGGCGCGGGGACGACCCCTGGCCCTGGGCCCTGCGCACGGTCCTGCGTGTCCTCGCCCTGACCAGCGCCACCCTGCTGCTCGGCCGCCGCGTGCGCCTGCTCGACCTCGCCGCCGGCTCGCGCGCCCTGCAGACGGTGCTCGTGCTGGTGCTCGCCCAGATGACCACCCTGCGCCGCACCCTGCGCGACGCCCGCCTCGCCCTGCAGAGCCGCTCCCTGGTGCGGCCCGGCCCGCGGGTGCTCCTGCGCCACGCCGGCGCCTCGGGCGGCAGCCTGCTGCGCAAGGCGCGGCACGACCTCACGCGCACCACCGAGGCCATGGCCTCGCGGGGGTACTTCCTCGATGCTGATCCGGACTGAGGCGGTCACCCATCACCACGATGGCCGCCCCGCCCTGCGCGGGGTCGACCTCGCCGTCGCCAGGGGCGACCGGGTGGTGCTGCTCGGTAGCAACGGCTCGGGCAAGTCCACCCTGCTCAAGCTCCTCGATGGCCTCTTCCCCCCCGACGAGGGCGCCGTCTTCTACGATGGCCGCCGCCTCGACCGCGCCGCCCTCGGCGACCGCGACTTCCATCGCCGCTTCCGCCGCGAGGTGGTCCTCCTGTTCCAGGAACCGGAGGCCATGCTCTTCCATCCCACGGTGGCCGAGGAGCTGAGCTTCGGCCCGCGGCAGCTCGAGCTGGCCGATCCGGACCAGCGCGCCCGCCTCTGGGCCGAGCGCACCGGCATCGCCCATCTCTGGGACCGCCCGCCCACCGACCTCAGCCGTGGCGAGAAGCAGCGCGTGGCCCTCGCCGCGCTGCTGGTGCTCGAGCCGCGGGTCCTGCTCCTGGATGAGCCGACGGCCGCCCTCGATCCCCGCTCCACGGGCTGGCTGGTGGACTTCCTGCAGGACCGCGCCGTCACCACCGTGACCGCCACGCACAACCTCTCCCTGGCGCCGGAGCTGGGCCATCGCGCCGTGGTCCTGGGCGAGGACCACACCGTCCTGCACGACGGTCTCCTGGCCGGCCTGCGCGAGGACCTCGACCTGCTGCGCCGCGCCAACCTCGTGCACCGCCACCGGCACCGCCACGGCCCGCACCAGCACAGCCACGACCACGTCCACGACTGGGACTGACGCCATGACCGATCCCGCCATCCGCTTCACCGTCTCGCTGCCGCGGCCGCTGCTCGACGAGCTGGACGCCCGCATCACCCACCGTGGCTACGCCTCGCGCTCGGAGCTGGTGCGCGACCTGATCCGCAAGGAGCTGGCCGCCGACCGCTGGCGGGCCGGCACCGAGGAGATGGTGGGCATCCTGTCCATCACCTACGACCACCACCGGCGCGGCCTGGTCGACCGCCTGCACGCCATCCAGCACCACCGCTACGTCCACGTGCTCTGCACCCAGCACGTGCACGTCGATCACCACACCTGCCTGGAGACCATCGTCCTGCGCGGCCTGCCGGCCGAGATCGAGCAGCTGGCCCTGGAGATCGGAGGCCAGAAGGGCGTCCAGCAGGCGGAACTGGTGCGCATGGGGGTGGGGGCGTAGGGGCGGCCAGCGGCGCGAAACCGGCACTCGCGAGGGTCCCGACGTCCGCTTCCCCGGTCCCTCGACTCGAACCGGATGATCGCGGAGGTACGACCTTTCCGATTCGGGCGCGATCCGGCGCATCGGGAGATGGGACCATGCGGTTGGATGGCTATCTCCATCGCCTGCCCCTGTCCATGACCAGGCGCCGCCAGTGCTGAACACTTCGTTCAGGAATGCCCCGATCAGTCGTATCCGAAGACGCCTCCACTCTCCTTGAGCGAGACCAGCAGCACCGCCTCGACGCGCTCGTCGAGCGGGACGCGGAGCTTCGTTCTACAAGAACTTACATCCCCCCAATGCTCCCGGTCCGCCGAACAGGCCTCCGTCGAGGAGACCGGGGTGTTCGGCGCGTCGTGGCCGCCAACGGCGAGCGGTCGCGGGATGAGGCCGCGAACCTGGGCGCCGTTCTCTATTGAAATTACGGTTTCAACATGCTACCCTGTCGGCGGTGAGCGGGCGGATCTCACCAGGTATCCCAGGCGACAGCCACATCTGTTGGCCATTCACCCAGGCCGGCGGAGTTCATTCTGGATCGACAGCTGCTGCGTGCTCTTCACCGGCCGTCAACGGAGGAGTGAATCATGCGTTCTGTGATCTTGATGATCTTCGTCGGACTGCTGACGGGGTTCGCCGTCGCCGGTCCGCCACCGTGGGCGGAGAAATCCTTGCCGGCCGCTACTGCGCCCACCGCCGTCGACCGCGACCTCGTCGGCGACACCGTCGCCGACGCCCTGCCCATCGAGTCGCTGCCATTCGCCGACACCGGCTCGACCTGCGGCTACGCCGACGACTACGACGCACGTTGCTGGCAACCGTCGACCGCGCCGGATCTGGTCTACAGCTTCACGCCGGCCACGGACACGTTCCTGGACATCGATCTCTGTGGTTCCGCGTACGATACCAAGGTGATCGTTCTCGATGCCGATCTGGGTGAGTACGGCTGCAGTGACGACTACTACTACTACGCGGACGACCCCTGCGGGGAGGACAATGCGTTCCTGGACGCCCTGCCTGTCAATGGCGGCGAGATCTACTACATCATCATCGATGGCTGGGGAGGCCAGTGCGGGGAGTACGAGCTGTCCATCACCGAGACGCTCCCCATCGAGGTCGTATGCCCGGTTGGCGCGTCGCTCGAGGGAGAGCCGCCACTGGTGGACGGGTACTTCGACCTGTACAACGGCGAGTGCGACAGCGACCCCGAGGATCCGCTGGCCCATGTGCTGCCGGTGGTGGCGAACGCCAACGGCGAGGCCGTCGTCTGTGGAACATCTGGCTACTGGCGCGACCATGCGTGGTTTCCCATCCACTGGGACACGGATTTCTACGCGGCGTGGGGAGCCGTGGGTATGGACATGGAGGTCGAGATCGAGGTGGAGCACGCGGTCTACCTGGTCGAGCGCATCATCCCGGACGGTGACTGTGCTGCCGCCTCGTTCGCCGGAGCGGTCTGGGTCCCAGCCGAGTCGTCGGGATCGCTACTCTGCTCGGGGCTGGGGCCGGACCAACCGCGCTACTTCGTCGTCTGGCCGCTCAACCAGACCTACCCCTACCACGAATACGACTACGTGCTCCGCTTCACGGGCCTGTTGCCGGAGCCCGTGGCCGTGGAAGCCGCGACGCTGAGTGACATCAAGGGTCTGTTCCGCTGAGAAGCCCGGCATCGCCCATCTCTGGGACCGCCCGCCCACCGACCTCAGCCGTGGCGAGAAGCAGCGCGTGGCCCTCGCCGCGCTGCTGGTGCTCGAGCCGCGGGTCCTGCTCCTGGATGAGCCGACGGCCGCCCTCGATCCCCGCTCCACGGGCTGGCTGGTGGACTTCCTGCAGGACCGCGCCGTCACCACCGTGACCGCCACGCACAACCTCTCCCTGGCGCCGGAGCTGGGCCATCGCGCCGTGGTCCTGGGCGAGGACCACACCGTCCGGCACGACGCAGACGACATACTCGACGTGCCTGGTTGTCGGCTCGAACCCGGGGCTGTCGCGATCGAGTGCCTCTGGATCAGAGCCGAGCAGGCTTGCGGCATAGAAGACCTGCTCCAGAGCCGTGGCCGGGATGTATTCGCCGCCACAGTCGTTGTTCGGCATGCCCAGGTTCGGCTCGTTGGTCTGGAGACGGATCTTCTTCCCGTTCAGTACGAAGCTGCGTTCCCTCCTGGGCACGTCGTTGTCGATGGTTCTCCCCGAGGCCTCGAAGATCTCGCGGGGCTCATGAGCCGACCGGCGGTGCAGGCCGGTGAACCACGTTCTTCGTCGTCTCCATGTCAGCGGTGACCATCGCTTTCGCGGTGAACTCCGGTCTCTTCGTGGCCGATGATCCCGATCCGAGCGTGGCGGTCAAATTCGCGCCCAGCGTCGCGAAGCCGGGACTCCCGAGGGCGGTCGCGTCCGTTTCCCTGGCCCTCGATTCGAGACGGACTGGTCGCGGTGGTTCAATCTCCCCGATTCAGGCGCGATCCGGGGTGTCAGGAAGCAGGACCCTGCGGTTGAATTTCGTATCTCTCAGCGGTCCGGCCACGAGGTCCTCGCCGACGAGTCGTGGAGCGACGACAACCACCGCGGCCACCGGAGCCGCGCCCAGATGAGCCGTTGGGTCCCATGTGCGGCATATTGACAACTTGATGTCAAAAAATGTAGGATCCGCCAAGAGGGGATTCGGAGACTGAACGAGCACATACGACTCCTCGGCTGGTCTTCTCGATTTCCGAACCCGATACCCAATTTTACCTGAGCGATTGGGGTCATCATGCGAATTTCCAGCCCCGTTCCGTCCATCCCGCCGATCCTTGTGATCCTGGCGACCTGTTTCCTGCTCGTTCCCGGAAACAACGCCCTGGCCAATCCTCACGACACGGCGCGTGAGGTGTTCGACTCCGCGGAGGTCCATGTCCAGGTCGTCGATGGCGCCAGCGCCGTCGAGGGAGCGACGGTCAAGATCGACCTGAACGGAGATGGCCTCTGGGACGAGGTCGAGGAACCCATGCAGGTCACGGATTCCGGAGGTCTGGCGGTCTTCTCGGGCATCGTGTCCATCGAGCGGCCGGACGACCCCAGCGAGGTAGTCGCTGACGGTGGTTGGTCTCCATCGCGACTGCAGACCGGCAACCTCCGCGGCACGATCGGCGCGGCGGAGTTCCAGCTGGACTTCGTGACGCCAGCCGGCGCCGGAACCGCCTCGCTGGCGGTCTTCGACGTGAGGGGCCGCCGCATCGCCCACGTCCGTGGCAGCGGCGACCTGGACCTCGCGATCCCCCGCTCGGCGCCGGCCGGCGTCTACTTCGTGCGCCTGAGCGCCGGCAACGCTGCGCCGGTCACGCACCGCTTCACGAGCGTCAACGTCAGGACCCGCGCGCTGACCGCGCATCGAGTGACACCGGCCGAGGCGGTGGCCGCGGGCTGGCTCGTCGCGCCTCCATCGGCCGGGTCGGCCAAGACCGAGGATGTGCACCGCATCAATCTCATGGTCGAGCATCCGGACTTCGAGTCCATCGTCCAGCCGGAGATCCTCGTCGCCGGTCTCAACGAGTTTACCGTCGACCTCGCCGGAGCAGCGGACGCCGCCGTGGTCATCCTCGAGGTCGGCAACCCGACCGAGCGCGAGGCTGCGGCGTTCGCCATGCTCACGGACCTGGATCGCACGCCGGTCTACGTCGCTGCAGCCGACGTCGAGGTCGACACGCTGACGGCCCTCGGCCTCGTGGTGGCGACCGAGGACGGTGCGTTGACGGCCGTGGACATCGACGATGCCATCGCTGCCGGCTGCCGGGTCCTGCTGTTCCACGACGCGGGTGCCGTCCTTGGTGGCAGCTGGAGCACCGGCAGCCTCACGGGCTACCGCGACCTGATCGTCGAGAGCGACGCGATCTTCCTGGACGGCTACGGGTCGAACCTCGCGGCCAGGATCCAGGACTCCGGCTACGGCTATCGCATCTCCGGCAGCTACCCCGCGGGCTGGACGGTGATCGGCTGCAACTCCGTCAACGACAGCTACAAGACCGTCCTCTACCGCGAGCACGCCAGCGGCGGCAAGGGCCTGATCTACTGCTACCAGCCGGGGGGGTACTCGGGAGTCGGCGAGAACGTCGCGGACCTGATCCACCGCTGGCTCGCCGGTACGGCCGCTTTCCCGGGCGTGACCGTCCCGGCGGGCCACGCGGCGTTCGTGATCACCGGGTATGACGACACCACGCCCGAGCTGACCCCGCAGGAGACCGCGCACTACAGCCAGCTCTTGATGCAGGGCCTGGACGTGACGTTCGTCCGGTTCAGCCGCCTCGCCGATTCGGACCTCTCGGCGGC
>CAZWYF010000017.1:43086-71540 GCA_964637835.1 uncultured Fibrobacteraceae bacterium
TGGACGTGACGTTCGTCCGGTTCAGCCGCCTCGCCGATTCGGACCTCTCGGCGGCCACCATCGTCACCGCGACCGATTACCCGAGCCTCGACCGCCACACGATCACCGCGGCGCTCGCCGACGGTCCAGCCGTCATGCTGGTGCACACGGCCGCCGCATGCCTGGGTGGCGACTGGGGCTACAGCAGCATCTCCGGGTATCGGGACCTCCTGGTGGAGTCGGCCACGGACTTCCTCTCCGGTCACGCCCCCGACCAGACTCTGACCGTTCAGGACTCGGGCACGGCATACCGGATCGCCAGTTCGTACCCGACGGGCTGGTCGATCCTCGGGTGCAACACAGTCAACAGCAGCTACCGCACCGCCTTCTCGCATACATCGGGAGGCAGCCGCGGCGCGATCTTCACCTACGACCCGTCCACTTACTCCGATGACGGCGACGATGTCGCCGCAGCCATCGTGACCTGGCTCAGGGAGTGATCCGCACGGCATCCGGCCTGGTCCGGCGGCGCGAGCGGCGACGCCCGCGCCGCCGGATCGCGCCAGAAGGCAGGACGAACGCGCGTGGTGGCACATGGAGGGCCAGGACGATGCACGGGGTCCGCCAGGTGAATCGGGTAGTTGGGGGGAGTAAGCCGACATTTCCCCGGGGAGATGTTCTTTTGTGAGAGTTCCACAGGATACCTGGGATGGACGCCACCGGACAACACCGAGCGATCGGTCCTCGAGTGCCGCCGAACCCCAAACCGGGAGCGAAGGAGACGGGCCGGTCTGCTCGCTCTGGGGGCCGAGTCGCGCTCGGCAGCGCAAAGCCGGGATTCGCGAGGCCGCTGGTGGCCGCTTCGCCGGGCTCCGATCTCGAACGAGACGATGGCGTGCCACGATCTTCCCGAATCAAGCGCGACCCAGGGCCTCGGGAGGCCGGACCACGCGGCTGAAGCTCTCATTCCCGGTGAGACCATGATGATGAATGGTCACCGCAAATCGCCGCTCGCCGCACCACCCATCATGATGGCGAGGAATTTGACCCGAGGTACCGCTGAGGTACACCAGCGGTGTACCTCAGCGAAACATTGCCGCAAAAGTCATCCCGTTTCCGTGATATTGCCAATCCACCGCGCTGCGGCCGACACGCCTTTACCCGCTGCACTCCAGCCCGCTGCACTCCAGCCCGCTGCACTCCAGCGCGCCACATTCCAGCGCGCCACATTCCAGCGCGCCACATTCCAGCCCGCCACACTCCAGCCCGCCGCACTCTCGCCCGCCACGCTCCGCCCGCCGCACCGCTGACGGCTGCGCCACGTCATCCTCGCCCACGGATTCGCGCCTGCCTACTGCCCGGCCTGCAGCCATGACATCCTGATCCCGATCCCACCGCAGACGCAGCCCCAGAAACGGCCGGGCTGGCCACGGCCGAGCTCGATCCGGTATATTGATCCGCAGTGTTCGATATTGGTCTCAGGAGGGAGAATATCATGATCCGCATCGTCACCATCGTCCTGGTCACGCTGATCGCGGGTGCCGCCGTCGCGCAGGATTGCCAGATGATCATGCTCTTCGAGAGCGACGGCGGGCTCGTCGACCAGATCGTCGTCGGCGCGGGCCCGTTGACGGGACACCTGGTGCTGTCCTCCGACGTCGACGAGGTCTCGGCCTTCGAGGCGAGCCTGGAGATCACCCCGCCGGGGTCGCTCTTCGTGCTCGCGATGAGCGGGCCCAACGGATTCACCAACTACGGGGACATGGATGATCTCCTGGTCGGGTACGGCACGCCGGTGCCCACCTCCGATCCGACGATCCTGTGCTCCTTCGAGCTCCAGGTGACTTCCAGCGCGCACGTCGTGATCTGCGTCGACGACGTGGAGATCGGCGGGGACGAGATCGCGTATCCGTGCGAGGGCGGGTGTTCGGAGATCAATCCGCCGGTGCCCGTCGAGGCGTGGACGTTCAGTACGTTGAAGGGGGTGTTCGGGGGATAGCGGCTCGGGACTGTCGTCGGTCGGGAGCCTGGCAAGCAGGAACGCTTCCTCGTAGACTGCCATGAACAGCATCTGGACCCGTGAGCCCGGGCCGCCGGTCCATCGCCCAGCCGACGGGAGCCCACCATGCGCCCTCTGCCCACCGCCGGATCGCTCGCCGCCCTGACCGTGATGTCCGCGGCCCTCCTGCTCTGCTTCGCCGCACCCGCCACCGCCGCCACCGCCTCCACCGCCACCATCGCCTGGCGCGTGGAGATCGACGGCCGGGTCAACATCCCGGTGGCCCTCGGCCCGGACGGCGAGATCGCCGTCCAGGGCTTCGAGCTGGTGGTCATCGAGCCCGACGGTTCGGTGCGCTGGCGTCAGGACATGGCCCTGCCGCTGGACAACCGCATGTGCTCCATCGACCAGGCCGGTCGCATCTACGCGGCCACGGGCAACGACCTGCGCGCCTTCGCGCCCGACGGCACCTTGCTGTGGACCGCCCTCGAGAACGACGACGGCTTCCGCCCCTACGCCGGGCCCAGCGTGGGCCCGGACGGGAACATCTACGTGCTCGACGTCACGCCCCTGGCCCTCGGTGGCCGCGGCTTCGTCTCCCTGACGCCCGACGGCGACGTCCGCTGGGATCATCCGCACGAGTACTGGGCCCTGGCCGAGCTGGGCGCCGCCACCCGCCGCGAGATCGCCTTCGCCGATGGCCTGGCCCTGGTCAGTTCCCCGGGGATGCCCTGCGAGGGCAGTTGCCTCGCCTCCGGCGTGATGGCCTTCACCCCGGACGGGGACGTGGCCTGGTCCGTGGAGACCAGTACCCCCCACTGGCTCTCGCCCGCGGTGCCGGGCAAGGTCTTCCTGGCGCGTGACCTGCAGGCCTTCGACATCCTCGACACCGCAGACGGCAGCGTCACCCCGATCCCGCTCTCCCCGCAGCCCACCTACACCTTCAAGCGCGTGGCCGTGGGCCCCGACGGCACCGGCTACGTGGGCACCACGCCCAGCTCCGCGGGCATCCGGCGCCTCGATCCCTCGGGCACGTCGTCCGTCCTCGCCGGCGACCTCGGCGTGCCCGGCGTGCCGGCCGTCAGCCCCGACGGCTCGCTGCTGGTGGTTCCCACGGCGGAGTCGTTCCTGCCCTCGCTCAACACCCTGACCGGCCTCGACCCGCAGACCGGCACGGTGCTCTGGACGGTGCCCATGCCGCCGGGCGAGGACGGCCGGTTCCCCATGGCCATCGGCATGCCGCGCTTCTCGGCCGACGGGCGGATGGTCTACCTGACCGCCGCGACCGTCGATCGGTCCTGGGTCTACGCCTTCGAGCTGCAGAGCCCCACGGGCGTGGACGACCAGGTCATCGGCGACCTCGCCGCCCTGGATCTGCGGGTGGTGACCAGCACCGGGTCCGCGGGCGCAGGCTTCCGGTTCGACCTGCCGGCGGCGGCGCCGGTGACCCTGGAGGTCTTCGACCTGCGCGGCCGCCGGGTGGCCACCGTGATCGACGGCGAGACGCTCGCCGCCGGCCAGACCACCCGCTCGTGGACCCCGCGCCGCCTGGGGAGCGGGATGTACCTCGCGCGCCTGCAGGTCGGTCACCGCACGGCCACGGCCAGGCTCACCCTCGTGCGGTAGCCGGGCACCACCGGACGCCGGCCGCGGGGTCAGTCCTTCCGCGGCCGGCGCACCGCGATCCGCTTGCCCGGATCCTGCCGCCGCGCGAACGCCACGAACCGCGCGATCCCCGGGTGCTTCCGCAGCGCGTCCAGCGTGCGATACCCCTCCGCCAGCTCCCGGGACGACAGCTCCGCGTGCACCGTCCGGTGACATGCCACGCACAGCGTCACCGTCTGCTGCCGCGCGGCCTCCCGGTCGAAACCGGGACGACCCCGCAGCCGCGCATGCTCGCTGCGTGGGATCAGGTGGTGCTCGGTGAGGTCCGGCGCGGGCCGGCCGCAGAGGGCGCAGGTCTCGGGCATGGGCAGAAGGATAGGACCACGCCGCCGGGTGCGCGAGGCCGGGCGCGCGATCACGCGGGGCCGATCCGGTCGCCGTACGTCTCGCGCAGCAGGTCGTGGAACAGGGCATCCAGCGGCGCGGGGTCCCGGGTCTGGGGCGGCTGCTGGTTCTCGCCCGAGAGCCGGGCCAGCTGCTCGTCCAGGAAGTCCGAGATCGCGGCGATCCGCGGGCCGCGGTCCAGCTCCGCGCCGGCCAGCTTGCGGGCCACCAGCTGATCGATGGCCGCCCGCAGCGTGCCGTCCGGAACCAGCGCCTCGACCAGGGAGGCGAACTCCGTGGGCACCACGCCGCGGCCGGACTCGATCCACAGGCAGGCGAGCACCGGCCGCAGGACGTAGAAGTACTTCTTCACCCAGACCTCGTCGCCCTGCAGGTACTGGCGATGGTTGCCCCGGGCCATGTGCAGGTAGTGGTAAAGGCAGGAGATGGGGGAGTAGTAGGCCGGCATCAGGTCGCGCAGTCGGGCAGCCAGTGCCCCCGTCTCCCGGTACACCGTGGGCGATTGCAGCCACTCCAGGAGCGGGGGATTGGACTTGCGGAACAGGCCGAGGGCCTTGGGCAGGTCCCAGCCGGAGATGTCGAGGTCGTCGGCGATGGGCTCCTCGATGACGTCGCGCCGATCGGCGATGGTCAGGTACCAGGCGGCCGGGCGCAGGTAGACGAACCGCACGTCCCAGTCGCTGTCCCCTGAGGCGAAGCCCCAGGCCCGGCTGCCGGACTCGCAGGCGTAGAGGATGCGCACCTGCTGCTGCCGTTCGATGCGGTCGAGCTCGCTGCGGATCCGGTCGATCTGGCGCTCGGTCTCGTGGTCGCCGCTCATCGGGTCTCCTCGCGCTCGCCACCGGGCATGCGCGGCCGCACGCCCAGGACGCTGGGAATGGGCCAGGCGTGGATGTTGTCGTCGTTCTCGTTGAAGGATGTCTCGTAGCTGCCCACGCACTCGAGCGTCCGGCCGCCTGCATCGACGAACAGCTGGGCCTCTGGGCCGCCTTCGAGGTGCTGCAGCGCGACCAGGTCGATCTCCGCGGCGAGCAGCTCACCGTTCAGCCCGTGCATGGAGAACGGCGAGCGGGAGAAGATCATCAGGATGTTCCCGTCCCGGTCCTTGCCCAGGGCGGCCTCGCTCCAGCGCTCCGGCTGCTCGGACCAGCGGTTCTCGCCCGGCCGCTTGATCAGTCGCAGGTTCTGCACCGGCGAGGCGTAGTTCTCGCCGACGGCCGCGATGGAGACGCCCGCGGCGTCGAGATCGAAGATGCGGAACGGGGCGCACGTGTCTGGAGCGTCCGGATGGAAGGCCGCCACCGACTGGTAGGCGTTGACTCCGGCGGCGTTCACGTGGCCGCGGGATTCCAGGTAGCCGACATGCGTGAGGTGGTCGGTGGCGAACATGCCCGCGTTGATCGCGGCCGTCAGTCCGTGCTCGCGGGCCCACTGCCGGGCCGTCCGGTTCCGGGAGTCACCGGTCTGGCTACGCATCACCACGTCGAGTTCCCAGCGCGCGGGGTCGATCCGCAGCACCGCGATGCGGGAGTCGCCGACGTCGCTCGGCACGGTGGCGGTGATCCAGCGCAGCTCGAGGCCGGGCTTGAGGGTCTCCCAGGTGGACGCGGCCACCGGGATGCAGGCGAGCAGCAATATCAGCACGGTGCGCGGGATGATCATCGTCATGAGCAACCTGCCTCATGGGTCGGTACCGGGCGAGGCTACCACGCGCACCTCGTGGCCGGTAGCCCCGATCGCGCAGGCTCCGGCGTCACGACCCCCTGGCGAGCCTGCGCCGCATCCGCCGGCCGAGACCGCGCGCTGGACCCGTTCAGTCGACAAGCGTAGCGCGGTGACCGGTGTGGCGAAATTGAACTTGCATTACCTGGCCGGGGGGGTATGCTCGCGTCATCGAGTCTGGGGGTGAGGGCTCGACTCGCTTGCACATCTGCGTTGCTGACGGCCGAATCGCGACGCCGGGGGAGTGCGGGCGAGTTCTTCGCCGAACTTCTGGACCTGGACACGCGAGTGCGGAGTACGCCTTTGCCTGGCAGATTCTCGCCTCCGCACCGCACCCCGGAGTTTGCAATAGTATCAATCGAAAGGAGAGGCCGATGGCATTCAAGCGAGTGTTCGGTGCACTCATGGTGGTCTTCATGACGTCACTCTTCGCCACGACGGTGAATCGGGCGGAAGCCTCCGGCGACGACGTCAAGCCCGTGACCTGGCAGTGTGCGAAATGCTGCATCACGGGTCTGGGATGTCCCGACGACGGCTGTGACTGCTGACATCCCGCTGGCCGGCGGTGTTCGGGTCGTCGTCCGAACACCGCCGAACAGGGTCGCAACGAAAGGTCGGAGGATGAAATCGTCTTGGATCACCATCGGCACTCTGCTCTTCTGTCTCACGACCGACTCGATCGCGGCTTGTCGAGTCTACGATCTCGTAGAAGTCGCCGTGATGGATTGCCGGGCCCGGAGCGCGATCGAGATCTTCGACAAGGACGCGCATTCGGCGATGGACAACCTCCTCGGAGCAGTGCCGTACGGTGACAACGGTCTCGCCGTGTACGATCGTATCTCGCGCACGCTCATGGTCTTCGACTCTCAGACCAACATGGTCTGGCAACGGGGATCGGTCGGGCAGGGACCGGAAGACCATGCAGGGCCGTGCGAGCCTCTTCTTCTCCAGGACGGATATATCGGTCTGGCCGACTACGGCGGTCAGCCCAAGGTCTTGATCTGGGACGACTCCGGCGATTTCGTCGACTCCGTCGTATTGACCGGCTATCTGCAGTGTCAGCAGATCGAGTACGCCTCGGGTGGGTACGTGGCGCTCTGTAGTCAGACCGAACGTGCTGGCGACGGCTATCAGGTCATCATCGATCTCGTCCGGTACGACTCGAACGGGTTCAAACAAGCCGAGCAAGAGATTCGCCGATTCAAGATGGTTCGCCCGCGCGCCGGCGAGCGGGTGCCGGCAGATATCTGGCGCCCGTTCCCGCGCATGTGTGTCGACTCCAGCGGCTTCGTGTACATCCAGCGCGATACCCGCAGAGCCAGTTTCGATGTGTACAACGAGGATCTCACTCTTGTGAATGCGATTGGCCGTGATTGGACCGGTGAAGCGCGTAGTCCTGAAGACATCCAGTCCGATCTGGATCGCTGGGAAGGCAAGATCGAACCGTTTACCCTCGAGCCCGCCGGTGTCCATGTCTTCGCGCGGGACGACGGAGAACTGTGGGTACAGTTGCCCGGGCGAACGCCGGACGAGGTCATGTTCGAGGTGCTCGATCGCACTTCGACCCGCGAAGGACAGGTGCGTATCGCAGGGATGCCGTCCGCGACGGGCGAGTTCATGATCGTGGGAGATCGCCTGCTCTGGTTCGAGGATCCCGATCTCATCACCGATCGCGCGGAATGCGTCGGAGTATACGCGATGGTACCCAGACAGTGACGAGGCAGCCGGGTTGAGTGCCGAACGGAAAACCGTCCGCATTCACCTACGAGGGACCACGTTGGATGTGGTCGAGTCCGATGTCGTCTTTCTGTTCGAGGGCGGTCGGCTTGGATACGACTGCGCCGGATGCCAGGAGAATTGTTGCCGGGGAAACGGCTATTTCGTGCAGGCCGGTCACGAGATGGAGGTGCAGAGGGAGTATTACGCACATATCGACCTCTTTGCGAACAGGCAGCTCGCGATTTCGACCGTCGGGTCCGGGTGCTACGTGCGGAATCTGAAGCCTCGATGCTTCTTTTCGCTCGATGACGGTCGCTGCCGCATCCACGTCGAACATGGCCTCGGGTCGAAGCCAGAGACTTGTAGGCTATTCCCCTTCAATGGATTGCGCGTCGCAGGACGTTTTCTTCTCGTGTCGCCTCACCCAAGACTGTGCCCGCTCGAGGTCGCGAAGTCGGGCGAGCGTGCCGGAGAATCGGACTACCAGTATCTGTTCGAGCAAATGGCCCTGCGTGGGATCATGGGAAGCGCGGAGGAAGTCTATTCGCCGGCGGCCAGCATTGATGATACGATCGCGACGGAAAGGCATGTCGTTTCTCTTGCAGAGCGGTATCTCGAACGTGGTTTCGATGAGTTCGTCGTCTCTCAACTGGAACTGTCCGGGACCGGATGCGACCTCGCCCTGCGACACGAACTTGCTCGCAGTGCCTATCGGAGATTCCGTGATCGTCTCCGGGACACCCTGGGCGTGTGGCCTCGACTGACCGAGGACGACTGCGCGGAAATCGATCGAATCATCATCGCGATGACTCCGATCCTGCGGTCGTACCTGCTATTCCGACCGCTAGCCGAGAAGCAGCCGGCTGCAATCTCGCCACCGCAGATCGTGTTCGCGATCGTCGCATTGCGAATCCTCTGCTTGCTGGCGGCAGAGGCCGACGGTTCCGTGATCACCTACCAGACAGTATCGACGATCTTCCACGACTTGAGACCGTTCTTGCTCGTCCTGGCGCACTGTGACGAAGCAATGACCTTGCGACGAGACAGGGCGGTCGAACTCGACATCGGTTTATCCGGAGATTCCGCCGCAGGCTACGCAGCGTTGTTGAAAGAACTCGTGCGTCATCGCGATCGCGTACCCGTCGTGAGTCTCGGCGAGTTGATCGTTGGAACTACCGGTCCGTTCTCCGGATTGCGCGACGGAGGCTCGCATGCGATATGCGGATCGCTTATCCGATCCATGATACCGGTATCTGACAGCAGAACAACGGCAGAACGCCGAAATCTGCGATGTGCGATCCAGCATGCCGTTCTACGCCGCATACCCTCCCGACACCTCGCGCGCGTGGGAGAAGTCCTCGCGAGACGTTGACATGAACCGGCATTCATGGCGCCACATCGACCACGTGACGGGCGCCATCGTTCTCGGCCGCCCTCGGGGCCGGTCCCTCAGCTCCCGGGACGACAGCTCCGCGTGCACCGTCCGGTGACACGGCACGCAGAGCGTCACCGTCTGCTGCCGCGCGGCCTCCCGGTCGAAACCGGGACGACCCCGCAGCCGCGCATGCTCGCTGCGTGGGATCAGGTGGTGCTCGGTGAGGTCCGGCGCGGGCCGGCCGCAGAGGGCGCAGGTCTCGGGCATGGGCAGAAGGATAGGACCACGCCGCCGGGTGCGCGAGGCCGGGCGCACGATCACGCGGGGCCGATCCGGTCGCCGTACGTCACGACCCCCTGGCGAGCCTGCGCCGCACCCGCCGGCCGAGCCGCTGGGCGTCGTCCCGCGCCAGGTAGAGGCAGGGCATGATCAGCAGGACCTGTGGCGTGGCCAGGAGCATGCCCATGCCCAGGGCCAGGGCCATGGGCGCGAGGAAGGGGTCGCTGCCGCCGATGCCGTAGGCCAGCGGCACCAGGCCGCCGGCGGTGGTCAGGGTGGTCATGATGATGGGCCGGAAGCGGTCGGCGGCGCCACGGGCCACGATCTCCGCCAGGTCGGCCTGCGGCTGCTGGGCGCGCAGGCGCTCGATGTGACTGATCATCACCAGGGAGTCGTTGACCACCACCCCGCTCAGCCCCACCAGGCCCATCACCGCCAGGAAGCCGGGGGACAGGCCGTGGGCGGCGAAGGTCGCCACGACGGCGATCACCCCGCAGGGGATGGCCACCAGGACGATCAGCGGCTGGGTCACCGAGTCGAACAGCAGGATGAGCAGGAAGTAGATCCCCACCACCGCCGCCCCGAAGGCCACGAACAGGCTCTGGAAGGACTCGCGGGTCTCCTCGGCCTCGCCGCCCACCACGAAGCGCATGTCGGGCCAGTCGGCGGCGAGGTCGAAGTGGTCGAGCACCTGGCCGGTGACCTGCAGCGGCGTGGCCACGTCCTCGTCCACGTCGCCGGTGATCATGGTGGCCCGATCGGTGTCGTGGTGGTAGATGCGCGACGGCCCGCTGCGCGGCGCCAGGGAGGCGACGTCCCCCAGGCGGATCAGGCGGCCCTGGCGGTTGGGGATCCGCAGGTCGCGCAGGTGCGTCGTGTCGCGGCGGGCGGCCTCGGCGAGCTGGACGCGGAACTCCACGTCCTGGCGGCCCCAGCGCACGTCGGTCACCTCCTCGCCGTCGTAGGCCAGGCGCACGGTGCGGGCCACCTGCGCGACGGTGAGGCCGAGGCGGGCCAGTTCGGTATGGTCGAGGACGATCTCCAGCTGGGCGGGGCCGCGGCGGTCGGAGCGGTCGATGTCGTGGACGCCCTCCAGGCTGTTCAGGTAGGCCACCACCGAGTCGGCGAGGGCGCGGCGCCGGTCGGGGTCGTGCCCGATGACGCGCAGGGTCACCGGCCGGCCCACGGGGGGACCGCCCTCGTCGATCTTGTAGAAGATGTCGGTGAAGCCCTCGAGCTGCCCGGTCTGCTCGCGCAGCGCCGCCACCACCTCGGCCGCGGTGCGCGTGCGTTGGGAGATGGGCACCAGGTTGACCCGGATCATGGCCCAGTGGTCGCTGGTGCCGGGCTCGTACTGGCCGTGGCTGCCGATGCGCGTGGCGAAGGACTCGCGCTCGCCGGCGGGCAGGTCGGCGATCAGGGCCTCGATGGCCCGTACCCGGTCGCTGGTGCGCTCGAGCGAGGTGCCCACGGGCATGTCGGCGTAGATGGTGAAGGTGTCGGCCGCCTCGCCGGGGAAGAGGATGAAGGGCAGGTGCACCACGGCGTACCAGAGCGTCACCGCCAGGATGCCATGGAAGAGCAGGATCACCAGGTAACGCAGGCGCAGCGTCCCGCGCATGAGGCGGGCGAAGCCGTGCCGCAGGGGGTCGAACCAGCCCCGGGCGGCGCTGGCGCTGGCGCCCATGCGGCGCAGGCTGCCGGCCAGGTGCGCCGGCAGCGCCACCACCAGCTCGAGCAACGAGAGCAGCATGGCCAGCGTGATCACCAGGGGGATCACCTCGACGAACTGTCCGGTGAGCCCCGGCATGAAGAACATGGGGGCGAAGGCCAGCAGGGTGGTCAGGATGGTGGTCAGCACCGGCCGGAAGACCTCGGCCGCGCCGGCGGCGGCGGCGGTCTGCGGGTCGGCGCCGGCGCGGCGGCGGCGCACGGTGTTCTCGGCGACGATGATCCCGTCGTCCACGATGATCCCCAGCACCAGGAGCATGGCGGTGAGGCTGATGATGTCCAGGTAGTGGTCGGTGGCCGGCAGCAGGAAGACCACGCCCAGCAGCACCACCGGGATGCTGAGGGCCACCCAGAACGCGGAGCGGAAGTTGAGGAACACCGCCAGGATCAGCAGGACCACGCCCAGGCCGATGGCCCCGTTGGCCAGGACCACGTCGAAGCGGTTGCTGACGTAGTAGCTGGAGTCGTTGGCGAAGCGGATGGAGGCGCCGGCTGGCAGCTCGGGAGCGAACTCGTCGGCCAGCTGCCGGATCCGCGCCACCGTCTCGATGATGTCGGCGTCCTCGAGCTTGACCACCGCGAAGGTGATGGCGGGCAGGCCGTCGATGCGCGTGATCACCCGCGGCTCCTCGAAGCCGTCGACCACGTCCGCCACGTCGCCCACGCGGACCACCGGCCCGCGGAAGGTGGTGCGCACCGGCACCTCGGCCACGGCGGCCGGATCGGGGAACTCCGCCAGGGTGACCAGGGCCTCCTCGCTGCGGTAGGATTCCAGCGCCCCGCCGGTGCTGCGGACGTTGCGCCCGGCGATGGCGTCGGCCACCTGGGCGAGGGCCACCTCGTAGCGCGCCATGGCCTCCGGTCGCACGGCGATGCGCACCTCGCGGTCGAGCAGCCAGTGGTCCTCCAGCTCGGCCACGCCCGGCACGTCCTGCAGGCGTCGCTCGAAGCGCTCGGCCGCCGCGTGCAGCACCTCGTAGGGCAGGTCGCCGGCCACGCCCACCTCGATCACCGGCAGGTCCTCGCCCTCGAGGATCTCCGCCCGGGGTTCCTCGTCCACCTCCGGGGGCAGGTCGGTCACCCGGTCCACGGCGCGCAGGATCTCCTGCTCGATCTCGCGGCGGTCCGGCGCGTTGACGTCGATGTGCACGGTGACCACCGAGACGTTCTCCAGGGAGTAGGAGACGATCCGGTCCAGCCCGCCCACCGCGGAGACCTCCTCCTCGATCTCGTCGGTGACGTTGAGCTCCACGTCCCGCGGCGAGGCCCCCGGGTACGTGGTGGTGATCACCACGCGGCCGAGGTCCACCTCGGGGAAGATGTCGCGCTGGATGCGCATCAGGGTGGCCGCCCCCAGCAACAGGAGCATGAGCGTCAGCAGGTTGGCCAGCATGTGGTGGCGGACGAAGAAGCCGAAGAACGCCTGGGCGCGGGGGTCGACGGCGGGCAGGTCGGCGTGGTCGCCGTCATCCCGGGCGCGCTGACGGCCCTGATCCCGGTGGTCCGGGTCCTGGTGGCCGGCGTCCCGGCGGTCGGGCCGCGAGCTGCTCATCGCCCGTCCACCAGGAGCTGGTCGGTGAGCTCGCGGTACCGCAGCAGGAGCTCGTGGTACCGCGTGGCGTCGGCGATCTGGCGCTGCCGCGCGTCCTGCTCCGCCTGCTGGGCCTGCAGCACGAAGTTCAGCGGATTGCGCCCCTCTCGATACAGCTCGCGCTCGGCCGCGGCCTTGCGTGCGGCCAGCGTCACCTGCTCGCGGTCCAGGCGCAGGAGCTCGGCCAGGCCGGCCAGCCGCAGGTGCAGGCGCGTGACCGCGGCCTCGAGCTCCAGCTCGGCGCGGCGCGTGGCATGACGGGTCTGGCGTCCGCGGACGGCGAGGGCCTCGGCCTCGGTCTCGGCGGTGCCGGCGCCCAGCTGCTGGCGGAACGTCATGCCCACCTGCAGGTCCGGCCGGTCCAGCTCCCAGGTGCCCAGGTGGTCCTGGCGGTCGCCGCCCTGCAGGCCCAGGTCCACGTCCAGGCTCAGGTCCGGGGCGGTGCGGTCGCGGGCGCCCGTCGCCTCTTCATCCAGGCGCTGGGCCCGGGCGGCGAGGATGCGCAGGACGCGGGAGCGGGGCCGCAGGTCGGCGAACGCGGCGGCGGGTCCGGGCAGGCTGGCGATCCGCTGCAGGTCGTAGGTGGGACGGTAGCCACGCAGGTCGTCCAGCTGGGCGAGGACGGCCAGGGCGCCGCGCTGGGCCTGCAGGGCCGAGCGCACCCGCACCAGGTTGGCCCGTGCGGCCACCACGTACTCGCGGGCGCGGACCAGGTCGACGCGGTCGACCAGGTTGCGCGCGAGCTTCTCCCGCACCAGCTCCTCCTGCTCGCGCGCGATGCGCAGGCGCTCGGCAGCCACGCTCACCGTGCGGTCCCAGCGCGTCCACGCCAGGTACTGGTGGGCCAGATCCAGCAGGAAGGCCTCCTGGTCCTCGGTGGCCTGCAGCTTCGCGGCGGTCACCTCGTGGCGCGCCGTGGACCAGGCGAGACGGTCCTGGTCGCCGCCGCGGTTGCGCCACAGCGGCTGGGAGTACCGCACCGACAGCCGGTTGCGGTAGAGCGTGCCCGGACCGGTGTCGATGCGCATGGGCTCGCCCCCGGGGCCTGGCACCTCCACCGGGGGCAGCTCCTGGGAGATCCAGCTGGTCTGCCACCCGGCCGACAGGCGGCCGCCGGTGCTCCAGAACGGGCGCTCGAGGCCGGCCATGAGGGTGACGTTTTCCACGGACTCGGGCGAGAACGCCGAGGTGCCCACGGGCTGGCGGTAGCTCCAGCGAGGGCCGGCCTCCAGGCGCCAGTCCTCGACCGTGCGCAGGCCTTCGCGCTCGAGGCCGGCGAGGGGAGCGGCGAGGCCCAGCTCGCGGAACAGGGGGTGGTGGTCGCGGACCAGGTCGAGGAACGCGGCGAGCCCGAGGCGGACCACCGTGGTGTCGCTGGCCGCGTCGAGGGAGTCGAGGCTGGCGGCCCCCGATGGCCCGTGCAGCGCCCGCGCCGGGGCCGTCGGCACCGCGTCGGCGGGCTGGGCGCAGGCGGCCGGGACGCAGACCGGCGGTACGCACCGGGGCCCGCAGGGCGGGCCGCCGAGCAGCGCGAGCACGGCGAGCGACGCGGTGATCCGCGGGATCATGGACGCCTCCGGGCGCGGTGCGATGACGAACGCGGCATCTATGAGCCAACGTAGGCTGGCCGGCAGGCGTCGCCACCGCACGGGCCCGGCGCGCCGATGGTCACGCTAGCGCGGATCGAAGGTCAGGCAGTCGACGGTCCCCCCGTTCTCGCCCACGGTGACGCCACTGGCCGTGCACTCGAGGCGCTCGTTGTGCTGGCAATCGACGGCGCGGCAGGCGCCCACACGCCCGGCCTGCGCGGGATCGCCGCCGTCGGGGCTCCGTTCCCAGTAGGTGTCGCAGCGCGCGCGGTCGCCGTCGCCCACGGTGATCGCCAGGGCGTGGCACTGCTGGTCATCGTTGTAGGCGCAGGTGGTGGCGTCGCAGGATCGGATCACGGGCATCTCCATGATGGGACTCCTCTCACGGGTGGGGTCATCGGCGCCCGGCGGACTCCTCGCGGCGTCCGGCCCGCAGGGCTCCGAACGCCTGGGCCGCCATGGCCACCGGCCACAGGAAGACGTTGACCACGAACCGGGGCAGGTGACGGGCGGTGGCGACGGCGCGCCGGTGGACCTCGGTCTCCTGGTCCGGGGCTCGCCTCAGCTGCCGGGCCCAGATCACGCCGCCGTAGATCACGCCGATGAGCAGGTAGATGGTGATGGCCAGCAGCGGCGTCATGGCGACCACCGCCTGGCGGACCCGGTGGTTCCCGTTGCCGTTCGCATGACCGGACCTCCTGATTCGGGGCGCCGGGGCCGCCCGTGCGGCCCTCATGTCCGACGTAACCAAGGCCGGGCCGATCCCGCCATGAGGGCGCGCTGCCGATCCTCGCCAGATGACGCAACCCGGGCCGGGATCCGGGCGTAGGGTCGAGCGGACACTCGCCGAGGGAAGGAACCGCATGGCCCGCGCGACCGCTTCACGCTCTCGACTGCTCCCGGCGCTGCTGCTCGTGCTGCCACTGTTCGCTGGCGCGGGCCCGCTGCCGCGGGCTTACGAGCTGGATGTCACCATCCATCCCGCCTCGCAGGCCCTCGCCGCTCGCGCCGACATCCAGTTCAGCGACGCCGCCGCCGCCGACACCCTGGTGTTCCACCTGCATGGCGAGCTGCGGGTCGACTCCCTGGCGGTCGCCGGCCGGACGGTGGCGGTGGCCAGCCGACCGGTCTTCTACACTCACGACTACTCGCTGGTCGCCCGGCGCGTGGAGGTCCCGGTGACGGCGAGCGAGCTCGCCGGCGGCCTGACCGTGTGGTACTCGGGGACCTTCCATCGCTCCGCGGTCCGATCGCCCTCCGATTACATGCGCATCGACGCCGATGGCGCCCTGCTCCGCTCCTATGGCTACTCGCTCTGGTTCCCGGTCTTCCTCGCGGCGGGAGAGGACAGTCATCGGGCCGATTTCCAGCGCGTGGACATCACCGTTCCCGCGGGGTTCCAGGCCGTCTTCGCCGGCGACCTGGAAGCCTGCCGGCCCGACGGCGAGGTGGTCCATTGCCGGTGGCGCGCCGAGGACCTCGACGTGTTCGCCGCCCAGCTGACGGCCCGTCGCTTCGTCACCCGGCGCGACGCGGGCTGCACCGCCTGGGTGCTCGATGACCCCGCCTCGCTGGCCACCGCCGAGGGGATCCTCGACCTCGCCCGCCGCCTGGACGCCATCTACAGCACCCGCTACCGGGCCACCGGCTCGGCTGGCCGGCTCCACGTGATGCAGATGCCGCGGTACGGCGACATCGCCAGCGCCAACGTGATCGGCCTGAGCCCTCGTTCCTGGCAGGATTTCGACCCCGCCGGCCACACCGGCCGCACCCTGGCGCACGAGCTGGTGCACGACCGCGTCTGGATGCAGGTCCCGCGGTCCGACCCGCTCTTCGTCCTGGCCCGCGAGGGGTTTCCCGGCTATTTCCACCTGCCCGCGCTCGACGCCGCGCTCGGCGACAGACGGTATGCCGAGCGCATCCGGCGCATCGAGGCGCGTTACCGGCAGTATCGAGAGACGGGCACCGACGGCCGCGGGGGTTCCCTGCCGCCCGAGAAGCCGATCCTCGCGATCACCGCCGACGAGATCGGCATCTACAAGGACCGCTTCGTGTTGCCGGACCGGGTGGTGCTGTTCTTCGACGCCATCCGCTCGCACCTCGGGCCGGCCGGTTTCGACGTCTTCACCCGCGACCTGTTCGCCCGGCAGGAACTGGACCGGCCGGGATTCGAGGCCATCGTCCTGGAGCACCTGCCGGATTTCGGTCCGGAACTGAGGGTGTGGCTGGAGACCACGCGCTACCCCGTGACGACCAGCGGGCGGTGACGGCGCCGGAGACGGACCGGGCCGCGGGCTGGAAATCCTGGTCCGCGGGCAACGAGAGCTGGCGCTGGCGCGAATTCCGTCTATGTTTCGTCGCGGACGGGCGACCGCGCCCGTCTTTTTTTCCGGGGTCCGGCCGGCTCAACCGATCATGGACAAGCGGTCGATCCCGGGAGTACTCGAGGATGTTTCGAATTGAAGAAGATCTACGTGGGCAATCTCAGTTTCAACAGCACCGATCAGGACCTGGCCGCCATGTTCCGCGAGTTCGGCGAGGTGACCAGCGCGTCGGTGGTCATGGATCGCGAGACCGGCCGTTCCCGGGGCTTCGGCTTCGTGGAGATGCCTGACGACAGCGCTGCGATGCAGGCCATCCAGGGCGTCAACGGCAAGGAGATCGACGGTCGCACGCTGAACGTCAACGAGGCGCGCCCGCGCGAGCCGCGTAGCGGCGGCTCCCGGTGGTAATCACGGTCGCGTCGGCCTGACGGCCGCCGGCAGGTGAACCGCGAACGACCCCGTCCTCTGCGAGAGGGCGGGGTCGTTCCTTTCGTGAGTCCACGGTGTGGCGACTCATGTCGATCCGCCTACCGTGGGAAAGGAGAGATCCGGCGCCGGTCCCGCCAGTGAAGTCGAGAGGAACGACGCCCGTGTTTTCCGGTCTATTGCGCATCGTCTTCTACGTGCTGCTGGTGATCGGCCCGGTGGTCCTCGCGGCCGTCCTCGGCTGGATGCCCCGCGGCCTGGTCTACGAGCTGGGCCGGTTCGGCGCCCTTGCCGGATTCGTCCTGCTGGCCCTGCAGTTCGTGCTGGCGGCGAGACTGCGCTGGATCGAGCGGCCCTTCGGCTTCGATATCCTCATCCGATTCCATCGGCACATGGCCATCCTCGCGCTGGCGCTCGTCGTCGCGCATCCGGTACTCCTGGCGGCGGGTGGCGCCGGCTGGGACCTGCTGCTGGGCCTGGACCAGCCCTGGTCGGTCTGGCTGGGCAAGGTGGCGCTGATCCTGCTGCTGGTGAACGTGCTGGCGAGCACCTTCCAGCGCCGGCTGCGGCTGAAGTTCGAGCGCTGGCGGGACCTGCACGATGTGCTCGGGCCCCTGGCGCTGACCGGGGCGGCGGTGCACAGCTGGGTGTGGGGCCAGGATCTCCAGCTGGCCTCGCTGCAGGCGGTGTGGGGCGCGCTGACGGCCATTGCGCTGCTCCTGTTCGTCCACCACCGCTTCGTCCGTCCATGGCGCCTGGGTCGGCGCCCCTTCCGGGTGGTCGACGTCCAGCCGGAGGCGGAGGGCGTGTGGACGGTGTCCCTGGCGCCGCCGGACGGCGCGACGCTACCGGCGTACCTGCCGGGCCAGTTCCACTTCCTCACCTTCTTCCGCGGTCGGGGCCTGCCGGTGGAGGAGCACCACTGGACCATCTCCTCGAGCCCGGCCGCCGACCACATCAGCTCCACCATCAAGGCCAGCGGCGACTTCACCGCCACCATGGGCGAGACCCGGCCAGGCGACACCGCGGCCTTGCACGGTCCCTTCGGACGCTTCACCTACGCCGTGCATCCGGAGGAGCAGGACCTCGTGTTCGTCGCCGGCGGCATCGGGATCACGCCCCTGATGAGCATGTTGCGCCACATGCGCGACGAGCGGGACACGCGCTCGGTCCAGCTCATCTACGCCAACCGGAACGAGGCGAGCATCGTCTTCCGCCGAGAACTCGAGGAGATCGCCGCCGGGGAGCACCCGCGGCTCGAGGTCGTCCACATCCTGTCCGAGGCGGACGACCGGTGGCAAGGCCGGCGGGGTTTCGTGGATGGCGAGACGATCCGCGAGGTCTGCGGCGACCACCTCGCCGGCAAGGTGTTCTACGTGTGTGGCCCGCCGCCCATGCGCCAGTCGGTGCTCACCGATCTGCACGCCCTGGGGGTGCCGGATCGTTCGCTGCGGATCGAGATCTTCTCGTTCCTGGACTGAAAGAGGCGAGGCATGCGCCGGACGCGACTGAACAGGACCACGACGGCTGTCTCGGCGATCGTGCTGGCGGCCGTGGCCGGCCTGGCCGGCCTGCGCGTGTGGGCCGGGAATCCGGCGGTGACGCCGACCCAGAAGGGAGCCCGGCTCTTCGCGGAGTCCGGCTGCATCCAGTGCCATCATCATCGCAGCCGCGAATCGAAGATGGGCCCCGGCCTGGACGACCTCTTCGACCGCGAGACCCTGCCCGCGAGCGGGCGCCCGGCCACCGCCGAGAACGTCCGGCAGCAGCTGGTCGACCCCTACCAGCACATGCCCTCGTTCGCCGACCGGCTCAGCGAGGAGGAACGGACGCAGATCGTCGCGTTCCTGCGCCGGCTGTAGGCCGCGCCGCAACCGAGGTCGGCCGCCAGGCCGCCTAGGGCGGGAACGAGCCACAGCCATCCGCAGAGTACCGATCGCATGGTCCCTCTCTTCCTCGAGAGCACCGGCTCCCGCTATCGTGAATACTCCACGAGTCCCATCAGCGTCGTCTTCTCCCGGCGGTCACGGCATCCTCGCGACCCGGGGCCCCGGCCGACGCCAAGGCACGGCCCCGTGCGGGATGGTAGCATCTCCGTCGCCGCGCGCATCATCTGGACTACAGTCCAGTTATCGGCAGCCACCGCCAGGAACCGCTCCGGGTCATGGCCGGCGTGGCGATCACCGGGCCCCGATGCCGTCGATCAACGCCTCGAAGCGAGCGATCAACTCCTCCTGGAGCGAGGTCGGCGCCTCGTCCGCGAGCCACTGGTGCGTCGTGGCGGTCAGCAGGCCGAGCAGGAGGTCGGCGAGGAAGTCGGCGTCGAGCCCGGGCCGCAGGTCGCCCTCGGCCTGCCCCGCCTGGACGATCTCCCGGAAGAACGCGCGCATCGCGGCGTCCATCCCGGTCGCGGCGTCGGCGAGGGGATCGACGGACCCCGCCTGGCGCATCACCTCGGCCATGACCTGGCGGTGCTCGGCCGAGATCGGGCCGATGGCGGCGAACAGGGCGGTCAGGCGCCCGCGAAAGCTCTGGACCCGGGCGAGGCGTGCGGCCCGGATCACCAGCGCGTCGAGACGCCGGGAGAACTCCACCAGGATCCCGGCCTTCTCGGGGAAGTGGTTGAAGACCGTCGCCCGCGCCACGCCCGCGCGCCGGGCGATGGCCGTGACGGTGGTCTCCTCGAAGCCGCGCTCGTCGAAGAGATCGATGGCGGCGTCGTAGATGCGCTCGTGGTTGCGCTGATAGCGGCCGGTGGACGTCATGACTCTTCCCGGATATGGACTGGAGTCCAGATCCTACCTCTCACCAGAAGACCATACCATGGGGCGTGCGGTAGCCATCGCTCCTGGGCCGCCGGCCGAGGGTGCCGGATTGCACGCGGGTTGTCGAGTCCGGCGCGGCGGGTCGCATGGCTCTTCCCCTGGGTATCGCTTCACGCCGACCCGCACCCACCGATGAGGCGCTGGAGTTCATGGAACTCACGCTCATCGTCCGCAGCCAGCTCGACGCACTCTTGCGACAGGGTCGTACGGGCCGCGAGCATCAGCGATCTCGCGTCATCGGTCGAGCCGCGAGCGAAGGCGATCCATGCCTGGTTGAACAGCCTCAGTGCGATCGCATGGGGATCATCCGTCTCGCCCTCGAGGATCGCACACTCCTCGAAACACCGCTCGGCGCGGTCGACGTTTCCCCTCCGGCATTCCACGTGGCCGAGATTGTGAAGATCGACGACCACCATCCCGTGATCGCCGATCTCCCGGTTCAACCGGACACTGGCCTCGAAGAGAGCGGCAGCCTGGTCGAGATCACCGGTGAGGCGCGCTGATTGCGCACGCATGTGAAGCGGCGCCTGGCGGTATTCCGTCCCGAGGTCGTGGAGGAGCCTGTAGGCCTCGGCCGCGTGGGCGGTGGCCGCCGGACCGCGACGTTCGCACGCGGCAACCCGGCCGAGGCCGAGGTGGGCGAGCCCTTCGCACTCGCGGTCCTTCACGAGCCGAGCGACACCGAGAGCGTCCTCGTTCCTGGCAAGAGAATCGCCGAGCTGACCGAGTCGGAACGCGAGCAGACCGTCACCATACAGAGCGCGTGCGCGAAACCCTGTCGGCTCATTCGCGCCGGGTGCCTCGAGAACGCCGGAGAGGAAGTGTCGGCCGCCTTCTTCATCCGGGGAAAGAACCCACAGACGCCAGGCGTTGGCGGCCAGTTCGATCGCCGATGAATGGCCCTGATGCGCCGTGAACCAGGCCACGGCCGCGGCCATGCCGGCGCGTTGGTCGAGCAACGATCCGGCCCAGTCCGGCGTCTTCGCCGCGACGGGACGCCCCGAGGAGGTCGGAAACGTCCAGCGTGCGGTTCGCGACGCTGCCAGGAGGCGTTCGGCGAGTTCTCTCCCCGATTCGCCCTGATGAGGCACCAGATCTCTCACTGTCCCGAAGCCTGACATCCTGAAGATGAAGCCGGTGCGCGGCCGCGGAGTGGCGCGGCGTCACGTGCAACGGCTCCACCGGAAGAGCGTCTTCACGTCGCTCGACGTCCTCGCGATCCTGCGCCTCGCCGCCTCGACTCTACCGGATCGCAGGACCGTTCTCAAGTCCGCAGCCAGCTCGGAAGCGTGGCGGCCCAGGTCACCGGGCCAGCACCATGGGGCGCGTCAGGACCTGGCCGCCGGCCTCCAGGCGGACCAGGTACACGCCCGAGGCCACCGAGCGTCCGCCATCATCGTTCCCGCGCCACATGACCTGCTGATCACCCGCGGGAAGGGAGCCCTCGTGCAGCGTCTTCACCAGGCGGCCCGCCACGTCGTAGATGCGCAGGGTGGCCAGGGGGACCTCCTCGGTCAGCCGAAAGCGGATGCTCGTCGCCGGATTGAAGGGGTTGGGCGCGGCGCCGTGCAGGGCCACGGTGGACGAGAGGGTCGGAGGCACGGCGGTCATGCCGCCGACCGGCCCGCTGCCCACCGATCCCCGGCGGCCGGGATCGGCGCCGCTCATGGGCCAGACCTCCCAGGCGAAGGGGCCGGAGACGCCCATGTCCAGTAACCACGTCTCCTCGGTGGTGGCGACGACCATCTCCATCTTGCCGTCGGAGTCCACGTCGGCCTCGGCGACGGGGGCGTGGATCTCGCCGCCCATGTCCCGGGGCCAGCCGTCCTGCAGCCCGTCCGGGGTGAACACCCGCAGGCGGCCGTCGATCCCGCCCACGATCACCGCGCGCTCGCCCGGACCCACCTTGGCCACCATGGGCTCGATGACGGGCGATCCCAGCGGCACGTCCATCTCCCAGTTCAGCAACACGATGCCGGCCGGCGAGACCGCATGCACGGAGTGGGCCGCGTCCATGAAGATCAGGTCGCGGCGGTCGTTGCCGGCGAGGTCGGCCAGGGCCACCTGGCTGGGGGTCCCGGGGATCCCGGTGTCGTACGGCCAGGCGGCGCCCGCGGACGTGCCATCGTGGTGGACCACGTGGACGGTCCCGTCGGAGCGGGGGATGACGATCTCCAGGTCCCCGTCGTCATCGAAGTCCGCCAGGCTGGGCGAGCCGGCCGCCGCCTCGCCCGCGCCGAACACGAACTCCACCTGGGCCAGGTGGTTCAGGATCACGGTTCGCTCGGTCAGGGGGACCACCATCTCGCCGAGGCCGTCGCCGTCGACGTCGCCGAGGGCCACCCGGCCGTTGATCACGCCCCCGGCCGCGGGGGCGGTCCATGGCCACCCCTCGGGCTGGACGCCGTCCTCGCCCAGGACGGTCAGGACGTTGTCCTCGGCGATGACCAGCGCCAGGTCGGTGGCGGCCACCCCCACGTCCCGGTGGGCCGACCCTAGCAATGCGCGGTGCCGCGCGAGGGACTCCTGCGGCAGGGGCACCGCGACCTCCGTTCCGTGGACCGGCACGGTGGCCAGGGCCAGGTTGTGCCGTACCCTGGCCAGCGTCAGCGAATCGCTACCGGCCTGCTCGTGGTAGGCGACCAGGGCCTCCATGGCCGCCAGCCATTCCTCGTTCCGGCCGTGGGCGGCATACACCGAGGCCAGCAGCTCCCTCAGCCAGGCCTGCACCTGCGGCTGGTCGTCCAGACCATCGACGGCCCCGGCCAGCATGCCGATGAAGCTGTCCTGGGTCAGGGCCTCGCCGTCGGGATGGTTCAGCGGATTGGATCCGGTCAGCAGGTCGCTCAGGACCCCGATCACGGCATCGGCCCGGGCCGCCCTTGCAGGTGGTTGGCCACGTCCTCGTCCAGCTCGCGCGCCGACTGGTAGCGGCGATCCGGCTCCTTGCGCATGGCCGTCAGGACGAGGTTGTCCAGCTCCCCGCGCAGGGCCCGGCGGCGGTCCGGCCGCCGTCGGCTGGGAGGCCCGGGCTCCGCCTCGCAGATGCTGCGCTCGATGGCCGTGGCCGAGCGCTGATCCACCTCGAAGGGACGCTCGTCGGTGAGCAGCTCGTAGAGCAGCACGCCCAGGGAGTAGACGTCGGTGGCCGTGGTCACCGGCTGGCCCCTGACCTGCTCCGGCGCGGCGTGGGTCGGCGTCAGGACGCGGTCCAGGGCGATGGTCGTGTCGGCATCGGTCTCGTCCAGGAGCTTGGCGATGCCGAAGTCCAGCAGCCGGACCTCGCCGCCCTCGGTCACCAGGATGTTGGCGGGCTTCAGGTCCCGGTGCACCACCAGGTTGTTGTGGGCGGCCTGCACGGTCTCGCAGACGGTACGGAAGAGCTCCAGACGCCCGCGCAGTGGCAGCTTCCGCCGGCGGACCCACTCGGTGATGGGCTCGCCATCGACGTACTGCATGACCAGGTAGGGGTGGCCGTCGTCGGTCATGCCACCGTCCAGGAGCATGGCGATGTTGGGGTGTTCGAGCTGGGCCAGGATCTGCCGCTCGCGGAGGAACCGCTCGGTGGCGCCGCGCCGCGCCAGGCCCGGCCGGATCAGCTTGAAGGCGACACGACGCTCGTACTGGGCATCGTCACGCTCGGCCAGGTAGACGTCGCCCATCCCCCCGCGTCCGATCAGTGACACCAGGCGATAGGCGCCGATGGTCCGCCCCAGCAGGGGATCGGCGGGGTCGCCGTCGCTCAGCAGGCGATCCTCCACGTGGAGGCGGCTCGGCCCCTCGTGGGCGTCCAGCATGGCCTCGATCTCCCGACGCGCGTCCTGGTCGCCGGCACAGGCCGCGTCCAGGAAGGCGGCCCGCTCCGGGGCAGGAGTCGCGAGGGCGGCGTGGAACAGTTCGCCGAGCCGGGACCAGGTGAGGTTGGACAAGACGGATCCTCCGGGCGCTGCGCCACGACCCCGGGCGGCAGCTCGCGCATTCATGGCGACATTCCGGCCAGAAAACGGTCACGCCGATCACGACGCGTCCGGGTCGGGAGCCGTTCCCAGCTCCCGCGCCACCTCCTTGCGCAGCCACGCCCGGGCCGCCACCCACTCGCGCTGCACGGTCTTGGTGGACACGCCCAGGAGCTGGGCCGTCTCCGCCACCGACAGCCCGGCGTAGAACCGTTGCTCGACCACCCTGGCCGCCCGCGCGTCCAGGGCCGCCAGGCGCTCGATCGCCGCGTCCAGGGCCAGGATCTCGTCGCTCTCCTCGACGCTCAGGAAGGGCTCGACCTCCTCGAGGGGAACCGGGCGCTCCCCGCCGCCGCGCTTGGCCCGGGTCCGCGTCCGGGCGTAGTCCACCAGCACGCGGCGCATGGTCACCGCGGCGACGCCCATGAACTGGATGCGGTCGGCGGCGTCGATGCGCCGCTGGGCCGCCAGCTTCAGGTACACCTCGTTGACCAGGGCGGTGGCGGCCAGGGTGTGGTCGGCGCGCTCGTCGCGCAGGCGCTGGCGGGCCAGCAGGCGGATCTCGTCGTAGAGCAGGCGCATGACGTGATCGAGGGCGGCGTCATCGCCCTCGGACATCCTGCCCAGCCAGATGGTGAGGTTCTCTTCCGCAGGCACCGGGGCCGGCCTCCGTCGCGTGGGGAAGCGGGGTGGCTTTCAGGGATGTCGCTACATTATGCGGATACCGTCCGATCGGACAACCCCCGCATTGCGCACCAGCCGGCCGGGGCCGGGCGCAGCCAGATCCGGGTGCCGGCGCGGGCATCGGTCGCCTCGGTGACATCCCCACGGCTGTGCCTATGTTGTGGGCCAGCCGACGTCCGTTTCCCTGGATCCCCGCCGAGGAGTGCGCCGTGACGCAATTGACCCTCGCCTTCGGTATCGCCTTCCTGCTACTCGGCATCATCGCCTACTTCGCCACCGGCATGCAGAGCGTCACCGCGCTGATCCCGGCCTTCTTCGGCGTCATCTTCGTGGTGCTCGGCGTGATCATGCGCGCGCCATCACGGGCCAGGCACGCCGGCCACGCCGCCGCCACGCTCGCGCTGCTCGGTCTGCTCGGAAGTGCGCGCGGCGTGCCCGCGGTGATCACCCTGATCCAGGGTGGCGAGACCGAGCGCCCGGCGGCGGCCATCGCGCAGGCCGTGATGGTCGTCCTCTGCGCTGCCTACGTCGCGCTGGCGATCAAGAGCTTCCTCGAGGCACGCAGAGCCCGGGAAGGCGGCCGCGCCGCGGATTAGTCGACCGCCGGCCGGTACGAGCAGCAGGCAGGCCAGCGCCAGGGCGAAGGGGGAGTGCTTGGGCGGCAACATGGTCGGATGTCCCTCCGCGGGCGTCAGGGGTGATGACGAAGGCTCGACATCCCGTGGCGACATCCCGGCCGGAAACCGGACATCGATGCCCGAGCTTCCTCGAGCCAGCCCCGCGGACCGAGAAACTGGGAACCAACAACAAGACGAAAGATATCATGGATTGCTTCGCTGCTCATTTGCCCTGACCGGAAAGGCCCACCATGAAATCCCATCTCGTCACGGCCCTGTTGCTGAGCTCGCTGTCGTGCGCCCACGTGGCCCTTGCTGCCGAACCAGTCCTGGAAGACCAGATCAGCGACTTCATCCGCCGCATCCATCAGGATGCGCGGGGGCACTACTGGTTCGGGACCAACGGCGACGGTGTCGTCCGCTACGATGGTCGGGAGCTGAAGTACTTCCAGCGCCAGGAGGGCTTCGGCGGGGCCGCGGTGCGCGGCATCCTGGAGGACGAGGCCGGCGATCTCTGGTTCGCCACCTCCGGTGGCGTCTCCGTATTCGATGGGCACGCCTTCGTCACCTACGGCCCGGACGACGGCCTGCCCCACCACGATGTCTGGAGCCTGCTCCTGGACAGCCACGGCACCATCTGGGTGGGGACCCTCGAAGGCGTCTGCACCTTCGAAGAGGGGAGATTCGCGCGCTTCGATCTGCCGTCCACCGTGGCCGACCCCACCCGTGGCGTCGCCGGCCCCGATCTGGCGCGCTGCATCTACGAGGACGGCCGCGGCCGCATCTGGTTCGGCACCGACGGTGGGGCCTTCGTCCTCGAGGACGGCGAGCTGAGAAGGATCTCCGTGGCCGACGGCCCGAGCAGTCCCGGGGTCAACGACATCCAGGAGGATGGCGAGGGCAACATCTGGTTCGCCACCCACCACGACGGTGTCTGTCGCTGGGATGGCCACCGTTTCACCCGCTTCGGTCCCGAGGATGGCGTGCTGGGCGAGGAGGTCTGGGACCTGTTCCGTGACAGCGCCGGCGACATCTGGTTCCCGGTGGAACGTCACGGCCTGTATCGCCATGACGGCGAAGGGTTCACGCAGTACTTCCGCGACGAGGGGCTCGCCAGCCCCGCGGTCCAGTGCACCTACGAGGACGCCGCGGGCCGGCTCTGGGCGGGTGGTTATCTGGGGCTGTACCGTCTGGAGGGGGACGCCTTCGTCAACGTGACGGCCGACGGTCCCTGGCCGGAGCCCTCGGCGCCAGAGTAGCCTCGGGGCTCCAGACCGCGTCCGGGACCGCGCGCGCCTACTCCACCAGCACCGCCTTCACCACGTCGTGCTCTCCGCGGGAGACGACCCGCACGAGTCGGCCCGCCACGACGGGCGTCACGTCGCCCTCGCCCGGACGGAGCCGATGAAGTCGGGGCCACGCCATTCTCCGCCCCCGGCACCTGATCATCCGGGCCCCAGCGCCAGGTACGCCCCCACTGGATCCTGAACGACCGCGCATGCGTATTCCCCATCGGTTCCGCGTCGCGCCTCGATGATCCCACCGCCTTCCTCTCGCACGCGACGGAGGCTCTCGGCGAGGTCGCCCACGGGAAGGTAGATCATCCAGGTGGGCGGCAGGCCCCGGTTCACACCGCGCGCATGACAGATCCCCGCCGCCGGGTTCCCATCCTCGGCGAGCATGTTGTAGTCGACGTAGCGTTCGACCGGGTCCTTCATCTCGACGTCCTGCACCGACCAGCCCACGACCTGTCGATAGAAGTCCCGGGTTGCCGAGGCGTCAGGGACCGTGAGGTCGAGCCACGAGATGCAACCCACGCGCGCCGTCGCGTCGCGCGATGAGACGCCCTCTGGTGGGGGGAGCGCCTCCCCGGGAACGACCGGGATGATCCCGAACGCCGCGCCATTGGGATCGAGCAGCACCGCCCACTGGCTCTCGCCGCTGTCGTCTTTGCCGTGCATCAGCTCGCGCCCGCTGAGGTCGAGCGCACGCTCCACGCTGGTTGCGACATCGGCGACCTGGATGTGCGGCATCCATTGGAGCGGAAGGTCAGCATGCTCTGCGCCGCGCGGGCCCAGGCCGATGATGGGCATGCCTCGGTTGTTCGTCAGATCCGCACGCCAGAGCGGATTCTCGCCCGTGCCGAGGATCCGTGAGTAGAATCGCACTTCACGTTCGTGGTCGGGAACGGCGATGTCGGCGCTGAGGATTCCGCCGACGCGTGGGGCAAAAGGTCACTCATGTTTCGCGTCCTGACTGGCATCTCGTGGGTTGGCTCGCAAAGCTGATCGCGCCAGCTACTCTGCTTCGACGGGCTCGCGATCGCGGCGATCCGGTGGCGGTCTGACGCCAGTGGTGCGGGAACGGGCCCGGGCTTGGCGAGCTGGCGGTACGCCTTGTCAGCCACCATCCCTGGATTCGAAGCGTTTCAGGCGTCCCAGCGACCAATCGAATCCCATGAAGAACACGACAAATACTCCGAGGTCGATCGCGAGTCTGCTGACGCTGAAAGGATCACCGAATGGATCGTACTGGAAATCGAACAGCGCGAATGTAGCCCTGGAGGCGGCATAGGCCAGGACGACAGCCAGGAGACGTCTCATTGCAGATCCTCCCGATTCGATGTTCTTATCTGGCCGTGTCCCGGACTCCCCGTCGATCCCACTCGAAGAGGCGACGCTCGACGAGTGACCGATTGCATCGGGCCGTATCCGATGTCAGGTTCCAAGGCGCACCTTGACTGCTCGCGCCATGTCCAGTTCTCCTCGCGGCCCGGTCAACGAAAGAGTCCCTTGACGCTTCCCCAGCTCGTCTCGCGGATCGGTACGGGGCCACAGCTCCCGCCTGGCGCCACCTCGATGCGGGAGACCTCGTGCATGTCTTCACCAATCATGGCGCAGTTCACCCTGTCACCGAAGACGTCGACGATCTGTCCGACGTACGTCATCCAGTCCGGACCGAGTAGCTCCTCCAGGACAGCCGCATTCATCTGGTTGTGAACGACCTCTGTCCAGCAGTCCTCCTCGCAGGCGGAGATTCCGTACGTCGACTCTCCATCAACAAGACCACCGATCACCAGTTCGCCGCGATGCAGCGGAATCTCCTCGCATCCGATCAGAGCACTCACGAAGCCATTCCCCGCGCAGCCGCTGCTGACGGAGACGTCGAGACCATCGGCGTGAACGAAGCGAGGAATGTACCGGTAGTTCACTCCACCTGGGGGAGCAGCGACCGCGATCGAGGCGGAGAACTCGATCAGGTAGGGGCCGGCGCTGACAATCTCGAGGGGCACCGGATCGTCCGGAACGATCTCTTCGGACGCACAGATCCCTACAGACTGCCGGATCAGGGAGACGCCGACGAGGTCCGGGAATACGTCAACGTTCGTCGTTCCGGTGACCGTGATCTGGTGCTCGGTGCCCTCGCAAACGCCTCGAGCCCTCGCAGTCAAGCTGACCGCAGAAGCATCAGCGTAGCCCCAGGATACGATCAGAAGCAGCACAAGAGCAGATCGCATTTCCCCTCCTCTGGCCTGACGTCACCCTGGCGGTACGCGGCCGATGGTCCTGGCGCGGATCTGGCGCCAGCCAGATGCGTGACAAGGCCAGCTTTCAGCTCGAATGGCTTG
>CAZWYF010000018.1:0-56626 GCA_964637835.1 uncultured Fibrobacteraceae bacterium
GACGCCCGGGGCCAGAGGGAAACGACTAATGGTTGACTAGCCGTTCCATATCACTTCACCAGCGTCACCTGCCCGACCGCGCGCGCTCCGGCCGCCTCCACCACGTAGAGGTAGGCGCCGGATCCCACCGGCCGGCCCGTGTGGCTCCGCCCGTCCCAGGCCACGGCATGGATCCCGGCCGGGCGCAGCCCGTCCGCGATGGTATCCACCCGCCGCCCATCCATGGTCAGGACGGTGACGCGGACCGGCCCCGTCCGCGCCGTGGCGAAGCGGATCTCGGTACGCGGGTTGAAGGGATTGGGCGCCGCACCATGCAGTTGCAGGGCCAGCGGCGTCTGGTCCACGCCCACACCGGCCCCCTCGGCGGCACCGAGGCTCGTGGCGTAGATCCGGTCCCCGGCGTTGCTGCCGTCGTTGTCGGCCGCGTTGCCGGCCACGTGGATCGTCACCGGCCCGGCGCCCGCGTCCGGCGCGGTCCAGTCGAAGTCCCAGCTCTTCTGGTCGGCGGTGCCGGGCGCGGTCCCCGCGCTGGTCTGCTTGAGGTAGTCCCGATCACTGCCGGAACTGAGCTGCGTGCCGGCATCGGTGACGGCGAGCATCCCCGCCCGCGTGCCCGCGTCGTCCAGGACGGTGAGCTCGAAGCCCCAGCGCATGGCGTCCGGATCGGCGAGGGTCAGGGTCACCGCGTAGGTCTCGCCTGGAACGTACTCGGCCGGCAACCCGGAGAGCGACAGGTTGCCGCTGCCGGAATTCAGCGGAAAGGTGCCGTGGCAATTGATGCAGGTTCCCTCGCCCGGAGCACCGGTCAGGCCGTCGGGCGGACCGCTGGAGAAGGCGAGCGCGGCGATGGGAACCAGGAGAGGACCGATGATGGCCAGGAGACGGGCGGACATGGAGCGACCTCCTCGGGAGAAATCCTGAATCGCGGACACCGCCAGGAAAACCTGGCCCGGGTAGATTGTCCGTGATCCTGGTCACGAACGCTCTGATTTTTTTCGATCCGGCGTGGCGAGCGCGGCGGGGCCACGGGCCGGATCGTCGCCCCGGCGCCGCTCCTGCCCCTTGGCGCACGGGGCAGGTCGCCGCTAAGCTGATGCGGAGACCGGAACCTGATCGCATCCCCTTGCCCGGAGGAGCCGCCCATGCCCCGCGCCGCCCTGGCCCTGCTCGTCCTCGCCCTCGCTCTCGCCCCGACGGCCGCCCTGGCCGACGGCCCGGTGAGCCTGGGCATCGTCCCCCCCGCCCAGATCGTCCCGGCCGACCAGTCCGTCACCGCCCTGCGCGTCAGCCTGCTCTACGGCAAGAACGCGGACCTGACGGGCCTGGATCTGAGCCTGATCGGTCGCAACACCGGCGATTTCCAGGGCGTGGCCTGGGCCGGCGCGAGCATCGTCGAGGGCGACTTCACCGGCTGGCAGAACGGCTGGCTGGCCTCGGTCACCCGGGGCAACATGCAGGGTCTGCAGTGGGCCGCCTACAACCAGGCCGGCGTCGGGTCCACGGGCCTGCAGATCGGGCTGGTCAACATGGCGGACGAGTTCTCCGGCCTGCAGATCGGGCTGGTGAACATCTCCCAGGTGATGCGCAGCGGCCTGCAGATCGGGCTGGTCAACGTCATCCAGAGCAAGCAGAACCTGAAGGTGCTGCCGCTGGTGAACTGGTCGTTCTGAGCGGGATGAGCGGGATGAGCGGAGTGGCCGGGACCACGCGCGCCGGGACCACGCGCGCGGGAACCGCCTGGCGAGCGCGGGTGATCTGGCGCGGGTGATCTAGCGAGCGAGCGTGATCTTGTGGGCGTCGCGGCCGGCGGCGCCCTCCACCATCACCAGGTACACGCCGGAGGCCACGCCGCCGCCGCTGGCGTCGCGGCCGTCCCAGACCAGGGCGTGCCGCCCGGCCTCCACGCGGCCCTCCAGGAGCACCCGCACCAATCGACCGCGGGGGTCGTGGATCGCCACGCGGACCGGCCCGGCCACCGGGGTGGCGAACGCGATGGTGGTCCGGGGGTTGAACGGATTGGGCCGGCTGGGCTCCAGCCGCAGGGCGACCGGCCCGGCGCCCGTCGCCGGTACGCTCACCGGCGCGCAGCCCACCGGCAGCGCCCCGACCAGACCGCACCCCCCGCTGTTCTCGGGCGCGCAGGGCGAGTTCGCCGCCAGATGATAGTCCCCCGCGTCGGGCTGGCAGAAGGCCGGGTTGGCGTCCCGGTTGCCCGCCATGCCGAGCAGCCCCGCCCAGTCGCCCAGCCAGTCGCCGCCGGCGTTGGCGAAGATGGTGGTGCAACTCGCCGTCACCGCATCGCTCTCCAGGGCCGCGATGCTCTCGCCGCTGGACGACAGCGCCACGATGGTCCGCGCGAGGTGGATCGTCGCCTCCTCCTGCAGGGCGACGCCCCCCCCGCTGGGCGCGGCGTTGTCCACGAGCGTGGAGCCGACCAGGTCGATGTGGATCAGCGAGCCGTTGAGCCCGCCCCCGCGCACGCCGGCGGTGTTCCGGGCGATCAGGCAGTCCTCGAGATATCCCGAACCCGCGCGCAGCGACAGCGCCCCGCCCCCCGACTGGGCCTGGTTGTCGGTGAACGTGGTCCGCAGGATGGTCAGATCGGCCACCCAGGCGCCGATGGCGCCGCCCGCCCACTGGGTGGCGACGTTGCCGGAGAACGTGCTGTCGACGATCTCGCAGACCGAGCCGTCGTCGATGAGGGCGCCGCCGGCGATCTTCGCCGTGTTGTTCACCACGGTGCAGCGACGCAGGATCGCGTAGGAGTTCTCCAGGTAGATGGCGCCGCCGAAGTCCGACTGGTTGTTCTCGAAGTGGCAGTCCTCGAGGATGGGGAAGTCGTCCAGGTAGGAGTAGAAGCCCGCGCCGCCGGCGCCGGTGCTGTTGCCGGTGAAGGTGCAGGACTGCACCAGCATCTGGCTGCTCTCGCTGTAGAAGCCGGCCGCGTCGCCGGGCAGGTCCACCGCGAAGGCGGTATTGTCGGTGAACTCGCAGCGAGCCACGCTGCCGGCGCTGTCGTCCACGTACAGGCCGCCGCCGGCGGTCCAGGCGGTGCCGATGCCACGGTTGGCGTGGAAGACGGTATCGGCGATGGTCAGCTCGGCGTCCAGGCAGCCGAGGCCGCCGCCGAGGACGGCCTCGTTGTCGGTGAAGACGCAGTCGCGCACGATCAGCGCCGAGGACCGGCAGCGGACCGCGCCGCCGAGGGCCTCCCACCAGCCGTCCAGGGTGCTGCCGCCGGTGAAGGTCAGGCCGCGCAACTCCGGGGCCTCGGCCAGGCCGAAGGCGTCGAGGATGCGGCCGAGACCGCCGGCATCGAGGACCACGGCGGCGGGGTCGTCCGGATCGCCGAGCACCGTGACGCCGGCGACCAGGTCGATGCCGTGCTCGAGGTAGCTGCCGGGCGCGAGCTGGATGGTGTCGCCGGGGGCGGCGGCGAGCATGGCGGCCGCCAGGGTGGGCTGGTCGGCGGGGACGGTGATCATCGCCGCGGGCGCGGCGCTGCCGAGGGCGAGCACCAGGGCCGCGGCGCCCGCGAGGGGACGGAGGGACGTCGACATGGTGAGGCGCGCCTCCCGGACAGCGGCGGACGTGGCGCCGGGCAGGCGGTCGGCGGCCCGGCAGCGGTCATCCCGAAGGGCCCGGGCGCGTCCGCACCGGGACCCGGGGGTAATAATAACGCATTTTTTCACATGATACCACCGATTCAGCACAGAAATCCGCACACGCCTGCCGCGGAGACGGGCCGCTCGCCACCGGTTGACACCCCCGGCCGCGCCTCCCATGATACCGGCACCCTCAAGCCGTCACGAGGTCTCCATGGCCGGCCCCACCCTGCTGCTCGTCAACAAGTTCTACCACGACATCGGCCCCGCCGGCGGCGTCGGCCGTTACCTGCTGCAGGAGGAGGAGGACCTGCTGGCCGCGGGGTGGACGGTGGTGCCCTTCGCCATGGCCGACGAGCACGCACGGCCGAGCCCGTGGGACCGGTTCTTCGTCCGCGCGCGGGACTACCGCCGTCCCCGCCTGGACGCCGGCGCCCTGGGCGACGCCCTCTCGCTGATCTGGAACCGGGAGGCCGCCCGCAAGCTCGACGCGTTGCTGGCCGAGGTGCGGCCGGACGTCGCCCACCTGCACAACGTCTACCACCACCTCAGTCCGTCCATCCTGCCGGTGCTCGCGCGGCATCGCATCCCGGTGGTGATGACCCTGCACGACCTCCGCCTGCTCTGCCCCGCCATCCACATGCTGCGCCAGGGCGAGGTCTGCGAGCGGTGCCGCGGCGGCCGGTTCCTCGAGGCGGTGCGCGGGCGTTGCGTCAAGGACTCGCGGCCGGCCTCGCTGCTCGCCGCCGTGGAGACCTGGAACCACACCCGCCGGCAGCTCTATCCACGCGCCGTGTCGCGGTTCCTGTGCCCCAGCCGCTACTACCGGGACAAGTTCGTCGCCTGGGGCTGGCCGGTGGCGAAGCTGCAGCACCTGGCCAACTTCGTGGACCTGGATTTCTGGCATCCGCGACGGCTGGAGCGAACCGCCGGACCGGACAGCTTCCTGTTCTTCGGCCGGATCTCGGCCGAGAAGGGGCTGACCACGCTGCTCGACGCCCAGGCGCTCTGGGAACGGGCGGGCGATCCGCTGCCGCTGGCCATCGCCGGCGCCGGCCCCCAGGAGCAGCAGCTCCGCCAGCAGGCCCACGCCCGTGGTCTGCGCTCGGTGCGCTTCCTCGGCAGCCTCGACATCGCCGGGCTGCGCGCCGCCCTGGGCCGGGCGCGCTTCACCGTGCTGCCCAGCGAGTGGTACGAGAACGGGCCCATGGCCGCGCTGGAATCGCTGGCCGCGGGCGTGCCGCTGGTGGGGACCGACATCGGCGGCATCCCCGAGATGATCCGCGATGGCGAGACGGGGGTGATCGCGCCCCCGCGCGATCCGGAGGGGCTGCTGGCCGCGCTGCGGCGCGCGGCGGCGCTGCCGGACACGGCCCGCGCGGCGGCCCGCGCCTGGGCCGAGGCCCACGCCGACCGGCGCGCACACATGGTCCAGCTGGAGGGGATCCTGCGCGAGGTGGCCGGACTGCCGCACTGATCCGCCACGGCGGCCGGACCGCGCCGACTGTCCGGACCGCGCCGCCCGGCCGGACCGGTCAGCGAACGAGGGTCAGCTTGGTGGCCGTGCCCGCCTGGCCATCCACCTGCAGGACGGCCAGGTAGACCCCCGAGCCCAGTGGCCGTCCCCGGGCATCCAGACCATCGAACACCCACGCATGGCCACCGGCGGGCAGCGTCCCGGCGTGCAGATCGCGGAGGTGGCGGCCGGCGAGGTCGTGGATGCTGACGCGGACGTGCGCGGTGCGGCCCAGGCGGCAGGAGACGGTGGTGCGGGGGTTGAACGGATTGGGCCAGGCCGCCAGGGACAGCGCGTCCGGGGTGGTGGGCGGCACGTCCACCACGTCGTACCACTCGTAGCAGCCCAGGTCGGGAGCGGCGCCTGAAGGAACCGGTCGTCCCGCGAGATCGACGGTCAGGCCGAGATCCAGGCCGGCGTCGATGAGCACGCCGCCGGCGGCCGGGAACGCGCTCGTGGCGGTGGAGAACGGCCGGTCGGTGAGCCAGACCATGCCGGTCGGCGTGACGCCCGGAGCACGCAGCTCGGTCTCCACCACGGCACAGCTGGCGATCTCGGCCATGCCGTCGCTATCGGAGTAGAGCTGATAGTCGTTGCCGGTGCCCCAGAACACGCAGTTGTAGAGCCGACAGAGGCGCTCGGGGGTGAAGGTCCAGCCCTCGCTCGCATGGGCGAAGCCGTCGCCCAGCGCGTAGCCGGCGGTGTTGACGGTGTTGTCCAGGAAGGTGCAGTTGTTCAGCGTGGCGCGGGGATTGACGCGCACCATCACCGCGCCGCCGCGGCTGTACTCGCCGGTGTCGGTGCCGTCGTCGCGGAAGCCGGCGCGGTTGTTCTCGAAGAGGCAGTGGTTGTAGATGGCGATCTCGCCCACGTTGGCCTCGAGGGCGCCGCCCTTCATGGAGGCGCCGCCCTGGTAGTAGGCGGCGTTGTCGCGGAAGATGCAGCGCTCGATGAGCCCGCTGGCGAAGCGGCCGATGTAGACGCCCGCGCCCTGGGCGTTGTAGTTGCCCTGGAAGAGGCAGTCCCGCACGGTGACGTCGAAGTAGCGCTCGCTGTCGCCGCGGACCATGAGCGCACCGCCATCGCCGGCATCGGTGCCGAGCGCGAGGCTGCCGCGATTGTCGAGGAACCGGCAGTCGGTCACCGTGACGGTGAGCGGCTCGGTGTGGCCGCCGTTGCGCCGGACGAACACGCCCGCGCCCTCGGACCAGCTGGTACCCAGGCCGCTGCGGCTGCCGCGCAGCTCGCAGTCGTCGAACACGGCGCCGCCGTTCTCCACGAACACCGTGCCGCCGGGGCCGTCGCAGCGGTTGTCGCGGAAGTCGGTGCCGACGAAGGTCACGAACGAGGGTGCAGCGTCGGCGACCACGGCCACGGCGCCGCCGCGGGAGCCGGTGGTCGACGACGCGTTGCCCTCGAACCCGCACCGCGTGAAGGTGGCCGTGATGCCGGTCTCCAGGTAGATGGCGCCGCCGCGCCAGTTGCGGGTGTTGTCGCGGAAGTGGCTGTCCTCCACCTCCAGGACCAGGCCCGGATCCGCTGGCCGGACGCGCATCGCCCCGCCATCGTGGAAGCCCTCCACCCAGCACCCGCGGATCACCAGCCGGGACGGCAGCCCGCCCGCGGGGGTCACGTCCAGCGCGGAGCCGACCCGCGACGCCTGCCCGCCGCGCAGCGTCAGTCCCTGCAAGGTCACCGTGTCGGCGCCGCCACCGGCGTCGAGGCGGCCACTCGCGGCGATCGCCAGCACGGCGCCCTCGTGGCGGGTGGAGAGCCGCCGGTTGCCCAGCAGGGCGGGCAACGCGACGGCGGTGTCGATGGCATGGATGGCCTGCGAGACCAGGATGGTGTCGTCGCTCGCGCACGCCGCGGCGGCCAGCGCCACGGTGGAGTACACGTTCTCCGCGCCCCAGTCGCCCGGGACGCTCGGCCCGGTGGTGCGCAGGCCGCCCGGGTCCACGTGGTAGCGGGCCGCATGGGCAGCGGAACCGCCGAGGAGCAGGACACAGCCGAGCAGGAGCGCCGCGCGCGCTGCGGTGCGATCTGGCATGGAGGGACTCCACGGTGTCCGGAGGAATCTTGATTGTTTTTACGATATATATTTTACGGTATAATCCTCAGGGGGTCAACAAGGATCGTCCCGGATTCCCGCCCCGCGCCCGAGGCGCCAGCGGAACCTGGACGACCTCGCCGCCATGGGCTATCCATGACGGACGATCCCTGCGCCTCGCCAAGCCCACGCCCAGGAGCCTCGCATGCCCGCCAGCCCATCCTCGCTACCCCCGATCGCGCAGGTGATCGAGACCCTCGGCATGGGGGGCGCCGAGCAGCTGGCCGTCCGCTTCGCCAACGCGCTGGCGGCCCGGGGGCACTCCTCGCACCTCGTGGTGATCGAGTCCCCCGGCCCGTTGCGCGACCGCGTGGCCGCGGACGTGCACCTGCACGAACTGAGGCACGTGCGCGGCCCCGTCGGCAACCCCCCGCGCTTCCTCGCCTCGATCGGTCGGGGGCGGCGCCGGCTCCTCGACCTGGTGCGCGAGACGGGCATCGGCGTGATGCAGACCCATCTTCCGGGCGCCAACTTCTGGGGGCTGCTCACGCAATGGTCGGGCGCCTGTCCGGTGATCGCCACCATCCACAACAACCAGGAATTCGAGTACGGCGACGCGGACCACCCGCTACGCCGGACCCTGCGCATACAGGCCTACCGCCAGATCATCCGGCGCTGCGCCTTCACCGTGGCGGTCTCCGCCGACGTCCGCACCAGCATGTGCGCGCAGCTCGGGCTGGACCCGGAGGCCACGCCCAGGCTGCGCACCGTGACCAACGGGGTGGCGCCGGGAGCGACCCTGGAGCCGCGGGAACGCGCCGCCATCCGCGAGCGCCTCGCCGTACCCGACCAGGTGCCCCTGATCCTGGCCGCCGGCCGGCTGGGCCCCCAGAAGAACCACGGCGACCTGGTGGCCGCCGCCGCGCGTCTGCGCGATCAGGGCCGACCGTTCCGCCTGGTCATCGCCGGCGAGGGCGAGCACCGCCAGCAGCTGGAGTCCGCCGTCGCCAGCGAGCGGCTCGCCGCGCACGTCCAGCTCCCCGGCAACCTGCCCGACCTCGACCGGGTCATGGCCGCCGCCGACGTCTTCGCCATGGCCTCGCGCTGGGAAGGTCTGCCCCTGGTGCTGCTCGAGGCCATGGCTGCCGGCCTGCCCCCGGTGGCCTACGCCATCCCCGGCGTCACCGACGTGATCACCGCCCCGGAGGTGGGCCGGACGGTCCCCCTGGACGACGTCGCCGCCCTCGCCCACACCCTGGCGGCGTTCCTCGAGGATCCGGCGGCCCGCCGCCGCGTGGGCGCCGCCGCCCGCGATCACGTCGATCGCCACTTCGCGTTCCGCCGGACCGTCGACCGGCTCGAGGCGCTTTACGCCGAGGCCGCCCGCCCCTGAATCGGGCTGGCGGCAGCCCATGGCGCCCGGACCGCCCGCCCTAACGCGACTTATCTCGTTGACTTTGAGAGACGATATCCGTAGAATCGCGGCCCGGGATCCGAAGATCCTCGCCCGTCCATGCAAAGGAGCCATGATGATCACCTTGCGCACGAAGACCCTCCTCGGGCTGCTCGCCCTGCTGCTGGCCGCCGGCCCCGCCGCCGCCCAGTGCTTCATCGGCGGCGAGATCACCGCCGCCGTCAACGATGGCGACCCTTCCCTCGGCATGTGGTGCTACACCCTGGAGATGACCTGGGACACCGACGACCAGACCGCCCTGAGCCACCTCGATCTGGTGATCGACGCCCCGGGCGGCGCCTGCGAGTGCGACCAGATCGTCGACGCGATCCGCTTCACCGACGTGGCTGGCACCTCCGACGGCGTGCCCGGCGACTGCATGGTGGAGTACTACGCGATGATCGAGTGCAACGGCGACCCCTCCATCCCGGGCGACGAGGGCATCATCATCAAGTGGGAGCCCACCACGATGTCCGACGAGTGCGAGCCCGGTCCGGTGGGCTCGGGCACGTTCACCTTCTACTCGGACTACGGCCCGGTCCCGGTGGACGACACGCTGCCCGTCCTCATCGAGAAGAACAGCGGCGAGTCCTGCTCCGGCACCATCAGCGGCGTCTTCCCCGGCCTCGACTGCAACCCCGTGAGCACCGAGGCCAGCACGCTGAGCGAGGTCAAGGGACTGTACGACCGGTAGCCCCGTCACCGTCTTTCCCGCCAGGAGGCGCGCCCCGACCGGGCGCGCCTCCTTCGCCATTCCCCGGCCCCTCTGCCGCTGATCCGGACCGATGGCGGCCGATCGCCGACGGCCCACCCGCCCGCCGGCGGAGGGAAACCTTTCTCCGCAGTTGATCACGCTCTATCTTCGGGGCGAGATGCGACCGCGGTCGCCCCGTGACGGCGGCCTCGCCCTTCTGACCCCGGCCCCGGAGGAGACGCGACCATGGCGAAGTACAGGATCGGCTGGATGCCCGGCGACGGCGTGGGTGTGGACGTGATGGAGGCCACCCGCGTGGTGCTCGACAAGCTCGGCCTCGACGCGGAATACATCCCCGGCGACATCGGCTGGGAGATCTGGCGCACCGAGGCCAACCCCCTCCCCGACCGGACCATCGCCATGCTCGAGTCCGTGGACGCGGCGCTCTTCGGCGCCATCACCTCCAAGCCCAAGGAGGAGGCCGAGCAGGAGCTGGTCGCCGAGCTGCGGGGCCAGGGCCACGTCTACCGCAGCCCCATCGTGCGCCTGCGCCAGCAGTTCGACCTGCGTACCAACCTGCGCCCCTGCAAGGCCTACCCCGGCAACCCCCTCAACTACCGCGACGACCTCGACCTGGTGGTCTTCCGCCAGAACACCGAGGGCCTCTACATGGGCGTCGAGTGGCACCCCCTGCCCGATGCCGTCCGTGACGTGATGCAGGAGACCCACCCGGCCCAGATGGAGCGTCTGGCGGGCACGGCCAGCGACGACATCGCCGCCAGCGTGCGCATCTTCACGCGCCAGGGCTGCCAGGCCATCGTGCGTGACGCCTTCGAGTACGCGAAGCAGTTCGGCTACGCGTCGGTGACCGTGGTGGAGAAGCCCAACGTGATCCGCGAGACCAGCGGCCTGATGGTGCGGGAGGCCCGGAAGATCGCCCGGGACTATCCCGGCATCGAGCTGTGGGAGACCAACATCGATGCCATGTGCATGTGGCTGGTGAAGAACCCCCAGGACTACGGCGTGCTGGTGGCCAGCAACATGTTCGGCGACATCGTCTCCGACCTCTGCGCCCAGCTCGTGGGCGGCCTGGGCTTCGCCTGCTCCGGCAACATCGGCGACCAGGTGGCCATCTTCGAGCCCAGCCATGGCTCGGCTCCCAAGTACGTGGGCCAGAACCGGGTCAACCCCATCGCCATGATGCTGTCCGCGCGGATGATGCTCGACTACCTGGGCGAGGCCGACCTGGCCACCCGCCTGGAGGACGCCATCGCCGCGGTCATCGCCGAGGGGAAGGTGCGCACGCGCGACATGGGCGGCACCGCCGGCACCACCGACATGACCGCGGCGGTCGTCGCGAGGCTCTAGCGGGCGCGGCGGCCGCCTCCGGCGCCGCGCTCGCTTCGCGTGGGGGTCGCCGGCGGGCCCATGGCGTCGGTCTCGGGGTCGCCGACGGGGTCGAGGTGGAGGTAGCGGGAGAGCAGGGCGACCAGGGCGTAGATGATGGGGGTATCGAGAAGGGCCGCGAGGAGCTTGAAGACGTAGCCGGTGGCGATGAAGGTCCACAGCTGCGGCCAGAGGTCGCGGTCCGCCTGCAGCGGCAGGGCCTCGGCGTAGAAGTGGGTGATGACGATCACCGCGCAGGTGTCCACGAACTGGCTGACCACCGTGGAGCCGTTGTTGCGGATCCAGAGGTGTCGTCCCCGGGTCAGGCGCTTCCAGAAGTGGAAGAGCTGGACGTCCACCAGCTGCGCGGCGAGGTAGGCGATCATCGAGGCGGCCACGGCGCCGAAGGTGAGGCGGCGGATGGTGAAGAAGGCGTCCTCGGCCGGCCCGCCGCCGGGCAGCGCGCCGCCCAGCCACATGATGGCCACCACCCAGAGGTTGATGAGCAGGCCCACCAGGACCACGAAGTTGGCCCGGCGGCGGCCGTAGAACTCGCTGATCAGGTCGGTGCAGAGGAAGGTGAGGGGGTAGGGCAGCACGCCGACCGCGACGGCGAAGCTGACGTCGCCCCAGGCGCCCCACTGCCAGCCCAGCAGCGGATCCCAGGAACCGAGCACCACGAAGCGGCTGATGCCCAGGATGTTGAGCATGGCCAGGGTGCCGAAGAACAGGCCGGTGAGCACGATGAAGACGCGCAGGCGGCGCTCGTGCAGCACGGCGACGGGGAGGGGCTGGTCGCGGTCGATCATCCCGCCAGGGTAATACAGGCGACGACGGGCCGCAGGACCGGCGATTGCCCCTCGCCAGACGGCGGGCTCGCGCATAGCTTGTCGGCGCGCATTTTCGATCGTCGCCCTTCAATCCGGAGGCCCGCGCCCTCGTGTCCTGGGTCCTGCTCGCTCCGCTGGTGGCCGCCCTGGCCGCCCCGGCCCTGCTACGCCTGCTCGGCCGCCGCGTGACGCCGTGGTTGCTGGCTGCGGCGCCCGCGGCCGCGGTCACCCTGCTGGGGGTACGGTTCTACCCGGGCGAGGAGCCGCTGACGCTGGTCCTGCCCTGGGTGCCGCAGCTCGGGGTGGACCTGGCCTTCCGGGCCGACGGCCTCAGCGTGGTCTTCGCCCTGCTGGTGGGCTGGATCGGTGGCCTGGTGACGCTCTACGCGGGCGGCTACCTGGCCGGCCACCCGCGACTGGGCCGCTTCTACCTCCTGTTGCTCCTGTTCATCGCGGCCATGCTCGGCCTGGTGCTGGCCGACAACCTGCTGCTGCTGTTCGTCTGCTGGGAGCTGACGAGCATCACCTCGTTCTTCCTCATCGGTTTCAAGCACGAGGCCGGTCATGCCCGCGATGCCGCACGCAAGGCCCTGCTGACCACCGGCGCCGGCGGCCTGGCCCTGCTCGGCGGCCTGGTGATCCTGGTGGTGATCGCCCAGCGAGCCGCCGGCCTCGACCTCGCCGCCGCCACCACCATCTCCGCGCTGCTGCCCCTCGGCCCCACGCTGCAGGCCGACCCGCTGTTCCCGGCCGCGCTCCTGCTCATCCTCGCCGGCGCCGCCACCAAGAGCGCCCAGATGCCCTTCCACTACTGGCTGCCCGCGGCCATGGCCGGTCCCACGCCGGTCTCGGCCCTGCTGCACTCGGCCACCATGGTCAAGGCCGGCGTCTTCCTGCTGGCGCGCCTGCTGCCCGTGCTGTCGGCCAGCCCGCTCTGGAGCCCGCTGGTGATCCCGCTGGGGGCGGTCACCATGATCGGCGGCGCCCTCCTCGCCCTCGGCCACCGCGACCTGAAGGCCGTGCTCGCCTTCACCACCATCAGCGCCCTGGGCACCCTGGTGCTCCTGCTCGGCATCGCCAGCGATACGGCCATCGGCGCCATGGTGGTCTTCCTCACCGTCCACGCCCTCTACAAGGCCACCCTCTTCATGGTGGCCGGGAACGTGGACCACGAGGTGGGGAGCCGGGACCTCGCCGAGCTCAGCGGCATGCGCCGGGCCATGCCGTGGACCGCGACCGCCGCGCTGCTGGCAGCCCTGAGCATGGGCGGCGCCCCGCCGGCGCTGGGCTACATGGGCAAGAAGCTCGCCCTGCAGGCCAAGCTGGACCTCGCAGCGCTCAGCGAGTGGCTCGTACTGGCCGCCGTGATCACCAACGTGATCATGGTGACCCTGGCCCTCGCCCTGGCCGTGCGCCCGTTCTGGGGCCGGCGCAGCCACGAGGCCCGCACGGTCCACGAGGCCCCGCTGACCATGCTGGTGGGGCCGCTGTTCTTCGGCGCCCTCGGCCTCGCCGTCGGCCTGATCCCCGCGATCTTCGACCTCGGCCTGGGCACGGCCGCCGCCTCGGCCATCGCCGGTGGACCGACCTCGATCAAGCTCAAGCTCTGGAGCGGCCTGAGCCTCGAGGCGCTCGCGCTGCTGGCCATCAGCCTGGTGGCCTTCGCCGGCGGCTACGCGATCTACCGCCGGCTCCCCCGGCTCTGGCACCTGCCGCCCCTGCCACGCCCGCTGGAGGCCATCACCCCGGCCGCGCTCTACGACCGCGCCCTCGCCGGCCTGTTCGCCCTGGCGGCCTGGCACACGCGCCAGGTGCAGCGCGGCCCGCTGCGCTTCTACGTGGCCGTGGTGATCCTGGCCACCGTGTCGCTCGCGGGTCCCTTCCTGGTCCGGGCGCTGGGCGCGGCCGAGTCGCCCCAGCCGCCGGCGCCGCAGTACCTCTACGAGACGCTGCTGGCCCTGCTCATCGCCGCCGGCGGGCTGGCGGCCTGCGCAGCGCAGCGGCCCATCGTCAGCATGATGTTCGCCGGCATCACCGGCCTGGGCCTGGCCCTGGTCTTCGGCCTGTACGGCGGTGTGGATCTGGCCATCACCCAGCTCTTCGTCGAGACCCTCCTGGTGGTGGTGATGGCAGCGGCCCTGCTGCGCATGCCGTCGCGGCGGCGTCCGGTGCCCCGCCTGTCGCGCTGGCGGGACGCCGGCATCGCCACCGTGGGCGGCGCCATGGCCGCGGCGCTGGTACTGGTGGCCGCAGCCGGGGAACGACCCCGCCCGGTGGCCGAGGCCATGCTCGCACGGGCGGTGCCCGACGCCCATGGCCGCAACGTGGTCAACGTCATCCTGGTGGACTTCCGTGCCCTGGACACCCTGGGCGAGATCACCGTGGTGACCGCCGCGGCGCTGGGCATCTGGGTGCTGCTGCGGCTGCGGCTGCGCCGGCAGCGGAAGGGGACCGCATGAACTGGATCCCCCTGCGCGTGGTCAGCCGGCCGGTGACGCTGCTGCTGGTGGGCATGTCGGTGGTGGTGCTGCTCCGCGGCCACAACGAGCCCGGTGGCGGCTTCATCGGCGGCCTGCTGGCGGCCGCCGGCTTCGTGGTCCACGCGCTGGCCTTCGGACCGCTGCCGGCGCGGCGGCTGCTGCGCACCAGTCCGCTCGCCCTGCTGGCGGTCGGCTTGCTGCTGGCCGCGCTGAGCGGCGTCCCGGCCCTCCTGCAGGGACAGGCCTTCATGACCGGCCAGTGGTGGGGCGAGCTGCTCTCGCTGGGCAAGTTCGGCACCGTGCTGCTCTTCGACGTGGGCGTGTACCTGGTGGTGCTCGGCGCGGTGACGCTGATCCTGCTGGGCGTGATCGATCCCGATCGCGAGGAAGGAGACCAGGCATGACGCTCCTGCTGGCCCTGGTGGTGGGCGTGCTCTTCGGCAGCGGCCTCTACCTGCTGCTGCAGCGCTCGCTGGGGCAGCTCCTGGTGGGGCTGGTGCTGCTGGGCAACGCCGTGAACCTGGGCGTCCTGGTGGCCGGGCGCCTGACCCGCGCGGCGCCGCCGCTGATCGCCGAGGGACGGAGCGCACCACCGGCAGGCACGGCCGATCCCCTGCCGCAGGCCCTGGTGCTGACGGCCATCGTCATCGGCTTCGCGCTGCTGGCGTTCGCCGCCGCGCTGCTCTGGCGCACGCACGACGCCGTGGGCGACGACGACCCCGACAGCCTGCGGAGGACCGACACGTGAACGCGCTGCTGGTCGCCCCGCTGCTGATCCCCCTGCTGGGCGCAGGCCTCACGCTGGCGCTCTGGCGCTCGCCACGCCTGCAGGCCGTGGCGGGCGTGGGGGCCGCGGTGCTGCTGTCGCCGGCGGCGCTGCTGCTGCTGGGCGAGGTCCGACGCACCGGCACGCTCGCGCTCCAGATCGGCGGCTGGCAGGCGCCGGTGGGCATCACCCTGGCAGCCGACGGCCTCAGCGCGGTGATGGTCCTGCTGGCGGCGGTGATCGCCACCGTGGTGGCGGTCTACGGGGCGGCCGAGGCGCCCCTGCGGCGGGGTCGTCGGATGTTCTTTCCGCTCCTGCACGTGCTGCTGCTGGGCGTATCGGGGGCCTTCCTCACCGGCGACCTCTTCAACCTCTACGTGTGGTTCGAGGTGCTGCTGGTGGGCAGCTTCGGCCTGCTGGTCCTGGGCGGCCGCCGGGACGACCTCGAGGGCGCGGTGAAGGCGCTGGTCCTCAACCTCTTCGGCTCGCTGCTCTTCCTGCTCGCCGCCGGCGCGGTCTACGGCCTGGCCGGCACCCTGAACCTGGCCGACCTCCACGGCCGTCTGGCCGAGGTCCATGCCGTGCGCCCCAACGCGGTCGCCGCGGTGGCGGTGCTGCTGGCGGTCGCGTTCTCCCTGAAGGCCGCCCTGTTCCCGCTGTACTTCTGGCTGCCGGCCAGCTACCACGTGCCCAGCGCGGGCATCTGCGCGCTGTTCGCCGCGCTGTTGACCAAGGTGGGCGTCTACTCCCTGCTGCGGGTGCTCACCCTGCCGCTGGCCGCGGTGCCGGAAGTCTACCCGCTGGTCCTGGTGGCGACCACGGTCACCATGCTCAGCGGCGTGCTCGGCGCGGTGACCCAGATGGAGATGACGCGGATCCTGGCCTGGCACAGCATCAGCCAGGTGGGCTACATCGCCGTGGGCGTGGGCCTGCTGTCGACGCCGGATCCGCAGGTGCGCCTGGCCGGGCTGGTGGCGACCGTGTTCTTCGTGGTGCACCACGGGCTGGTCAAGCCGGCGCTGTTCATGGTGGCCGGCCTGGTCCGGCGCGAGCTGGGCACCACGCGGCTCCAGCCCGCCGGCGGCCTCTACGCGGCGCGGCCGGCACTGGCGGTGCTCTTCCTGCTGGCGGCGCTGTCGCTCGCCGGGATTCCGCCGCTGTCGGGCTTCTGGGCCAAGCTGGCGGTGCTGCGCGCCAGCGTCCTGGCGGAGCAGTGGTGGGTCCTGGCCGTGGCCCTGGCCGCGGGACTGCTCACCCTGCTGAGCATGCTGAAGATCTGGATCGAGGTGTTCTGGAAGCCGGCGCCCGGGGGGGACGGCGCCCCGGCGGGCGAGACGAACGGACGCGACCGTGGCGCCGACGCCGGACGCGACCAACGCGCGCGGGGGGCACCGGCGATGTGGGCGGCCACCACGGCGCTGGTGCTGCTGGTGACGGTGATCGGCCTGGTGCCGGGCCCGTTGCTGGACCTGGCCCACCTGGCCGCCACGGCGTTGCTGCGACCGGATCTCATGGTCCAGGCGGTGAGCCCATGAAGCTGCTGGCGCTGCATCTGGTGCTGACGGGCCTGTGGGTCCTGGCGACCGGCGACCCCGGCTGGGCCAGCACCGCGGCGGGCCTGGTCCTGGGCTATGCCCTGCTGTGGTGGCTGTGGCCCGAGGAGCACGACCGCCGCTACTTCAGGCGGCTGCCCCAGACGGTGTCGTTCCTGGCGTTCATCGCCTGGGAACTGGTGAGGTCGTCCCTGCGCGTGGCCTACGACGTGGTCACCCCCGCGGCCAACCGCGCGCCGGCCATCGTCTGCGTGCCGCTGGACGTGGAATCGGACGTGGAGATCACCCTGCTCGCCAACCTGATCACGTTGACGCCGGGGACCATCGCCCTGGGCCTGTCGGACGATCGCCGCCAGATGCTCGTGCACTCCATGTTCGCCGAGAGCGACGACCAGCTCCGCCGCGAGATCAAGCAGGGGTACGAGCGGCGCGTCCGCGAGCTGCTCGACGACGGGAGGAGGTCATGATGCAGCCGTTGCTGGTGACCCTGCTCTCGGGAGTGGTGCTGGCCATGGGCCTGGCCACGCTGCGGCTGCTGCGGGGCCCCACCCTGGCCGACCGTGTCATGGCCCTCGACGTGCTGGTGATCGCCGCGGTGGGCGGCGTGGCGCTCATGGCCTGGCAGACCGGCCGCGCGGTGTTCCTCGACGTGGCGGTGGCGGTGGCCATGGTCACCTTCATCAGCGCCGTGGCGCTGGCCTGGTACCTGGAGAAGAGGGGGGAGCCATGATCGTCGTCGCGGTGGCGCTGGGCGCCTTCGGCGTGCTGATGATCCTGCTGGCGGCGGCGGGTCTGGTGCGGTTCCCCGACGTCTACATGCGCAGCCACGCCGCGGGCAAGGCCGCCACGCTGGGCGTCTGCAGCGTGCTGCTGGGCGTGGCCGCCGCCCTGGGCGAGGGCGGGGCCTGGGCCCGCGCGGTCCTGGCGGTGTCCTTCCTGTTCTTCACCATCCCGGTGGGCGCGCAGCTGGTGGCGCGGGCGGCCCTGCGCAACGGCGCCCCGCCCGATCCCTCCACCCGCATCGATCGACAGCTCTGCGACCGGGACGGCAAGATCCTGCCGCAGCAACCCGGGCCGGAGGACCGCCCGTGACCCTCGCGCGGCACCTCGATCGCTGGGCGCAGAGCCAGTGGTTCCAGCGCACCGTCCTGGGCGCCATCCTCGTCGGCGCGGTCACCGTGGGCCTGGAGACCTACCCCGGACTGATGGCCCGCCACGGCTCGCTGATCCTGACCATCGACTGGCTGGTGATCGGCGTGTTCAGCGCCGAGGCCCTGATCAAGATGGGGCGTCACGGCCGGCAGTGGTGGCGTTACTTCACCGACCCCTGGAACCTCTTCGACTTCGCCATCCTGGCCGTCTGTCTGCTGCCGGTGGACGCGCACTATGCGGCGGTCCTGCGCCTGGCCCGCGTCCTGCGCGCCCTGCGCCTGGTCAGCGCCCTGCCGCGGCTGCAGTTGCTGGTCTCGGCCCTGCTCAAGAGCCTGCCCTCCATGACCTACGTGGGCATCCTGCTCGGCCTGCTGTTCTACGTCTACGCCGTGCTCGGCGTGGCCATGTTCCGCGACAACGATCCCGTCCACTTCGGGAACCTGAAGCTGGCCCTGCTCTCGCTCTTCCGCGTGGTCACCCTCGAGGACTGGACCGACATCATGTACATCCAGATGTACGGGTCGGACGTCTTCGCCATCGACAACCCGATGGCCCTGCCCGTGCAGCCGGAAGCCCAGCCGGTCCTGGGTGCCGTGTACTTCGTCTCCTTCGTGCTGATCGGGACCATGATCATGCTCAACCTGTTCATCGGCGTGGTCATCGGCAGCATGCAACAGGCCCAGGACGAGGCGGAGGTGGCGCAGCGGCGGCTGCGCACGCCGCCGGAGGTGGCCGACGAGCTGGCCGAGCTCACCGGGCGCCTGGCGGCCATGCAGAAGGAGCTGCGGGCGCGGCGGAACTGGGACCCGGGGGGCTGAGGCGGCCGGCGGACCGGTGACCGGCCATGGCGCCCGGCGCCGCGTTCCCGGGACACGTGCCGATCCGCAGGGTCCGCGCCGCGCCGGACCCCGGTTTGCCGACCGCCGCCTCTGGCCCCATATTGACGGGCTCGCGCGCCCGATGTTTCCCGCAGCCCTGCTCTCGCACCATGGACGCCATCCGCCCTGCCAGCCCCAGCGCCCGCCGCGGCCTGCCCGCCGACCGGGTCACCCGCGGCAAGACCGCCGGCAACCGCCTGCGCGGCAGCGACCATTTCCTGCTGCACTACGACCCCGCCCTGCTCACCCGCCGCGCCGGCCCGTGGGCCCGCGCCCTCTGCGTGGATCTCGGCTACGGCGCCACCCCCCGGACCACCCTCGAGTGGGCCCGCCGCCTGCGCACCCGCCGGGACGACCTCCCCGTCCTCGGCGTGGAACTCGACCCCGACCGCGTGGCCCGCGCCCGGCCTTACCGCGACGCGCACACCGACTTCCGCCTCGGCGGTTTCGCCCTGCCGCTGCGTGACGGCGAATCGGTGCGGCTGATCCGCGCCTTCAACGTGCTGCGGCAGTACGAGGAGCAGGAGGCGCTGCCGGCCTGGGACGGGCTCTGCGCCCAGCTGCTGCCGGGCGGCCTGCTCCTCGAGGGGACCAGCGACCCGCTGGGGCGCATATGGTCGGCCTGCGTGCTGCGACGTTCCGGGTCGCCGGCGGCGGGGACGACGGGGACGGCGGGGACGGCGGCGGCGGCGGGGACGACGGCGGCGGCGGCGGTCGGCACGACGGCCTGGCGCCTGGAAGCCCTGGTCCTGGGCGTCAACCTGCGCCTGGGCTTCGACCCCGGTGTCCTGCAGACGCGCCTGCCCAAGGCCTTCATCCACCGCATGGTTCCGGGCGAGCCGGTCCACGGCTTCCTCGAGGGATGCAAGCGCGCCGCGGCCGCCACCCGGGCCCAGGCGGTCTGGGGCCCGCGCTCCTGGTTCGCGGCCACCGCGGCCCACCTCGCCGGAGAGGGCCATGACGTGATCCAGCGCGGACGCTGGCTGCGTCGAGGCTGGCTGGTGTGGCGCCGCCCCCCGGTCCCGGGGACGACGGCCGCGAGCGCGGACTCCGGCCGGGCGGCCTAGGTCTCGGGGAGCTCGAATCCGGTCTCGCCAGCGGGCGCGGCATCGCCGGCCACGTGGGCGGCGATCCGCTCGGCATGCACGTGGCAGTTCTCCAGGAAGACACCGAACTGGGCCTGCGTGCCCGCCGTGGCGGTCCCGGCCACGTAGAGGCCGGGGATGGCCGTCTGCATGGTGTCCGGATCGTATACCGGGATGCCGTCGGGCTCCTCGAGCTCGATGCCGCAACGTCGGAAGAGCGTGGTGTCGGCCACGTATCCAGTGAGCAGCAGGACGTCATCCGCCGGCACCACCGAGATCTCGCCACTGCCGACGTGCTCGAGCGAGACCGCGTCCGGCTCGATGGCCACGGGCACGGTCCCGAGATGGCCGCCGATCTCGCCACGCTCGATGCGGCTCTGCAGCTCCGGGAGCAGCCAGTACTTCACCGAGGAGGCATCGAAGCGGACGCGCCGGTAGCTGAGCGCGACCTGGGCGCCGGCATGATGACAGCGCAGCGCGGCCTCCACGGCGGAGTTCTTGCCCCCGACGATGAGCAGCCGGCGACCGAAATACCGGTGCGGCTCCTCGAAGTAGTGACCGACGTGCGGGAGCTCCTCGCCGGGGATGCCCAGGCGCCGCGGCGCGTCCATGTCGCCGATGGCCAGGACCACCGACCGGGCCCGCAGGACCTCCCCGGCGGGGCCGGCGGGGCCGGCCGCATCGGCTGCACCGCCTGCACCGGCCGCACCGGCTGCACCGGCGCGACCGGGGTCCGACGTTCCCTGCGCGTGGGGAACGCAATGCACCGCGAACCCCTGCTCCTCGCGTACCACGTCGGTCACCGAGGTGAACGTGCGCACCGGCAGATCGAAGATCCGCACCACCTGCCGCAGGTACGCGAGGTACTCCTCGCGCGTGGCCTTCTGCTGGTCGAGCGTCTGCAGGGGCACGCCGCAGATGGCGATGCGGTCGTTGCTGGAGAAGAAGTGCATCTGACGCGGGAACCAGGTGATGGTCTGCCCCACCGCCCCGCGATCGAGCACGAGCACGGTGCGGCCGCGTTGCTGCAGCCGCACCGCGCATTCCAGGCCGATGGGCCCGGCGCCCACCACGATGGCGTCCCAGGTCACCGGGCCCTACTCTCCGCCACCGCTGCCACGGTTCTTGCTGCGCTCGATGGACTGCAGCGCCAGGTACTCCTTGCCGAAACGGCCGAGGTTGTCGAGTTCCTGGTCGTACTGGTCGTAGTGGCGCTCCTCGTCGTCCACCAGCTCCTCGAAGATCTTCTTGCTCGCCGAGTCGGCGTTCCGGGCGCACTCGTTGGCCCACTTGTTGTAGTCGGCCGCGCTCTGCTCCTCCATCTTCGCCGCGGTCTCGAGCATCTTCTCGACAGCGGTCTCCTTGAGCACCGGGTCGGAGGCCTCCATCTCCACCTCGCCGCCGAGGAAGAGGATGCGCTCGGCCAGCTTCTCGATGTGGATCATCTCCTCGATGGCCGTCTGCTTGTAGAGTCCGGCCAGCAGGTCGAAGCCCTGATCGTCGCAGTGGAAGTGCCAGTACATGTACTGGTGGACGGCGGACAGCTCGTCGCCGATGGCCTTGTTCAGCAGCTCGATGCTCTTCTCGTGCCTGGGCATGGTGTGCCTCCGGGGTTGGAGATGGTGGTTCGCGATTTCCCGAATGCTAGCCACCAGGAGGGTGCGCGGCAAGCCGACAGCGTGTATCCTGCCGTCCGATCGCCGCGATCATCCCACCACCGACGGCGGATCAGCGCTCGTAGTACTCGAGCGCGGCGTCCATGTGGTCGCGGAGGTTCTGGATGCGCGTCTCGTTGGCGGGGTGGGTGCTGAGGAACTCCGGCGGCGCCTGGCCGCCCGCCTCGCTCATGCGCCGCCAGAAGTCCGGCGCCTCGCGCGGATCGTAGCCGGCCATGGCCATGAAGATCAGGCCCATCTGGTCGGCCTCGCTCTCGTGCAGGCGGCTGTACGGCAACAGCGCGCCGTACTGGGCCCCCACCGCGAAGGCCGTCATCCACAGCTCGCGCGTCTGGGCGGGCTTGCTCTCCAGCGCCTCGCTGAGCGCCATGCCGCCGAGCTGGGTGACCAGCCCCTGGCTCATGCGCTCGCCGCCGTGGCCGGCCACGGCGTGAGCCACCTCGTGCCCCATCACCACGGCCACCCCGGCCTCGTCCTGGCAGATGGGCAGGATGCCGGTGTAGAAGGCCACCTTGCCGCCGGGCATGGCCCAGGCGTTGATCTGGTCGTCGTCGATGAGGTGGAATTCCCAGGCGTAGCCCTCGAGCTGGTCCTCCATGTCGTTCTGCCGGAAGAACCGCTCCACCGCCCCGGCGATGTTCTCGCCCACCCGCTGGATGAGCGCCACCTTCTCGGGGTCGTCGCTCAGCCGGCTCTGCTCGAGCACCTGCTCGTACTGGGCGAAGCTGGTGTTCAGGAGCTGGGAATCGGGGATCAGGCTGAGCTGCTTGCGGCCGGTGATGGGCACGGTGGCGCAGGCCGCCACCAGCACGGCGGCCGCCAGCAGGCCGAGGAGCGCAGAGCGGGTATCCAGGCGCGGCATCCAGGGGACCTCCGGCAGAAGAAACACCAGGGCGACGACCTCTCTCCAGCAGCATACCCCAGGGCCCGGCCGGCGGCTAGCGGCGACGGGTCCCGGCCAGACCCTCAGGTATCCTGACCGGGCACGCTCTCGCGGCCCAGCCGCCGCGCCAGCCGCGCCTCGACCTCCGCGGCGCTGGCCTCGATGGGCTTGTTGGTCACATCCACCGTTGCCACCCGCAGCCGCCGGTAGTGGGCCCGGGCGGTCTCCATCTCGTGGTAGACCCGCGCCGGATCGGTGTAGAGGCCGGGCAGGGTGCCCAGGCCGCTCTGCCGGTGCGCCCGGTAGCTGACCAGCAGATCGGTGCGGATCACCAGCCCGATCAGCCGGCGGTGGTCGCAGAGGATCAGCTCCCGCGGCGGATCGATGCCCGCGACCAGCGGCACGTTGGCCGCCTTCCAGCCCTGCATGGCCAGGTACATGCTCAGCGGGGTCTTGCCCGTGCGCGAGGGGCCGAGCAGCACCACGTCCGCCTCGCAGATGGTCCCGGGGTTCTGGCCGTCGTCGTGCTTGATGGCGTAGTCGATGGCCTCGACGCGCTCGAAGTACTCGCGGTGCAGGCGCCGGAACAGCCCGGGCCGGAACCGGCTCGGCGCGCCGAACTCCGCCTCCAGCACGCCGAGCAGATCCCCCACCAGATCGATGGCGGGGATGCCGGCCTCGCGGCATCGCGCTTCCAGGAGGGCGCGGAGCTCGGCGTCCAGGATGGTGTACACCACCATGAGCGCACCGGTGGCCCGGGCCAGACTCACGGCCGACTCCACGTCCTCCGGCGCGCGGATGCCCGGCTGCTTGAGGATGGGCGCGGCGGGGTCGCCGAACTGGACCAGCATCGAGCGCACCAGCTGCTCGGCGCTGCTACCGGTGCCGTCGCTGACGGCCACCACGGGCAGCGAACGCTCGGCGTCGTTCATCAGCCACCTCCCCTGCCATCCAGCGCCGGCCGCCAGGTCTGCGCCACGAACGGCGGCTCGAAACCCGTGCGCGCCCGCTCGTTGGCCCAGTCGCGGATGGCCGCCTCGCGCGCCGCGGCCGTGGCCAGGCGGCGCGGGTCGGGCGTGATGAAGCAGCGCAGCAGGTCCAGGCGATCGGCGTCCCAGCAGGTCTGCACCGTGGGATGCGCGCGGCGGCGCCCGTCGGTGTGGGTGTCGCAGGCCTCCACCAGGTGGGCGAAGGCGAGGTCGTCCAGCTCGAAGAGCCGACCGCGCAGCCGCGTCGCCAGCCGGGCGCCCCGGCGGCCGTGGCCAGGATCGTGCCCCTCGTTCTGTCGGCGCGCGTCGTGGAGGATCGCGAACAGCTCCACCACGCGCGGATCGGCTCCCGTGGCGTCCGCCAGGCGACGGCCGTTCTCCAGGACCCGCGCCCAGTGGGCCAGGCCATGGACGCCGTCCAGCGGCAGCAAGTAGCCGTCGGCGATGGCGCGCAGCAGTTCCGGTGTGATCACGAGCGACTCCCGGGGCGGTGGTCCTGCCGCCAATCTACCACGGACCCCGCCATCCGGTCGACCGGCCGGCGAATCCGCGAGACCGATACTAGCATGTCGCGGGATCGAGGACCGCCACCGCACCTCAGCCGACACGAGAGGGACCATCATGTCGCTGACCCCCACGCCGGCGCGCACGCCGGTCCTGGACACCGGCGCCCCCGAGGCCAAGCGCGAGGAGATCCGGCGCTACTTCCACGACACCTACGACGTCGACGAGAAGCTCTTCGAGGTGCTGGCCGCGGACGAGGCCTATTACCGCCGCGCCGACCCCCTGCGCCACCCGCTGATCTTCTATCTCGGCCACACCGCCTGCTTCTACATCAACAAGCTGGTGCTGGCCAGGCACGTCACCGAGCGCGTCGATCCCCGCTTCGAGTCCATGTTCGCCATCGGCGTCGACGAGATGAGCTGGGACGACCTCGACGAGCAGAACTACGACTGGCCGCCGGTGGCCGCGGTCTGGCAGTACCGGCGCCAGGTGCGCGCGGTGGTGGACCAGGCCATCAGCGACCTGCCGCTCTCGCTGCCCATCACCTGGGACTCGCCCTTCTGGGTGATCCTCATGGGCATCGAGCACGAGCGCATCCACCTGGAGACCAGCTCGGTGCTCATCCGCCAGCTGCCCACCGAGCTGCTGCGCGACCACCCCGACTGGCCGGTGTGCGATCGCCGGGGCCCGGCGCCGCAGAACAGCCTGCTCGCGGTGCCGGGCGGGCGCGTCGCCCTGGGCAAGCCCCGCGACCATGGTCTCTACGGCTGGGACAACGAGTACGGCCGGCTCACCCAGGACGTCCCCGCCTTCCAGGCCGCGAAGTACCTCGCCACCAACGGCGAGTTCAAGCAGTTCATCGACGCCGCCGGCTACCGCACCGAGCGCTTCTGGACCGAGGAGGGCTGGGCCTGGCGGCAGTACGAGCAGGCCGAGCATCCCCGCTTCTGGGTGCCCGATGGCCAGGACGGCTACCGGCTGCGCTGCCTGACCCGCGAGATCCCCATGCCCTGGGACTGGCCCGTCGAGGTGAACTACCTCGAGGCCAAGGCCTTCTGCAACTGGAAGGCCGAGGCCTCCGGCCAGCCCGTGCGCCTGCCCACCGAGGAGGAATGGTACCGCCTGCTGGACCACACCGGCCTGCCCGACCAGCCCGACTGGGACCGCGACCCCGGCAACATCAACCTCGCGGAGTGGGCCTCCTCCTGCCCGGTCACCGACCACGAGCAGGGCCAGGGCTTCCACGACGTCATGGGCAACGTCTGGCAGCACACCGAGACGCCCATCACCGGCTTCCCGGGCTTCGCGGTGCATCCGCTGTACGACGACTTCTCCACGCCCACGTTCGACACCAAGCACAACCTCATCAAGGGCGGCTCGTGGATCTCCACCGGCAACGAGGCCACCCGCGACAGCCGCTACTCCTTCCGCCGGCACTTCTACCAGCACGCCGGCTTCCGGTACATCGTCACCGAGGCGCCGGTGCAGGTCCGCGAGGAGATCTACGAGACCGACGCCCTGGTGGCCCAGTACTGCGAGTTCCACTACGGGCCCGAGCACCTCGGCGTCCGCAACTTCCCGCGGCGACTGGCGGACGTCTGTCGCGAGCTGGCGGCGGAGCACGCCACGCCCACGGGCCGGGCCCTGGATCTGGGCTGCGCCACCGGCCGCGCCACCTTCGAGCTGGCCCGCACCTTCGACCACGTCACGGGCATCGACTTCTCCGCCCGCTTCATCCGCGTGGGGCACGAGCTGCAGCGGACCGGCCGCACGCGCTGGGCGGTGCCGGACGAGGGCGAGCTGATGAGCTACCGCGAGGTGGACCTGGCGGATCTGGACCTGGATGAGGTGCGCGACCGGGTGGAGTTCTGGCAGGGCGACGCCCACAACCTCAAGCCGCAGTTCACCGGCTATCATCTGATCCTGGCCGCCAACCTGGTCGACCGGCTGTACGAGCCCCGCAAGTGGCTCGACCGGATCCACGAGCGCCTCGAACCCGGGGGCCTGCTGGTGATCACCTCGCCCTACACCTGGCTCGAGGAGTTCACCCCGCGGGACAAGTGGCTGGGCGGCATCAAGGTGGACGGCGAGAACGTCACCACCCTCGATGGCCTGCAGGCGGCGCTCGAGCCCCACTTCACCGCCGTGGGCGACCCCCGCGACGTGGAGTTCGTGATCCGCGAGACCGCCCGCAAGTTCCAGCACACGGTGGCCCAGCTGACGGTCTGGCGGCGGCGGGACTGATGCCGATCGCGCCGGCCCTGCTGCGAGCCGACGCCCCGGTGCCCGGTGGTCGTCTCCTCCGACCACCGGGCGGCGCCGTTTTCCGTGCAATTTTTCCACCCAGGTGGTAAAATCACACGCGAATCCGCGGCGTAACCAGGAATCGATGTCCAGGGGAGAGATCTCGTGCTCGAACGGTCCCGGATGACGGCCCACGGCCCCATGGACGGCGCGTGTCCCGCTCTCGGGCGTGGCCAGCGATGGCCGGGCCGCGCCACCGGCCGCAGCCTGCTCGTCGGTCTGCTGCTCGTCGCCCTGCTCGCCGCGCCAGCGCCGGCCGCCCTGGAGATCGACTTCGAGCAGCCCTACTACCACCACCCCGGCGAGCAGGTCTGGGACAGCTCCCTGATCCATGACGGCGAGCGGTTCCACCTCTTCTACCACTCGATCCCGCTGAGCCAGCCCCATCCGTCCGCGGCCCATCACATCTGGCGCACGACCAGCAGCGACCTCATCGCCTGGAGCGAGCCGCAGGTGGTCCTCTCGGTCTCCGATCACCCCTTCGAGCGCGAGGCCGTCTGGGCGCCGGACGTGGTCCGCGATCCCGACAGCGACCGGTGGTGGATGGCGTATACCGGCGTGGACACCCTCATGAACCAGCGGATCGGCATCGCCTGGTCGGAGGATCTGACCACCTGGCACAAGCTGCCGGAGAATCCGGTGGTGGCGCCCGACCCGACCCGCTTCGCCTACGATCCGGCGGGCGGCTGGGCCGACTGCCGGGATCCCTTCCTCTACCGCGACGACACCGGCTGGCACCTGTTGACCACCGTGCGCGTGAACCAGGACGTGCCGTGGCAGGGCGCCGTGGGCCGGACCTCCTCCACCGACCTCGTGCAGTGGAGCCCGCTGGACGTCTGGCTGGTCAACGACGGCAGCGACCCCAACAACATCCTCGAGAGCACCGGTTACATCGCGCGCGGGTCCACGCACCACCTGTTCTTCCACGAGCAGGACGTCCACGGCATCAAGCACATGTCCACCACCGATCCTGCGAACTGGACCTTCGCCAACGCGGCCTGGATCGCCCTGGGCATCGCGCCGGCGGTCACCTCGGTGGACGACGGCCAGACCCACCACATCGTGCGCATCGGCCACTTCCAGGACAATTCCCAGGGCGGCGTGGCCTTCGTCGCCCACGTCGACACGCTGGAGTTCGTGCCCGGCGATCCCCATCCCCAGCCCCAGGGCCGTCAGCCCCTCTCGCGCTGGTTCGCCGCCTGGAACGGCCAGGGCACGGCGGCCGCCCCCACCTACGGCGACAACCAGTTGCGCCGCGGCCTGCCCCCCGTCGGCCTGGAGGGCAATGGCTACTACAGCTCCGCGGAGTTCTTCCAGGGGCCGCTGGGCGGGGGCGTCCCCGGCCACACCCTGGGCAACGTGGCGACCGCCTGGCTCTTCACGCCGTCGTTCACCATCAGCGAGCCGTGGATCACCCTGCTGGTGGGCGGCACGCAGGATCCCGAGGACTGCTACGTGGGCCTGTTCGACGCGGCCACCGACTCCCTGCTGCGCCGCGAGAGCGGCGAGGACCAGACCACCCTGACGCGACGCTGGTGGGACGTGGCCGACCTCGTCGGCCGCGAGGTCTACCTGCGCATCGAGGACAGCAGCCTGTCGGGCCAGATCATGGTGGACGACATCCGCGAGACGGCCACCGGCGCGACCACCGGCGTGGCGGCCGGGCCGGGCGCGACGGGATCCACCGCCGTGCTGGTCGACCGGGGCGCCGGCCCCAATCCCGCCAATCCCGGCACCACGCTGCGCTGCGAACTGGCGCACCCGGCGCCGCTGCGCGTGCGGATCTTCGACCTGCGAGGTCGTCGGATCTGGGACTCCGGGGTGCAGGCGGGCGTGGCCGGACCCAACCACGTGACCTGGAACGGCATTCGCGACGACGGCCGCCTGGCGCCGGGCGGGATCTACCTCTACCGCTGGGAAGTGGCGGGGCAGACCGTCCGCGGCGGCAAGTTCGCCCTGGTGCCCTGACCGTGGCGTCAGGCTCCGCCAGAGCAGCACCAGGAAGACGCCCAGGCTCCCCCCCCCAGCCCACGTGAGCCACGGCCCAGACGCCGTGGCGCAGGACGTGCGAGCCGGGTCGCGTGGTCCGGTCCGGTCACGGCGACGACTCCTCGCTGGCGTCGGCATGGACCATGGCCTGGTAGAAGATGCCCTTGGCCTGGAACACCCCGCCCTGGGGCGTCCAGCCGCGAGCGAGGAGCTCGTTCACCTCGTCCGCGAAGGTCGTGAGATACTCGGCGTAGACCACGGTGTAGCGCATGGACGGACTCCCGGGACGGAAGCGGGGCGGCGAGACGCCGGACGGCCACGGGCCGGACCGGGCCGGACGACCACGGAATCGACAGGCTAACCCAATGCCGACCGCCGGTAAACAGCCCGGTGTTGCCGCTCGCCCCGCCAGGCTCGATCTTGTCGCAGGTCCGTCCCCGGAGCCACGGCCTCGAGCCGCCAGCACGTCAGGAGCCCTTCATGTCCCCGGAGAATCCCGCCCCGCTCGTGGGCCTCATCATGGGCAGCACCTCGGACTGGCCCACCCTGCGCCACGCCGCGGAATCGCTCGCGCAGTTCCAGGTCCCTCACGAGGCCCGGGTGGTCTCCGCCCACCGCACCCCCGAGGTGATGCGCCGGTACGCCCTGGAGGCGGAGGAGCGCGGCCTGCGGGTGATCATCGCCGGCGCCGGCGGCGCCGCCCACCTGCCCGGCATGGTGGCCGCCCAGACCACGGTCCCGGTGCTCGGCGTGCCCATCGAGAGCCGCGTCCTGCGCGGCGTGGACTCCCTGCTGTCCATCGTCCAGATGCCTGCCGGCGTGCCGGTGGGCACGCTGGCCATCGGCGAGGCGGGCGCCCGCAACGCGGCCCTGCTCGCCGTCGGCATGCTCGCCACCACGGACGCCGACCTGCGCGCCCGCCTGCGCGAGTTCCGGGCGGCGCAGACGGCGCGGGTGATGGAGGCGGAGCTGTCGTGAACCACGTCATCCAGCCGGGAGCCACCCTGGGCGTCCTGGGCGGCGGCCAGCTCGGCCGCATGTTCACCATGGCCGCCCGCCGCATGGGCTACCGCGTCACCGTCTTCGCGCCGCAGGACGACACGCCCGCCGGCCAGATCGCCTTCCGCGAGGTCCGCGCCCCCTATGACGACCTCGACGCCGTCCGCGCCTTCGCCCGCAACGTGGACGTGGTGACCTTCGAGTTCGAGAACGTGCCCACGGCCACCGCCGAGGCCGCCGCCGAGATGGCGCCGGTGCGGCCGGCGGGGTCGTTGCTGCACACCACGCAGCAGCGGCGCCGCGAGAAGGAGGCGCTGCGGGCGGCCGGCGTGCCCACCGTACGCTTCGCCTGCGCCGAGACCGCGGCCGAGCTGGAGCGCGGCGTGGCCGAGGTGGGCTGCCCGGCCATCCTCAAGACCACGGCCTGGGGCTACGACGGCAAGGGACAGTGCCGGGTCCAGCGTCCCGACCAGGCGACAGCCGCCTGGCGCGACCTGGGCGAGCCGCCGGTGATCATCGAGGCCGTGGCGGTCTTCGAGCGCGAGATCTCCGTGGTGGGCGCCCGCGGCCTGGATGGCGAGGTGGCCCTCTACGAGCCCATCGCCAACCAGCACGCCAACCACATCCTGGACGTGTCGGTCTGCCCGGCGGGCATCCCGGCGGCCGTGCGCGACCGCGCCCTGGAGATCACCCGCACCCTGCTGCAGCGCTGGGAGGTGGTCGGCGTGATGTGCGTGGAGATGTTCCTGCTGCCCGGCGGCGAGCTGCTGGTCAACGAGGTGGCTCCGCGTCCCCACAACTCCGGACACCTGACCATCGACGCCCACGCCTGCAGCCAGTTCGAGCAGCAGGTACGGGCGGTGTGCGGCCTGCCGCTGGGCGCCACGGCCGCCTTCGCTCCCGCGGCGGCCATGGCCAACCTGCTGGGCGATCTCTGGGCCGCCGGGCCGCCGGACTGGGCGGCGGCCTGCGCCCTGCCCGCGGTCAAGCTGCACCTCTACGGCAAGACCGACGCACGGCCGGGCCGCAAGATGGGCCACCTGACGGCCCTGGAGAGCGGGCCCACCGCGGCCGCCCAGGTGGTCCGGGCAGCGCGGGAGGCGGCCACCCGCGGTCACGAGTAAGGTGAGCGCCCCGGACCATCCCATCGAACCCGAGGAGGCCATGCCATGATCCGAGCCCATGCCGCCAGCGCCGCCGGCGCGCCCCTGCAGCCCTTCGAGTACGAGCCCGCCCCACTGGCCGCCGACCAGGTGGCGGTCGCGGTCACCAGTTGCGGCATCTGCCACTCCGACCTCTCCATGCTCGACGACGAGTGGGGCATGACGGCCTACCCGCTGGTGCCGGGCCACGAGGTGATCGGCAAGGTGACCGCCGTGGGCGACCGCGTCACCAACGTCAAGGTGGGCCAGACCGTGGGCGTGGGCTGGTTCTCCGGCAGCTGCCAGACCTGCACGCAGTGCCTCGGCGGCGACCACAACCTCTGCCACCAGCGCGAGCAGACCATCGTGGGCCGTCACGGGGGCTTCGCCGAGGCCGTGCACGCCCAGGCCAGCTGGACCTTCCCCTTGCCCGACGCCCTCGACCCGCTCAAGGCCGGCCCCCTGTTCTGCGGCGGCGCCACGGTGTTCACCCCCTTCGCGGAGTTCGGCGTCGCGCCCACCGACCGCGTGGGCGTGATCGGCATCGGGGGCCTCGGCCACCTCGCCATCCAGTTCGCCCGGCACTGGGGCTGCGAGGTGACCGCGTTCACTTCCAGCGAGAGCAAGACCGCCGAGGCCCGTGAACTGGGCGCCCATCACGTCATCGACTCCCGCGACAGCGGTCAGCTCGAGCAGGCCGTGGGCAGCTTCGACCTGATCATCTCCACGGTGAACGTGAGCCTGGACTGGATGGCCTACCTGAACGCCCTGGCCCCGAAGGGCCGCCTGCACCTGGTGGGCGCGGCGCTCGAGCCGGTGCCCGTCCCGGCCTTCGGGCTCATCGGCGGGCAGAAGACCGTCTCGGGCTCGCCCATGGCCTCCCCGCGCAACGTGATCGCCATGCTCGAGTTCTGCGCCCGGCACGGCATCGCCCCGGTGACCGAGGTCTTCCCCATGAGCAGGGTCAACGAGGCCATCGACCACCTGCGCGCCGGCAAGGCCCGCTACCGCGTCGTCCTGGAGAACGATTTCTAGGCGCGAACGCGCGCCTCGTCCAGGCGCCGATCGAGCCGGGGCGCCGAGGGATCCGGCGCCCCGGCATCATGAAAATATGCTATCATCGCGGCGGACCCGAACCAGGAGGATCCGTCATGATCTCTCGCCACCTGGTCCTCGGCCTGGCCCTGCTGACCGCACCGGCGGCCCTGGCAGGCACCCTCCCCCCCGACGGCGATGCCTGGAGCGAGTACGCCGACGCGGCCGCCGCCGCCGACGACGGCTGGTTCCGCGAGTGCGCCATCTCGCAGCAGCTGATCGTCGCGGACGATTGCCAGTGCGGCGACTGGAGCGTCGGTGCCTGCGCCCTGCGGGCCTACTGGTGCGACAGCTTCGGCCTCGAGCGGGCGGTGGACCTGACCCAGGCCACCCACCTGCACTTCTGGCACCGCGGCGACTGGCAGGGCTGGAACTTCCAGTGCCGCCTCGAGATGCAGCCCACGGCAGCGGAAGCTGCCGACGGGGTGGAGATCAAGCGCGCGGTCTGGGAGTTTCCCAGCCAGACCACCTGGACCGAGCTGAGCCTGGCCCTCGCCGACGCCACCTGGAGCTGGCGGGTCGACGGCATGTGGCAGCCCCACGGCGGCACCGGGACGCTCACCGAGATGGTGCGCGTCTCGTGGTCGTTCTGCACCTATTTCGGGGTACAGATCGGCGACCGCATGCTCATCGACCAGCTCCACCTCGTGACCACCGAGACGGCCGCACCGCCACCGCCGGGGCCGGCGCGCCTGGGCCCCCCACGCCCCAATCCCTTCAACCCGCTGGTGACCGTGGCGGTGGAGCTGGACGCGCCACGCGACCTGCGGCTGACGGTCCACGACCTCGCCGGCCGCCGCCTGCGCGTCCTTCACGACGGTCCCCTGGCGGCCGGGCGCACGCCGTGCCGCTGGGACGGGCGGGACGCCGCCGGGCGTGCCCAGCCGTCGGGCGTCTACCTGCTGCGACTGGAAGGTGACGGCATCCGGGCGGCGCGGAAGCTGACCCTCGCGCGCTGAGCGGCGCGGGGACGACCACGCCGGCCCCACCCGGCGATCCGGGCGGGGCCTCCCATCGCTGCGCCGCGCCGCGGGTACGGCGCTGGCCTGGTGCGGTGGGCCGCATAGACGACTGTATAGACACCTGGTCCGACCAGGGGGCATCCACCGGGGGCGGGTGTCTCTCAAGTGACCACTTGACAGCGTCTTGCGTTTTTCGCCGGTCCTGGCATCACTCCTGCTTCACCGCCGACGTCCTGCCCCTGTCCGCCATCCAGGAGGAATCCATGACCGTCCGCTTCACCCTGCTCCTGGCAGCCGTCTGCCTGCTCCTCGCCGCGGCCGCATTCGCCCGGATGGACCACTCCGGGTTCGAGGAACTCGCCGGCCCGTTCGAGCGTCCCGAGGACGTGACCCTCGCCTGCCTCGGCTGCCACGACGGTGAGGCCCAGGAGGTCCATGCCACCATGCACTGGACCTGGCGCCAGCCCGGTGACGAGACCGGCCTGATCGGCAAGGCCGCGCACACCGTGAACAACTTCTGCATCAACGTGAACAGCAACTGGCCCCGCTGCACCTCCTGCCACATCGGATACGGGTGGAAGGACGCCAGCTTCGACTTCACCTCCGAGGAGGCCGTGGACTGCCTGATCTGCCACGAGCAGACCGGCACCTACGAGAAGTTCCCCAAGGGCGCCGGCTACCCCGCCAGCGAGCCCATCATGTTCGGCGGCAAGCTCTACGGCCCGCCGGACTGGGCCGCGGTGGCGCAGTCGGTGGCCGCCCCCTCGCTGAACAACTGCGGCGTCTGCCACTTCTTCGGTGGCGGCGGCGACGCGGTCAAGCACGGCGACCTGGACTCCTCCATGCTCACCGCGTCGCGCGAGCTGGACGTGCACATGAGCGAGGACGGCGCGGGGCTGACCTGCCAGGATTGCCACACCACGGTGGACCATCAGATGGCCGGGCGTCAGTACACGCTGCCCGCCGACCACAAGGCCGACATGTTCGCCGCCGCCGGCGTCGAGCCCCGGATGGCCTGCGACTCCTGCCACGGCGCCGAGCCTCACGGCAAGCGGATGCTCGACGCCCACACCGAGAAGGTCTCCTGCCAGGCGTGCCACATCCCCGTCTACGCACGCGGCCAGAGCACCAAGGTGTGGTGGGACTGGTCCCAGGCCGGCCAGCGCGACCCCAGCGGCAAGCCCATCGTGATCACCGGCGCCGACGGCAAGCAGAGCTACAACGGCAAGAAGGGCGCCTTCCGCTGGGAGCGCGACCTGACCCCCGAGTTCTACTGGTACGACGGCACCATGAGCTACGTGGCCATCGAGGACGAGATCGACCCCCGGGCCGAGGTCTGGCTGCAGAAGCCCAACGGCAGCCGGGACGACCCCGGGTCCAGGCTCTACCCCTTCAAGATCCATCGCGGCAAGACGCCCTACGACGCCCGGTACAACAACATGGTGGTGCCCAGGCTGCTCGGGAAGGCCGGCACCGGCGCCTACTGGGGCGATTTCGAGTGGGATGCGGCCATCCGCCTGGGGATGGCCAGCGTGGAGGTCCCCTACAGCGGCGAGTACGGCTTCGTGGAGACCGCCTACGCCTATCCCGTGACCCACCAGGTGGCACCCAGCGAGACGACCACCGACTGCACCGTCTGCCACGTGAAGAAGGGCCGCAAGGAGCTCCGGCCGGGGCTGGGCGAGTTCTAGGCCACCGGCGCATCGCTGGCGTGGCGCCCGGTTCCTGCGGGACCGGCGCCCTGGGGCCCGAGCATGCGGACACTCGGGCCCCGCTCTCTATCCGGCGGCTGCGTCAGCCCCGCGCCTCGGCCGCCTTCTGCTGCAACGGGAAGGCCGGCGCGCGGCCGTCCTTGCCCTCGCCCGCGTAGACGGTCACGTGCGGGAACGGGATCTCGATGCCGCGGGCGTCGAACGCCTTCTTCATGCGGCGGTTGAACTCGCGTCCGATGCTCCACTGCTTGATGGGCTTCGTCTTCAGGCGCGCCTTGATGATCACGGCGGAGTCGGCGAACTGGTCGACGCCGAGGATCTCGATGTCGTCGAGGATGTCGTCCTTGAACTGCGCGTCCTGGCGGATCTCGTCGGAGAGCTCGCGCAGGACCCCGACCACCTCGTCGGTGTCCTCGCGGTAGGCGACGCCCACGTCGAAGACGTACATGGAGAAGTCCTTGGTCATGTTGGTGACCACGTCGATCTGCCCGTTGCGCACGTAGTGGACGCTGCCGGCGAGGTCGCGGATCACGGTCATGCGCAGGGTCACGCGCTCGACGAAGCCGCCACGGCCGGCGATCTGCACCACGTCGCCCTTGCGGATCTGGTCCTCGAGCAGGATGTAGAAGCCGCTGATCACGTCCTGCACCAGGTTCTGGGCGCCGAAGCCCACGGCCAGGCCCAGCACGCCCGCGCCGGCCAGGATGGGTCCGATGTCGATGCCGAACTCGTCGAGCACCATCATCGCGGCAATGATCATCACCACCACGCCCACGGCCTGGACCACGATGCCGCCGAGGGTATCGGTGCGCTTGGCCAGCTCGGCGTCGTCGCGGCCGCGGCCCATGGAGGAGAATCCGCGCAGCACCAGGCTCTTGATCACCCGCATGGCGATCAGCGCGATCACCACGATGAGCAGGACCTGCAGGCCGCTGGTCATCAGCCAGCGCCCCACGTTCTCGAGATAGGTCGCGAAATCGAAGGTCATGGTCTTCCTCCCGTCGAGGGTCGAGGGTGGACATACCAGACACCTAAGGACGTCTCGCGAGATCCGCCGGGCCGCTCAGCGGCCAGCGGCCACGATGTCCCGGGTCCGCGGGCCGCAGCAGAACAGCAGATCGAGCAGCGAGAGGTTGTAGAGGAAGGGCCCCCAGAGCTGGGGATGGATCACCGGCCGGTAGGCGAGGCGCTCCAGGGCGACACCCTGACGCCGGAGCGCGTCGGCATCCAGATGCTGCTCCACGCCGGGCAGGATGGCGAGGCGGTCGCAGCCGAGGTGGCTGCAGAGGTTGATCATCAGCTCGGTGCCGCGGCCGCCGACGCCGAGGTCGGACTGCAGGATCAGCTCCGACGGCGGCTCCAGCAGCGACCACCACCAGCGGATCAGATCCAGGTTGAGATCCACCAGCCGGCGCTGGCCACGGGCGTAGATCTCCGCGATGGCCGGGGCATGGTCGGGGTACCAGGGCGCGTGGACGTAGTTCTGCCGGATGCCGCGCAGGTGCTTCGCGCGCCAGCCGCGCTCCTCGGCGATCTGCACCTGGTCGATGCGCTGCAGGCCGCGGCCGGTGCGCCGGACGGGCACGGTGAGCCACAGCTCGCCGTCCTCGTTCTTCAGGCGGTTGCTGGTCAGCCAGGTGCGGCCGCGCGGAAACTGGACCTGGTCCAGGAGCACCAGGCGGTCCGCGTGCAGGGCCTTGTGGAAGAAGCCCGGCCAGGGCAGGAAGATGGGCTGATGGGTGGCCAGGATCACGGGTTCACCTCCCGTCGGCGAACGCGGAGCCATCCGCTTCCGCAGACAATGTCATCGCGCACACCGGGGGTCGCACCTGGCGGTTCCTGATTCTCCGCCTTTACTGAATAGACCTTTTTGATCTCGTATCTGTCACGCCGCGATCCTGGACTCCGTAGGAGATGCCAGGAAACCGTTCGCCGCGACGGCCGTCGGCCGCCCATGCGGCATGCTTCTCGCCCTGCAGACCAGGAGAATCCGATGAAGTCCCGCGCCATCGCCCTGCTCGCCACGATCGCCATCTCCCTGGCCGCCGTGCCCGCCGCCGCCCAGCAGTTCTCCTTCGCGGAGATGATCGGGACCTGGGAGGGAACGGTCTCCAGCGAGTACTTCGGCGGTTACACCGACCCCATCACGCTCATGGTCCACGCCGATGGCACCTACGACGAGACCAGCGGCCACTTCAGCGTCAGCTACTACAGCCAGCGCTTCGTCTCTTACGAGACGGCCACCAACCGCGTGAAGTTCCGCTGGCTGTCCACGGTCTACGCCGGCCAGTACTTCTACACGAGCGTCTACTTCGAGGTGGTGGAGTACACGGGCGATCACCTGGTGCTGCACTGGAATCGCGACGACCTCGACCAGCCCATGCCCGACACCCAGAGCCTGGTGCTGACCCGGGCCGGCGCCACGAGCGTCGGCGGGACGCCGGAGGCCGTCACCGCCGCCACCGCCTACCCCAACCCGTTCAACCCCTCCACGCGCCTGGCCTTCGCCGTGCCGGCCGACGGGCCGGTCCGGATCGAGGTGCTCGACCTGCGTGGCCGCCGCGTCGCCACGCTGCACCAGGGCCGCCTGGCGGCAGGGCGCCACGAGGTGGAGTGGCGAGGACGCGATGAGGCAGGCCGCGCCGTCCCCGGCGGTGTCTACCTCGCCAGCATCCAGTCCGCCGCCGGCCTGCAGACGGTGAAGCTGACGCTGGCGAAGTGAGCCTCACGGGCTCACTCCTTCACTGCTCCCCGCGTCAGCCCCTGGACCATGCGCCGCTGGAAGACCAGCGTCAGCGCCACCACCGGCAGGGTGGTGACGGTGGCCGCGGCCATGATCTCGCCCCAGGGCACCTGCCCGTGCAGGCCCTCGAACAGGGCGATGCCCACCGGCAGCGTGCGCGCGGCGTGGTCGGTGGTGAGCATGAGCGCGAAGAGGAACTCGTTGAAGGCGAAGATGAACGCCAGCAGCAGGGTGGAGAAGACGCCGGGTGCGGCCAGCGGCAGCACCACGTACCGCAGGGCCTGCAGGCGGGTGCAGCCGTCCACCAGCGCCGCCTGGTCCAGTTCCCGCGGGATGCGCGCGAAGTAGCTCACCAGCACCCACACGGCCAGCGGCAGGGTCCAGGCGGCATACGGGAAGACCAGCGCCTGGTGGGTGTTGATCCACCCCAGCTGCGCCATGGCCCGGAAGAGGAACCCCAGCAGGCTCACCGGCGGGAACATGGACAGCGCGAGCACGCCCACCAGCACGGCCGCCTTGCCGGGCAGCGGCAGGCGCGTCAGGGCGTAGGCGGCGAGGGAGGCGACGGCCACCGCGAGCACCGCGCTCAGGGCCGCCACCACCAGGCTGTTGCGCACGTAGGCCAGGAAGTGCGCGGTGGGGTCGGTGAGGACCGTGCGGACGTGATCGAGGGTGAGCGCCAGCGGCACGTCGGCACGCAGGAATTCGGGCCGCGAGGCCAGCCCGGTGGTCACCATCACCGTCAGGGGCGCCAGGCAGAATCCCGCCGTGGCCAGGATGCCCAGGCCGAGCAGGAGCTGGCGCGTCCGCCGCTCGCTCACGACAGCTCCCTCCCGAAGCGCCCGAGCCGCACCACGACCAGGGCCAGGGCGAAGGTCGCCAGGAAGAGCACCGTGCTCGTGGCCGCGCCATAGCCCAGATCGCCGGCACTGTAGTGCTCGTAGGCCAGGAGAGAGAGCGAGGTGGTGGCGCCGCCGGGCCCGCCGCCGGTGAGCACGTAGATGACGTCGAAGATCCGCAGCGCCTCGATCATGCGGAACAGCGCGGCCACCACCAGCACCGGCCGCAGTAGCGGCAGCGTGATGGCCGTGAAGCGACGCCACCGCGAGGCGCCGTCCACGCGCGCCTGCTCGTGCAGCGTGGCGGGGATCTGGGCGAGGCCGGCGAGCAGGATGATGGCCACGAACGGCGTGGTCTTCCAGGCGTCGGCCACCAGCAACGCCAGGAACGACCCCGCCTCGCTGCCCAGCCAGTGCACCGGCGGCTCGGCGAGGCCGAGGCGCTGCACCAGCCAGCTGGCCGCGCCGTGCTCGCCGCTGGCCACGATGCGCTCGAAGACCCGCCCGGACACCGCCGCGGGGATGGTCCAGGGGATGAGCACCAGCGCCCGCAGCAGGCCGCGGCCGCGGAATCCCTGGTTCAGCACCAGGGCGATGCCCAGGCCCAGCACCAGCTCCAGGGGCACGGATGCCAGCATGAACAGCAGGGTGAAGCGCGCGGCCTGCCAGAAGGCGGGGTCGTCCAGGAGGCGGGCGTAGTTGCCCAGTCCCACGGCCGCCCGCGGCAGGAAGACCACGTCGCGGAAGGTGCTCTGGATCACGGTGCCGACCACCGGGACCAGCACGAGCAGGCCGAGGAGCAGACCCAGGGGCAGGAGGTAGCCCGCGGCCCGCCGCCAGTGGGTCAGGGCCGGGCCGGCGAGGCTGGCGTGGCGTTCAGCGGCCATGCGCGCGACCTCCCTCGTCACGGTCGCCGCCGCGCCCCGGCTCGCCGGCGGGTGGCGGCCCGGGCGCCGCGTAGTACCGGGCGAGGGCCGCGATCTCGCGCTCGGCGGCCGCCAGGGCGTCGGCGGGCGCGGCCCGCCCGGAGATGGCGGCGCTCAGGTGCCGCTGCAGCACCCGCGACATCTGCGGGTACCAGGGCACGGTGGGCCGGGGCCGCGCGGTGCGGAAGGCCGCCGCCAGCCGCGGCAGGTGGGGCAGTTCGCGGACCAGGTCCGCGTCGGCGTAGAGGTCGCGGCGGCCCGGATTCCAGCCGAGGCGGCGGACCATGGTCTTCTGCGTCGTCCGCGAGGTGAGCCAGCGCACGAGGCGGACGGCCTCCTCGCGGGCATCGCTGAAGCGGGAGACCCCCACGTGCCAGCCACCGAGCGTGCCGGCGCCGGCCCCTGGCCGCGGCCCCGGCAGCGGGCCCACCCCCACGTCGCCACGCACGGGGGATTCCGGTCGCTGGTGCAGGGACCAGGCGTAGGGCCAGTTGCGCTCGAAGAGCGCGTCGCCGCGCTGGAACCTGGCGCGAACCTCCTCCTCGCGCATCTCCGTGCTGGTGGCGGGCGGCGAGATCCGGTGGACGTGGATGAGGTCGTGCATGAGTTCCAGGGCGTCGCGGTTGGCCGGCGTGTCCACCTGCCAGCCCTGGTCGGTCTCGCGCAGGCCGCCGTCCCTGCCGGCGAATTCCAGGAAGTTGACCACCAGCCCCTCGTACGGCGCACCCTGCCAGAGGTGGCCGAAGAACCGGGGATCGTCCCGACGCTCGGCGGCCTGGACGGCCTGGGCCATGGTCACGAGCTGGTCCAAGGTCTCCGGCGGGCCGGCCAGGTCATGGGCGGCGAGGAGATCCTGCCGCCAGTAGAGCAGGCCCACGTCGAGATAGACCGGCAGGGCGACCAGGTCCCCCTGGTGCCGGTCCACGGCGTCGAGGATTCCCGGGAAGAACGCCGCGGTGTCCGCCGCGGCCTCCGGCAGCGGCGCCAGCCAGTCGGCCGCGGCGAACAGGCCGATCCAGGCCACGTCCATGAGGAAGACGTCGGGATCGCGACGGCCGGCCGAGAGCGCCACGATCAGCCCCTGCCGCTGCTGCGCCGTGTCCGCTGGCTGGCGCAGCAGCTCGATCACCACACCGGTGCTCTCGCCGTAGGCCGTGGCCATCTCCTGCCAGACCGCCAGCTCCGCCGGCGCGCCGCCCACGGCGAGGACCAGGTCGGCCGGCCGGTCGTCGCAGCCGGTCGCTCCCAGCGATGCCAGCAGCGCCGCCGCCACCGCCAGCGCGGCCAGGGCGTACCTCCTGCGGCCGGCGGCTGCCGCTGGCGCGACGGTCGAGATCCGGGCGGCGGAAGGTTCCATGCCCACACCATGAGCGAACCCGGTGCCCATGTCGAGGCGCCACGAGCGATGACCCGGCCCTGGACGCGGCCATGGCGGTGATCGCCGACTCCTTCTATCGTGTTTGCCTGACGGCCCCGGGGCGCTTGCCACCACATCCGAAGACGCCTCCTCCCCATCGATCCCCCGCCCTCGTGGGCCTTTTCCGGATAACCAGTCAGGAGACCGAACATGCATCCGATCCGCGTCTTGACCGTGGCCGCCCTGATCGCCATCACCGCCTCCGTGCCCGCTCTCGCCCAGGAGCACCCCGGCGCCACCGAACACCCTCAGGCCACCGAACACCCCAAGGCCACCGAGCACCCCGAGGCCAGCAAGAAGTCCGCGGACGGGAACGACCTCGTCACCGTGGCCCGGCACGCGGACGGCTTCGAGACCCTGGTGGCGGCCATCGAGGCCGCGGGCCTGGTGAACGTCCTGCAGGGCGAGGGCCCCTTCACGGTCTTCGCGCCCACCGACGCCGCCTTCGCCAGCCTCCCCGACGGCACGGTCGAGAACCTGCTGAAGCCGCAGAACAAGGCCAGGCTCACCAGCATCCTCACCTACCACGTGATCGAGGGCAAGGTGATGGCCGCCGACGTCAAGAGCATGAAGGCCGGGACCGTGCAGGGACAGGACCTGAGCATCGAGGTGAAGGACGGCACGGTGATGGTGGGCGACGCGAAGGTGATCGAGACCGACATCATCGCCAGCAACGGCGTGATCCACGTGATCGACGGCGTGCTCATGCCGCGGCCCGCCGACCAGGCCAAGCCCAGGGACCATCCCGGCCACTGAACCGACCAGCACGCCAGCCCCTGCGCTCGCACCTGACGAGGACGCTGGCGGCCGCGACCCGGCCGCCGGCCCTCGACCTCGCCATCCCCGGGAGGGATCACCATGCAGACGCCCGCCTCCACTCGCGGCCCGGCGGTCCTCGCCACCGCCCTGATCGCCCTCGGCCTCTTCCTGCCGGCCGGCACGCTCGCCGACACCGGCGACGACGCGCCCCCGGTGGTCACCGGGGACATCAAGGAACAGATCGAGATGCACATCGCCGAGGAGGTGGCGCGCGGCGAGGGCTACTTCCGCGTGCCCTTCGCGGGCGAGGACCTGGAGCTGAAGCTCGTGCGCGTCCACGTGGAGTACCTGGCCACCCTCGAGCCCGGCCGCCACTTCGCCTGCGTGGACATGGCCAGCGCCGACGGCGAGTTCTACGACATCGACTTCTTCCTCGCCGGCGATCGCGACGGCATGACGGTCACCGAGACCTCCGTCCACAAGCGCAACGGCCAGCCCTTCTATCTGTGGGAGCAACAGCCGGACCGGACCTGGGCCCGCGCGGCCGTGGACGACGCCTCCGATGAACTCCTGGGCGTGATCACGGGGCAGGACGCGTTCGAGTTCCGCTACCAGGCCACCGTCCCCGAGCTCGAGTCCGGCGCCCGCTGCTGGATCCCCCTCGCCCGGACCGACGACTTCCAGACCGTGACCGTGCGCGGCATGGACCTGCCTGGCGAGCACCGCATCCTCACCGATCGGGACCACGGCAACCAGGTGGTCTACCTCGAGCTCTCGCCGGCGGACGCCGGCAAGACGCTGGAGATCGTCTACGACGTGGTCCGGCGCGAGAAGGGCGCCTATCCCGGCGACGCGGATCAGGCGCAGCGCTACCTGCGTCCCGAGCGCCTCGTGCCGGACGACCCCACCCTGGCCGCGGTCGCCGGGCAGGTGACCGCCGGCCTGGACAGCGACCTGCAGCGTGCCCGCGCCCTGTACGACCACGTGATCGACGAGATGCGCTACATGAAGTTCGGCGACGGCTGGGGCCAGGGCGATGCGGTCTACGCCTGCAACACGCTCTACGGCAACTGCACCGACTACCATGCCTACTTCATCGGCCTGGCCCGGGCCGCCGGCATCCCGGCCCGCTTCGCCATCGGCGCCTCCATCCCCTCCTCGCGGGACGAGGGCGGCACCGACGGCTACCACTGCTGGGCCGAGTTCCACGCCGACGGCCAGTGGTATCCCGTGGACATCAGCGAGGCCGACAAGTTCAGCGCCCTGAGCATGTACTTCTTCGGGCACCACCCGGCCAACCGGCTGGAGTTCAGCCGCGGCCGCGACCTGGTGCTCGACCCGGGTCCGGCCGTGGGTCCCATCAACTTCCTGGCGTACCCGGTGCTCGAGGTGGATGGGTTCCCCCGGCGCATGAGCACCATGTTCCTCTACGAGCGCCAGGGCGGGCGCGAGAGCTGAATCGGCGGGGAACTTTCTCGTGTTTTACGGGTATCCCTTATACCCGAACCGGGATTCACCCCCGGCGCTCCGTTCCTCGAGCAAGGGATGCACCATGTTCGCCAGCGACCTCGGCCTCGGCCCCCGCGCCACGAGTCCCACCGGCCGCCGTGCGGCCGCCCGGCTCGGCGGCACCACCATCTATCTGGGCCCCTGCCGCCGCTGGCAGCAGGTGCTGCAGGTGCAGCTCGAGGCCCTCCAGGACGACGATGAGGACGACCTCGGCGCGTTCGACGATCTCGAACCCGACGGCTGACCGCCCCGCCGCGGACGCCCGATGGCACTCATCCGGCGCCAGATGGCACTCATCTGACCAGGGTCAGCTTCCGCGTCCCCACCTGCCCGGAGATCTCCAGCCGGGCGAGGTAGACGCCGCTGGCCATCGCCTCGCCGCCGTCGCCGCGCCCGTCCCAGGACACGACGTGCGGCCCGGCCGCGAAGGCGCCGGCGTGCAGCGTGCGGACCAGTCGCCCCTGGGCGCTGTAGATCCGTAGCGCCCCCCGCCCCTGCCGGTGCACGGTGAACCGTAGCTCGGTCCGCGGGTTGAAGGGGTTGGGCACGGTGGCCAGGCGCAGCGGCTCCGCGGCCGGCACCTCCTCCACCGCCGTGGGCCCCTGCAGCACGTCCGGTCCGATCACCTGCGGGTTGCCGGCGGCGTCGAAGGTGTAGGGATCGATCCGCAGGCCGCGGTTGCCCAGGAACCCCTCGTACACGCCGTCCAGCAGGTACTTGTACTCGATGTCCAGCGGGCCGCCGGCGGGGAAGACCACCGCCCGGGTGTAGACGCCGTCGTCGGCCGTCTGGTCGGGGTCCACCCCGTCGTCGGCCATGGGGTTGAGCGAGGGGATGTCCCAGCTGAACACCGGCGGGTCGCCCACCTCGGTGCCGTTGACGGCGAGGAGGCTGCCCTGGTGCGGCACGCCGGTGGCGTCCAGCTGGAAGACCACCTCCACGTCGCGGTAGCTGATGGTGCAGAAGTCCCAGGGGTAGACCGGCAGCACCAGCGGGCCCAGCTCGCCGCCCACCACGTCGAACTCCGCGTCGTCGAGGAAGACCTCGCGGTCGCCCTGCCCGTAGCACTCGTATTCCCCGTTCAGCCGGAACTTGTAGGTCACGTCCTGGCGCGAATCCGCCGGGAAGGTGACCAGCGCGGAGTAGATCCCGTCGCCGGCGACCGCGTCGGCGCCCGCGCCGTCGTCGGCCATGACCACGGCCGGGGGCCAGGCCTGGTCCAGGGGCGCCACGTTGCCGGCCACCGCCACGGTATCGGTGGCGCCAGGCGCCACGTCGTTCATGTCCACGAAGAAGAACACGTCGATGGCGTGCACGGTGAAGTCCGCCGGATCCTCGTCGTTCCACCAGACCTCGATGAGGTCGCTGTCGCTGCCATCGCGCGAGAGGGTGTGCGTGCGGTTGCCCGGCAGGGGCTCGTAGGTCTCGCAGTCGTGTGCGAACTTCCACTCGAAGGTGGCGCTGGCGCCGCCCTCGCCGTCGCCGGGCGCCCAGAAGGTGCCCGACCACCGGTAGTCGCCGCCGCCGAGGTCGTCCATCTGGGCGCCGTCGCAGAGGGCCCAGGTGAGCGGCCAGGTGCCGCCCTCGACGGTGAAGCCGTCCGGGGGCGAGGAGCTGTCCTCGAGGTAACGGCTCATGTGGCCGAGGAACGTGACGGTCTTCCAGAGGAACTGGCCGCTGTCCTGATCGGCGATGGTGTTGCCGGCCAGGTCCTGGACGCCGGCGACGGTGAGGGTGTAGAGGTCCGCGCTCACCGGCAGCGGGCCGGCGAGGGTGAGCAGGACGCGGTCGGCCTGCAGCGGGTCCACCGCCGCCGCGGTGATGGTGGCGCCGGGCAGGTCGTAGTTGCCAGGGACCTCGGCAGAGGCCGCGGCCACCGGCTCGCTGAAGCGGACGAAGGCCTGGTCCTGGGCGCTCATGCCCACCAGCTGGACCGCCGGCGGCTCGGTGTCGGTGGCGTCGAGGATGGTGTGGGCGTGGTACGCGGTCATGGGGACGGGCGTGTCCACGTCGAAGGTGGTGCCGTCGGGGGTGGAGAGCTGCACCGCGTCGTTGGCCGCGGCGTCGAGGGGGCCCCTGGTGTTGCCGTCCTGGGTGACCCACACCTCCACGTTCACCACGTCGCCCGGGGCCACGCCCAGGGTGCTCAGCAGGATGGCGTACTCGCGGAAGCCCGTGCCGGTGGGCACGCCCAGCGCGCCGGGGCCCGCGGCGATCGGGTCCCAGCTGCCCGGACCGGGGTTCCACTGGTAGCTCGCCTGCCAGTCGCTGTCGAGGTTGATGTAGAACATGAAATCCGGCCGCGTGGCCGCGCCGCTCCACTCGAGCTGGCGGGACCAGGGGTCGTCGGTGCCGCCGGCGGGGGTGTTCACGTCGATGGCCACGCCGAGCTGGACGGTGCCCCAGCCGCCCTGGTCGTGGGCATAGCCGAGGTAGAGGTTGCTGGCGTCGTTGGTCAGGTAGACGTCACCGAGGTCGATGGTCGCGAACTCGGTGTCGCCGCCGTCGGCGTCCACCAGGTTGGCGGCGTCGAAGTCGTTGACGCCATCGATGGCGATGGTCTGGACCACCTGGGCGGGGGCCGCGGTCGTGGTGGCGAGCAGGAGCAGCGCGACCCAGGGCAGCACGGATCGTGGCGTGCGCATGACGGTGCCTCCTTGGCGAGGGCGAGGGCGAGGGCGAGGGCCAGGGCGAGGACCGCGCCGGTCGCCGGGATGGGGCTTCCCGGAGACCGGACGAGCAGCGTATCAGATCGCGGCGGGTCCGTTCAAGCGGCATCGCCGCGAGGCCGGAAGGGGGCGGCCGCCTCAGGGGCCGGAGATCGACATCACCGTCTCGGACAGGCCCGGCTCCACGGTGACCGAGTGGCCGGCCATCACCAGGCGCCGCAGGCGATCCGCCAGGGGCGCGGGAACGTCGGCGAGGCCCGCCTCGAGATCCAGGTCCCAGGCCGCGGCCAGGCGAGCGAGGTCCACGTAGACCCAGGTGCTGGCGGGGACCGCGAGGTGGGGCCCGGCCATGGGGGGGGCGGCATCGACCAGGGTGGCGCCCGCGGCCACGGTCTCGAGGTAGGTGTCGAACTCGGTGACGTCCTCGGCCAGCATCAGGAGCATCACCGTGTCGCCACGTCGGCCGAGCGCGAACAGCCGGCCGTCCTCGCCCATGGGCGCGGTGAAGACGCGCAGGGAGAGCTCGCCCACCGTGCGGGTGGCCTGCTCGGCCAGGAAGCCCAGCGCCGGGCTGCCGCCGAGCATGGTCTGCACGCGCCTGGCCGCGTCCTCGTCGTGGCCGCGCAACAGCACCACGACGCCGGGCTCGCTCGCGCCGGCCACGGCCATCTCGCGCAGCTCGGTGGCCAGGTCCTCCAGCCTGAAGCCGAGCAATGCCGCGGCGCCAGCGAAGGGATCGGCCGCCAGCGGGAGCCCCTGCTGGACGGCCGGCGACTCCGCCGCGACCTCGGCGTAGATCTCGCGGATCAGCTCCAGCTTCTGCACCGGCTCGTGCAGCGCCGTCACCTGGGCCGCGTGGGTGTCGGCCGGGAGCTGGGAGACCAGGTCCGGGGTCACCGCGGGCGTGTCCGTGAGGGTCGCCAGGCGGCTGTCCGGATCGACGGCGGTGCGGCTGACGAATCCGGTCATGAGGTAGTCCATGCCCGCCCAGAGCGTCTGCGAGCCGTAACGGGCCATGATGCGCGCGGGGTCCGGACCGGCCGGCGCCGGCAGGCCGGGCAGGGGCCACAGCCCGCGGGCGGTCACCTCCTCGGAGAGGAAGAGCTCCAGGTCGCGGGAGGGCTCGCCACGGACACGCCGATACTCGGCGGTGGTCGCGAGGCCGACCACGGGATCGGCTTCCGTCGCGCCCGTCAGGCGCCCGTGCAGCAGCCGGAGCACGTCCCGGTCGGAGCAGGCGATCAGGAGATGGTCGACGCGCAGGGCCCACAGCGACCGGTCGCCCGCGGGCAGCTCGAGCACCTCGGTCTCGGCCCAGGCCTCGCGGCCCGTCGCGAGGTGGTCCAGGAAGGCCTCGATCTGCCCGGCCGCGACCTCGTCGGCGGCCTCGAGCCAGAGCGCCAGGGCGGGCATGGCCATCAGGGCGGTGGTGTCGGCCGCCGCCGGATGCAAGGTGACGTCGAGGCGCGCGAGGTGCGAGAGGACGGCATGGATGTCGGCCCGCGGGTCGTCCGTGAGCTCCAGGCCCCAGTCGTCGGTGAGCTGCCGGCGCACGTCCGGGTCCTCGAGCTCGGCCACGATCATGGGCATCACGCCCAGCTGCTGGAGGTCGGCCTCGAGGGTCCCGAAATTCCGGCAGGTCAGCCACATCAGCGTGTCGGTGGGCAGCGCCTCGCCGAGGTCGGCGCGATCCGGCGCGCAGCCGGGCGCCAGGGCCAGGATCAGGACGAGGCAGAACAGCGCGGCGAGCGCGCGACGAGGACGGGCGAGCGAGCGCATGGTGGTCCTTTCGGCCAGGGCGGACGGGCCGCCGCGTTCCCCCCGCGACGGCCGGCCGAGCCTACGAGACCGCCACCGCCGGTGTCAATCGCCGGGGCCGGCCGTCTTGCCCGCCGGATCGATGGCATGCTCGAGCAGGTCCACGAACCCCACCACCTCCAGGGCGCTCTCGTTGGTCGCGGCGAGGATCACCGGCGGGGCCATCCCCGCCTCCAGGGCCTCCTGCCAGCGCGCGGCGCAGAGGCACCAGCGGTCGCCCGGCTCCAGGCCGGGAAAGCCCCACACGGGGTTGGGGGTGGAGAGGTCGTTCCCCTGCTCGCGGCTGTAGGCGAGGAACTCCTCGGTCATCACGGCGCAGACGGCGTGCAGGCCGAGGTCGTCCGGTCCGGTGTCGCAGCAGCCGGTGCGGTAGAAGCCGGTGCGAGGCCGCTCGTTGCAGGTCTCGAGGGTGGCGCCGAGGACGTTCTTCTGCTCGCTCATGGCGCGTGGCCTTTCTCGGGGCGGGGAGGCGTGGTGGCGGCGGTCGATCTCCGACCAATCTAGTCACATCCCGTCCATTCGCCGCCAGGAAACCGCGGCGAGGCCGCGGGCGGAATCATGCCCCGAGAGCCCGTGGGCGGGGGATATCCCGGTATTCCACTTCGATTCCCGAGTCCTTCGTTCCGGTTCTTTCCAGGGAAGATCCCGACGACCCGGATCGATGATCTGCAGCATCACATGATCGCCGCTGCCGGGGGTCAGCGCCGACGACATCCTGGCCGCCGCGCGGGCCGGCGAGGCGGCCATGGGCAGCGCCAGCGCCGGCCGGGCCGCGCCGGGACGCCTAGAACCGCAGCACCAGGCCCACCGCCTGGTCGCCGCTCTGCAGCGACCGCCGCTCCAGGATCTCCCGCGCGCGGCGTCGCGCTTCCGCCTCCGGCAGCTCGGCGCCCGGGCCGGCGACCGCCAGGATGATCACGCCGACACCCAGCATCACGACCCCCGCGATGGCCATCTTCTTGCCGGTGCCCACGCCCGCGGGCTCGGGCTGGATGGGTTCGGTGACGTCGGCCGTGCTGGTCCCCGCCACCGCGGCTCCCAGCAGCAGCGTGACCAGGCCGACGCCCGCCACCGCGCCGCTCGCCGCCTGCAGGCGCTGGTGTTCGCGCCGGTGGGCGGTGCGGAGCGAGTCGGCCACCACGTCCTCGGCGAATCGCGCCCGCGCCGCCGTGGCCAGGTCCGCCTGGGCGGCCAGGAATTCCGCGGCCGTCCGGCCGGTGACCGGGTCGACCGCCGCGGCGCCGGGCGCCTCGCCGGCCACGGCAGCCGGCGCCGGCGCCTGGCGCGCCAGGCGGAATCCCACCAGGTCGGAGAAGTAGTCCTCGCCGGCCCACTCGCGCCGCGCCACGCCCGCCCCGCGGACCACGCGGCGCCCCTCGGCGTCCACGGCCACCACGGGATCGGTCCGCGGCCCGGCGGGGTAGGCCTGGTAGCCGTCCCAGCACCACTCCATGATGCCATCCAGCATCCCGGACAGTCCCAGACCGCTGGGCCGTGCGCGCGCCACGGGTCCGATGGACCAGGGGTCGTCCCCGGGCGGGACGGCGCACTCGCCACCGCAGCGGGCGGCGTATTCCCACTCGGCCTCCGTGGGCAGGCGCCAGCCGTCGGCGTGGCGGTCCCAGATCACCATGCCGCCCAGGAAGCGGTACGCGGGCATCAGGCCGTCCTGCCGGCTGCGCCAGTTGGCATAGGCCACCGCGTCGCCGAAGCTGACCAGGGTGACGGGCCAGTCGGGCCCCTGCAGGCGGCCCGGCCGGCGCCACCAGGCGGACGTCAGGGTGGTGTCGCCCGCGGCCAGGCCGCCGGGATCGCCGCCGGCCTCCAGGCGCCCGAGCCGCTCGGCCAGGGTGGCGTGGCCGGTGGCCGCCACGAAAGCCGTGAACTGCGCCACGGTGACCTCGGTACGCTCCAGCAGGTAGGGGCGCGTCAGGGTGACGCGGTGGCGGGCGGTGTGGTCGTCCTCGAGAAGGCCGTCCTCGCCCATGACGAAGGTGCCCGGCGCCAGGTAGGCGTCGGGCGCCGCCACCACCTGCGCGGACAGGTCCGGAGGGTCCGTCGCGGGCATGGTCGCGGCCCGGGCCACGGACGACCACGCCGGCCACAGCGAGTGCAGGAACAGCAGCAGGGCGCACCACGCGCGCATGGCCGCGGGTCCTTTCCCAGGGGTGCAGCGGGCGGAAAGAAGCTGGAACCTGAATCTACGAGACGCCCGCCGGCGATTCAATCCCCGGGCTCCCCGACACCCCACAGCTCGCGCAGGACGCCCACCTGACCCCGGCCGCAGGGCGAGTCGCCGGGATCGAGGGCCACGTACCGCTCGCAGCCGCGCGCCGCGAGCATGGCCTGCAGCGGCCGGACCGCCGGCGGCTGGAAGCGGCCCGCCGGATCGAGCTGCGGGACCCGGCGCCAGAAGCGGCGCAGCAGCGCGTCGCGGCGCGCGGCGGGCTGGCTGGCGAACCAGGTGATCTCGTCGCTGCCCCAGACGCACTCCGGCAGCTCGCAGCCGCCGGCGGTGGCCCCGGCATAGCCGTTGTCGATCTCCACCAGGTAGCGCTGGTGCCGCACGTAGCGGCCCGACGGCGTGACGCCCCCGCGGCTGCGGCCGTAGATGGCGTCCAGGAAGCCCGCCTCGAGCACCACGTCCTGGGCCGCGGCCTCGCCCACCTCCCGCGGCCGCAACGGCCAGGAGTGGAAGTCCAGCAGCAGACGACCGTGCCGCACCAGCCCGTGGGTGTGCGCGTCCAGAAGCACCCAGCCGCGGCGCGCGTGACTGGCGGCGTGGGCGCGGATGCGGGCGATGAGGTCGGCGGTGTGGGCGAGGTCGCGATCGTGGGTGGCGGTGCGGCCGATGCTGCCGAGGTGGATGGCCTCGAGGCCGGCGTCCAGGTAGAGGGTGGCCAGGTGGTAGAACCAGAGGCGCGTCTCCAGGCGCGTGATGTCCGGGGTGGCGCCGCGGGCGGGATCCCAGCCGGCGTGCTGGCTGGGGGGCGCGTCCGCGGGGAGCATGGCGTCGTAGTCGTAGTTCCGCGCGGCCGGCGCCTCGCCGAAGGCGACGAGCACGTGCTCGGGGACCGCGACCTGTTCCACGTCGCGGGTGACGAACTCGAAGATGGCGCCCTGGATCACGGCGTCGGGCGCCACGGCGTGGATCTGCTCCACGCGGCGCGACAGCGTGGTCAGGCTGCGCAGCATGAGCGGCTCCCAGCCCCAGACCAGGGCCGCGCGCCCGATGAGCGCCGGCTGCAGCTCGGCGATGAGGTCCAGGTTGGCCCGCCAGTCGCGCAGCGCCCAGCCGTAGAGGTGGGTGATGGAGTCCATGGTCAGGGCGCGGTCGAGGCAGCGGGCCACCACCGGGTCGGGCGGTGCGCCGGTGACCGGCTCCAGGGGCGCCGCCGCGTGGGTGGCGCAGCCGGCCAGCCAGGGCAGCGCCAGCAACACCGCGCCGAGCAGCAGGCCCACCACGGGACGACCTCGCCGCCGGCCGCCCAGCCGCCGCGGCCACCACCGCCCGCCCCTCACGACAGCTCCGGCAGGCCCGGCCAGGGCGCCAGGACCCGGCCGAGGGTGCGGCGGCCCTCGTACCAGCTCAGCGCCAGGCCGTAGTTGGTCACCGGGACGCCCGCGTCGACCAGGCGCTGCACGCGCGCCGCCAGCTTCTGCGGCCGGATCATGCAGCCGCCGCAGTGGATGGCCACGGCATACCGCTGCAGCTGCCGGGGGTCGGGGAACTCGCGTCCCAGGGCGTGCTCGAACTGCAGGCCGGGCACCGCCGCGGCCAGCTTGCGCGGCAGCTGGACGGTGCCGATGTCCTCGGCGATGCGGTCGTGGTTGCAGGCCTCGGCGATGAGCACCCGGTCGCCCGCCTGCAGCCGGTCCAGGGCGCGCGTCCCCTCGACGAACACCGCCATGTCCCCGCAGGCGGTCTGGTTGACCATCATGATGGAGAACGTGGTCAGCGGGATCCCGGCCGGCACCCACCGGTCCATGATGTCGATGGCCTGCGAGTCGGTGATCACCAGCTGCACGCCGCCGCAGCGCTCGAAGGAGCCCAGGAAGTCCAGGAAGCCCTGCTCCTGCCGGGCCACCAGCGCCGCGTTGTCGCTGCGCGCGAGCCCCAGGTCCACGCGGTAGAGGCCCACCGGCACGCCGGCGCGCAGGAGCGCCTCCATGGCCATCTCCTGCGGGCGCAGCAGGCGGCCGGAGGGGGTCTCCTCGTCCATGGGGATGTGCAGGACCACCGCGCCGTGGCGGTGGACCATGGGCAGCAGCGGCGTCTCCTGCCGGGTCCGGCCCAGGGCGCCGGCCAGGAACGCGGCCAGCTCGACGGCCGCCGCGGGGTCGGTGAGGTCGACGTCCAGGCTGGGGGTGGCGCCGGCGTCCGGCAGCACGGAGAGGCAGAAGCGGCGGGCCTGCTCGGGGCCGGCGCCGCTGCCGGCCAGGCGGGCGGGGTCGTCCCGGTGGCGGTTGAAGACCACCGCCAGCGGCTTGCCCAGCTTGCGGCTCAGCGTGGCCACCGAGTCCTCCACCGCCAGTTCCTCGGAGAGCAGGGCCTGCACCGGGTCGATGACCAGCACCGCCAGGTCCACCTCCTCCAGGGCGTCCAGCGTCTTGCGGCGCTTCTTCTCGCCGAGATGGGACTCCTCGTCCAGGCCGGCGGTGTCCAGCACCTTGCAGGGGCCCAGGGCGTGGATCTCCATGAGCGCGGTCTTGATGTCGGCGGTGGTGCCGGGCTGGGGGTCGACCAGGGAGGTCTCCTGCTGCGTCAGCAGGTTCATGCCGGTGCTCTTGCCGGCGTTGATGCGGCCGAAGATGCCGATGATGGTGCGCTCGATGCGGGCCATGGGCCGCCTCCGGTCTATTGCGGCTGGGCCAGGTGGAAGCCGCCCAGGGCCTCCCGCGGCGTCAGCACCGTGATGAACGCCTGCGGGTCGCGGTCGAGGGTGCGCAGCTTCATGCGCTGGATGTCCGCCCGCGGGACCACGGCGTAGAGCATGGACTTCTTGCGGCCGGTGTGGCCACCCACCGCCGGCAGCATGGTCAGGCCCCGGCCGAGGATCCTGACCACGGCCTCGCGCACCTCGTTGGGCCGCTCGGTGACGATCATCACCACCCGGCTCGAGGTGACGCCGTGCAGGACGGTGTCGAGCACCCGGGCCATGACGAACGACAGCAGCAGCGCCACCATGGCCGGCTCGGCGCCGTAGAGCAGGCCGGCGGCCCCGTAGACCACCGTGTTGACCCCCAGCATGGTGCGGCCGATGCTCCAGCCCAGGTACTGGTTGCAGGCGCGGGCGAGGATGTCGGCGCCGCCGGTGGTGCCGCGGCCCTGGAAGACCAGCGCCAGGCCCAGGCCGGAGAGGCCACCGCCGTAGCTGATCACCAGCAGCCGATCGTGGGTGACCACCGGCAGCAGCGGCGCGAGCACCTCGGTGAACACCGAGACCGCCGCCACCCCCACCAGGGTGCGCATGAACGCCCGCGCACCGCCCAGCTTCCACCACTGCAGCACCAGCAGGGGCAGGTTCAGCACCAGCAGGGCCACGCTCAGGGGGATGCCCAGGGAGAGCTGGAAGATCACCGCGACGCCGGTCAGGCCGCCCGCCACCACCTGGTTGGGCACCAGGAAGACCACCAGCGCGGCCGCGGTCAGCGCCGCGCCCACCACGATGAGCACGTAGTCCAGCGTGTTGCGCAGGCGGGAGCGCAGGGCCACCAGGGGTTCGCCGGTGGGTCTTCCGGTCATGGGAACGGATCTCCTCCGGGATCGGCGCGAGAAGGGACGACCTCGCTGCAGACGGTAAGTCCCGCCGACCGGCCAGAGCAAGACCATTCGTGCCCGCAGGCGCGCCTGACGGCCGCGGTCGCCATCGAATGACAATTTGCACTTGAAATCATTCTGATGATATTTATTGTTGTAGCAATCATTCGCCCACGCAACGAAGGCGTGACCCGTCCCCGAGACCGGGACGTGCCGCGCCGTCACCCCGAGGCCAGGCCATGATCGGATCCCGCCAGCAGCCGCAGAGGTCGTCCCCGGACGACCGGTCGCCGGACCCCGCGCCGCGCGCCCTGGCGGCCCTGCGCCGCCTGATCCGCGCCATGGACCTGCACTCGCGCCGCCTGGCCATCCGCAGCCAGGTCACCGGCCCCCAGCTGGCCTGCCTGGCCCCCCTGGCCGAGGAGCCCGCGCTGACGGCCACCGACCTCGCCCGCCGCGTCCACCTGAGCCCCAGCACGGTGGTGCGCATCCTCGATCGCCTCGAGGCCCGTGGCCTGGTCCGGCGCGAGCGCAGCGCCCGGGATCGGCGCCGCGTCATGGTCTCGGCCACGCCGGCCGGCCATGAGCTGGCCCTCCTGGCCCCCGATTCCGAGCGCCATCCCGTACGGCAGGCGCTGCAGGATCTCCCCCCGGGCGACCGCGCCGAGCTGGTGCGGTTGCTCGAGAACCTCGGCGACCTGGTCGACGCCCGCCTCTGCGGCACCGCCGGGCCCGCCACCGAACGCACCGGATGACCTCAACCGAAAAAGGAGCCGCCATGGGTTCCCTCTCCAGCCGTCAGCTGGAACTGGCCAGCAAGATCAGCACCGAGGCCGCCGCCACCCAGTGGCGCGACTGGCGCTGGCAGCTCAAGCACACCATCCGCGACATCAACACCTTCGAGGAGCTGCTCGGCGTGCGCTTCGACGGCCGCGAGCGCCGGGACCTCGAGCTGACCGTCGCCAGGTTCCCCCTGGCGGTCACGCCCTACTACCTGTCGCTGATCGACCAGGAGGACTGGCGGAACGACCCGGTCTACATGCAGAGCTTCCCCCAGTCGGCCGAGCTGGTGATCAACCAGGCCGACATGGTCGACCCGCTGGCCGAGGACCGGGACAGCCCGGTGCCCAACATCACGCATCGCTACCCGGACCGCGTGCTGTTCTACGTCAGCGGCGTCTGCGCCATGTACTGCCGCCACTGCACCCGCAAGCGCAAGGTGGGCGACCATGACGAGGTGCCCGACCGCAAGCTCATCGAGCAGGGCCTCGATTACATCAAGCGCACGCCCCAGGTGCGGGACGTCCTGCTCTCCGGCGGCGACCCGTTCCTGCTGCAGGACGAGCGCCTGGACTGGATCCTGGGCGAGCTGCGCAGGATCGAGCACGTGGAGGTGGTGCGCATCGGCACGCGCACGCCGGTGGTCCTGCCCTACCGCATCACGGACGACCTCGTCCACATGCTCAAGCAGCACCATCCGGTGTGGGTCAACACCCACTTCAACCACCCGCGCGAGCTGACCTCCTCCTCCCGCGAGGCGCTCTCCCGGCTGGCCGACGCCGGCATCCCCCTGGGCAACCAGTCGGTGCTGCTGGCGGGCGTCAACGACTGCCCGCGCATCATGAAGTCCCTGGTCCAGAAGCTGGTCTACAACCGGGTGCGCCCCTACTACATCTACCAGTGCGACCTGTCCGAGGGCCTGGAGCACTTCCGCACGCCGGTGGGCAAGGGCATCGAGATCATGGAGAGCCTCATCGGCCACACCAGCGGCTTCGCCGTGCCCCAGTACGTGATCGACGCCCCGGGCGGCGGCGGCAAGATCCGCGTGGCGCCCAACTACATCCTCAGCTGGTCCACCAACAAGGTGGTGTTGCGCAACTACGAGGGCGTGATCACCACCTACGCCGAGCCGGACTCCTACGAGCCCTACTTCTGCGACCGCAAGTGCGACCGCTGCAACCTGCAGCTCAACCTCGAGGACGCGCCCGAGGACAAGGCGGTGGGCATCGCGCAGCTGCTGGCCGACGAGGACGACACCATCGCCCTGACGCCCATGGGCAACGACCGGGCGGAGAGGCGCGACGAGGACGCATGACCGTCGTCGACTACCTCATCTTCGGGGTCTACATGGCCGGCGTCATGGCCATGGGCATCTACCACTACCTGCGCAACGTCGACAGCGAGGACTACTACGTCGGCGGGCGAAACATGGGCGCCGGCCACATCGGCCTGTCCATCGTGGCCACCGACGTGGGCGGCGGCTTCTCCATCGGCCTCGGCGGCCTGGGCTTCGTCATGGGCATCGCCGGCAGCTGGCTGCTGTTCACCGGGCTGATCGGCGCCTGGATGGCCGCGGTGCTCGTCATCCCCCGCGTCAAGCGGCTGGACCGCAAGCTGGGTCTGATGACCTACCCCGACATCCTGCGCCATCGCTACGGCGAGACGGTGGCCCTGGTGGCGGCCCTGGTCTCGGGACTGGGTTACCTGGGCTTCACCGCGGGCCAGGTGCTGGCCGGCGCCAAGCTGGCCTCGGCCACCATCCTGACCACCGCGCCCTGGGGCCTGAGCCCGCTGCATTTCTCCCTGCTGGTGATCGCCGTGGTCACCGTGGTCTACACCGTGCTGGGCGGCCTGAAGGCGGTGATCTACACCGACACCATCCAGTGGGCGGTGCTGATGATCGGCCTGATCGTGGTCGCCCTGCCGGTGGTGCTCTGGGGCGAGCTGGGCGGCATCGCGGAGCTCCGGCGCGCCCTGCCGCCCGGCCACTTCTCGCTGACCAACGTGGCGCCCGTCCAGCTGGTGAACTGGGCGGTGACCATCATCCCCATCTGGTTCATCGGCATGACGCTCTACCAGCGCATGTTCGCCTGCCGGGACGAGCGGACCGCCCGGCGCGCCTGGTACCTGGCCGGACTCTTCGAGTACCCGGTGATGGCCTTCATGGGCGTCTTCCTGGGCATGTGCGCGCGGGTGCTGTTCCCGGACGTGGAGCCGGAGATGGGCCTGCCGCTGCTCATCAGCCAGGCCCTGCCCACGGGCATCGCCGGCCTGCTGGGCGCGGCCTACTTCTCGGCCATCATGTCCACGGCCGACAGCTGCCTGATGGCCTCCTCGGGCAACCTGGTGGGCGACGTGCTGCAGCGCCGCATCGGCGGCCGCTGGAGCGACGCCTTCGCCCTGCGCGTCAGCCAGGTGGTCACCTTCCTGGTGGGCGCCGGCGCCCTGCTGCTGGCCTCCAGCTTCACCAGCGTCCTGGACATCATCCTGCAGGCCTACGCCTTCATGGTCTCCGGCCTGCTCGCGCCCACCGTGGGGGCGCTCTTCTGGCACCGCGCCAGCGCCCCCGGCGCCTTCGCCGGCATGATCACCGGCGGCTCGCTGACGCTCACCCTGCAGCTCGGCCTCTGGTCGCTGCCCGGGTTCCTGCAGATCCCCGACCTCGACCCCACCAGCTACGGCCTGGCGCTCAGCGCGCTGGTGTTCGTGGGGGTCTCGCTGGCCATGCCGGACCGCGCCGGCAACACCTGGGAGGGAGCCTGACCCATGTACGACCGCATCGACCGCCTCGGCGACACCGTCTTCCAGCACGGCCCCTACAACGACCGCGTCTACGTCATGCGCACCACCGCGGCCGACCTGGACGACCTGCTGCCCTACCTCGAGAACCTGGCCGGCCGCCGGCGCTACGGCAAGGTCATCGCCAAGGTCCCCACCAGCTGCCGCGCCGCGTTCCTCGACTGGGGCGCCCGGGAGGAGGGCACCCTGCCCGGCTACCACGGGGACCAGGACGCCCACTTCGTGGCCCGCTACTTCGACCCGGAGCGCGCCGACGAGCGCGAGCCGGACCTGGTGGCCCGGAACCTGGTCATCGCCCGCGACAAGGCCGCCGAGAGCCCCTCCTGCCAGGGCGACGGCTGGGACCATGCCGTGACGGAGGCCGGCCCCGAGGACGTGGAAGAGATGGGGCACGTCTACCAGCGCGTCTTCCCCACGTACCCCTTCCCCATCTTCGACCCGGCCTACCTCGAGCAGGCCATGCAGAACGACGTGGTCTTCTTCAAGCTGCGCAAGGACGGCCGCATCGGCGCCCTGGCGTCGGCCGAGATGGACCTGGCCGCCGACGCCGTGGAGATGACCGACTTCGCCACCCTGCCCGAGCTGCGGGGCCAGGGCGCGGCCCAGAGCCTGCTGCAGGCCATGGAGGCCGCCATGCGCGAGCGCGGCCTGCGCACCACGTTCACCATCGCCCGCGCCTATTCCACGGGCATGAACGTGACCTTCGCCAAGTGCGGCTACGAGTACGGCGGCACCCTGATCAACAACACCAACATCGCCGGCCGGATCGAGAGCATGAACATCTGGTCGCGACCCCTGGCCGACCCCGCCTGATCCGGCGCCGGCCAGGCCGGGTCGGGCCCTGGAGGCCGGGCCCTCGTCGCCAGGCCCTCGTCGCCGCACCGGGCCCGCCGCGGCGCGGGC
>CAZWYF010000018.1:56726-68655 GCA_964637835.1 uncultured Fibrobacteraceae bacterium
CCGGGCCCTCGTCGCCAGGCCCTCGTCGCCGCACCGGGCCCGCCGCGGCGCGGGCATTGCCGCCCGGCGGCGCGGATCGTAGCTTGAAGGCAGATCGTCAGTTCCCGCCACCGCAGCCCGGAAGGTCCATCGTGCCCCCTCGTCTCGCCTTCTCCATGGTGACCGCCTTCCTGGCGACCGCGCTTCTGGTGACCACCGCCGTCACCGACACGGCGCGCGCCCAGACCCCCTGGACCCTGGACCTGGAAGCCGCCATGGTCACCGCCGCGAGCAACGACGTGGGCATCCCCGGCGACACCGGCACCCGCTTCTCCCTCACCGACGACCTCGCCACCGACGACGACGTCGCCTTCCGCGCCCGCCTCGGCCGGCGCCTCGGCGAGCGCAACCACCTGTCGGTGCTCTACGCGCCGCTGCAGCTGAGCGCCGCCGGCTCGCCAGGCTTCGCCATCGACTTCGACGGCGAGACCTTCGCCGCCGGCAGCGACCTGGACGCCACCTGGAAGTTCAACAGCTACCGCCTGACCTGGCGCTACGACCTCGCCCGCAGCGAGCGCGTCGAGTTCGGCCTCGGCCTCACCGGGAAGATCCGGGACGCCTACATCGAGCTGAGCGACGGCGAGATCACCACCCGCAAGGACGACCTCGGGTTCGTCCCCCTGCTGCACCTGCGGCTCGACTGGCGCTGGAGCGAGAAGCTGGGGCTGCTCCTCGAGGGCGATGCCCTGGCCTCTCCCACCGGCGAGGGCCGCGCCGAGGACGCCCTGCTGGCGCTGACGGTGCGTCCCTGGGAGCGCGGCACCTTCCGCGTGGGCTACCGGATCCTGGAGGGCGGCGCCGACGTGGACGCGGTCTACAACTTCGCCCTGGTGCACTACGCGGTCTTCGGCTGGAACCAGCGCTTCTGAGACGGCGGTCCGCCGTGCGGCGTGCTATGCTGTCGGCCGAGACGGGAGGATCGTCCTCCTGTCTCGCCGTCATGGCGGCAGAAACCGAGGCCCCATCTCCGAGGTGCGTCATGCCCCGCCCCGCCCTGATCCTGCGCGGCCGTATCGGCGAGCGTGAACTGGCCATCCCGCTGACCGGCGGCGAGGTCACCGTCGGAAGAGGCGCCGATTGCGACGTGCGCCTCGAGGAACCCTCGGTCAGTCGCCGCCACGCCCGGCTGCGCGTCGACGGCGCCACGGCGGAGGTGGAGGACCTGGGCAGCTCCAACGGCACGCTCCTCGACGGCCAGCGCCTCTCCGCGCCGGCCCGCCTGGAGGCCGGGCAGTTCCTCACCCTGGGCAACCTCCAGTTCGCCATCGAACCCGCCGATCGCGCCACCACCTCCGGCGGGTCCAGCGCGTCCGACAGCTTCCTGGACCAGACCTTCGTCCGCACCGGGGAGTCGGTGACCCTCGACGAGGCCCGCGATGCCGGCCGCGAGGAACGCCACAAGCGCGCCCACCTCTTCCGCATCCTGGCCGCCGCCGGGGAGCTGCTCACCGACTCGCGCGGCCTCGACGAGGTGCTCGAGCCGTTGCTCGAGCTGGTGGAGGAGGCCATCGGACCGGAGCGGACGTTCCTCCTGCTCACCGACGGGGAAGACCCCGAACCCCGCATCGTCGCCTCGCACATCCGCGACGGCGGCGACGCCGGCATGGTGCTCAGCCGGACGCTGGTGGGCCGGGTCCTGGAGCAGCGCACCGCGTTCCTCACCGAGGACGCCAGCCAGGACGCGCGCCTGGCCGGCGGTCAGAGCCTGCTGGGCGCAGGCACGCGCTCGGCCATGGCCGCCCCCCTGTTCGACAACGAGCGTGTGATCGGCCTGCTCTACGCCGACACGCGCGATCCCCGGGTGCGCTTCGACCGCAACGAGCTGAAGGCCTTCGTCCTGCTGGCCAACGTGGTGGCGGTGGCCATCAGCAACGCCCGCTACCGCGAGCTGGAGCAGGAGCGGCAGCGCCTGACCGCCGAGCTGGATGCCGCCCGGGTGATCATGAGCCGGCTGCTGCCGACCGAGCTGCCCCAGACCAGCGGCCTGAGCGTGCGGGCCCACCTCGATTCCTGCGAGGAGGTGGCCGGCGACCTCTACGACGCCCAGGCCCTGCCCGACGGTCGCATCCTGCTGATGGTGGGCGACGTCTCGGGCAAGGGGCTGCCCGCCGCGCTCATCGTGGCCGGCCTGCTGCCCGCCATCCGCGTCGCCGTGCAGGAGTGTCGCGAGCTGGACCGCCTCGTGACCCACGTCAACACCCAACTCTGCGCGTCCACCGATTCGGTGCGCTTCGCCACGCTCTTCCTGGCGGTCCTCGACCCGGACACCGGCCGGCTGACCTACGTCAACGCGGGCCACAACCCGCCGCTGCTCGTCTCCCGGGATGGCACCAGCCAGCAGCTGCTGGCGGCCGCCCCGCCGGTGGGCATGGTCCCCGGGATGCCCTTCCCGGTCGCCGAGACCGAGATGGCTCCCGGCGATACCCTGGTCTGCTACAGCGACGGGGTGACCGAGGCCATGAACGCCGCCGAGGAGATGTACGGCGACGAGCGGCTGCTGGCCGTGCTGACCGCCGGTTGCAGCCTGGATCTCGACAGCTTCCATCGCACCGTGCTCGAGGACGTCGCCGCCTTCACCGGCGGCGCCCCGCAGAGCGACGACGTCACCCTGCTCATCGCCCGGCGAGAGGCGGCCCCCGCGTGAAACTGGCCCTCATCAGCGACATCCATGGCAATCGCGAGGCCCTGGAGGCCGTGATCGCCGACATCCGGGCCGCCGGCGCCGACACCATCGGTTGCCTCGGCGACATCGTCGGCTACGGGGCCGATCCCGCGATCTGCGTGGAGATGATCCGCGACCTCGATCCGGTGGCCGTGATCCAGGGCAACCACGACGCCTACGCCGCCGACGACCGCGACGTCTCGGCGTTCAACGTCCACGCCCAGCGCGCCATCCTCTGGACCCGCGACCAGCTCGCGGACGAGCAGCGCCGGTGGCTCACCGAGCTGCCGCTGCAGGCCCAGCCCCACCCCGACGTGACCCTGGTCCACGCCAACGTCACCGACCCGGCGAGCTGGGGCTACGTGCAGTTCCCGGCCGAGGGCGCCCTGGCCATGCTGGACCAGCCCACGCGCTACTGCTTCTATGGCCACACCCACGTGCCCACCGCCTTCTGCCAGGACGGCGGCGCCGTGCATCAGCACCAGCCCGGCGATCTCGACCTCTCCGCCGGCGACCTGTGGCTGGTGAACGTGGGAAGCGTGGGCCAGCCGCGCGACGGCAACGCGGACGCGGCCTGGAGCCTGCTGGATCTGGACACGCGGCGGCTCCATCTGCGACGGGTGGCCTACGACGTGGAGGCGGCCGCGGCCAGGATCCGCGCGGCCGGATTGCCCGATCGGCTGGCCGACCGCCTGAGCCTCGGCCGCTGACCGAGCCCCGGCCGCTGACCGAGCCCCGGCCGCTGAGGCGCCGGTCAGTCCGCCCAGACGCCCTGCTGCACCAGCTGCGCCTCCGCCTGCTCCTCCCAGCCACGGTTGGCCGCCGGGCTGGCGGGGCTCGGGTGCAGGACGCGTCCGATCTTCACCGCGTCCCCGCAGACGGCGCGCAACCGCTGTTCGGCATACCCGCCGATTCCCACGCACCACTCCGGCCGGTAGAGCGTCACCAGGCGCTCCAGCGCCCGGTCGCACACGTCCAGCAGCGGCTGGCGCTCGGCCGCCGGCAGCTTGTCCGGCGTGCGGTTGCGGCCCGAATCCTCCATGAAGACCAGCGGACAGTGATTGAGCACCAGGTGTTCGTCGAAGAACCGCTCGGGCGTGCCGAAGCGCCGGGCGAACAGGCCCCACAACCGGCGGCCGGACACCTCGCGACGCTCGCAATCGAGGCCCTGGATCGGGCGCTGCGGGTGCTGGCGACGGGGTCGTCCCACGGCGGCGTCCAGGCCCAGCCAGTCGCGCACGGCCGCCACCTCGCCGAAGGGGACGCCGGTCTGCGCCATGCCCCACGGACCGGGGTTCATGCCCAGCAGCAGCACGCGGCGCGGGGCGTCGCCGAACCGTCCGAAGTACTGGCGCACGGCGTCGGCGGCGTAGTCGAGGGGATTGTAGACGTGGGTGACGGGCTCGCCGAAGCTCAGGCCATCGACGGCGGCGCGGAGGCCGTCGAGGATGGACAGGGCGTGGGCCGCGTGGCCGCCGATGGGCGCGCCGGCGGCGGCGAGGCGCTTGCGGGCTTGGCCGGGCATGGGATCGAGGGTACCTTTCTGCGCTGACGAAGGTGTCCCCATGATCGGAGAAGAGCGCCCATGAAGCCAGCCCCGATCCATCGCGCGCACCGCGGGCCGGGATCGCCGCTACCGGCCGCCGCGGCGAGAGCCGTGTTTCGGGCCGTGTTCCCGGCCGTGTTCCCGGCCGTGGTTCCGGGCGTGTTCCCGGCCGTGGTTCCGGGCGTGGTTCCGGGCGTGGTTCCGGGCGTGGTTCCGGGCGTGGTTCTGGCCGTGGTTCTGTGCGTGGTCCTGGGCGCGGGCTGTGGCGGGTCCTCCGACCAGAGCGGACGCCAGGACCATCGATCCCCCGGAAACGAGGCTCTCATGGACCCTGCCGCGCTGACCGCCGCCACCGAGGCCTGGCACGCCGGGCGCATCGAGCGCCTGCGGGCCGCCGACGGCTGGCTCACCCTCGTGGGCCTGGAGGGACTGCCGCGCGCGGGCGAGGCCACCGCCGGCAGCACCGCCGACGCGGACGTGGTCCTGCGCGCCGACGTCCCCGCGCGGGTGGGGGTCTTCGCCGTCGACGCGGATGGCGTGCGGTTCCGGCCGGCGCCGGGCGTGGCGGTGCATGCGGGCGATCCGCCGGCACCGGTCCCCCCCGAGGGGGTCGCCCTGCAGGACGACCGCGATGGGGCGCCCACCGTGCTCACGCTGGGCAGCACCTCCTGGCACGTGATCGCCCGGGGTGAGCGCCGCTTCGTGCGCGTGAAGGACAGCGCGAGTGCGGTGCGCCGCGGCTTCGATGGCATCCCGCGCTGGCCGGTGGATCCCGCCTGGCGCGTGACCGCGCGGCTGGTGCGCGAGGGTGCCCCGCCGACCATCGCGGTCCCCAACGCCCTGGGCGAGGTGGACCAGGAGTCGTGCCCCGGCTTCCTGGAGTTCACCCTGGCCGGCGAGACGCGGCGCCTGCTGCCCCTGGGCGAGCCCGACGGGCCGCTGTTCCTGGTCTTCGGCGATGCCACCAGTGGCCGCACGTCCTACGGCGGCGGCCGCTTCCTGTCCACCGAGGCGCCCGACCCCGACGGCACCGTGATCCTGGACTTCAACCGGGCCGTCAACCCGCCCTGCGTCTTCACGCCCTACGCCACCTGCCCCCTGCCACCGGAGGGGAACGTCCTGCCGGTGGCCGTGACCGCGGGGGAGCGGATGTGGGGGGAGCGGCACTAGCGATGCGCGTGCTCTTCGTCCTCGGCCAGCGTCCCGATCTGACCGGCAGCGGCATCACGCTCGACGCCCTGGTGCGGGAGGCGCGGGCGGCGGGGCACGAGGTCTCCGTCCTGTGCGGCATGCCCGCCGGCGAACCGGTGCCGGCGGTGGGTGGACTGGATCCCGCGCACGTGGGCGCGGTGACCTTCGGCGAGGGCGGCGAGCTGCCCTACCCCATCCCCGGCATGAGCGACGTGATGCCGTACCCGAGCACCGTCTGGTCGGAGATGACCGACCAGATGCTCGCCCGGTACCGCGAGGTCTGGCGGACGCGCCTGACCTGCGCCGTGGCCGCCACGCGGCCGGACGTGGTGCATTGCAACCACCTGTGGCTGATGTCGTCCCTGGCGCCGGAGGTGCTGGGCACCCCGTCGGTGGCCCACTGCCACGCCACGGGCCTGCGCCAGCTTCAGCTGTGTCCCCACCTGCGCGCCGAGGTCGCCGCCGGGCTGCGCCGGCACGACGCCTTCCTGGTCCTGCACGCCGAGCACGCCCGGCAGGTGTCGGCCCTGCTGCCGGTGCCGCGGGCGCGCATCCACGACGTGGGCGCCGGCTACCGTACCGACCTCTTCCACGCGCGGGGCGCGCCGCCGCCGGACCGGCGGCGCGGCCACCTGCTGTACGTGGGCAAGTTCGCCGCCGCCAAGGGTCTGCCCTGGCTGCTGGACGCCTGCGAGCTGCTCTGGCAGAGCGGCGCGAGCTTCACGCTGCACGTGGCCGGCGACGGGGGCGGCGCGGAGGCCGAGCAGCTGCGCACCCGGATGGCGGCGCTGGCGCCACGCGTGCAGCTGCACGGCCGCCTGGACCAGCCCGCCCTCGCGGACGTCATGCGGCGGTGCGCCGGCCTGGTCCTGCCATCGTTCTACGAGGGGCTGCCGCTGGTGCTGGCGGAGGCGCGAGCCTGCGGCTGCCTGCTGCTGAGCACGGCACTGCCCGGGGTGACGTCGCGGCTGGCGCCGGCCCTGGGCGAGGACCTGCAGACCGTGCCGCTGCCGGGGCTGGTCGGACCGGACACGCCGGTGGCGGCCGACCTGCCCGACTTCACCGTCCGGCTGGCCGCGGCCCTGGGCCGGCTGGCGGCGCTGCCGGCCCGCGAGCCGGAGCCCGACGAGCTGGCCCCGTTCACCTGGCAGGCCGTGTTCCTCCGCGTGGAGCGGGTGTGGCGCGAGGTGGCGGCCCGGCGGCCGCGCGGCTAGTCTTTCCGCGATCCGGACCGGATCCGTCCGCTCGCCCATCCCGCCATCTTCCGGAGGCGCCTCCGTGAGCAGTACCCGTGCCGCCATCCTCGGCCCCATGCGCCCCAACTTCCTGCTGCTGACCCCGGCCTGCGTGGTCCTGGGCCTGGCCGTGGCCCACTGGCGCGGCTTCGCCATCGACTGGGGCCAGTTCCTGCTGGTCCTGGCGGGCGCCGTGGCCGCGCACATCGCCGTCAACGCCCTCAACGAGTACGCCGATTTCCGCAGCGGCCTGGACCTGCAGACCACCAGGACGCCGTTCTCCGGCGGCACCGGCACCCTGCCCGCCAACCCCGACAAGGCACACCTGGCGCTGATCACCGGCGTGGTGGCCGTGGCCGTCACCGCGGCGATCGGCGTGTACTTCGTGGCCGTGCGTGGCTGGGGCCTGTTGCCCCTGGGGCTGCTGGGCGTGGTGAACATCATCGCCTACACGCCGGTGGCCACCCGCAACTGGCTGCTCTGCCTGCTGGCACCCGGCCTGGGCTTCGGACCGCTGATGGTCCTGGGCACCGAATTCTGCCTGACCGGCAGCTACTCGCTCACCGGCGTGGTGGCCTCGCTGACGCCCCTCTTCCTGGTGAGCGACCTGCTGCTGCTCAACCAGTTCCCCGACCGCGAGCCCGATCGCGCCTCCGGCCGCAACCACCTGATCATCACTGCCAGCCCCGAGCGCGGGGTGGTCGTCTACGGCCTGTTCCTGCTGCTGGCCTACCTCGCGCCGGTGGTCGGCTGGCTCCTGGGCCTGCTGCCGGTGGGCGCGCTGCTGGGCCTGCTGCTCGTGCCGCTGGCGTTGCACACGTTCCGGGGCGTGCGGCGACACCATGCGGAGCTGCCGCAGCTCCTGCCGCGGATGGGACAGAACGTGGTGCTGAACCTGGCGACCCCGGTGCTGATGGCGGTGGGATTGTTCGTGTTCTAACCGCGTTCTCGCCGCGTTCTCGCCGCGTTCTCGCCCGATGCTCAGCATTCAGGCGGCACGCGCGTTCCGCGAGGAGCCCAGTGCCTCGCCCAGCGGCGAGGCGATGAGTTCCCGCGACAGCTGCTGTTCCTGGCGGAGCCAGCCCAGGATCACCGGACGACTGATCTGCTTGAGCAGCAGGCGCAGGCCCTCGCGGCCCGGGCCATGCTGTCGCAGCAGGCGCGAGTTGATCAGCCGCAGGGCCACCTGCTCGAGCAGGCGATGCTGGCTGTGGAGCATGGACTCGGCGAGCGCGAGGCCCTGGCGGTCATCCAGCACCGCGTCGATCAGACCGTGCACCACGCGTAGCATGCCATGGTAGGTCATGTCGCTGGTACGGACCGAGCCCAGTCCCCGCCAGATGTTGTGCAGGAACGCCACCGTGGTGTCGCCCGGCGCCACGTTGTAGGCCAGGCCAGGGTCGCCGCCATGACTGTCGCTGTTGGCGGTGAGGTGCTTGCCGAGGCGGCGGGCCAGGGCCTCGGTGGCCTCGTTGAGGCGCCGGGGTCGTCCCGCGTTGAGTTCCAGCACGTCGAAGCACGCGGCGATGTGCCGGACCTTCGCGAAGTCCACCTGTCCGCGCCGCAACTCCGCCGGCTCGAACCAGGTGGGGTGGTTGTACTGGGCCAGGACGCCGTGCTCCGCGCAGAAGCCGAGCAGCTCGGCCAACGTGATGACCTCGCGGCGCAGGCGCGCGTAGGTGTCCGGGTGCAGGAGATACAGGTTGACGTGGATCGAGAACCCGATCTGCGGGTCGCGCAGGGTGTGCTCCACGCCGGGGATGACCAGACGCCGGTCGGCCTCGGGCAGCTCGCGGATCAGCCTCCGATAGCCGTCCATGGTGTCGTGGTCGGTGAGGGTGAAGTAATCCATCCGCCGCGTGGGGTCAGGGTGCGCGAGGGCGCGCTCGAACAGGGCCCGCGGCGAGAGGGATGCCAGATCCGGCACGTCGTGGGAGACGTGGCTGTGCAGGTGCAGGTCCGCGCGTCGCAGCGTGTTCATGGGTCCCCATGAAACGACGCGATGATGAAGGGACGGTGAGGCAGAAGGCAGGATTCGTCGAGGATCCGGTTCGGAACCTGTTGAACGGCGGCGCTGACGGTCTTTTCACCTGCTCGTGGCCAGTCGTTGACACGGCGGCCCTTTCATGGGCCCAAGTCATCGCGGCACCCGGACCAGGGAGGTGGCATGGAGGCGAAGGGGCTGCTCATCGGTGGCCTGCTGCCGGCGCTCATGTACGGCCTGGCTGGCCTGTTGCAGAAGGCCACCACCCGCACCGGCGCCGGCCTGGGCCCCTATCTGCTCTGCATCGGCATTGGCGTCCTGGCGATCGGGACGCTGCTGACTGCCACCTCCAGCGGCCCGGCGCGCGCCATCACCAGCAAGGCGGCCCTCCTGTCCGGCGGCGTGGGGCTCGCCTGGGCCCTGGGCACGTGGTTGGTGGCAGTGGGTCTGTCGCGGTATGCGGCGCCACTGGCGAAGATCGTGCCGCTCTACAACATGAACACGCTGGTGGTGGTGTTGCTGGCGCTGGTGGTCTTCGCGGAGTATCGCGACGTGACCGTCAGCAAGCTGCTGGCCGGTTCACTGCTCATCGTGGCCGGCGGGACGCTGGTGGCCAGCGCCTGAAGCGCACGTATCCGACCGACCGACCGACCGGCCCGACCGGCCCGGCTGGCCCGGCTGGCCCGGCTGGTGCGGCTGGTGCGCCTAATCCGACCAGCGCGCCATCACGCGCTCCTCCAGTTCCCGGCAGCGGTCCGGCGCCGGCGCCGCGCCGAGGAGCCGGCGGGCCTGGTCGCCCAGGGCCCGCATCTGCTGGACGTAACGCGCGCAATGGTGGCACATCATCAGGTGCATGCGGAAACGCAGGCGGGCCCAGAAGCCCAGATCCTCCGCCGTCCCCATGGCCGCGTGCTCGTGGACCTCGCGACAGCTGTACATGCCGGGCATCTTCATCATCGTCGTCATCCCTCCGCGAAGCCTCGGTCCTCCAGACACTCGCGCAGCCGGTTACGGGCGCGGTAGAGGATCACTCCCAGGTTTGTGCCGGTGACCTCCAGGACATTACAGATCTCCCTGGTAGCCAGGCCCTCCACCTCGCGCAACACGAACGCCAGGCGGTGCCGCTCGGGCACGGTCTCCAGGCATTCCTCGAGGTGACGGCGGATCTGCTGGTCCCAGAGGTCGCCGTCCGTCTCGCGCGGTGGCGCCTGCCACATGCCGCGGTCGTCGAACCGCTGCTCGAGGACGTCGTCGATGTCGTCGTGGCGCGCGTCGCGCTGGAAGCCGCGGCGCGCCTCCCGGAGCTTGTGATAGAGGATCCCGAAGAGCCAGGTGCGCACCTGGCTGCGGCCCTCGAAGCGCGGCAGGGTCTCGATGAAGGTCAGGAAGACCTGCTGGGTGACGTCATCGGCCGCCGTGTCGTCGAGCCCGGCGCCGCGGGCGGCGCGCAGGATCTGCGGCAGGTACTCGTGAACCACGGCGCCGACCGCCTCGCGGTCGCGGCGTTGCAGGCGGGCGAGGAATTCCGGCGTTCCGAACTCGGGCGGCGGCGTATGGGACACTGGTGGCCTCCGTCGCGAGAGTCTGGTGGGGCGATTCCGCCTCACCATAGCCTCATCCGGGCCCGACGGCGAGACCATGGCCGACGATCTCCGCCACCGGCGCGGTCAGGTGTAAGGGACCGGCGCCCGGGTGCACCCACGGGACGTGAACGACGAGGGCGGCTGCCGACAGGGAGGCCGGGACGACGCGAACGGGAACGGCCGCCGCCTTGACAGGATGGAGAACCACGGTCCGGGAGGTGGAGCGATGTTCGGGAAGAAGAAGCTGATCGCGGGAATCGGTGCCGGGCTGGCCGGCGGCCTGGTGTTCGGGATGATGATGACCATGATGGGCATGCTGCCGATGATCGGCAAGATGATCGGTCAGCCCACGGTGGCCGCCGGCTGGCTGGTGCACCTGGGCATCTCCGCCACCATCGGCACCAGCTTCGCGGTGCTGCTGGGCTGGCTGGTGACGGGCAAGCTCAGCAGCCTGGTGTTCGGCACGGTGTACGGGATGATGTGGTGGCTCATCGGCCCGCTCACGCTGATGCCGCTCTTCCTGGGCATGGGCCTGGGCGCGAACTGGAACCTCGCCGCCGCCCAGAACATGCTGCCCAGCCTCATGGGCCACGCCGTCTTCGGGATGGTGATGGGCATCGCATACGCGCCGCTGCTGCGGCGACTGGCCAGCCGGCCGTCGTCTGCGGGGCGGGCGCAGCGAGAGGCGGAAGCCGCGGCTTAGCAGGGGTGCGCCGTGGCTGGCGGGCCGTCGCGATGGCGGCCCTCCGCCTCGATCAGCGGGGCCGGCTTCCGGGGGGAAGCCGGCCCCGTCGTCTCTTCCCCGCCGGTCTCTTCCCGGCCGTCTCTTCCCGGCAGCTTGACGGGACGCCGTCGGTGGCGGATGATCGCAGCCGATCGACCGATCCGCCCCCCGGAGGGAGTCTCCGCATGCCGACCAAGGTCACCGTGGGCGAGATGCTCTCGCTCTCCATCGCCGCCTTCCTGCGCGGTCTGGGCCCCATCCTGGTCCTCGTGATCCTGATCTACGGCGTGATCTTCGGCGCGGCGTACCTCGGCGGGCTCTCCCAGACCGCCACGCCGTCGTTCGCCACCTCGCTGCTGGTCTTCCTCTGCACCTTCTTCGCCGCCTTCCTGGCCCAGGGCGCCATCATCCGGGGCACCTACGGCATCCTGCGTGGCGAACCGTTCGACCTCCAGCTGTCCCTGGCCGTCGCCATGCGCCGCGCGCTCCCGCTGGTCCTGCTGGCCCTGGCGATGACGGTGATGCTGGTGGCCGGCTACATGCTGCTGATCATCCCCGGCATCATGCTGCAGTGCGCGCTCTTCGTGGCCGTCCCCGTACTGATGGTCGAGCGCGGCAACGTGGCCCACGCCATCCAGCGCAGCTTCGAGCTCACCGCCGGCTATCGCCTGCGCATCTTCGGCCTCTACATCCTGATCCAGATCGTGGTGGGCCTGCCCCTGGGCATCCTGTCCATGATCCTGCAGCTGGCCCTGGTCGACACCAGCCCCCAGCTGGTGGCCGTGCTCACCACCCTGATCAACGGCGTCAGCGGCATGGCCGGCGCCGTGGCCATGGTGGTGGCCTACTACAAGCTCCGCGAGGAGGTGGACGGCGTCGGCCTGGACGACCTCGCCGACGTCTTCACCTGAGTTGTGCCCCGAAGAATGTTGACGGGTCCGGGTCTTGCCCCGGCCCAGGCCATG
>CAZWYF010000019.1:0-46893 GCA_964637835.1 uncultured Fibrobacteraceae bacterium
CGGCTAGAGCCATCGGGTCAGTCGGGCCGCCCCCAGCCCGCCGGCAACGACCGCGGCGGCAGCACCACCTGCGGTCGTCCCATGCGCGTACCCAGCTGCTCCACGTACCACAGGCCATAGTCGAAGGCGCCGGGATCGGCGCCGGTAGCCACGCCGGGCGCCACGCCGGTAGCCGCGAGCGACGGCGGGGACACCGGTTCGGCCACCGACGCCTCCGTCCGCGAGCCCAGGCCGGGGACCACGCCCGCCAGGGCCGCAGAGCCGCGCGCGACCACGGAGGACAGCCCGAACGGCAGGCCGAAGCCGCCCCGGTCGCCCAGCAGCGCCGACCAGTCGATGAGCGGCTGGGGCGGATACTCCTGCAGGGCCACCTGCCGATCCTCCGGCAGCCCGGCCTTCTCGCGGGCCAGCGCGATGGCCGCCTGCAGGCCGCCGAAGCGATCGCAGAGCCGGTGATCGATGGCGTCGCCGCCCATCCAGACCCGGCCCTGGGCCACCTCGCGGACATGGTCCTCGGGCAGGTCGCGGGCGGCCGCCACGCCGGTGACGAAGTCGTCGTAGGCCTCGAGGATGTAGTCCTTCGCCAGGGCCAGCTCCTTCTCGTCCAGGCCACGCTGGGGCACGCCCACGCCGAGCCAGGGCAGGCGGAGCTGGCGCAGCAGGTCGGCGTGCTCGCCCACCTGGACGCCGTCGTAGTTCAGGCCCAGCTTCTCGCCGGCCCCGGCGTCGTGGATCCAGGCGGCGATCACGCCGATGGAGCCGGTGACCGTCAGGGGCGTGGTGAGGATCTCCTCGCCGTGCATGCTGATCCAGTAGCCGCCCGAGGCCGCCACGTCGCCCTGGCTGACGATCACCGGCTTGCCGGCCCGGTTGAGCTCGGCCATGGCGCCGGCGACCAGGTCGCTGGGTAGCGGGTCGCCGCCGGGCGAGTCGGCCCGCAGGACCACGGCCTTGACGCGGTCGTCCCGCAGCGCGGCGCGCAGGAAGTCGCTGGTGGCGCGGCCGCGGATCCCGGAATCCATGGCGCAGGGGCCCACGGCGTAGACCACGGCGATCCGTGGCCGCGCTCCCCACTGGGCCTCGGGCCAGGCGTCCGGCGCCAGCCCCGGGTGCGGTCCCATGGGCCGGTCCCACTGCTTGCGGAAGTAGCCATCGAGGTCCTGCCCGCGGCCGAGGTCGTCCACCAGGCCGGCGGCCTTCGCGCGCTCGGCCGAGAGGCCGACGGTGTCGTCGACCAGCTGATCGAAGCCGAAGGCGGAGAGGCCGCGGGCCGCGCAGATCTCCTGCCGCAACTCCCGGTAGATCAGGTCCACCATGCGCTGGTCCTGCTCGCGCTCGCCCTCGGACATCTCCATGCGCGAGCCGGTCTCCGCGGCGGACTTGTACCGGAAGTAGCGGAGCTCCTGGAAGCCGAGGCCCATGCGCTCGAGGAGGTCCCGGTAGTAGGTGCGGCCGGTGGCCACGCCCTGCAGGACCAGGTCGCCCTCGGGATCCATGATCACGTGGTCGGCCACGCTGGCCAGGTAGTAGCCGAGCATGTCCACGCGGCCCACCATGATCGCCAGCTCCTTGCCGGAGTCCTTGACACGCTGCAGGGTCTGGCGCAGCTCCCAGATCAGCGAGGGGCGGCCGCGGAAGTCGATGAGGTCGAGGGCCAGGCCCTCGAGGCGCTGGTCGGCGATGATGGCCTCGAGGTACTGCGAGAGCTGCAGCCAGGAGACGCGGCGGTCGTCGAAGTAGCGGTACTGCTGGTAGGTGAGGTACCGATTCTCCAGGCTGATGCGCGCGAACTGCTCCTCGCCGGGCCGGAAGGGCCAGTCGGGCTCATCGGTGGCGTTGGGCAGGGGCGGGTTGTAGCGCATCACCAGGTGCGCGTGATCCACGGCGCCGGCGCCGGCATCGGTGCTGGCCACGGCGTGGGTGCCGAGGTCGGCCAGGTTGGCGCCGACCTGGAAGACCCAGCGCCAGTCCTCCGTGCCGGTGACCTGACGGGCGGTGGCGCCGACGTGCACGCCCCTGTACGGGATCACCGTCACCCCCAGGCCCCAGCGGCCCTCGTCGGACCAGAGGCGTTCCTTCTCGTCCAGGGTGTGGTCGGCGAAGAGGGTGAGGCGGTGGCTGCCGTTCCAGGGGCGCAGGCCGAGATCGAAGACCCCCTGCCGCGCGCTCGAGGCCATGGACCAGGCGCCGCTCGCGCCCAGCGACAGCAGCCGCCAGGGCCGCCAGAGCCAGCCGGCCACCAGGGCGTCCTCGCGGCCGAGGACGTCGGTGTCGCCGGTGGCCCAGCGGTAGGCCAGGCCCACCCGGCTGTGGCGGTCGCCACTGGAGAGACCCAGCTGCCAGCTGGTCAGGCGATGGGTCTCGGCACCGAGGTCGTGGAACTCCGACTGCACGGCGGCGCCCAGCCAGCCACTGGTGGCCAGGCCCCAGTTGTTGCCGGACCGATCGTCCGCCGAGCGGTACCAGCCGGCCAGCTCCTGACGACCCCGCTGCAGGGACGACCACGCCGCGGGGTTGATGAAACCCCCGAGGGCGCCGCTGGTCACACCGGGTGTCTCGAGGATCCAGTCGGTGCCGTCATGGTAGTCGAACACCCGACCCGCAGGTGCCGGATCGGCTTCCTGCGCCGGCACCGCCACGGGGAGGATCCCCACGATGAAGCCGGTCAGAGCCACGATGATGGTCGCGGACGCCGCGTGCGTCGATCGCCTGGACACGATGGTCACCTCGTCGGATCAGGGAAGGGCCGTGTCGCGACACTGGCCCGCGGACAGGGCCGGGGGCTCCGGCGTCGTGGAGCCCCCGGTCGAGAAATCCGCGGCGCGGATCGTCGGATCCACGCGCGCGAGGGCTAGTACACCGAGTAGAAGCCGAGCAGGACCGTATTGATCGTATCCTCGGCCCCGACGATGGCCTGGTCGGACTTGAACTGCTCGAAGCCCAGCTTGATGTTGGCATGCTGGCCCTCGAGATAGTACGTCAAGCCCACCCGGAGGTTCGTGTGCTTGCCAAGCCCCGCCTCGTGGTCGGAGTCGAACGACTCGAACCCGACCCACGGCTGCCAGCCAGCGGCCAGGAAATAGCCGGCCTGGCCGTAGACTCCGTTGCCCTGGGCCGCCATGAAGTCGGTGGCGTCGTCGAAGTCGAGCATCATGTAGCCGGCCTCGACGGTCAGCGCATTGCCCGCGTCATCCGGGAGCTCGAGGAATCCGTCCACGGTCATGTACGTGTAGTCCACCAGGTCCGTGCCGCTCATCCCGACCTCTTGCTGCAGGTCATAGGAGACGCCGACGCCCAGCGTCTTCTTCTTGCCGAGATAGGTGGATTGGTTGAAGTAGCCGCCCTCCGCGTCCCAGAGATTGTACTGGGCGCGGACGGTGAAGTGGTCCTTGTCGTCCACCCCGGCCTGGATGCCATTGTAGACGCCGACGTAGTACTTGAAGTTGTGATCGGGGCTCAGCGCTCCGGAGCCGAACACGGTCATTCCCAGATCACGAACGGCGTCCGGGGTGCTCAGTCCCGTCAGCGACTGGCCGAACATCGAATTGGTGAACCTGTTCGCCGCGCGCGCGCCCCAGGCCAGGGACTTGTACGCCATGCCGGGCCGGTCGATGGCCATCAGGGCGGACGCTGACGTCAGGTTCTGCCGGTTGGCCGGCGCCATGTGACGACCCACGTAGAACTGCAGCCAGGGGTCGATCTCGAAGCTGAACCAGGCGTCGATGAGGCTCATGGTCTTGTCCGCCGCCGCCTCGGTCTGCACGAAGGCGGTGACCCGCTCGCCGACGTTCGCCCTGAGGCGCAACCGCCCGCGGCGCACCTTCCACTCGCGCGTGGCGTCCCACTCGCCGTCGTCGTCGAGGTCGTCCTGGGAGGCATAGCCCTGGACCTGGAGCAGGTAGCCGAAATCGAGGGTCGCGTCGTCATTGATCGGAATCCGCGCGCCCGCGAACGCCGAGCTGACGATCAGCGAGACCAGGACGACGACGATGAACATCCATTCGATCCTGCGCATGCGATACCTCCGTGTGTTGGCGTCCTCATCACGAGTTCCTGCCCGCCAGACCGCATCCGCCAGACATGAAGAGTGACCCGGTGGTGGCGTGCCACGGTTCGCTGTGGCTGGCATCCGGGCGGACCGCGTCCATGGTTTCGCCGGCATCTCATCGCGTCAAGGGTTTTCCCTTACTTCACGCCGGGCCGTGGCGTCGATCCGCAGCGGCCATTGCGGTCTGGCGCGCTCGTGGGATCATGTCCGCGAATGCCCCCGTATGCGCTGGACCCTTATCCGGGAAGAGAACGCGATCATGCGCCACGCACGGCATCACGACGTCTTCATCCGCGAGGCCGGCCGCGAGGACGGCCCCGACTCCGTGCTCTGGATCCATGGCCTGGGCGAGAGCGGCCTGGGCTTCGAGGGAGTGCTGGACCGGGCGGAACTGGCCGGCTGGCGACACATCGCACCGGATCTGCCGGGCTACGGCCGCACCGCCTGGACGCGGGAGCCGCTGCCGCTGGCCGAGCAGGCCGAGTTGCTGGCCGACCTCGCCGCCGAGCGGGCCGGCGGCCCGGTGGTGCTCGCCGGCCACAGCATGGGCGGCGTGATCGCGCTGCTGATGGCCGAGCGATCCCGTTCGCTGGTGCGCGGGGTGATCGACATCGACGGCAACAAGAGCCCGGACGACTGCGTCTTCAGCGGCCAGGCCGCGGCGCAGGAGCCGGCCGCGTTCGCCCGCGGCGGGTTCGATGCCCTGCGCGAGGCCGTCCATGCCGCCGGAGCGGAGGAGCCCGCCCAGCGCGGCTACTACGCCAGCCTGCGGCTGGCCTCGCCGGCGCAGTTCTGGCTGAACAGCCAGGAGCTGGTGGAGATGTCCGCGCGCGGGGACCTGGCCGGGCGACTGGCCGCGGTGGCCGGCCGCGGCATCCGCGTGGCCTACGTGGCCGGGGCGCCGGGCGGCGCCTCGGCGGAATCCCGGCGCCTGCTGGCCGCGGCCCGTGTGCCGGTGGTGGAGATCGCCCCCAGCGGCCACTGGCCGTTCCTCGACCAGCCCGATGCGTTCACGGCCGCGGTGACGGCGTTCCTGACGGAGGTGTCGTAGCTCATGGACCTCGCCGCGGTGGCTGCCGAGACCCTCGCCATCCTCGACCGCGGCTGGTACCAGCCGCCAGGCGGCGGTCGCGCGTCCATCGCCGCGGCACAGGCCGCGGCCGTCTTTGGGACGCGCCTCTACGGCCGCCGCGACCGGACCGGATCCGCCGGCTGGGGCACGTGCTGGACCGCCTCGTCCGCCAGCCGCGCCAGCGCCTCCTGGACCGCGCGCTCGAGCTGCGGGTCGCGACCCGCGGCCACCAGGCGGGGCGTCATCTCCACCGGGATGTCCGGCGCCACCCCCTCGTTCTCCACGGCCCACTCGCCCGCGGTGGTGTAGAAGCCGCCGCGCGGGGCGGTCATGAAACCACCGTCGATGAACGGCGGCACGTCCCAGATGCCCACCAGGCCACCCCAGGTACGGGTCCCGATGAGGGGACCCAGCTCGCGGGCGCGGAACATGTATGGCAGCATGTCGCCGCCCGAGCCGCTCATCTCGTTGACGAGCATCACCTTGGGCCCGAAGAGCGCCGCGTTGGGCGCCGTCCAGGGCGTCTTCTCGCCCACCGGGTTGTTGAAATAGCCGTAGAGCGGGCGGTCGAGGAGGTCGACGATGTAGTCGGCGATGGAGCCGCCCTGGTTGAAGCGCTCGTCGATCACCGCGCCCTGCTTGTGCATCTGGGCGAAGAAGTAGCGATTGAACGAGGTGTAGCCGCCGCGGCCGGTGTCGGGGATCCAGACGTAGGCCAGGCGGCCGCCGCTGAGCTCGTCCACGCGGCGACGGTTGTCCTCCACCCAGGCGCGACGCCGCAGGCCCTCCTCGCTGCGCACCGGGATCACGGTCACCTCGCGGGCGTCGTCGCCGGAGGGGTCGTCAGCGACCTCGAGCACCACCTGGCGGCCGGCGAGCTGGTCGAAGTAGCTGTAGAAGTTGCGGTCGGCGGTGACCGCGCGGCCATCGACGGCCAGGACGAGGTCGCCCTCGCGCACGTCGATGCCCGGCCCGCTCAGCGGCGCGGCCAGCTCGGGATTCCAGTTCTCGCCGTCGTAGATCCGCTCCAGGCGGTAACGACCGTCCTGCACCGTCACGTCGGCGCCGAGCAGGCCCACCGGGACGGTCTCGACCTCCGGGATCTCGCCGCCGCGGGTGAAGCTGTGGCCCACGGCGGTCTCGCCGCCGAGGATGTCCAGCAGGTAGTTCAGGTCGCTGCGATGGCGCACGTGCTCCAGCCACGGGGAGTACGTCTCCCAGGCCCAGTCCAGGTCCAGGCCGTGGACGTTCTCCACGTAGAAGTAGTCGCGCTGGTAGCGCCAGCCCTCGCGGAAGATCTGCGCCCACTCGGCCGCCGGATCCACCTTCATGCGCAGGCCGCCCAGGTCGAGGACATCCTCGCCCGGATCCGGCTTGCCCGCCGCGTCGCTCACCAGCCAGCGGTCGCCACGCAGGGCCAGCAGGAGCTTCTTGCCGTCGGCGGAGACATCGACGTCGGTGACCCCGCCGATCAGCTCGGTCTCCTCGCGATCGGCCAGGGAGTAGCGGTGGAGGGTTCCGCCCGGGCGGTCGGGATCCTCCTGCACGGTGTAGAAGATGGTGCCGTCGGCGCCGGCGGCGAGCGAGGCGTAGGCGCGGGCGGGCAGCTCGAGGTCGATGATCCGCTGGTCGAGGCCGGCGAGGTCGATGCTGACCGCGGGCGCCTCGCCGCCTGCGGCGCCCTCGCCATCCTCGTCGGCCCCGTCCCCGGCGTCCGCCCCGGCGAGGGCCTCCTCGTCGCTCTCGGGCGCCAGCGGCGACGGCTCGTCGGCGTCGAGCACCGCCAGGTACACCGTGTGCCGGGGTGGCCGGCCGTAGGAGCTCATGTCCAGCCAGCCCACGTTCAGGGCGTAGTCGGTGGAGGCCAGGAAGTAGAGGTACTTGCCGCCACGATCGAAGACGGGCAGGCGGGCGTCGGAGAGGCCGTCGGTGATCTGGTGCCGCTCCTGCTTCTCGACGTGGTAGACGAACACGCCGTTGAACTGGTTGTCCAGCCGGCGGGAGTAGGTGAGCCAGCGCGAGTCGGGCGACCACTGCGGCCGCACCAGCCGGTCCGGATGGGCCGACCCCTCGGTGTCCACGCGCACCGCGCGCCCGGCTTCCACGTCCAGGACCCACACCTGCCGATCCGCGTCGGTGTAGGCCAGCCACCGCGAGTCCGGCGACCAGGCCGGCGAGTAGAAGAACGTGGGTTCGGGCAGCGAGATGGTCTGGCGCTCGCGGCCGTGCTGGTCGGCGATCACCAGGGCGTACTCGCCGCCGGCGTCGCTGAACCAGGCCACCCGGCGGCCGTCGGGCGACCACGACGGGGTGCGGTCGGCCGCGCCGGAGTCGCGGGAGAGGTTGCGCACGTCGCCCTTGTCGGTCGGCACGGTGAACACCTCGCCGCGGGCCTCGATCACCGCGCGCACGCCGCTGGGCGAGAGACGGCCGGCGGTGGCGCGATCGCCCACCTCGGCCCAGTGCGGCCGCGCGTGGGGGAAGTCGCCGCGGACGGCGATCTGCAGGCGCACGGGCTCGGACGCCCCCGCACCCAGCGTCCACAGGTACCCGCCATTCTCGAACACCACGCCGTCGGGGCCGGCGCTCAGCTCCTTGCAGTCGAACTCCGTGAAGCGTGTGCGCTGCCGGAGCTCGCCGCTGGCGGTGTCGTGGGACCAGACGTTCATGGCCCAGTCGCGGTCGCTGAGGAAGTAGATGGTCTCGCCCACCCAGACGGGATCGAGGTCGTTGCTGCCGTCCCAGGGGAGTTTCTCGAGGGCGAGGTCGTCCAGCGTGACCACGCGGATGGGCTGGGCCTGCCCGCCACGGTAGCCGCGCCACTCGCCGTCCCAGTGCTCCACCAGCTGGTAGGCCAGGCGAGCGCCGTCGGGTGAGATGGCGCCGGTGGCGGCGCGCGGCAGGGGCAGGGCCGTGGGCATCGCCTCGTCCAGGCCGATGGTCCACAGGCGCGGCTGCGGACGCGGGGCGTTGATGCGGCCGGAGGCGAAGAGCACGCGGCCGTCGGGTGTCCAGCCCCGGACCTGGTCCGCACCGGGATGCCAGGTCAGGCGCCGGGGCTCGCCCCCGGCCAGCGGGACCACGTAGACGTCCAGGTTGCCGTCGTAGGCACCGGTGAAGGCCACCAGCTCGCCATCCGGGGAGATCTGCGGCCGCGTCTCCTCGCCGGCGAAGGTGGTCAGGCGTCGCGCGTCGCCGCCGGAGCGCGGGGCCACCCAGATGTCGCCGCCGTGGCTGAAGACCACCACGTCGGCGCCGAGGTCGGGCTGGCGGAGCAGGCGGGCGTCCTCGCGGGCGAGGCCCGGTGGCGTGGCGACGAGCAGGAAGACGGCGGTCAGGACGCCGACGAGCGCGTGCGTGGTGCGCATGCAGGAGGACCTCCGGAAGCGGGTCGGGGCGAGGCGATGCATCCTACGGGACGGAGCGCTCAAGATAAGGTTGCATGCCGCCACGCGGCCAGGGATCCCCCCGACCCGCTCTCCCCAGGCGCGAGCTGGCCATGACCCCGGCTCGACCAGGGGTTGCCGCACGAGTGGCCGCAGGCCATCCTGTCCGCGCGGGAACGACCCCGCACGGCGGCCCCGTGGGACGCGCCACCGCGGCCGCCGACTGGCCCGCGACCCCGCGAGGTGATCCATGACGCCCCCCCGCGACCGGGACGGCGGCACGGTGTGGTCGTCCGACCATGGCCGCACCTGCCCCCGCTGCCACCAGCCCGTCTCCGCGTGCGCCTGCCGCGGCGACGGCCGGGAAGACCACGACGCGACGACCGGAACCAGCGCCCCCCGCGACGGCGTGGTCCGCGTCGGCCGCCAGAGCAAGGGACGCCGCGGCAAGACCGTCACCGTCATCACCGGCCTGCCCCTGGACGCCGACGCGCTGGACGACCTCGCCCGCGAGCTCAAGCGCCAGTGCGGCGTGGGCGGCACCGTCCGCGGCCGCGACGTGGAGATCCAGGGGGATCAGCGCGACCGGGTGGTCGCCGCCCTGCAGCGGCGCGGCTGGACGGTCAGACGGACCGGCGGCTGATCGCCGCCGGCGGTCAACCCTTCTTGGGTCCCAGGAAGAACCAGACGATCAGGCCGATGAGCGGGAACACCAGCACGATCAGGATCCAGATCAGCTTGGCCAGGCCCGATGCCGAGCTGCCGACGATGCTGATCAGGGCCCAGACGAAGAGGATGAGGTGGAGGATTCCGAGCAGCAGTTCCATGGATCACGCTCCGGGAAGAGGGCGATGGGCGACATTACTCACCATAGGCACCGTCCGGCGGATCCCGCCACCGGCCTCACGGCCCAGGGGCCCACGTTGCGCGGCCACGGCATCCTGCTACGTTGCCTGCATCGGGGGTGGAAAGGAGCCTGGCAAGTCATGAAGCGATTCCTCGCGGTCGCCATCGCGACCCTCGCGGTGCTCGGCACCGCCTCCTCGGCCGCGGCCCTCGGCGTGGGCGTGGGCTACCGGCTCCCCACCGGCGACCTCGGCGATGCCCACGACGGCGGATTCGGGGCCAACGTCGTGTTCGATTACCCGGTCGCCCCGCTCGTCTCCGCCTACGGCGACCTCGGCTACACCACCTTCGCGGGCGAGGGCAGCCGCGACGACATCGACGTCTGGAGCTTCAACGCCGGCGCCAAGGTGAACGTATTGACCCTGCTGCAGGTCGGTGCCGAGGTGGGCTACTTCACCGAGGTGGACGAGTTCGCCTTCTCGCCCTACGTGGGCCAGGGACTGGGCCCCCTGCAGCTCTCGGCCCGCTACAAGCTCACCGGCGACGCCCACTGGCTCGATCTGCGCGCGACCGTCTCGGTCCCGTTCTGACCGCCACGTCCACGGCGCGGCGCGGACGGCGCGCCGGGCGCGGACGGCGCGACGAGCGCCGGCCGCCCGCTAGCCCTCGGCGATCCGCTCCCCGCCCGGCCGCCAGGACTGCACCAGCCGCCGCGCATCCTCCAGGATCAGGTACAGGCACGGCACGATCACCAGGATGATGGCCGTGGCGAAGACGATCCCGAAGCCCAGCGAGATGGCCATGGGGATCAGGTACGTGGCCTGCCGCGAGGTCTCCAGGATGATGGGCGTCAGGCCGCCGAAGGTGGTCAGCGTGGTGAGCATGATGGGCCGGAAGCGGCGGATCCCGGCCAGGTGGATGGCCTGGAAGGCGGTCCGGTCGCCGCGCTGGCGATTGGCGTAATCGACCATGATGAGCGAGTCGTTGACGACCACGCCGGCCAGGGCGATCACCCCCATGAGGCTGATCAGCGAGAGGTCGTGCCCCAGCAGCAGGTGGCCGATCACCGCGCCCACGATCCCGAACGGGATGGCGATCATCACGATCAGCGGCTGCAGGTAGCTGCCGAACGCCACCGCCAGCAGGGCGTAGACCACCAGCATGGCCAGGACGAAGCCGCCCCGCAGGGCGTCGGTGGACTCGCGCATCTCCGCCTGGCTGCCCTGGAAGGTCCAGGTCAGACCGGGATGCCGATCGCGCAACCGTGGCAGCTCGGCCTGCTCGATCTCGCGCAGGACGCGGGTGATGGCGCTCTTGGGCTCGACGTCCATGCTCACGGTGACCACGCGGCGCCCGTCGCGGCGGTTGATGGAGGTGAACGCCTCGCCGCGCACCACGTCCACCACGTCGAGCAGGGGGACCTCGGTGCCGGCCGGGGTGCGCACCACGAACGCCTCCAGGTTCTGCATCTGCTTGCGCTCGGCGCGGGGCAGCTTGACGCGCACCTCGGACTCGTTGGTGCCACGGAGCTGACGCAGGGACAGGGCGCCGTAGAAGGCGTCGCGGACCTGGCCGCCCACGTCGGCGGCGGTCAGGCCGAGGTTGCGACCCTCGGGGCGTAGCCGGAAGTCGAGCTGGGTCTTGCCCTTGTCGTAATTGTCGCTCACGTCGCGCGTGGCGGCGTAACCCCCCATGCGCCCGAGGAGCTGCTCGCTGGCCTGCTCGAGGACGGCGATGTCTTCATGGCTGAGATCCACGCTGATGTCCTGCTGCCAGCCGCCCGGGCCGCTCTCGGCCTCGAAGCTGATCTGGTCGACGCCCTCGAGGTCGCCGATCTCGTCGCGCCAGAGCTCGATCACCTCCTGGGCGGTCATGTCGTGCTCGGTGGGCGGGCGCATGACGATCTCCACGTCGATGAAGCTCTGGCCGCGGACGTTGGTCTTGATGCCCTCGGCCACGCGGTGCAGATCGTGCTCCTCGAACATGCGGTGAGTCGATTCGGTGACCTGCCGGGCCACCCGCGCCGCCTGGTCGATGGTGGTGCCCACCGGCAGGCGGACGCCGGCCTCGATCTCGTCGGCGGCCACCTCGGGCATCATGATCAGGCCCATGTGGCCGCTCAGGCCGAAGCTGCCGATCACCGCCAGCAGGGTGAGCGCGGCGGTGAGGGTCACGTAGCGGTGGCGCAGCGCGAGGTCGAGGAACCGGCGATAGTGGTGCTGCACGAGGTGGTCGGCGCGCGCGGCGAAGGCCTCCTGCCAGCGGCGCAGGGCGCGGCCCCCGAGACGCCCGGGGCCCTGCCGGATGTGGGCGAGATGGGCGGGGAGGATGAACAGGGCCTCCAGCAGGGAGACGGCGAGTACCAGGATCACCACCGCCGGCAGCGGCCACCAGAACTTGCCGGTGGTGCCGGGGATGAACAGCAGGGGGACGAAGGCGATGATGGTGGTCAGGATGGAGAAGGTCACCGGCCGGGCCATCTCCCGGGCCCCGGCGATGGCGGCGGCCAGGGGCTTCATGCCGCGCTGGCGATACTCGAAGACGTTCTCGCCGACCACGATGGCGTCGTCCACCACGATGCCCAGGACCACCAGGAAGGCGAAGAGCGAGATCATGTTGATGCTCACGCCGACGGGGGGCAGCAGCACCAGACCGCCGATGAACGAGATGGCCATGCCCATCATCACCCAGAAAGCCAGGCGGTACTCCAGGAACAGGGCCAGGATCAGCAGGACGATCACCACCGCCAGCACGCCGTTCTCCATCAGCAGCGTGAGGCGCTCGCGGTAGTCGTCGGCAGCGCTGCCGGTGATGCGCGTCTCGACGCCTGGCGGCAGGGTGGTGGCGAAGTCCGCGAGGACCCGGTCCACGGTCTCGGCGATGGCCAGGGGTGACTGGTGGCCCACCCGGGAGATGCCCAGCTCCACCGAGGGTTCGCGATTGAACTGGCCGTGGAAGCCCGACTCCTCGAAGCCGTCGGTGATGGTGGCGATGTCGCCGAGGGTGACGGTGGCGCCGGCGGCCGAGGTCAGGATGGCGATGTCGGCGAACTGATCGGCCCACTGCTTGCGCTCCTTCAGGCGCAGCAGGACCTCGCCCGCGCTCGTCTCCACGGCGCCGGCGGGGACGTCCTCGCTGGACTGGCGGATGAGGTCCGCCACGTCGCCGGGGGTGAGCCGGTACTCGCGCAGGGTCTGCAAGGGGATCTCGACGTGCGTGACGTAGTCCGGGACGTTGCCCAGCTCCACCTGGGTGAGCCCGGGCTCGCTGAGCAGGCGATCGCGCAGGCGTTCGGCCAGGCGGCGCAGGGTCCAGAGGTCCACGTCGCCGGAGAGGCCCACCTCCAGCACCTCGCGCTGCTGGGCCTGCAGGCGCACCTCGGGCTGCTCGATGTCGTCGGGGAAGGTGCGGATGCGGCCCACGGCCTGGTCGATGTCCTGGAAGGCCTGCATGCGGTCGGTGCCGGCCACCAGTTCGATCTGCAGCCGGCCCGAACCCTCGAAGGCGGTCGAGGTGATCTCGCGGATGCCCGGGATGCCGCGGACGGCCTCCTCCACCGGCAGCAGGATGCCCTGCTCCACCTCGGCCGGCGCGGCGCCGGGGTAGACCACGCTCACCTCGACCAGGTCCAGCTCGAAGCGCGGGAACACCTCCTTCTGGATGTTCAGCGCCGTCCAGACGCCACCACCGAGGAGCAGGAACATGAGCAGGTTCGCGGCGATGGCGTTGCGGGCCATCCAGGCGATGGGGCCACCCGCGGACAGGGCCTTTCCGGCCTGACGCGCGGTGTCCGCGTCGGTGCCCGGGACGGCGGCATGGCCCACGGAGGGATCGTGCTCGTTGCGGTCGCTCATGGCCCCGCTCCCGGCCCGGTCGCCTTGCCGGCGGCATCGGCGGTGTCCGCGGCCGCGCCCGTCAGCCGCAACGGCGCCCCGTCGGCCACCGTGGCCAGGTCGGTGACCACCACGCGGTCGCCATCCTCCAGGCCGTCCACCACGAAGGCGTGCTCCGTGTCCTGCATCGCGATCTCCACGTCACGGATCCGCAGCGAGTCCGCCTCCATCACCCAGACGGTGTCGTCCTGGCGGATCAGCTCGCGCGGCAGACGCACCACGTCGGACATCTCGCGGCCGGGGATATGGACCTCCACGAAGGCCCCGATGGTCAGTGGCGGCATCGTCTGACCGGCCGCCGGACCATCGGCCGACCCCGCTGCAGCGGCCTGGCGTGCGAGCGGGTCGGGCACCGTGACCAGGACGCGGGCGAGGCGCGTCTCGGCGTCCAGCGCACCCACCTGGCTATAGAGACGGCCGGTGCGCGTGACGCCTTCCGGCCAGGCGGCGCGGTCGCGGATGGTGACGGTGGCCCCGTCCTGATCCGGCGAGGCCGGCAGCTCCAGCCAGCGCAGCTCGTCGCGGGGCAGCGTGGTCACCACCCAGTAGGCGTCCAGACCCACCAGGCGTCCCAGCGCGTCACCGGCCGCGACCTGGGAGCCCAGGCTCACCTCGCGCGCCAGCACGTGGGCGTCGAACGGGGCCTCCACGCGCGTGCGCTCGAGGTCCAGCTCCGCCTGACGCACCGCCGCCTGCGCCGCGTCCACGCGCGCCTTCGCCGACAGCAGCTGCGGCTCGCGGAGCACCAGCGCCTCGTTCCGGGCCGCGAGGTCCTCGGCGAGCAGCTCGTAATCGCGCTGCGCCACGTTCTGACGACCCATCTCCAGCTCGAGATCGGCGATGGTCTGGTGGAGGTCGCTCCGGCGCTGTCGCAGGGTGTTTTCGTGGTCGGCCGGATCGAGGCGCACGACGACTTGCCCGGCGGTCACGAAGCCCCCCGGCGTGAAGGCCGGCGCGCGCTCCACCACCTCGCCGCGCACGCGCGGCCGCAGGATCACGTCCTGGGTCGCCTCCACCGTGCCCATGGCCACGATCCGGGGTCGATGGTCACCGCGCGTGACGGTGACCACCTCCACCAGCATGGGCGTCTGGCGCGTGGCGCCGGCGCGCTCGGCCACCGGCTCGGTGGAGAAGACCAGGGCGATCAACGCGGCGCCGGCCAGCAGGATGAGCAGGCAGGCGACGAGGGTGCGTCGCCCGCGACGGCGGCCAGGGCCGCCCGAGCTGTCGGCGAGGAAGCTGGTCACGGGTTCTCCTCTCGCGCCGCGGCCTCGCGCGGCGTGGCGAAACTGCCCGCCAGGGCGCGGTACAGGGCGATGCGGTCCTGCACGAGACCGAGCCGCGCGGCCAGCAGATCACGTTCGAGTTGCTGCTGATCGATCCGGGCGGTGAGCACGTCGAGGAAATCGCCCATGCCATTGAAGTACTCCAGACGCAGCCGGCGATGCGTCTCCTCGGCGAACCGGAACTGGGCCTCCAGGCTGGTCAGGCGCTCCCGTCCGGTCTGCTCCCGCAGGAGGGCGTCCTCCACCTCCGCGATGGCCGCGAGCACCGTCTGGCCATAGGCGAGGAGTCGCTGCTGCTTGCGGGCCTCCGCGCCATCCACCTCGGCGCTCAGCGCGCCGCCCTGGAAGATGGGCGCCAGCAGGTTGCCGGCCAGCGAGCGCAGCCAGTCGTCGAGCAACCGGTCGGCGCCGGCGCTGGTGGTGCTCGCCGTCGCGGTGAGCGACAGCCGCGGGTAGCGGGCGGCCACGGCGGCGGCCAGGTCCCGGTCGGCCGCCTGGAGGCGGAGGTAGGCGCTCTGGACATCCGGGCGGCGCTGGACCAGTGCCGCGGGCACGCCGGTCCGGGGCAGGGGGGGCAACCCGGGCAGGGCGCCGGGCTGCAGATCGGCGAGCGCCGTGGGCAAGCGTCCCAGCAGCAGGGCCAACCGGTGTCGCAGCAGGCCGGTGCGCGCCCGGACGGCGAGCGCCCGCTCCCGCGTCGATTCCAGCAATCGCTCCTGACGCAGGATGTCGGCGCGCCGCACCAGGCCGGTGCCGAAGCGGGTGCGCAGCAGCTCGAGGGCCTCCTCGTTGGTGGTGATCTGACGGTCGAGCAGATCGGCCGCGGCCCGCGCCTCCGCCAGCTGGTACCAGGTGTCCGTGACCTCGGCGGAGAGCATCAGCGCCGTGGCGCGATAATCGGCCAGCGTGGCGCCGGTCCGCAGTTCCTCGGCGCGGGCTCGCGCGGCGATACGGCCCCAGAGGTCCACCTCGTAACCGGCGACCAGCCCCAGGTCCAGGGTCCCGTCCGGATCCGCGGATGGCCGGGCGATGCGGCCCTCGACCAGGGCGGAGAGGTCGGGCCAGCGGTCGGCCCCGGCCACGCGCGCCACCGACCGGGCCTCCCGCAGACGCTCCCAGGCCGTGGCCAGGTCCAGATTCTCCCGCAACGCCCCGGCCACCAGCGTGTCGAGCGACGGGTCCGCGAAGCTCCGCCACCAGCGATCCGGCATGGCCCGATCGCCGGGGGCGGTGAACGCCGCGGGTGGCGACACCGGTGGCGCGAGGTCCCTGGGCCGGGACGCGCAACCGCCGAGGCCCAGCGACCCGAGCACGGCCGTCCCCGCGAGCAGCAGGGCGAGCACAGGTCCTGATCGGGGGCGGTCGACGGGCAGGCTCACGGTGGGCGCACTCCCGGGCGTCGTGGTGCCGAGCTGGTGGCGGCGCGTGGTGGCGAACTGGTGGCGGCGTGTGGCGGCGTCGGCGGTGATCAGCGCCGACCCCTCAATCTTCCGCCGCTTCCGGGAATCCGCCACACCGGCGCCCGTGGCAGGACCCGATCAGCCGAGCGCCACGTCAAGGGTCATCATCACCGCGAAGCCCAGGATGGCCCCCATGGTGGCCGCATCGGCGTTCCCCCCCGTCTGCGACTCGGGGATGGCCTCCTCCACCACCACGAAGATCATCGCCCCCGCGGCGAAGGCCAGCGCGTACGGCAGGAACGACCGTGCCGTGAGCGCGGCCACCGCCCCGATCACCCCGGCCACCGGCTCGGTCATGCCGGAGAGCTGGCCGTAGAAGAACGACCGGCGCCGCGAGAATCCCTCCCGCCGGATGGGGAAGGACACCGCCGCGCCCTCGGGGAAGTTCTGCAGGCCGATGCCGATGGCCAGGGCCACGGCGGCGCCGAACGACGCCTCCGGCAGACCGGCGGCGGCCGCCCCGAAGGCCACCCCAACCGCCAGCCCCTCCGGAAGATTGTGCAGGGTGATCGCCAGCACCAGCAACGTGGTCTTGCGCAGGCGCGTCTTGACACCCTCGGCCTCGCTCACGTCAGCGAAGAGGTGCAGGTGCGGCAGCACGTGATCGGCCAGGCGCAGGGACACCGCGCCGGCGAGGAACCCCACCACGGCGGGTACCCAGGGGATCATGCCCTGGGCCTCGGCCATGGCGATGGCGGGCGCCAGCAGCGACCAGAAGCTGGCCGCGATCATCACCCCGGCGGCGAAGCCGAGCATCACGTCCATGGTCTTGCGCTCGATGGTCTTGACCATGAACACGGTGGCCGCCCCCAGCGCCGTCACCGCCCAGGTGAACCCGGTGGCCAGCAGCGCCTGGAGCACGGGATCGGCGGCCCGGAACCAGTCGATCAGCCCGGTCATCCGGCCCGTCCTCTCCGGCCTGCCGCCGTGATCATGCGCCGTCGCCCCAGTCGCCGAGGTCGGCGATGGCCGCGAAGTCCTCCTCGCGCCGGCCGGCGCCGATCAGCCGCATGTACTGCTCCTTGACCACCGCCGCCAGATGCTGGGGCCGTTCCAGTTCGCGCGCCAGGTCCTGCAGGCAGTGCAGGTCCTTGGCGATCATGCCCACCGAGAAGTGGGGCGACCAGTCACGGTCCAGCAACTTCTGGCGCTTGGCGTCCAGGACCAGCGACTTGCCGCCGCCCTCGGCCAGCACCGCGAGCGCCTGCTCGCGGGAGATGCCGGCCGCCTCGGCCGTGGTCACCGCCTCGCCCAACACGGCCATGATGGTGCCCAGGCAGAGGTTGTTGACCAGCTTCATGCGGGTGGCCTGGCCGGGGGCGCCGAGGTCGTGGATGCTGGCGGTCAACGGTTCGAGATAGGGTCGCGCGTCGGCGAGGTCGTCCGGCGCGCCGCTGACCATGGCCACCAGCTTGCCGGCCCGCGCGGGCACCACGCTACCGGCCACGGGCGCCTCCACGTAGCGCGCGCCCTTCTGGCGGCAGAGCTGATGGAAGAGCTGAACCGGCGCGTGGTGATTGGTGGTCAGGTCGATGATCAGCTTGCCCTCGCAGACGCCCGCCAGCAGGCCGTCCCGACCACGCAGCACCACCTCCACGGCGTCGCTGTCGGCCAGGCACATCAGCACCGCCGGATGGTCGGCGATGAGCACGGCCGGGGTCGGGGCCGACGGCAGGCCCAGCGCCTCCGCCTTCCCGGCGGTGCGGTTCCAGACGGTGAGCGCGATGCCCTGCTCCTGCAGACGCGTCGCCACGGCGCGGCCCAGGTTGCCCAGGCCGATGAATCCGGCGCGCATGGGTGATCTCCTTCCGGACGTGCGGGTCGGTGCTCGCGACGGAGTCTAGCGTACCGGCGGCGCGCCGACCACCGCCGAGCCGGCTCCCCCGTCGCCACATCGCCCCGGCCTCGATTGCCGCTCCCCGGGTGCTCTGGTACCATCGGTTCGAGGACCCCTCCGGCCACAGGCCCCGTGATCGCCCCGGGAGCGCGCAGCATGACCGATTCTCCAGCGAGCGTGGACGTCTATCGCGGACCCGACGAGCTGCGGGCCGAACTGATCCGGGCCGCCCTCGAGAGCGCCGGCGTGACCGTCCGCATTTACGGGCTCCGGCGTGGCGCCAGCATCGGCGCTGGCGAGCAGCTGGTGGACGTCCGCGTGGTGGTCCCGGCCACCCAGCGCGTGCGGGCCGAGCGGGTGCTGGAAGACCTCGCCGAGGCCGCGGAGCTGGCGGAAGCTGCCGCGCCGGGCCATGGGGATGCGGAGCGAGCGCCGCGGCTGCGCCCCCGCCGCCGGCTCTTCGCGGTGGTCGCCGCCCTCGTCGCCCCGGGACTCGGACAGGTCTACGCCCAGCACGCGTGGAGCGGCAGCCTGCTGATGATGGGGATGCTGGTCGCGCTCTCGCGGTCCTATCTCGGCATGGCGGACGGCTCGATCCTCCACGGGCGCGCGTTCCTGGCGACGCTGGCGGTGGGCTGGAGCCTGGACGTGACGCTCTCCCAGCGCGCGATCACCGCCGCCCGGGAGCACCTCCCGGCGCCGGAGCGCACGTGGCAACTGGCAACGGGAGCCATGCAGGCCGCCCTGGTGACCGGCCTGACCTGGATCCTGCTCCGGGGCTCGTGACCGACGCCGCGACCCCCGGCTCGCCGGATCCGGGCCGGCGAGCGCTCCCGCTCAGTGGTCGTCCGCGATCTCGGTCGCGTCGTCGGGGTAGTGCGCGCGCAGGCAGGACGGACAGACCGAGTGACTGAACAGCGCGTCGGAGTGGTTGGTGATGTACTCCTCGAAGCGCCGCCACCGTCCGCGGCCATCGCGGATCTGATGGCAGTGCGCGCAGACCGGCAGGATGCCCTGGAGCGCGCGGGCACGGGAGATCACCAGCTCGCAGACCGGGGCGAGGGCCAGGGCCTGGTTGAGGTACTGGTCGCGATGCTCGGGAAACGTGAGCCGGGAGACGAGCACGCCGCCATTGACCGCGTCGCCACGACGGAACCGGACCAGGAAGCCACGCCCGTCGGGAGTCAGCCGATAGTCCGCCTGCAGGGACGCCCCGAGAAAATCCTGGAGCATCGCCAGATGATCGGCCCCCGCGTCCGCGGGATGATGGCGCCGGATCCGCTGACCCTGCAGCGTGACCACCAACAGATCCTCGGGCGCGTAGAGCGTCGCGCACATGTCGTGGATCCGCGCGAGCACTAGATCTTCGTCACGCAGGGACGACAGGTCCCGCTGCAGATCGAGGATGAGGTTGCAGCTCGCACGCTCCTGCTGGACGCGGGCCCGCAACGCGCGGAGCTGCTCCGCCTGCCGCGCGGCGCGTGCGCCGGCCAGCACGTCGCGCAGGAAGAGCGTGGTCAGGTCGAGGCCCGTGCGGACCACGGTCCACGGCAGATCGAGGCAGCGGCTGAAGGCGCGGCAGCTGGCCTCGGCGTCCTCGTGGACCCCCGTGTCCACCAGCACCACGCTGCGGGCGGTCTCCTGGAACATCTCGCGCGCCACCGCTGGCGTCAGCCCCTGCCGCGCGAGATGGTCCGCCCAGTGGGTCACCCAGCCGGAGGTGACCAGATGCGCACCGGCTGCCAGGTGCTGCGCCACCTCGCCACCGGGCATGAAGAGCTGGAAGCAGTTCTCGAGACGGCGGCCGGCGACCTGGTCGTGGACCGTGAGCGGCAGGGCGGGATCGGGACAGCAGGCGCAACGGACGTGATGGAGATCGCAACCCTCGGGGACGGTCAGCCCCGGCGTCGGTGGCGGGGGCGACCGGCCGAGATCGCGCTGGAGACAGCCCCCGGCCATGGTCAGGATGCGCACATCGGTCCAGCCCTCGCTGGCGACGACGGCCTCGAACTCGGGCGCCACCGTCTCGCAGACCAGGATACCCAGGTCACGCGCCATGATGCTCCACCCAGTCCAGGGGATACCGCCCCCAGGTGTGGACCGCCTCGGAGACCGCCAGGATCACGTCGTCGGGCACCTGCCAGGGCAGTTCCCCGTGCCCATCGCAGAGCACGAACCCGCCCCCCGGCGCGGCGGCGGCCAGCAGGTCCTTCACGGCCACCTCGGCCTGGGCCGCCGTCCAGCGCGCCATGGCGATGCCGTTGAGGTTGCCGATCATGGTGGTCCGGCGCCGGCAGGCGGCCTTGACCGCCCTGGCGTCCTCGAGGTCGCCGGTGCCGATCCCGGCGGCGCCCACCTCCACCAGCTCGTCCACCACGCCGAGGACACGGCCGGACGCCAGATGGATGGCCGCGGGCCCCTGCAGGCGTGACAGGACGCGCCGGGCCACCGGTCGGCCCCAGCGGCGGTACGTCTCCGGCGTCACGTTGGTGGGCGAGGCCAGCGGATCGAAGTACGTGATGGCCGTGATGCCCGCGTCGAACTGGGCGTTGGCCCAGGCCACGCAGAACTCCTCGTTGATGGCGAGCAGGCGTGCGCAGAGGTCGGGACGATCGGCCATGAGGTCCAGGTAGGCCGGAAAGCCGAGCTGCATCACCGGGAGCGAGAACGGCGCGATGGCCACGCCGAGGATGGGCACGCCGGGATCGCCCCGCTGCCTGAGGCCCGCGATGGTCTCCAGGGTGCGGCGCAGGACGGGGCTGCGTCGGGGATCGGGGGGCTGCAGGTCGGGAATCCGGGCGGGGTCGTCGATCACCGGCTGGCCGGAGTTCGGCGGGCCGTCGTCCACGAAGACCACCTCGCCACCGAACGCCTCCACCTCCAGGGGGCCGTAGAGGAAGCCCAGGTAGCAGTCGTTGCGGAACTTCCGCTGCATCCGGAGCTGGCCCTCGATCACGTGCTCGGGACGCGAGAAGTACTCGCCGATGGAGAGTCCGAGCTCGCGGGCCCCGGTGAGCGTGGTGGCCAGGAACTGGGGGACGCGATCGGGCTCGCGGTGGTCCATGGCGGCCAGCACGCGCTCGAGGCTGGTCAGGGACGCGGCGCTCATGGCGCTCTCCTCTCCACGCGCCGGACCAGCTCCAGGGCGTCGGCAGCATCGCGGCCCACGCCATGGGCGCCCACCAGACGCCAGAGATCACGGTCGAAGACGAAGGGCGCGCCACCCACGAACACCCTCACGGGGTGGTCGAGCAGCAGCGCGGTGAGGTGCTCCACCTTCAGGGCCGACGGCAGCATGAGCGTGGAGATCAGCAACGCGTCGAGATCGTCGCGCCGGACCGCGGCCGCCAGCGTCTCGGGCTGCAGGCCCGCGCCATGGTCGATCACCGGATAGCCGGCGATGCGCAGGAAGGAGGTCACGATCCGCTTGCCCAGCACGTGACGGTCGGCGAGGGTCGCGATGCCGATCCGGGGGGCGTCCTCCCGAGCGAGATCGGTCTCCGGCAGCATGGCCGCGATCTGCTCCTCGCAGATGCGGCCGCAGAGATAGAGCTGGGCCAGGGAGACCGTCCCGGCGGACCAGCCGTCGCCGATGCGGTTGAGCACGGGGCCGAAGAGCCGCTCGGCGGTCTCCACCGGCGACATCTGTTCCAGGGCCCGGACGTAGATCTGGCCGATGGCGAGGCGGTCACTGGCCAGCAGGGCCTCGTAAAGTCGCGCGGCGAGGTCGTGATGGGGGTCGAGACCGACGGGATCGGAGCGGTCGGGGTGGTCGGAAGCCATGGGACCCATCCTTGGCCGGAGGTCGGGTCATGGGACCGGACCGAGCGCGACCGGACGCCCGTCCGGTGCCGGGGCTCGCGAGGCGATGGCCTCCCCGGCATCTTGCGCCTCCGAGCGCCGAAATGCAAGGGGGCTGCCGGAGTGTCTCCGGCAGCCCCCCGTATCCCTCGACGGCGGCGATGGTCAGAACTCGCCGCCACCGCCGGTGAGGCCGCGATTGCGGAGCAGCGCCTCGGTGCTCGGCTCGCGGCCACGGAACTTCATGTACGCTTCCATGGCCGGCCGGGTGTTGCCGGCCGCGAAGACGTACTCCTTCAACCGGCGCGCCAGCTCCGGATCGAAGGCGTCGCCGGCCTCCTCGAAGGCGGCGAATCCGTCGTTGTCCAGGACGCCGGCCCAGAGGTAGGTGTAGTAGCCCCCGGCGTAGAACTCGCCGCCGAAGCTGTGCCGGAAGTGGGGCGAGCGGTGCCGCATCTCGATGGCCGCCGGCCGGCCCGCCTGCGCGAGCACCCCGTCCTCGAAGGCGTCGATGTCCAGGCCGGCGATGGCCTCGGGGTCCTCCAGCCGGTGATAGGCCAGGTCCACGAACGCCGAGGCGATGAACTCCACGTTGTCGAAGCCGGACTTCGCGTTGGCCCCGGCGAGGACGCGGTCGAGCAGGTCGGCGGGCATGGGCGCGCCGGTCTCGTGGTGCCGGGCGAACTCGCGGATCACCGCCGGCTGGCGCATCCAGTGCTCCATGACCTGGGCGGGGAACTCGACGAAGTCGAAGTCCACCGCCGTGCCGGAGATGGACGGGTAGGTGACGTCCGAGAGCAGGCCGTGCAGACCGTGGCCGAACTCGTGGAAGATCACCTCGGCCTCGCGCAGGGTGATCAGCGCCGGCTTGCCGGGCGCCGGCTTGTTGTAGTTGCAGTTGTTGAGCACCAGCGGTGTGACCTGGCCGTCCAGCCGGTGCTGTACCCGCAGCGACCCCATCCAGGCGCCTCCGCGCTTGCCCGGCCGGGCGAAGTAGTCGCCGTAGAACAGCGCGCGGTGCTCGCCATCCGGGCCGAGCATCTCCCACACGCGCACGTCGGGGTGATAGACGGGGATGTCGTCGCGTTCGCGGAAGCTCACGCCGAAGAGGCGCTCGGCCACGGCGAACTGCGCCGCCAGGATGTTGTCCAGGGCGAGGTAAGCCTTCACCGCGTCCTCGTCCACGGCATGGAAGCGGGCGCGTGCCTTCTCGGCGTAGTACCACCAGTCCCACGGCTTCAGATCGTGGTCGGCACCGGCCTCGGCCATGACCTGGCGGATCTCGGCGGCCTCGGCCCCCGCCTTGGCCACCGCGCCCTGCCAGACCTCATCGAGGAGTTGCTTCGCACGCTGCGGGGTGCCGGCCATGGTGTCGGCCGTGCGGTAGGCGGCCCAGGTCTCGTGGCCCAGCAGGCGCGCCTTCTCCAGGCGCAGCTGCAGGATCCGGCGGATCAGCTCGGCGTTGTCGTGCTCGCCACCAGCGCCGCGATCGGTCCAGGCGCGGAACAGGCGTTCGCGCAGGTCCCGGCGTGGCGAGAAACTCATGAACGGTTCGAAGGACGACCGCGCCAGCGTCACCACGTACTTCCCGTCCAGGCCACGCTCGCTGGCGGCCTGGGCGGCGGCGCTCAGCGCGAAGTCCGGCAGGCCGGCGCGATCCTCCGGCGTCTCGAGCACCAGCGCGAAGGACTCGGCATGCTTCTGCACGTTCTGACCGAACGTCGTCTGCAGGGAGGCCAGCTCCTCGTTGATCGCGGCCAGCCGCTCGCGCTTCGCGCCGACGAGTTCGGCGCCGGCGCGCACGAACCGGGTGTGCGTGCGGTCGAGGACGCGGGCCTGCTCCAGGGTCAGGTCGAGCTGGTCGCGGCGATCGTGCAGTCCGGCGATGCGCGCGAAGAGATCGCGGTCGAGCATGATCGCGTTGCCGTGAGCGGCGAGCCGCGGCGACATCTCCTGCTGGATGGCGCGGTACTCGTCGTTCGTGGCCGAGGACGTGAAGACGCTGAACGTGCGCTGGACCCGGTCGAGGTCCGTGCCCGCGCGCTCGAGCGCCGCGATGGTGTTGGCGAAGGTGGGCGGCTCGGTGCTGGCCGCGATGGCATCGATCTCCGCCCGGTGGACCGCCATCGCCTGCACGAAGGCCGGCGGGAAGTGCTCCGGGGCGATGCGCTCGAAGGGGGGCGTGGCGAACGGCGTGGACCAGTCCTCGAGCAGGGGGTTGCCCACCACGCTCGCGGCCGTCTCCAGCTCGGCGGACGTTCGCGAGAGCGAGGTCTGGGCCGCGGCCCCGCCGGTCCAGGCCAGGGCCGGACCGAGGACCAGGGCCGCCAGGGCGGCGAGCCGGAGGCGCCGGCCGGACCGGCGCGGGACGGGGATCTCCATGGCAATGCTCCTCCTCTTGATGACGGCGGCGTGGCGTCCGGCGAGACGGCGCGGCCGGGCAAGGAATTGACAATCTACAGCTTTTTCGTATCAAGGCATGCTGGATCCTGGCGGTCCTGTTTCCATGAGGCAGGCGGAAGGCCCGCAGCGGACAACATGACATTGCATGTTCACGACGCCTGATCCAGAATCGATGCCGACACCCCGGGGTCCTGGTTGCTCCGTCACGCCCGGTCCCCGACCCGCGCACACGCGACCCGCCCACACGCGACCCGACCGGAGGACACCAATCATGCGGAAGCCAAGTCTCTTCTCGCTCCTGCTGACCATGCTGCTGAGCCTGGCCCTGATCACCGCCTGTTCCGACGACGACGGCGACAACCCCACCGATCCTGGCGGCGGCGGCGACGACGGCAACATCGAGAACGTGGGCACCATCTCCGGCGTCGTCACCGACGCCAGTGGCTGGGGCATCGACGCCACGGTGGCCGTCGGCTCGCGCAGCGTGGACACCAACGAGGACGGCTTCTTCGTCCTGACCCGGATCCCGGTGGGCGAGTCCCTGGTGGGCGCCAGCGCCCCCGGCCACGCCGCCACCTACCGCGTGGTGACCGTCACCGAGGGTGGCACCGTGCATCTGGACGACCTGCAACTCGCCGCGTTCGAGACCACGGTCCTGGACGCCGCGACCGGCGGCCAGGTCGCCACCGGCGACGGTGACGGTGCGGTGAGCTTCGCCGGCGGCGGGTTCGTGGACGCCAGCGGGAACCCCTACACCGGTGACGTCACGGTCCAGCTGAACGCCCTGGTGCCCGAGGACACGGAGTTCTACGGCACCTTCCCCGGCGAGTTCGCCGGGATCCGCGAGAGCGGCGAGGAGGTGCCCTTCGTCTCCTACGGCTTCATGACCGTCGAGCTGACCGGCGTGGACAAGTCGCCGGTCCAGCTGGCCGAAGGCGTCACCGCCGAGCTGAACCTGACCATCGCCGCCGACAAGGCCGCCACCGCCCCGGCCACCATCCCCATGTGGTGGTTCGACGAGGCCGTCGGCGTCTGGCGCGAGGAGGGCGAGGCCGTCCTCGAGGGCAACACCTACAGCGCCGACGTCAGCCATTTCACCTCCTGGAACTGGGACCTGCCCATCGAGGACATCTGCAGCATCACCGGCGTGGTGGAGGACGAGGCCGGCCAGCCCGTGGCCAATGCCCGCGTGGTCAGCCGCGGCGTCGATCAGGCCATCATGGACGAGGTCCGCTCCGACGCCGCCGGCGCCTTCACCGTCCGCGCCGTCCGCAACAGCATCACCGACGTCTGGGCCATCAGCGGCAGCCTCAGCAGCGACCCCCAGCGGGTCACCGTGGGCGAGGACTGCCCGGTGACGCTGCCCGGTCCCCTGGTGCTCACCGTACCCGCGTACTCCATCACCCTGACCTGGGGCGAGAGTCCCAGCGATCTGGACTCGCATCTGCTGATCCCCATGACGTGGGATGCGGACCATGACTACTACCACATCTACTTCTCGAGCATGGGTTCTCTCGGCGAGGATCCCTTCGCCATGCTCGACACCGACGACACCAGCTCCTACGGCCCGGAGATCATCACCGGCAGCCGGCTCTACGAGGGCCGTTTCCAGTACTGGGTCCACAACTGGAGCGGGGACGACAGCGCCGCCCTCCAGGCCTCGGGCGCGGTGGTGCAGGTGGAGATCGGTGGCCAGCTCTACTCGTACGAGGCCATGGATGTGAGCCTCGAGGGCGCCGACACCACCGGCTGGTGGCACGTGTTCGACATCGTGGTCTCCGGAGGCTCGGTCACCGTCGAGCGCGTGATGGAGTTCCAGCCGGAGTTCGGCTACGAGGGCATCTACGCGGACAAGGCCTTCGCCACGGCCACCAAGTAGTCCCGGGGCACCCACCACGAGACTGGCCCTGACTTCCGCGACCCGCCCGCCGGCCCCGTGCCGGCGGGCGGGCCCGTTCCAGGGTGGCGACGACGGGGGCCGGCACCAGATGCTGGAGGATCGTCACGTCATGATGGACGGACCGCTCCCGATATGCAACAATTCCCGTCTGCTTTCGTTATCGGCGCATGGGAGGTGCACGATGCTGCGCTCGACGTTCGATTCGCTCAGGTTCCTGGTCATCGGCCCGCTTATCCTGGCCCTGTTGTTCGTGATCAACTGGATGACCTCGCCCGGAGACTGGTGGGTCCAGTGGGCCGCGCTGGGCATCGGCATCGCCTGGGTGATCTGCCTGCTGCAGGTGATCCGCGATGCCATCGTCCTCGGCGGCCTGTCGGCCCTGGGCGTCTACTTCTGGCGACGCCGCCAGCGGCGGGACCAGCACCCGCCCACGGGCTGATCAGGTGTGCTGGGCGATCGGCAGGACGCGGAACCGCTCGCAATGGCGGGCCGATCCCTCCGGCCCGCTGATGTCCTCGCTCACGAACCGCGCCACGCGGGCGAAATCCGGGAATTGCGAGGCATGGCAGGCGAGGAGCGCGAGCTTCCGATCCATCCAGCCGCTGATGTCCACCACGCGGTCGGGCGCGTGGGAACCGTAGAAGTGGATCTCCTCCACCGCATGCGGCTCTCCGGGATACATCCAGCGGTTGCGGGCCGCGAAGACGGCATCGAATACCGCCCGGGCGGCCACGCGATGATCGCGATGGAAGAGATTGAGGTCGTCGAACTGCTGGTTGGCCGGATCGAAGGAGAAGACCACATCGGGCCGGTGCGCGCGGACCACCTCCACCAGCTGACGCCGCAACTCCTCGGTCTCGGCCAGGAAGCCGTCGCGGTGGCCGAGGAATCTGACCGGCACGCCCAGCATCGCCGCCGCGGCCTCCTGCTCGCGGCGCCGGATGGCCGCGCGCTCGGGCACGCGCGCATCCCCGACCTTGAAGCCGTTCTCCCCGTTGGTCAGGACCACGAGCAGGCCCTGCCAGCCCTGATCGAGCAGACGCATCAGGGTGCCGGTGCAGACGAACTCGGCGTCGTCGGGATGGGCGCTGAAGCAGAGGAAGCGAGGCACCGGAACGTCCTTCCGTTCGATCACCTGGGGCGAGAGGGCGACGCTCCAGGTTAAGGGGGCCCGGCCGGATCCACCAGTCCGGGAAGGGTTGCGGCAGATCCCCCGCGACCCCAGGGTGTGCCGCAGAACCGCCCCGATCCAGTCGTCCCATGCGAGGAGCTCCCCATGCCCACCCTCACCAGCCGCGAGATCCGCCTGGCCCGTCGCCCGGCCGGCGTTCCCGAACCCGACCATTTCGAGCTCGCGACCACGGAGGTCCCCGCGCCCGCCGACGGCGAGATCCAGGTCCGCAACCACTGGATGTCCGTGGACCCCTACATGCGCGGCCGCATGCGCAAGCTCCGGAGCTACATCGAACCGTTCGCGCTGGGCGAGGTGCTCGAGGGAGAGTGCATCGGCGAGGTGGTCGCCTCCCGGCATCCCGACTTCGCGACCGGCGACATGGTCCACAGCCTGCGCGGCTGGCGCGAGGCCTGGGTGGGGCCGCCGACGGGCGTGACGCCCATCGATCCCGACCTCGCTCCCCTGCCAGCGTACCTGGGCGTCATGGGCATGACCGGCTTCACCGCCTACGTGGGGCTGCTGGACATCGCCCAGCTGAAACCCGGGGACATCGTGTTCGTCTCCGCCGCGGCCGGCGCGGTGGGCTCGGTGGTCTGCCAGATCGCGAAGATCCACGGCTGCACCGTGATCGGCAGCGCCGGATCGCCGGCCAAGACGGCCTGGCTACGGGACGACCTCGGCGTCGACGCCACCATCGACTACAAGGCCACCCCCCGCGTGGGCGCCGAACTCGCGCGCCTCGCGCCCGACGGGATCGACGTCTACTACGACAACGTGGGCGGCGACCACCTCGAGGCCGCGCTGCAGAACCTCAACGACCACGGACGTATCGCCGCCTGCGGCATGATCTCCGTGTACAACCAGCGCCGGCCGCCGGCTGGCCCCCGCAACCTCATCCAGGTGATCGCCCGCCGCCTGACCCTGCGCGGCTTCATCATCCACGACCACCTGCACCGCCACGCCGACTTCCAGCGCGACATGAGCCGCTGGCTGGCCGAGGGGCGGGTCCGGCGGCGCGAGACCGTCCATCACGGCATCGCCGAGGCCCCGCGTGCGTTCATCGGCCTGTTCGAGGGCGAGAACACCGGCAAGATGCTGGTCGAGCTGAGCGAATGAACTCCACCGGCTTGCTGGCCGCTGGCCGGCCGCGGCCGGCCAGCGGTGGCCCGGCGCCCGGCCGCCGGGACGGCCGGGCCGTCGCTCACTGGCCCCGGAACGCGGCGGCGTCCAGGCCCTCGATGCCCTCCCAGTCGGGTTCCTCCATGGCGACCACGGCGTGGCACGCCTCGCAATCCTGGTCGATGACGTCACCGGCGGCGGATTCCAGCATGTCGTTGTGGCACCGGAAGCAGCCGCCCTCGCTGAAGTCGCCGTACACGTCGAAATGCGAGAGGTTGCTCTCGTAGGTGCCCCAGTCGACGTTCATCTGCGGCCAGACGTTGCGCTCGAGGATCCGCGTCAGTTCGGCCACGGTGGGCTCCATGGCGGCCTCGAGGGCGGCGAGGTCGTCCGGGTGATCCTCGGTGTAGATCTCCCGCAGGCGGTCGGCGATGCGCTCGGCCGTGTCCGCGGCCGGCGTCACCTCGCGCAGCACGCGCTCACCCTCCTTGCGCAGCCAGGGCACGCCAGGATCCAGCGCACCGGAGGCCAGGGCGGTGTCCATGGCGCGGTGCGGGAGGTTGTAGATGTGGGTCGGGCGATTGTGGCAATCGAGGCAATCCATGGTGCGCCACTCGCCGGCCTCCGGATCGGCATCGCCCAGCAGGTAGCGGATCTCGCCGTCGGGCGTGGTCTGGATCACCTCGACGATCTCCTGGCGCTTGCGATCGAGGTGGCGGTAGCGCACCTCGTTGCGCGGATCCACGTGCCAGTGGATGCCGCTGGCCCGCGTGGTCGCGGCCGCCCCCTCGGGGCCGCCCACGTGCACCACCAGGGCCGTGGTCTGTTCGGTATTCTCCGCATCCTTGGCGAAGCGGGGATGAGCCACCAGGTGCGAGCCGTGGAACTGGGTGGGCCAGTGACAGATCTCGCAGGTGTCGCGCGCCGGACGCAGGTTCTCCACCGGCGTGGGGATGGGGCGGTGGAAATCGTCGGTCATCACGGCGACGACCTGGCGCAGACCCGAGAGCTTCGCGCGCACGAACCAGGACGCGCCGGGACCGATGTGGCACTCCACGCACTTGACGTTGGCATGGGGCGAGGACGCGTGGGTCGTGGCCTCGGGCGCCATCACCTCATGGCAAACGTAGGAGCAGAACTGGTTGGAGTCCGTGTAGTGGTAGGCCTCGAAGCTGAAGAGGCCGAGCCCCACGAAGGCCACCAGCGTCACGCTGGCCACCACCACGGCGCGGCGCACGAACCGGCCGCTGGTGACATCGAGCATGGTATGCGGGCGGCCCTCCGCCTTCTCCTGTCGGCGCCGGATCAGGTTGCCGATGAGGATCAGGATCACGCCGAGCGCCAGGAAGGCGGGCAGGACCATGAAACCGATGAGGTCCACGTAGGGATTGGACTCGCGGCCGGCCAGGGCATTGTAGACGTAGAGGATCAGCATCACGCCCAGCAGGAAGACGGTGACGGCGGAAAGCACGCTGCCGGCGGCGGCCACCCAGTTGTCCCAGAAGACGGGGAGGCGCTTCTGGAACCAGGCCTGGAAGCGGCTATCCGGCTGGCCGGGCTTCTCTCGCCGGGAGTCGGTGGGATCTTCGGGCATGGAATCACACTCCGGGGGTGGGTGATCGCGGGCGGGACGGATGGAACTTATCAGGGATGGGGCCGGGATTCCAGAATATCTGATTCCTGCTGGGAATTCGTGGCCAGGAGGCCGTCGTCGCGGGCGCGGCCGGGGCCGCCGACGGGCCGCGGATCGACCGGCGTCACAGATCGATCCGCACCAGCACGCGGACGGTATGGAACCGCCCGGTGGCGTGCACCGGCACCGGATCGCCAGCGTCCTGGCCGTCCGCCACGGCGCCTCCGGCCAGGTCGAGTTCCGCCCGCGCGAACAGCGCCTGCTGCCAGCGATAGCTCGCCGCCAGGCTCACCGGCCCGACCACGGCCAGGCGCGCGGTCAGGCCCAGCCCCACCTCGCCCGCGGGGATCCCCTCGCCGTCCATGGCCTCGGTGTAGAAGAGCACCAGACCGCCGAGGGACGTGGTGGCCTCCAGCGCCACACGCCGATTCTCCACCAGGGCGAGGTGGAGTTCCGCCACGGCCCGGGCCAGGCCACAGCCCACGCCCGGCCGGTCCACCTCGCCGGCCACGCCCCCCAGCGAGAGATCCAGCCGCAGGGGTCGGGCGAAGGTCCAGCCCACGCCCACCATCAGGCCGGTGCCCTCGATCCGCGGATCCAGCCCGGCCGCGACCAGCGACTCGCTGCCGCGAGGATCGAGGTCCAGCTGGACCCACTCCGGTCCGGCATGGACGGTGAAATCGCTCCCCTGGCCGGGCGCCGGCCGGGCGGGCGCACCGCCGGCAGCCGCCGGGCGCCCCAGGCCCACGAGCAGCGCGGTCAGCGCCGCGAGGAGGATCAGGTGACGGAACCCGCGTTGCCGGCAAGGCATGATCATCCCTCCCCGTCCTGATCGCGTAATCCCAGGGCACGGATCCGCTTGTGCAGGTTGGTCCGCTCGAGTCCGAGGTCCCGCGCCGCCCGCGTGACGTTGCCGCGGTGACGCGCCAGGGCCTCGCGCACCAGGTCTCGCTCGAGCGCCTCGCGGGCCTCGCGCAGGGGCAGGTGGGCATAGCTGGCCCAGCCGTCGGCGGGTGCGCCGTCGTCCACCGTGACCGTCGCCTCCGCCGCGCCACCGCCCGCGCCGGCGCCACCGCCGATCCGATCGGCATCCCGGATCTCCGCCGGCAGATCCTCCCGACCCACCGTCAGGCCGTGCCTGAGGATCACCAGCCGCTCGGCCAGGTTCATCAGCTCGCGCACGTTGCCTGGCCAGCGGTGCGCTGCGAGCAACTTGAGCGCGGCAGGATGCAGGTCCGGAGCCGGGACGCCGTGCTGATCGGCGAGCGCGTGCAGGAAGTGGGCGAGCAGGAACTCCACGTCGCCGGGTCGCCCACGCAGTGGCGGCACGGTGAGCGGCACCACCTCGAGGCGGTAATAGAGGTCCTCGCGGAACCAGCCCGCGCGGGCACCCTCCCGGAGGTCCTTGTGCGTGGCGGCCAGCACGCGCACGTCCACCTTCTGCACCCGCGTGGAGCCCACCGGCTCGAACTCCCCCTCCTGCAGCACGCGCAGCACCTTGGCCTGGGCCGCGAGGCTCATGTCGCCGATCTCGTCGAGGAAGAGGGTGCCGCCATCGGCGGCGGCGAAGCGACCGGTGCGGTCGGCCACCGCGCCGGTGTAGGCGCCCTTGACGGCGCCGAAGAGCTCGGCCTCGATGAGGTCGTGGGCGATGGCCGCGCAGTTGAGCTTCACGAACGGTCCGGCCGCGCGCGGGCCGAGGTCGTGCAGGGCTCGCGCCACCAGTTCCTTGCCGGTACCGCTCTCGCCATGGATGAGCACGCGCGCCTCGGTGCATGCCACCCGGGCGATCTCCTCGCGCAGGGCCGTCATGGGCTCGCTCCGGCCCAGGATCCGGCCCAGCGGGTCGCCGCGCAACATCTGGTTCTCCCGGCGTAGACGCTGCAGCTCGAGCATGTTGCGCACGGCCACCAGGACGCGATCGCGGGAGAAGGGCTTCTCCATGAAATCCAGGGCGCCGAGGCGCGTGGCCTTGATCGCGCGCGCGATGGTGGCGCGCCCGGAGACCATGATCACCGGCAAGGACGGCTGGTCGGTGCGGAGCTGCTCGAGCACCTGCAGGCCGCCGGGATGGTCGGGGTCGTCGTGGGCGCTCAGCTCGATGTCGAGGATCACGGCGTCGAAGCGTTCCTCGCGCAGACGCGCCAGGGCCTCCTCGCGGGAGGAGGCGCCGGTGACGTCGATCCCCTCGCCCCGCAGGATCATGGCGATGCTCTTGACGATGTTGACCTCGTCGTCCACCACGAGGATGCGGTCAGGCATGGCGGTCCTCCTCGTCGGATGTCGGCGGTCGGGCGGCGGTGTCCGGCGCGGTGTCCGCCGCGGTGTCCGGCACCGGGGAGGGCGCGGAACTGGCCCGATCCGCGGCCGCCGGCGACACCGCCGGCGGCGACGCCGATGCCGGCGGCGCGTTGCCGGTGCGCGGCAGGCGGATGGTGAAGCGGGCGCCGCCCCAGCGGCCGGCGTCCACGGCGATGCTGCCACCATGGGCCAGGACGATCCCCTTGACCAGGGCCAGCCCCAGACCCAGGCCGCCAGCCCGGCCGGTCCGGTAGGGCTCGAAGACGCGCTCGCGCTCGGCGGCCGCGATCCCCGGCCCGCTGTCCTCCAGGGTGACCACCACCGCGTCCGGCTCGCCGCGCACCAGCAGGCCCAGGCGTGGCGTTTCCTGTCCGGCGGTGGCCTCCCGCGCGTTGCCGGCCAGGTTCATGAGCACCTGGCGCAGGCGGTCGGGATCGGCGTCCACCGGCCCGAGGCGATCGTCCACGTGCACCTCCACCTGCAGATCGCGCTGCATGGCGGCCACGTCGCGCACCAGGGCGCCCAGATCCACCGGCACCAGTTCCAGCTCGACCGGCCGCGAGAACTCCCGGAACCGCTGCACCACGGCGCGCAGGCTCTCCACCTCCTCCACCACGATGCGCGTGCAGTCGTCCAGGAGCTCCTCGTACTGCGCATCGCCGCCGGGATAACGGGCGCGGATCTCCTCGACGGTCAGCTGGATGGGCGTCAGCGGGTTCTTCACCTCGTGCGCCAGGGCGCGGGCCATCTCTCGCCAGCCCGCCAGCTTCTCCAGGTCCACCAGGCGCCGGTTCTGCGCGCCGATGGTGCGCACCATGGCGTTGAAGCCCTCGGTGAGACGACCGATCTCGTCGCGGCCCGCCGGCGGCACCTGCACGCTCCACTGGCCGGCCGCCACCTGCTCGGTCCCGTGCAGCAGACGCCGGAGCGGGCCGGTGATGCCGCGGCTGAGCTGCAGGGCGAGCGCCACGCTCACCGCCAGGGCCGCCAGCGAGAGCACCAGGAACGGCAACCAGAAGTGCCGGGCGAAGCGCGCGTCCTCCAGGCGCAGGCCGCGCACCACCTGCAGCGTCTGCACCAGCTGCGTGGCGTCCGCGCGCCAGTCGGCGGCCATCTCCCGCGTCAGCTCCAGCCGCCGGCCGCCGGGCAAGTTCGCCGTGGCCGTCAGCACCGACGGCGGCGCGTCCGCCGGCCGCGTCCGCGGAGGCGGCGAGACCGCGCCGGCCTGGATCACCTCGGCGTGGCCGTCCTCGGTCATCAGCAGGCAGCGGTCCGCCGGCGCCAGGAGCGCGGGCGCGGCGTCGGCCAGCGCGACGCGCCCCGCGGCCGGATCGCCCCCCTGACGGACGGCGGCCTGCCAGGCGTCGGCGAGCATCACCGCACTGGACTGCAGGTCCTCGCGCGCGGCGACGTAGCCCTGGCGCGCCTGACGGACGCCCGCCTCCAGGGCCTGGTCCAACTGGTCGCTGTAGGCCCGGTCGAAGGCCTCCTGGAGCAGCTGCCGGTGCACGAGCAGGCCGGTGAGCACGGGCACGCCGGTGGCGAAGAGCACCAATAGGGTCAGCCGCCATCGCAACCTCATGACGACCCCGCTTTCTCCGCGTCCAGCGTCCCGGGCCGGAAACCGGGCCCGGTCCAGGCGATGCTGGTGCGCCCGCCACCGCCGCCACCGCCGCCGAACACGCGGCTGAACAGCGAGCCCAGGTCCACGTCCATCTCCTCGCGGCTGCCGCCGCCGCGGCGACTCAGGTAATGGGTCAACCGGTCCTCGGCCTCCGCCCCGAGCGGCAGGACCTCCACCGACAGCTGCAGGTGGTACTGGCGATCGGGCCCCAGCTCCGCGACCGGGATCAGCTGCAGGTCGGCGATGTGGGCGGCCGCCGAATCCATGGCCGCGATGCTGGCCACCTCCCGGGCACCATCCGGACCGCGCACCAGGTACCGGTCTTCCCAGATGTCGTGCTCCAGGCGGAGGGTCCAGGTGAGGCGCTCGCGGACCTGGTCGCCCGGGCCGTGCAGGGTCACCTCGTAGCCGCAGATCCCGGGCAGGCCGCTGTCGATGGTGCTGGCGGTGCGCTGATCGATGAGCCCGGAGAGGCGGATGTCGGCCACCAGCCAGCCGTCGCGCACGGCGAGCTCGGCGCCGAGCACCCGCGGTCGTCCAGCGTCCTGGGCGCGCGCGGGCCCGCCGGCCGCCAGCATGGCGGCGAGGGCGAGGACGACGACGATGCCTGGACGCGAATGGTGCATGGTCAGTAGGACCATCCCAGGGCGACGTTCACCACCGCGGGCGAGATGTCGCCCACGTCCACCAGCGGGTAGCCCACCTCCACGCCGAGGTACTGTACCCAGGGCAACCGCACGCGCACGCCCCAGCCGGCGCCGGCCACCCAGCCCCGGCTGCCGCCGGTGGTGTCCCAGCTCTGGCCGGTGTCCAGGAACAGCAGGCCCGCCACCCGCGGCAGCGGCGCGTCACGGCCGAGCAGGGCGGCGCGCAGTTCGAGATTGGTCTGCACCAGCTGGGCGGCGCCGGTGCGTCCGGAGAGGAAGGCGAAGTCGTAGCCGCGCACCGAGCCCACGCCGCCGAACTGGAAGCGCTGGTGGTAAGGCGTGCCCGGATCGGCGTGGGCGGCACGCAACCGGCCGGCCAGGGCGAGGTCCCGCCCCAGGGGCCACGTGCGGCGGCCGTCCGCCTCGAGGGTGAAGAAGCCGGCGCCGCCGGCGAGCTCGCGGCTCGCCCGCAGGCGCGCGCCCCACCAGGTCCCGCGCCACCAGGGGCGGTCCGGGTCGCGGCCGTCGCGACGGGCCTCCAGCCAGAAATCGAGGAAGCTGTGCGCCTCGAGGTCGGCACCCACCAGCTCGCCGGCCGGCCGGGTGATCTCCTCACCCTCGATCCAGGCGCTGGCCTCGTCATCGGGCTCGCGCCAGCTGTAGCCGAACCAGCCGGTGACGCTCACCGGACCCACGGGTGCTTGCCGGCCCACGCGCGCCACCCGGCTATGGATGGGCTGGTCCCAGCCCTCCCGACGCTCGTAGAACATCCAGCGCTGATCGGCGCCATGCACGTCCAGGAGCCAGGCGGTGCCCGGCCGGTCGCCGACGGGCAGCCGGCCCTCCAGGTACACGCCCTCGACGCTGTAGCCGTTGCGCGCGGCCACGCGCAGTTCGCCGCCCGGCCGGGGACGGTTCAGGAGGCGGGCGCCGAGGAGGTTGAGGTACCAGCCGTCCATGGGGTCGTAGCCGAAACCGGTGAGCAGGCGCAAGCGGCGCTCGAGCGTCACCTCCACGTGCAGGACCACCTGGCCGGGCGCCGACCCGCGGGCGGTGTACAGGTCCACCTCGCGGAAGTATCCCGAGGCCTCCAGGCTCTCGCGGGCCAGCTCGATCACGGCCAGGTCCACGGGGACGCCCGGGGCCAGGGGTAGCAGGCGGCGGACCAGGCGGCCGGTGGCGGCGTCGTCCGGGGCGACGTGGACGGCCTCCAGGCGCAGGGATCGCGGAGCCGCGGCGGGGGCCGGCCCGGTGGCGGCATCGCCGGCGGTGTCGGGCGCAGCCGGCGCGGGAACGGTCAGGACGGCGAGGGCGGCGGCGACCAGCAGGGCCACGCCCAGCCCGCTCACCGGGGCAGGACACGTGGCTGGCGGCGGCGTGACGTGGCCATCGGGCCGCCGCTGGCCGCGACCATCGGTCGCGCCGGCCGGGCGGCTCGTGGCGGGGTGGGGCGGCCGCGCGGCGCGCCCTCCCGGTACGTGGCAGGTCTCCATGGGGCGGTATGGTAGCGTACGCGGTCCGGGCGGGAAACCACGACCTTCCGCGCCGCGACCTGCCGCGCACGGCGAGGACACCGCCGCCAGGCGCGGCCCGGGCCCCGGGACCCGGTCAGGCGTCGGGCTTGCCGAGCAGCCGGAACATCTCCCGCTTGTAGGCCTCCACGCCGGGCTGGTCGAACGGATTGACGCCCAGCAGGCGACCGCTCACCGCCACGCCCTTCTCGAAGAGATAGAGCAACGCCCCCAGGGAGTGGGCGGTCAGGCGATCCAGTTCCAGCGTCAGGCAGGGCACGCCGCCGGAGACGTGGGCGGCGCGGGTACCGCGGAACGCCTTGTCGTTGATGTCGTCCAGCTTCTGGCCCACCAGGTAGTCGAGGCCGTCGTCGCCCCCGCCGCCAGGGTCGGCCGGCACGGTGACCTCGGGCGCGTCCTCGCGCACCACCAGGAAGGTCTCCAGCAGGTCGCGGCGGCCGTCCTGCAGGTACTGGCCGAGGCTGTGCAGATCGGTGGTGTAGACGGTGGAGGCCGGGAAGATCCCCTTGCCCTGCTTGCCCTCGCTCTCGCCGTAGAGCTGCTTCCACCATTCGCCCACCAGGCGCAGGCCGGGCAGGAAGGTGGCCAGCACCTCGGTGTCGAATCCGCGCTCGTAGAGCGCGTAGCGGGTGGCGGCGTAGAGATGGGCGGGGTTGGCGCGCAGGTCCTCGGCATGGCAGGCCTCGCGCATGGCCGCCGCGCCGTCCACCAGGGCGCGCACGTCCACGCCGGCCACGGCCAGGGGCCACAGGCCCACCGGCGTGAGCACCGAGAAGCGGCCGCCCACGTCGCCGGGGATGGTCCAGGCCTCCCAGCCGGCCTCGTCGGCCTGCCGGCGCAGGGCGCCCTTCTTGGCGTCGGTGATGACGGTGATGCGACCGGCCGCGGCCTCGACGCCGTATCGGTCCTCCAGCAGCCGCCGCAGGACGCGGAAGGCCACCGCCGGCTCCAGGGTGGTGCCGCTCTTGGAGATCACGCAGAGGCGGAAGTCACGGCCGACCAGCCTCCGGATCACCTGCTGCAGGGCGCCGCCGCCGAGGCTGGTGCCGGCGAAGAGGATCTCCGGGGTCCCGGGGCCCGCCCCCAGGGCCTCGAGCACCGCGCGCGAGCCCAGGTAGCTGCCGCCGATGCCGATCACCACCACCGCCTCGCTGTCGGAACCGGCGCGGGTGGCGGCCCGGGCGAGGTCGTCCAGGTGCTGGTCGCCCAGCTCGGCGGGCAGGTCGAGCCAGCCGAGGAAGTCCGCACCCGGCCCCTGGCGCGCATGCAGGCCGTGCGCGGCCTCGGCCACGCGGTCGGCCAGGGCATCCACCGCCGCGTCCGGCAACTGGCCTGCCGTGTGCTCGATGTCCAGCCGGATTCCCGCCACCTTCTCCATCGCACGCCTCCCGGACGAACTTGCGCGGCCGCAGCCCGCGCGTTAATACTCGGTCACGTCTGGCGACCGGCATCCCCCGACCATCCGGTCGCGACGCCGCACAGCATACACCAGCCAGCCACGCCTTCAACGTCCCCGGCGCGAGGTCCCCGTGAGTGAGCACCAGACCGTCCTGGTCGTCACCTATGCCGAGATCGCCCTGAAGGGCCGCAACCGCCCGGTCTTCCAGCGGCGGCTGCTCAACAACATGCGGCGCGCCCTGGCCGGCGAACCGGTGGCCCGGATCAACCACGTGGAGAGCCGCTACCTGGTGACCCTGGACGACCCCGCCCGGGCCGACGCCTGCGCCGAGAAGCTGAGCCGGGTCTTCGGCATCCAGTGGATCTCGCCCACGGTGAGCGTGGCGCGGACCGACCATCCCGACGCCGACATCGCGCGCGCCGGCGCCGCGGCCCGCGAACTGGCCCGCCGCGACGTGGGCGACGCGCGGAACTTCAAGGTGGACACCCGTCGCAGCGACCGCAGCTTCCCCCTGATCTCCCAGGAGGTGAGCCGGCGCCTCGGCTCGGCCGTGGGCGAGGCGGTGCAGCTGCCCGCCCGCATGAGCGATCCCGACTTCACCATCCACGTGCTGGTCCTGCGCGAGCGGATCCTGGTCTTCACGGGCAAGCAGGAGGGCGCCTCCGGCCTGCCCTCGGGCTCCAGCGGGCGGGTCTGCTGCCTGCTGTCCGGCGGCATCGACTCGCCGGTGGCCGCCTGGCTGCTCATGCGACGCGGCTGCCGACCCACGCTGGTCCACTTCTTCTCCGGTCGCCGCGTGGCCGAGGCGGACGCCGACAAGATCATCGCCCTGGTGCAGATCCTGGCGCGCTGGTCGCCCACCCCCCTGACCCTGTACCTCGTGCCGGTGGTGCCCTACGAGATGCGCGCCATGGACCATGTGGCCGACTCCCACGACATGGTCATGTTCCGCCGCTTCATGGTGCGGACGGCCCAGGTGGTGGCACGGCGCGAGCACTGCCTGGCCCTGGTGACCGGCGACAGCCTGGGCCAGGTGGCCAGCCAGACCCTGCACAACCTGGGCGCCATCGGCCCGGACCTGGAGCTGCCCGTCTTCCGGCCGCTCATCGGCCTGGACAAGCTGGAGATCACCGCCCTCTCGCGGCGGATCGGCGCCTTCGCCACCTCCATCGCCCCCTACCGCGACTGCTGCAGCATCCGCTCGCCGCACCCGGTGCTGGACGCCCGGGCCCGGACCCTGGCCGACCTCTCCGAGGCCATGGATCTGCGCGCGGCCATCGACGAGGCCCTGGCGAATTCTGCCCGCCTGGTGGTCGGTCCGCAGGGCGAGGAGCGCCGCCGGGAGTTCGGACCACGCCACGGGGACGCCGCCCCGCCCGCCGATCCGACCGTGTAACCTGCCTTCCCACGGCCACATGGACCCCATCGGCGCGTCCGGCCCGAGGATCCTGCCTACGGGAATCCTTTTTGCTCAATGCCTCGTCGTCTGCGCCGATGCACAGATCACGTGCGGGCCACGCCAGGGCGCCGGTCGGCGGCCCGCCCACGTTTCGTCACAGACATGGAGGCATCCGGTCATGAAGATCCTGGTCGTGGACGACAGCCGAGCCATGCGCCGCATCGTCTCGCGGACGATCCGCCAGGCAGGCTACGAAGGGCACGACATCGTCGAGGCCGAGAACGGCCGCGAGGCCCTCGAGGTGACCAGGGCGGAGCAGCCCGACCTCATCCTCTCGGACTGGCACATGCCCGAGATGACGGGCATCGAGTTCCTGCAGAACCTGAACGCCGAGGGAGTCGAGATCCCGTTCGGCTTCGTCACCTCCGAGAGCACCGCCGAGATGGTGGAGATGGCCACCGAGGCGGGGGCGCTGTTCCTGCTGGCCAAACCGTTCACGGCCGAGGACATGGGCCAGGTCCTGGGAGCGTTCGTGGAGTGAGTGTCGCCGCCACCATCACCCCGGAGCAACAGCAGGACCTGATGCGCAAGCTCGCGGCCCTCGGCGACGCCGTGGACGCCACCTGCGAGACGTTCTCGCGCCAGCTGGGCGCGCCGTTCGAGCGGGAGGGCTCTCCCGGCGCTCCCGATTGCGACGATGTCGGTTTCGGCGCCACCATCGCCCTGACGGGCGAGCAGGTGAACTTCACCTTCGCGGTGGTCTGCGACGCGCGTTCGGCGTCCTGGCTCGCGCGGCGGTTCTTCGAGCTGCCGGAGGAGGAGGAGCCCTCCCTGGCCGACACCGCCGACGCGCTCAACGAGATTCCCAACGTGGCGGCCGGCCGCTGGAAGGCCATCCGTCGCGAACATGACGAACAGTATCAGCTGGGCCTCCCGCTGTTCATGCGCGGCAGCAGCTGGCTGAGGTTCTTTTCGAAGGGCGTCAACGCCGTCGCCCAGCGCCTGCACGGACCCGATGGTACGTCGGTGCAGGTGGTGCTGATCTGGCAGTGCGGCGTCAAACCTGGAGGAGTCCTGTCCATGGCGACCCAGACCAACGAGCCCGTCGCGCAGGCCCGGAGCCTGCCCATCGACGTCCTGCAGGAGGCCACGCAGGCGGTGGTCAACACGTGCGACGTGCAGATGGGCCTGTCCCTGGAGATCGACGAGAACCCGGGCGATCCCCGGGACACCGAGGTGGACTTCGGCAGCAGCATCGCGCTGACCACCGAGGAGGGCGGTGGCTGGAATCTGGCCGTGATGGGCTCGAAGGCCAGCTGCCAGAAGCTCACCCGGATCCTCTTCGCCATGGACGCGGAAGAGGAACCGGAGATGGAGGATCTCGCCGACGGCATCGGCGAGATCGCCAACGTCGCGGCCGGCGTGTTCAAGGCCAGCCGGCTGGAGCACGGCGAGCGGGTCCAGATCGGCCTGCCGCTGTTCATGGAGGGCCGTGGGTGCATCGACTTCTTCGCGTCGGGCATCCAGGGACTCTCGCAGAGCCTCAACGGTCCCGACGGGATCGTGGTGCACGTCATTCTCATCTGGCAGGAAGGTTGATCGTGACGCTGACGCTACCCGAACCCAAGGCCGTCCTGGACCTGCTGGACATGTTCCTGGGTCAGCGGCCGCCCCTCGCGCCGGGCGCGGGGATGAACCTGGAGATGCCGCCCTTCGGCACGCACGTCTGCTGGTTGAAGGGAGCCGACGGCTCCACGCAGGGTGCGATCCTCACCGACCTGGCCGCCTCGCTGTACATCGGCGGCGGGCTGATCATGATGCCCGAGGCGGCCCTGCGCGACATGCAGAACCGGGGCGAGGTCTCCGAGTCGGTGCTCGACGGTCTGGGCGAGGTGTTCAACAACCTCCGCGGCCAGCTCAACCGCATCGACATGAACCCCCACGTCTCGCCCACCGACCCGGCACCGTACGAGGCCCCCGCGGCCGACGGCCCGGAAGGCTGGATCTACAGCGCCCCCAAGCGCATCGACCTGCAGGGCCACACGGCCTTCGGCCCGACGACGCTGACCATCCTGGGACGCTAGGCGGCGGGTCGACGACGCGACGGCTGCCGGCCCCGGGCCCCGGGGCCGGCCTGCGCGACGCATCCGGACCACCGGTGGCGGCCTCTCCTCCGGGAGAGACCGCCGCCGGTCGCCCGTGCCTGGAACCTCCGGGAGCGCTCAGGCCACCGGCTGGGGACGCCGGCTGACGGCCTTGAGGAGGCGGGCGGGGATGTCGTCCAGCGGGACCTGCTCGTCCACGCCGCCGCGGGCGACGGCCTCGCGCGGCATGCCGTAGACCACGCAGCTGAACTCGTCCTGGGCGATGTTCCACGCACCCTGGTCGTGCATCTCGCGCATGCCGCGAGCGCCGTCGCTGCCCATGCCGGTGAGCATGACGCCCACCGCCTGGGGCCCGGCCGCCCGCGCCACCGAACGGAACAGGACCTCCACGGCCGGCTTGTGCAGACCCACCCGAGGACCGTCGCGCAGCTCGACGCGATACCGGCCATGGCGCCCCTGGACCAGCAGATGATGGTCACCGGGAGCCAGCAGCACCAGCCCCGGCTGCAGCGTGTCGCCGTGCTGCGCCTCGCGCACCGTGAGCGCGCCCAGGCGATCCAGCCGCTCGGCCAGCGAGGCGGTGAACAGCGGGGGCATGTGCTGCACGATCACGATGGGCGGGGTCTGCGCCGGCAACGGGGCCAGCAGGCGCGTGAGCGCCTCCGGGCCGCCGGTGCTCGAGCCCACGGCGATGAGGTTCCGGACGCTGCCGCCAGGAGCCGCCAGCCGCGGCGCGGGCTGCTGGGCAATGGAGGTGGGCGGGCGCCGGCTCACCCGGGACGCCGCCGCGGCCTTCACCTTGCGGACCAGTTCGTTGACCATCGCGGGCCCCGCTTCCTGGTTCTTGCTCATGATCTCCACCGCGCGCAGCGTGAGCGCCTCGAGGGCCTTCTCGCTGCCCTGGCGCGTCAGCGACGAGCAGACAACCACCGGCATGGGGTGATGCTTCATCAGCTTGCCGAGGAACGTCAGCCCGTCCATGCGCGGCATCTCGATGTCGAGCGTCAGCACGTCCGGCTTCAGGCGCACGATGAGATCGCGCGCCGCGTAGGGATCGGGGGCCTCACCCACCACCTCGATCTCCGGATCGGCGGAGAGCCCCTGCCGGAAGAGCTGCCGGACCACGGGCGAGTCGTCGACGATCAGCACGCGGATCATGCTTCCCCCCTAGGCGAGTTCCAGGTGCAACAGGACCGGCTCGTCGTCCAGCAGGTAGGCCGAGGTACTGTCCTCCGCCAGGAGCGCGGACATCTGATCGCCATCGAGTTCCTCGTTGGTGGGCGCCTCCAGCTGGAAGTCCGCCGCCTCGCCGCAGAGGGCCATGAGCACGTGGCCGCAGACCACGTTGAGCATCTCGCGCAGGGCGTCGTCCAGCACGGCCCGGGTGTCGAGCCCCTCGGCGTCGAGGCCGAGGATGTTGGCCGCGATCTCCGGCTGGAGCGATTGCGGGACGATCACGGCCAGGCTGCCGGCCTGCCCACCGGTGAAATGCATGCGCGCCTCCACCCAGGGTTCGCCCTCGGGATCGATCGCGTCCTTGTCGGTCTGTTCCCCGAACATGAAGGTGAGCTTCTCGACCACCTCGAGGAACGTGGACTCCACCGCGTTGGTGCGGGTATCAGCCATGACTGGCGACCTCCATGACGGTATCCACCACCTCGCGGATCTGCTCCGGGGTGAATGGCTTGTGGATGAACTCCCGCACGCCCAGCTCCTTCAGGCGCTGGATGCGGGGCTCCGAGCCGGCGGAGGAGACGATCACCACGGGCAGGTCCTCCAGCGCGCCGCTATCGGCCAGCCGCTGGACCAGTTCCTCGCCGTCCATCACCGGCATGCTGATGTCGGCGAAGACGAGGTCCACCCATTCGCGGTCCAGCACCTCGAGCGCCTCGGCGCCGTTGCCGGCCTCGTGCAGCTGTCCGACGTCGACCCCCGCGAGCTCGAGGGCCTTGGCGATCACCGCCCTGACGGTCAGCGAATCGTCAACGAGCAGGATGTTGAACGCCATTGCTCTTCCCTTCCGGGTTGGGAGAAAAGACCTGGAGCAACTCCTCCAGGCCGATCATCACCTGGGCCGCGGCCTCGTCGGCATCGCCGGCCTTCAGGTCCAGACGCGCCGCGGCGTCCTCGTCCAGGTGATACTGCAGGCCATCCCGGCCGAGCCCCCAGCCGCAGTCCATGCAGATCACGTCCGCCACGTGGACCAGATCCACGAGATCGCGCTGGTCGGCCGGGATGCGTTCCGGCTCGTGGTGCCAGCGAGTGGTCTGGACCACCGCTTCCGGCAGCCGCCACTTCTCCAGCAGGTGCGCCCCCACCTCGGCGTGGTCCACGCCCAGGACCATGCGCTCGGCCTCGTTGAAGCCCAGACCGTCCAGCTCCACCAGTTCCTTGATGGGCCGGTCGTCCACGTCCACGAAGGTGCCCAGCAGCACCTTGCCGATGTCGTGGAGCAGGCCGCCGGTGAAGGCGTGGCCCAGGGCGGCGGGACGCCGCTTGGCCGCGAGCTTCTCCGTGCAGATGGCCGCGGCCACGGCGTGCTCCCAGAGCTTGTCCGCCTCCAGGCCGTAGCCGCGGACGGGCTTGCGCACCATGGGCGCCACCGACATGCAGAGCACCATCTGGAAGATGCGCTTGGTGCCCAGCCGGCTGATGGCGTCGCGTACCGAACCGATGCCGCCCTGCCAGCCGAAGTACGCGGAATTGGCCAGCTGCAGCACGTTGGCGGTCAGGCCCGGATCGCACTCGATCACCCGCGCGAGCTGATTGAAGCTGACCTCCGGATCGTCCAGGAACTGCTGGAGCTTGAAGACGATCGCCGGCAGAGAGGGGACGGAGGAGACCTGGGACAGGATGTCGTCACGGCGGCTCACAGCGGCACCTCCTTTCCCTCGCTCTTGACGGTCACCAGACCGTCGGTCATGTACAGGTACATCGTGCGCGCCTTCGATCCGCCGATGTCCTCGGCGTCGATGAGGATGTTGTTCTTCCACAGCAGCTTGCGCAGGATGGTGTAGTTTCGCTGGCCGATGCGGAAGGTCTCCTCCCGGCCGAGTGGCGAACCGGCGCCAGCCACCTTGGCCACGAGGTTCTGGCGCTGGGCGCCGAGCTTGAAGAGATCGCCCAGCAGGCGCGTCACCCCGGTGTCCACGAACATGAACGGCCGCAGCTGCGCCTTCTCCGGGTCGATCTTCGAGAGCGGTAGCATGCAGTGGATCAGGCCGCCGACGCCGGCGACCTTGTCGTACAGGGCCAGGCCCACGCAGGACCCCAGCGAGTAGGTCACCAGGATCTCGTCGGGCGAGCGGGCGATCTTCATGTCCGAGATGTCGACCGTCTGCATCCGGACACCCGGATTGGCTTGCCGACGTTCAAGCAGCACGTTGGCCACTTCTCTCTCCGTTCGCGAGGCCGCGGCGGGTCCGCGGCACGTGAGGTCTACTGGGCGGCCTGGGCCACGGCCGCGAGCTCCTCGCCCTTCAGCACGCGGTCGACGTCGAGCAGGATGAGGACCTTCTTGCCGAGCTTGCCCATGCCGGTGATGTACTCGGCGTCGTCCATGCCGCCGCCGAAGTTCGGGGCGGGCTCGATCTGCTCCTGGGCGAAGCTCAGCACCTCGGAGACCTCGTCCACGATCACGCCCATGGTCACGGAGAGGTCGCCCTGCGTGACCTGGACCACGATGATGCAGGTCTTCTCGGTGTCCTCCACGCCGGGCATGAGGAACTTGCCGCGCAGGTCCACCACGGGGATCACGCGGCCGCGCAGGTTGATCACGCCGCGCACGTAGCTCGGCGTCCGTGGCACGCGCGTGACCTCCATCAGGCCGATGATCTCCTGGACCTTCAGGATCTCCAGGCCGTACTCCTCGCGTCCGAGGACGAACGACAGGTACTTGCCGGGCTTGGCGACGGTGGCGGTCAGGGTATCGGTGGACATCTCCAGGTACCTCCGGCTGGCTGCGGGCCTACTCGGCCTGCGACTCGGACACGGCCCCGGCCAGCGACCGGGACGACGGTGACTTGTGGGCGACCCGGATCAGGCCGGCCACGTCCAGGATCAGGGCGACGTTGCCGTTGGACATGATGGCGCCGCCCGCGACGCCGTCGGTGTCCCGCATGGCCTCCCCCAGGCTCTTGATGACGATGGACTGCTGGCCGAGGAGGTCGTCGGCCATCAGGCCGATCTTCTTGCCCTCGTCCTCGACCACCACCACCACCGCCTTCTCCGGATCGGTCTCGGCCGGCACGTCGAAGAGCTTGCCGAGGCGGAAGAGCGGCAGGTGCTGGTCCTCGTAGGCGAGCATCTCCCCGCGGTCGAACACGTGGGAGAGGTCGTTCTCGGTGGGGCGCACCAGGCGCACCACCGAGAGCGTGGGCACGATGTAGTGCTCGCCACCGCAGCTGATCACCATCCCCTCGATGATCGCCAGGGTCAGCGGCAGCTTGATCTGGAAGCGTGAGCCCTTGCCCGCCTCGGACATGATCTCGCAGGTGCCACGCAGCTCCTCGATGTTCCGGCGCACCACGTCCATGCCCACGCCGCGACCGGAGATGTCGGTCACCTGCTTGGCGGTGGAGAAGCCGGGCTCGAAGATCAGGTTGTGGATCTCGCGGTCGCTGAGCGTCTCGCCCTCGCGGACCAGGCCGCGCTCGACGGCCTTGGCGAGGATCTTGTCGCGGGGCAGGCCGCGGCCGTCGTCCTCGATCTCGATGCAGATGTTGCCGCCCTTGTGGAAGGCGCGCAGCTCGATCCGGCCGACGGGATCCTTGCCCGCGGCGACGCGTTCCTCCGCGCTGGCCTCCAGGCCGTGGTCGACGGCGTTGCGCACCATGTGGACCAGCGGGTCGCCGATCTTGTCGACCACGTTCTTGTCCAGCTCGGTGTCCTCGCCGCTCACGACGAACTCCACCTTGCGGCCGGTCTTCTTGGCCAGATCGCGCACCAGGCGCGCCATCTTCTGGAATACCGGGCGCACCGGCACCATGCGCAGGGACATGCCGATCTCCTGCAACTCGCGGGAGATCTTGTCGAGGTGGTCGAGGTCCTTGGCCAGCTTCACCGACATGTTCTGCCGCATCTCGGGACTCTGGCTGACCATGGACTCGGCGATGACCATCTCGCCGATGGTCTCGATCAGGCGGTCGAGTCGCTCGGCATCCACCCGCACCGCCTCCTTGACCTTCACGGCGGCGGCGCCCGCCCGCCCGGCGGATGGGCGTTCCTCCACGGCCGGAGCCGGCGGGGCGGCGGTGGACGCCTCCGGCGCGGGGGCGGGAGGCGCCTTCTTCTTCATGTTCGCCAGGGGCACGAAGCCCGACTTGCCCGCGGCCTCACCGGGCGCGCTGGCCGGCGCCGGCGTCGGGGTGGCCGCAGGCGCGGCGTCTGCCGCCTTCTTCTTCATGTTCGCCAGGGGCACGAAGCCCGACTTGCCCACCGGCGAGGCCGGCGGTTCGGGGCCCGGTTCGGGATCCGGCGCGGGTTCGGGATCCGGTGCGTCCAGTGCCGCGGGCTCCGGCGCCGCGGGCGACACCGCGGCGGCGGGCACGGGATCGCCGTCGGTGCAGGCGATCAGGCGCGCCACCAGGTCGGGCAGGGCGGGTTCGGTCTCCGGATGGCCCGTGCTGGCCAGCGCGGCGACCACGCCCTCCACCAGGCGCTTCATCATGTCCACCGACTCGAAGACCAGGTCCATCACCGGTCCCACCAGCTCGATCTCCCCCTTGCGGCCCATGTCGAGCAGGTTCTCCGCCTTGTGCGCCAGCTCCTGGATGTGGTCCAGCTCGGCGAAGCCCGCCAGGCCCTTGATGGTGTGGAAGCCGCGGAAGACCGCGTTGAGCGCCTCGCTCGCGTGGGGATCGGACTCGATGGTCAGCAGATGGCCCTCGGAGGCCTCGAGATGCTCGTTGGCCTCGCCGATGAAGTCCTGCAACAGGCCGACATCGCCCTGCAGGAGGTTCTTGCCGGCGTAGTCGGGCAGTTCCACCGGCGGAAGCGGTGCGGCGGCCGGCGGCGCATCGGTGGCCGC
>CAZWYF010000019.1:46993-62902 GCA_964637835.1 uncultured Fibrobacteraceae bacterium
GCCGGCGGCGCATCGGTGGCCGCAGCGACCGCAGCGGTCGCGGTGGGGGAGCGGAGTTCCTGCACAAGCGGGCCGATGGCGGCGGGCGCCGGTCCCTGGTCGGACAGGTAATCGAAGGTGGCGGCGAGCCAGTCCAGTACCGAGAGCATGCGGTCCACACATGCGACCGGCGGCTCGGCCTGGATCATGTCCTCGGTGGCGTGGCAGATCTCGGCCATGGCGTCGAGGCCCAGCAGGCCCGATTCGCCCTTGAGCGTGTGGAACCAGCGCTTGAGCCAGTCGAGGTCGGCACCCTCGGCGCCCTCGAGACCGAGGACCGTCTTCTCCACGTCGCTGAGCGCGTCGCGCTGGCGGCTGAGGAACTCCGCGACGATGGCCTCGTCCACCAGGGGCGAGAGCGTCAGGCCCGCCACCGATCCGCCGCTGGCGTCAGCGGAGGCGCCGGCCGCGTCACCGCTGCCGCCGTCCATCGCCGGCGCTCCGGCCGGATCGGCCCCCGGCTCCGACTCCGCGTCGGCAGCGGCGTCGGCCATCTCGGCGCGGGCCTGCTCCACCGTCTCGGCCATGGCCTCGAGCGCCTCGGCCGCGGCCGTGCCCCCGGGCAGCGCCAGGGTCTCCTGGACCGTCTCCACCGCCCGGGTGATGGCCGCGATCACCGCCGCGGGGACCGACGTCTCGTCGGCGCACGTGGCCGCCACGCCGGCGGCCTGCTCGGTGGCGGTGGCCTCCACCTCGCGCCCGGCCTCGCGGAGCATCCCGGCCACCTCGTGCAGCCGGTCGCCGATGGCCACCATGCTCCCCGGATCCCCTGCATCGAGCAGGATCAGCCCCTGGGCAATTTCTTCCACCTCGGTCTGCACGTCCGTGATCGTCATGCGTCACCTCTGATCGGCGCGAAACGGGCTCTGATGGGGCGGGCGGCCGATCCCGGGCTCGCGAGGGCTTCCGGTCCGGCCGCTTGCCGGCGCGGCGAACGTCCCGATCACGCAAGCGGCGTGCCACGGGTTTTCTTCAGGCGGGAGCGGGTGTGCGGACACCGGGGCGGCGGTCGGGACGACGCCGCGTCAGCGGGTCAGCCGCTGGAACCGACGGCCGAGATCCACGGCGCAGACCAGCCAGAGCAGCACCAGGACCAGGTTCACCGCCGCGAAGCCGGAGATGCCGGCGGCCAGCCAGGTGGTCCCCACGAAGACCACCGCGGCCGAGAGGACGTCGCCGAGGCGGACGCAGAAGGTGTCCACGAACTGCTTGGCCGCATACTTCTCCTGCCGGGTGGTGGGCAGCCAGAGCATGTTGCGCACGGTGTTCTGGAGGGAGTAGTCGGTGGCGTTCTCCGCCGTCTTGGCCCAGCGGACCACGGCCAGGACGGGAAACGCCAGCAGCAGGGCGTAGCCGCCCAGGGCGATCAGCGGCAGGATCAGCAGGCACGCCCGCACGCCCAGGTACTTGACCAGGCGTGAGACCAGGAAGAGCTGCACCATCAGGGCCACGCCATTGACCACGGCGAAGAAGTCCGCGTAGAAGTTGCCGATCCAGGCCTCCATGGCGGCCTGGACGGCTTCCTGGCCCGAGGCCCCCCGGGCGATCGCCACGTCCCGTGCCGTCCGCGTGACGAGCTCGCCGAGTAGGTACTCGCCGGTGGTGTTGACCAGGTTGGTCAGCAGCGAGAGCATGGCCAGCAGCTGCAGGTAGGTGTTCTCGCGCATCATGGCCCAGACACCCGACCGCCGCGCCGTGCCGCCGTCCTCGCCGGCAGGGACCTCCGCTGGCGGCGGCGGCGCACCCGCCGCCTCGCCAGCGTCCGCGTCGTCAGCCTCGTCCACGTCCGCCACCCCGCCAGGCGACGGCGGCGGCGTCCCGGCGTCCGGTCGCTGACGACGGCGCTCGCCCGCCAGCGAGAGCACCAGGCTGAGCACCAGCACGGCCGCCGACACGAGGAGCAGCTGGTAGACGCCCAGGGGCGCGATGAGCCGGCCGGTGATCCAGGAGCCGAACACGGCCCCGGAGGAGGCCCCGAATCCCAGCACGGCGAACAGGCGCTTGCCCGCCTCGGTGGTGTAGAGGTCGTTGGCCAGGGACCAGAACTGGGCGATGACCGTGACGTTGAAGATCCCCACCCACAGGAAGAACACCACGCCCAGCGGCAGGGGCGTACGCGCCAGCAGGTAGAAGGCCACCAGGCAGCCGGCGAAGAACACGGTGACCACGGTCAGCAGGCGGCGGCGGGGCAAGCGGTCGGCCAGGCGTGCATACGCCGGCACGGTGAACAGCAGGAGCAACGCCTGGCCGGCCGAGGCGTAGGCCTTCACCTCGGCGCCGCCACCGGCGAGGATCAGCGCCTCGCGCACGGGCTTGATGATGTAGTAGGACGTCAGCAGCAGGAAGATGGACAGCGTCAGGTAGACGAGCGCCCGACCCTCGCCGGGATGCACGTCGGTGAAGAGCGCGAGGAACTTCTCCAGATGGGAGCGGCGCCGGGACCGCGGCTCCCCGGTCATGGCTTCTCCCGGTGCTCGAGGGCGACGATGCGGCCGCTCGCGGCCGCGAGATAGACGATGGCGGGCCCCTGCCAGCCGGTGCCGCGGTCCACCTGCCAGGCGACGGCCAGGAAGGGGCGCTCCGCGTCGCAGGCGGCCAGCGGCGTGCGCTCGAGGTCCAGCTCCAGGCTGCCGGCCGGCATCCAGTCGCTCCAGGCGTCACCGTCGCGGGCCGCATCCACCGGCCGGGCGCGCCACCGGTACCGCACGCCCGCGGCCGGATAGATCCCGCGCGTCACGCCCAGATCCGCCCCGGTCAACCGCTGACCATCGCGGCGGAAATGGTCCAGCGGCGCGATGCGATCGAACCACGTACGGGCGATGATGTCGCGGCGGCGGCCGAGGTGCTCCACCAGGTAGTCCACCGAACGCGGATCCTGGTACCGCCCCTGCTCCACCATGACCCGCAGGTCGGCGTCGGTGAAGGCCGAGACGATCTTCGCCGCCCAGTACCCGTCGCGATCATCGAGGTTGGCCATGGCGGCATGGGGCACGATGGGGTGCCACTCCAGGGGGTCGAACCGCTCGGCGGAGAAGTACCCCACCTCCGGCAGGTGATCCGGCCAGTCGATCTGACGCCAGACGTCGCGCGAGAACCCGAAACCGACCAGGCGCCGCAGGATGGCCTCCGGATCCACGCCGTGCTCGTAGTTGAACTTGGCGAAGGACTCCGCACCGCTGGTGCCCAGCGTGGTCGCGAAGTCGAGCAGGTGATGCCGGACGTGACCACGGCCGGGCTCTCCGGTGTACGTGGCCAGGCTGTTCTGGATCTTGGTGTCCACGTGACCGATCCAGGCGCAGAAGACGCGCAGCGCTCGCCACTCGCGACGGTGCTCGTGCGGGATCACGTCGTTGGGGTCGTCCGGGCGCGTGCCGTGGTCGCGGATGGGTCCGAGGGGCCGGCCGTCGAGATAGCGGCTGGCCAGCGCGTGGTAGCGCCCGCCGAAGACCGACCCCGTCGCCTGCAGCACGGAATCGAGGTTGGCGTCCGTCAGGGGCACCTCCTGCAGGCCCCGCACGCCACGCAGGCTGGCGCCTTCCCCGGCGCGCAGCTGGTCGCGGTCGAAGACCACGAGCTTGTCCACCGGCACGTGGTAGCCGATGGCATGGAAGATCAGGTTGCTGACCGCGCCCGCGCGGATGGACTGCCCCGGATGCGAGGGTGGATCGAACTTCAGCAGCCAGACCTGGCCCGCCCCGTCGCGGATCCGGAAACCGGGAGTCACGCCGTCGGTCTTGGCGCCGATGATCTCCCAGGGCCGCGAACGATCCGGGCCGCGGGGATCCAGACCGGCGGCGAGCGCGGACGCTGCCAGCCGGCGCACGCCCATGCGGTTGGTGAACCAGGAGGAGCTGGGGACCTCGTCCAGCGCGTTGACGTTGAGCGCCGGCCCGATGGCCCCCACCCACCGCACCGGATCGATCAGGCGGGCGACGGGCTGGGAGACGGCGGCGTCAAGGTCGGTCAGCAGCAGCTCCGGGTCCCAGGCCGCGGGCATGGCGATGGGGCGGGCATCGTCCGCGTACCAGATCACCGGGGCATCGCGCAGCGGCGGCCGACCCTGGGCGCACACGGCGGCCGCCAGGACCAGCATCGCCAGTCCGGTGGTCAGCGACGTGCGGACGCGCTCAGCGCACCAGGGGCAACGGCTCGCGGCCATCGAAGAACCCCGCTTTCAGATCCTGGAAGAGCTGGCTGCCGGAGACGCGGAACTGGGTCCCCTCGCGGCCCGCGCCCACCTCCACGCGCAGGCTGAAGCCGCGCTGGTGATCGATGGCCCGCAGTCCCGCGCCGCCGCTCCAGAAGGCATGGCGCCAGGCAAGGTCGTCGGGATGTTCGTAGGGCTGGCCGCCGTCGGCGAACACGTAGGCGTCCACCCCGGCATTCGCTGGCCGGTCATGGGTCCAGACGGGCCAGCGGTACTCCACGCTGGCGCCCACCAGACCGGTGGTGTGGAAGCGCGCGGTGGGGTAGCCGCGCAGCTGATGCGGCGTGGCGTTGCGCAGCAGGCGGGTGAAGGGCACGGGCCGCTCGCCCACCTCGGTCTGCCGCAGCCACCAGCCCTTGAGCGCCAGCGTGCGCTGCGGCAGCCCCAGCCCCACGAACTGCTCCAGGCTGGCGCCCAGCGTCCAGTGCTCGGTGTCCGCGCCGTCGGTGGGCGCGAAGGACTGCGCCAGCAGGATGGCGCGGCGGCCGGCGGCGGGCCGGCCGGTCTGGTCGGTGTCGTCGTAGATCAGGCGGAACTGCCCGGTGATCCCGGCGCTGGTCAACGCGTAGCCGTAGGGGATGTCGCCTGCGAAGAGCAGGTCCAGCGCCTCATCCGCGTCGAAATCGCTGTCCTCGGCGTCCACGGCGCTGTAGAAGGCGTGGGCCGTGAACTCCAGGGGACCGCCGAGATGCCGGCGCCAGCCAGCCCCCACCCAGTCGGTGTCCCGGTGGTATACGGCAGGGTCGTCATCGTCCGGCGGCACGGCGAGGCCCCGCCCCCAGTAGTCGGCCAGGGGACGGATCTGCGAGCCGCCGCCCACTTCCAGCCAGCTGCGCGCGCCCAGGGGCGCGAGGGCGCCCAGGCTCCAGAGGACCGCGCGTCGCGTGGAGACCGCCACCCGCCCCTTGGCGCGCATGCCGGGCAACGGCGTGTCCGGCCGCTGGACGATGAACCCCACCTGCAGCCCCTCGCGATCGCCCACGCTGCCATCCGGCAGCCAGTAGTTGCCCAGCGGATCGCGGAAGCCCCGCACGATCTGCTCGGTGACCGCGAAGGCGCCCAGGCGGTCGAGGCCGAGCAGGGTCTGCTTGAGCCCCTGGTCCACCAGCCAGAGGGGCGCCCCGACCACGTACGACGGCGCGCGCAGCGCCACCTTCCAGGCCGGCAGCGGCGGCGGCGGCTCCTGGCGCGCGGTGACCGAGTCGGCCGGCGCGGGCAGCGGGCCCCAGCCCCTGGCGGTGGAGCCGGCGGTGGATTCGGCGGGGGCGCGGACGGACGCGGACGGCGGCACGGTCGCCGACGGGGGCGCGGCCACGCACGGGGCCGTCGCCACCGCCGCGGCCATCAGGGCCGGCAGCAGGGCCAGTGGAGATACGGATCGGACCGCTCGCAAGACGACCTCATCCTGGAGTTGCGGGCGCAGGCGCTCGGCAGACCATCATAAGCGCCGCGGCCTCGCCTGGAAAGGGCGCGGCCGGCCCGGGCGGCAGGTCACCAGGCCCCCGTCACCCGACGCGCCCCCGTCCACCGCCGCTGCCAGAAGGGGTCGTCCAGGGAATCGAGGCGGACCGGCTTGCCCGCGCGCGGCGCGTGGACGAACTGCTCGGCGCCGAGGAAGACGCCCACGTGGTCGCTCCGCGAGCCGCGGGTGGCGAAGAAGACCAGGTCGCCGGGCTGCAGCTCGGACGGCGGCACCGCCCGGCCCACCCGTTCCTGCTCGCGGACCACCCGGGGCAGATCCACCCCCACCGAGCCGAAGGCGAAGTGGACCAGGCCGCTGCAGTCGAAGCCCGTGCCAGGCTGCTCGCCACCCCAGCGATAGGGACGGCCGAGCTGCGCGTGCGCCACCCCGGCCGCCTGGACGCCCAGTTCCAGGGCACGGGCGGCCGCGGACCCGCCGCCGGTCCCTGGCGCCGGCGTCCGTGGCGTCGTGCTCGCAGGCGGTTCGGAGCGGGGGGCACCGGCCGGCGGGGGCGCCGCCCCCGGCTCTCGCAGCACGCGCTTCGGCGCGCAGCCGGTGCCGAGCGGCAGGCCGGCCAGCAATGCCAGCAGCGCCGCCACCAGGGCGAGCCGCGGGGCCGCACGCCGGGCGGGTCGGCGGACGGGCCGGCGGGCGGAACGGGGGACGGGCCGCGATCCGGGCATGCTCTCCTCCGGGCAACTGGCGGGACCACGACGTGGGTCCGTCCTGGCCCGCATGCAAGTCCGATGCTAACCTTGCGCCATGAACGACACCACCGAAACTCCGCTCGAGCTCGTGATCGAGAAGCTGGTCACCGGCGGCCGGGGCCTCGCCCGCCACGAGGGCCAGGCCGTCTTCGTGCCCGGGACCGCGCCCGGCGACCGCGTCCTGGTGCGGCCGGGCCGCGACCGCCGCGGCTGGCGCGAGGCCACGCTGCTCGAGGTGCTCGAGCCGGGACCGGACCGCCAGCCGGCCCCCTGCCCCCATTACGACCTCTGCGGCGGCTGCGATCTGCAGCACCTGACGCCGGCAGCCCAGGACGCCGCCCGCCGGGAGATCCTGCGCGACTGCTGCGAGCGCCTGGGCCACCTGGACGTGGCCGACCGCCTGGAGCCCACCCTGCCGGGACCCGACCGGGGACATCGCAACCGCATCCGGCTGTCGTCCCACCCCACCGGACACTACGGCCTGCGCCGCCGGGGCAGTCACCAGGTGGTGCCCATCGGCGAGTGCCTGGTCATGGCGCCACCCTTCGAGGAGACCATCCTGCCCTGGGTGCGTTTCCTGCCGCCGGTGGACCAGATCGTGGTCCGGCTGGACGGCCGGGGCGGCTGGCTGGTGTCCCTCTATGGCTCCAGCAGCCGGCAGAAGGTGCTCAGGCGGCAACTGGCCGAGAGCGGCGAGGAGGCGCCAGCGCCCGGCCTGCAGGGCGTGCTGCTGAACAACCGGCCCGTCTGGGGACGCACCTACCTGGTGCTCCACGTGGGCGACCACAAGTACCGCGTCTCGCACCAGAGCTTCTTCCAGGGCAACCTGCATGCCGCCGGGGCGGCGGTCCGCACGGCCCGGGAATGGCTGGCCGAGGTCCATCCCGAGCCCACGGACGTGGCCGACCTCTACGGGGGCGTGGGCCTGTTCACCGTGGCGCTGGCCGACCGCAGTCGCCGGGTCCTCGCCATCGACAGCGACGCCTCGGCGGTGCAGGACGCGCTCGAGAACATCCGCCGCCACCCGGCCGCGCGCGAGCGGGCGGTGATCCGCGAGAGCGAGGTGCTGCCCGCCTTGCAGGACGCCGAGGTGCGCGGGGCGCTGGACTGGTCGCAGACCGCGGTGGTGGCCGATCCTCCCCGCGCGGGCCTCACCGCGCCGGTGGTGGCCGCCCTGGGCGAGCTGAAGCCGCCCACGCTGATCTACCTCAGTTGCGATCCCGCGACCCTCGCGCGCGACTGCGCCGCCCTCGGCGAGGTGGGCCTGCAGGTCGAGAGGATCCGGCCGCTGCCCATGTTCCCCCAGACCGCGCACGTGGAGACGCTGGTGCTGCTGCGCCGCCGCGGGGAGGCTCCATGACCGAGCGGCTGCCCGATCCGCTGTTCGTCGACCCCGGCGCCGAGGCCGCCGTCGGCGAGGTGGGCACGGGCGAGGCTCCCGACCCGGCCAACGTGGTGGTGGTGCTCAGCCGCACCACCGAGCCCTCCAACATCGGCGCCACCTGCCGGGCCATGAAGACCATGGGCCTCTCCACGCTGCGCCTGGTCGATCCGCTCAACCCTCGCGGCCGCACCGCCCGCGCCCTCGCCCACGGCGCCCAGGACGTGCTGGACCAGGCCATGGTGGCCGACACCATGGAAGAGGCGGTGGACGACTGCCTGGTGATCTGCGGCACCACCGCCCGCCGGCGCCAGCTGCGCAAGCGCGCGCTGCTGCCCCCGCCGGACCTGGCGCGGCGCATCGTCGAGCACGCCCGCGAGGGCAAGGTGGCCCTGCTCTTCGGCACCGAGCGCACCGGCCTGACCAACGACGAGGTGGACGTCTGCCGCTACCTCTCCATGGTGCCCACCGACGAGGGCCAGCCCTCGTTGAACCTGGCCCAGGCGGTGATGCTCTACGCCTGGGAGGTGCGCAAGGCCTGGCTCGCGGTGCAGGGCAAGGCCGACTGGGTGGGCGTCGGCGCCGGCGCCGGCGCCCCGCCGCCCCGCCCGGAGATGTCGGTCCGCCACCCGCACCGCTCGACCCGCCTGCCCACCCAGCACGAGCTGGACACCATGTACGCCCACCTCGCCGCCGCCATGGCCGCCGTGGGCTACAGCGAGTTCGAGCGGCGCAAGTTCCTCACCTACCTGCGCCAGCTGCATTCGCGGGCCGGCATGGTCAACTGGGAGCTGCAGATCTTCCACCTGCTGGCCAGACGCATCCTGCGGACCACGGGACAGCCGGACTTCGCCGGTCTCGATTGACCCGGAACTCGGACGCCCCGGGCCCATTCAAGGCACCGGAAGCCGACACCGGGACCCCTGACCTGCGAACGTCGCCATGGTGCCTTCACGACATCTCGCCACGCTGGCCCCCGGGCTGCTGATCCTCGGCGGCGCCCTGCTGCTCGCCGCCTGCACCGAGGAGCAGGCCGGCGTCCGCGGCGGCCGGCCCGCCACCAGCAGTCCTCTGGCCACCTCCGGCCACGACGTGGCCGCCAGCCACATCCTGGTGGCCTGGACCGGCACCCGCGAGGCGCCCACGGGCCTGGACCGCACCCGCGCCGAGGCCGAGGAACGCGCCCGCCGCATCGCCGTGATCCTGCGCACCGGGCGGAGCGACCTGCCCGACATGGCCCGCCGCTACTCGGACGACCCCGCCGCCGTCCGCAACGCCGGCTATTTGGGCGTCTTCGCCCCCGCGGACGTGGACCCCGCCGTGGCCGCGGCGGTCTGTTCCCTGGAGGTGGGCGCCATCGCCGGCCCCGTGGAGAGCCCCTACGGCTTCCACGTGATCCGTCGCGAGCCCATCCGCCGCGTGCACATCCACCACGTGCTGGTGGCCTACCGGGGCGCCGTCCATGCCGACGCGGTGCGCCGCACCCGCGGCGAGGCCCGCCGCATCGCCGGCGCCCTGCAGCGCAAGCTGGCGGCGGCCGAGTCGGCCCCCTGCGAGGTGGCCGCCCGGTTCTCCGACGACCCCCAGAACCGTCACGAGTGCGGCGACCTCGGCTGGGTGGAGCCGGGCATGCTCGAGCCGGCCATCGAGCAGGCGGTGTTCGCCCTCGAGCCCGGCGAGTGCACCTCGGTGCTGGAGTCGGAGTACGGCTTCCACGTCTTCTGGCGCGAGTGACCGCGCCACCGCCGCCCGACACCCCCCGGCGCCGCCATCGTTCGCGCGGCAGTCATGGTGCTCAGGGGCCCGGCTTGCGGCCTCCCACCACGTGAGCGACGCCGAGGGTCAAGCGCTCGGCGAGCAGGTCGCCGAACCCCGCCTCGGCCAGCAACCCCCGGTACTGCTCCACGGTCAGGAACCGGTCCATGGTCCCGGTGAGGTAGGCGTAGGCGGCCCGGTCGCGCGCCAGCAGACGCCCCCCCAGCGGGACGACCACGTCCAGCAGCCAGCGCACCGGTGCCGCGGGCCCGCGGGCCGCACCGCGTGCGGCGGGGTCGGAGCCGAAGAACTCCAGCACCAGCGCCTGCCCCCCGGGCCGCAGCACCCGCCACATCTCGCGCGCGCCGGCGGCGGGGTCGGCCAGGTTGCGCACGCCGAAGCCCGCCACCACCGCGTCCACCGACGCGTCCGGCAGCGGCAGGCGCAGGCCATCGCCGGCCACCGGACGCACCCGATCGGCGCCCGGCTTGCCGCGCAGGCCGCCGAGCATGGCGGGCACGAAATCCACCGCCACCACGTCGACGGCCCGGCCGGCCCGCAGGCAGGCCAGGCCCAGATCGCCGGTGCCGGCGCAGAGATCGAGCAGCCGCGCGGTGTCCGGGTCCAGGCTGGCCGCCACGCGGGCGCGCCAGCGGCGATCCAGGTTGGCCGACAGCACGTGGTTCATGCGGTCGTAGACGCCGCTGATGCGGCCGAACATGCCGCGGACGGCGGCGGCGTGGGCCTGCGGATCCCGGACGCGGCCGCTGCCGGGGTCGCGCTGGTGGATGTCGGGAAGTCGATCCATGGTCGGGCCATGGTAGCGGGCGGCGCGCCGCGGCGCCAGCGCGACGCGGCGACGCCGCCTGGCGAGGCGCCGCGTGGCGAGGCGGCGCCAGCGCGACGCAACAGGGCGATCAGGCCTTGGCGCGGAACCGCCGGTAGTGCTTGATCTCGAAGTCCGCCCAGCGCTGCAGCCGCTGATCCACGCCCAGCACCTTCAGGGCGCGATCATAATCCTCGGGCTGCACGTGCATGATGTACCGGTAACGACCGTGCCCGTCGGTCAGGCCGGTGCTGCTGGAGACGTTGATCTCCTGGTCGCAGAGCTTCTCGTGGATCTCCACCAGGGCGCCCAGTTCATCGTCCCCCTGGACCAGGAAGGCGTGGTAGGGACCGTGCAGGGTGATGTTCTCCCGGCGGGCCAGCTCGCCCAGCCAGGTGGCATTCTGCGGGTAGATCACCAGCTGGGTGCGATCCGAGGACACGGGGAAGGCGTTGAAGGCCATGAGGTTGACCTCACCCTCGACCAGGAGCTTGAGGAACTGGCATCCCCGGCCCGGGCGGTTCTCCACCGTGGTGTAGTAGTAGTCGACACTGAAGATCCGGGCTGACATGACGGCTCCTCCTTGGCGTGGCGGCCGGCGGCGCACCGGGACGCGCAGGTCGCTGGCGAGGACCCGGCGGGCGGCCGGAGGAGGAGCGTCGGTGCGGCAGCGTGCGGTGGGGTTGTTTCGGCCTCCGGGGTCGTCCGGGGTTCTTGCCGCACTACGGATGGACGGGCCATCCGGTTGCGATGCCGATCTTAGCACAATCATGCCCGGCGGCGAGAAAAAACCGGAACGGCTCCTGTTCCCGTCCACTATCCACCCTGATGCCCGCGCAGCGCCACGAGGCGCAGCGCGCTACTGCAGCAGGAGCACCTTCTGGGTGGAGACCGCGCCGCCGCTCTGCAGCCGCACCACGTAGGCGCCGCTGGCCAGACCGCGGCCATCCCAGGTCACCCGGTGCTCGCCCGCCGGCCGCTCGCCCTCCCAGAGGGTGGCCACCCGCCGGCCGTCCAGGCCGTAGACCGCCACGCGAGCGCTGCCAGGCCGCGGAAGGGAGAAGACCACCTCGGTGCGCGGGTTGAAGGGATTGGGGTGGACGCTGGCGATGTGGGCGGCCGCGGCCGGGACGGCGAGGTCCGGTGCATCGGTCAGACCGTCGCCGAAGAGCAGGTCCACCCACTCGGGGTGGTCGATGAACGGGTTGCGGTTGCCCTGGTACTGGAAGACCACGTCGTTGCGGAGCCGTTCCCGGTCGTCCACCGGGTCCTGCTCGTGCCACTCGAGGAGGACGGAGACGTAGCCCATGTAACCCACCGGCTCGTTGTCGCCGGTCTGGGACGACATGATCAGGGCGAGGTCGTCGGTGAGGATGAGGTCGGGCTCGCTGCCGGTATCGCCCTCGTAGCGGATGTCCATGTAGAACATGGCCCGGGCCACGTCGCCGCGGCGGTCATGCCAGGTCTCCCAGACGCCCTGGGGCGCATCGTTGCGGGTGTAGTTGACGCCGCTGACACCGTCGTGGACGTCGGTGGGATAGGCGGTGCAGCCGCTGGCGCAGTGGTCGAAGACGCGGCTGCCACGGGCGCCGTTGTAGGCGATGTCGCAGAGGAACAGGTGATGGCAATCCGAGTACGGGAGGTTGCTCCAGCCGTCGTCCGGGAAGCCGTAGCTGTTGGGCCAGGTGTGCTCCCGGTTGTAGGAGTTGTTGCCGCCGCCGTACTTCGGGAAGCTGCGATTGCGGTACACGTCCAGGACCCGGCCGGCGTCCAGCGGATCCTGATCCGCCAGCTCGAGCACGTCCCACGTATCGGTGGAGGACGCGGTGTAGGGGATCTTGGTGTGGCCGTCGATGACATCGTGCAGGGTGGCGCGCAGGGCGCCCTCGCTGCTCGCATCCACCGTCGCGTAGTAGCCCGGCGGGGGGTCGGCCAGCCCGGCGGTGGCCAGCAGCAGGGTGATCAGGAGAGCGGACGGCAAGAGGGCACGACGTCGCACGGAGCACGCTCCTTGGATCGCGGGCGGGGTGATTGACGGACCTGGAACTTATGATACCGCAATTCTCTTCGCAAATCATCAGGAAACATCCGCGCATTCCCGGGCGGCGCCCATGGGACGGCGTGCCCGCCGCGGCGCCGCCGCCGCGGCGGGCACGCCGGTTGCAAGCGAAGCTGGACGGCAGCGCCACCTGGTGGCACCTTTGGCGCACGGAGATCGAGCCACGGCCCCGGGGAGACCGCGATCATCGACAGGCCCACTCGCACACCCTGGCAGGTACTCCGCGCGCACGGACCGGTGCTCGCGCTGCTGCTCCTGCTGGCCTTCGCCGCCTACGGCCCGCTGATCACGGGCCGGCTCTGGTATCCGCTCGACTTCCAGATCCTCCTCGATGCGCACCAGCTCGCCGCCTCGCCCTGGCGCATGTTCCGGCACGTGGGCGCCTGGTTCAGCCAGCCGCTGCTGCAGCTGACCTTCCTGCTGGAGTACCGGAACTTCGGGCTGCAGTACGGGGGCTACGTGGCGGTGAACATCCTGCTGCACGGCCTCAACGCGTTCATCGTCTACATGCTGGTGAACATGCTCTTCCACCGCGGCGGCATGGCCCTGCTGGCGGCGGTGCTCTTCGCGTTCGGCGTGGGGAGCTATGGCCGCACCCTGCAGACCATCGCCGGGCAGGAGAGCCTGCTGCTGGCCTTCCTGCACCTGCTGGTGCTCTACCTGTTCATCCGCAACGACTTCCGTAGCGACGGCAAGCTGCTCTCCGGCTATTTCCTGCTGGGGCTGGCCATCTACAGCCTCACCGGACTGACCAAGGCCTCCACGCTCTCGATCCTGGGCTGCCTGGTGGCCTACAAGGCCTTCTTCTACCACCGGCGCGAGCGCCGTCCCGTCTTCTCCAACGACCTGCTGGTCTTCCTGGCCCTGGGCCTGCTCTTCCAGCTCGGGCAGGCGAAGTGGGGCTTCCGGACCCCCACGGTGACCAGCGAGATCGAGGGCCCGCTGGTCTACACCTATCTCTCGGCGCTGAACGTCTTCCGCTACCTGAACCTGATGGTCTTCCCGCTGCAGGAGAGCGCCCTCCTGCGGGACGCCGGCGTGCTGGTCCAGGTCCTCTACGACCTCCGGGTGGTGATCCGCACCCTGGTCACCCTGGCGGTGCTCAGCTTCAGCTTCTTCGGCTTCGTCTTCGGGAGCCGGCCGCTGCGCTTCTTCATCGCCTGGACCTACATCACCCTGATCCCCTTCAGCGCCCAGATGCCGGGGACCGAGTGGCTCAACCTCACGCACCTCTACCTCGCCAGCCTGGGCTTCTGCGTGGTCCTCGCCGCCGGCGCCACCGGCTGCATGGGTCTGCTCGGCGCCCACCGCTGGCGTCGCCTGGTGCCCCTGATCGTGCCGATCGCCTTCGTGGTCACCGCCCTGTCGCTCACCTACCGGCTGGACGCTCGCAACCGGGAACTGGCGGCGTCGCCGGCGATCGAGGCGCTCCGGCAGGAGACGATCCAGCGCCTGCAGGAACGACCGATCCGCCTGCAGCCCGCCCGCTGATTCCGCCTGGATTTTCTCCCGGGCGCCTCCCAAGTTCTGCCAGTGGACGGGTGCCAGCGACCAGGAGGAGTCCCGATCATGAGCGGTTCGAGCTTCAGCCAGAAGATCCTCGGCGCCAAGGCCGGCAAGCCGGTGGTGCCGGGCGAGATCGTCGACGTGACGCCCGACGTGGCCATGAGTCACGACAACACGGCGGCCATCGCGAAGACCTTCGCCACCATCGGTGTGGACCGGATCTACGATCCCGAGCTGCACGTGGTGGTGCTCGATCACTGCGCGCCGGCGGCGAACGAGAAGTTCGCCACCAACCACCAGGAGATCCGCGCCTTCGTGGAGGAGCAGGGGATCGAGGCGTTCTACGACGTGGCCAGCGGCGTCTGCCACCAGGTGCTCGTCGAGCAGGGCTTCGCGCTGCCCGGTCGCCTGATCGTGGGCAGCGACTCCCATACCACCAGCTACGGGGCGCTCGGCGTCTTCGCCACCGGCATCGGCCGCAGCGAGATGGCCGTGATCATGGCCACCGGCAAGATCTGGCTGCGCGTCCCGGAGACCATGAAGGTGGAGGCCCGGGGGCGTTTCCTGCCCGGCGTCTACCCCAAGGACCTGATCCTCAGGATCATCGGCGACCTCGGCGCCGACGGCGCGCTCTACCGGGCGGTGGAGTTCTGCGGCCCGGCCATCGACGCCATGTCGGTGAGCGGCCGCCTGACGCTCTGCAACATGACCATCGAGATGGGCGGCAAGAACGGTTACGTCCACCCCGACCAGAAGACGCTGGACTACCTCAACGGCCGCGCTCGCGAGAACTTCGAGGTGGTGGCCAGCGACCCCGACTGCGACTACGTCCAGCACCTGCGCTACGACGTGGCCGACCTGGTCCCCCAGATCGCCCGCCCCCACACCGTGGACAACGTCGGCGACGTGCACGAGGTGGCCGGTACGCCCATCGACCAGGTGGTGATCGGCTCCTGCACCAACGGCCGCATCGACGACCTCCGCCAGGCCGCCGCCATCCTCGCGGGCCACCGGGTCAAGAGCGGGGTGCGCTGCCTGATCCTGCCGGCGAGCACCGAGGTCCTCAAGCAGGCCACGACCGAGGGCACCATCTCCACGCTGCTGGACGCCGGCTGCATCATCCTCAACGCCAACTGCGGCCCCTGCATGGGCAACCACGAGGGAGCCCTCGCCCCCGGCGAGAAGGCCCTCAGCTCGGCCAACCGCAACTTCAAGGGCCGCATGGGCTGCAAGGACAGCGAGATCTACCTGGGGTCGCCTGCGAGCTGCGCCGCCGCCGCGATCACCGGCGAGATCTGCGACGTGCGCGAGATCGCCACCGCCGAGGTGCTCGGCGTGGCCGAGGAGGCCTGAGATGGACGCGATCACCGGCAGGGTCTGGAAGTACGGCGACGACGTGAACACCGACGTCATCTTCCCCGGCAAGTACACCTACACGCTGACCGAGCCCGCGGAGATGGCCAGGGTGGCCCTGGAGGACCTCGATCCGGAGTTCGCGCCCGGCGTCCGCAAGGGCGACGTGATCGTGGCCGGCGCGAACTTCGGCTGCGGCTCCAGCCGCGAGCAGGGCGCCACCGTCCTGGTCCACGCCGGGGTGGGTGCGGTGATCGCACGGTCGTTCTCCCGCCTGTTCTTCCGCAACGCCATCAACGCCGGCCTGCCGCTGGTGCAGAGCCCCGAGGCGGTGGACGCGCTGGCGAAGGGCGATGAGGTGACCGTGGACGTGGCGGCGGGACAGGTGGCCACGCCGCGCGGGACCTTCAGCTTCCCGCCGTTGCCGCCGGCGGTGATCGGCATCTTCGAGGCCGGCGGCCTCATTCCCCACACGCGCAAGGCGCTGGGGATCGACTGAGCGCGGTGCTCGCGCCGGGCCGCGAGGCGGGCTCCTCCCGCCGCGCCAGGCCGCTCGATGCTAGACAAAATGGAACGGCTGGGCCCAGCGGTGTATGGTGGGTAACCCACTGTCA
>CAZWYF010000020.1:0-55775 GCA_964637835.1 uncultured Fibrobacteraceae bacterium
CGTCCTGCCCCTCGTCCTGCCCCGACACCCGCGGCCGTGAACGGGGCGATGGCCTCGGCTGGATGCTCTTGCCCGCTTCAGCCCCATCGAGGCGCCGTTAGTCCTTGGTGAGCCTGCCCCGGCTTCCTATCTTGGAACCTTGCTCGCAATACCAACTCCGTCCAGGATGGTCAGCATGCAGGAGATCCAGACGCGAGACGTGCTCGGGGTGCTCGAGGCCGCGGCCCGCCGCGAGCCCGGCGAATCGGTGCGGCTCAACGAGTGGGAATGCTACCAGTTGCTCGATGCGGCCGGGATCCCACGCGGCCCGGCCGCCTACCTCGACCGGGCGGCTGACGACTCCGAGCGGCGCCAGTGGGCGGAAGCGGCCGTGGGGCTCGTGGATGACCAGCGGCGCCTGCTGCTGAAGGTCTGCGGGCGGACCCTGTTGCACAAGACGGAGCTCGGGGGCGTGCGGATCCTCGACCTCGCGGCGACTGACGAGCCGGCGATCGAGATCCTTGCCGCGGCCGATGCGCTCGCGGAGGATGTGAGGCGACATGGTGCAGACGCGGGGATCGAGGGCCTGCTGGCATGCGCGTTCGTCGCCCATCGTCCCAACACCCCGGGGCAGGAGGTTCTCCTGACCCTGCGGCAGGATCCGGCGTTCGGACCGGTGGTGGTGGTGGGCATCGGGGGGACGCTCACCGAGTGGTTCGGAGAGGGGAGCGGCGGGCGCTCCACGCTGATCCTGCCGGCGCGGGGGCTCGCCGGGCCCGCCGTCGAGGCGGCGCTCGCGGCCCATCCGCTGCTGAGGATCCTGGCCTGGCCGTCCCGCCTCTTCCCGGAGGCGCCCGTCGCCCTGGACGCCCTCGTGGACGCGGTGCTCCGGCTCGCGTCCCTCGCGGAGACCTGCAGCGCTGGGGCGGCGGGGCCGACCCTCGAGGAACTGGAGATCAATCCCGCGGTGGCCAGCGAGCGGCGGATCGTGGCGCTCGATGGCGTCGGACTGGTCTCCAACCGGAAGTGGTCCGACGCCGAGCGGCCGACCGCGAAGATCCGACCCCTGCTCGCCCCGCGCAGCGCGGTGGTCATGGGGGTCAGCAGCACGGGCGCCAATCCGGGCCGCATCATCCTCGAGAACCTCCGCCGCAGCGACGGCCCCGTGCGCGACAACCTCGCGGTGATCCATCCCCGCGAGCAGGAGATCGCCGGCGTGCCCTGCTATCCGAGCTGCGCGGACCTTCCCGACCGCGTGGACCTGGCGGTGGTCGCCATTCCGGCGGAGGGTGCCCTGGCGGCCATCACGGAGCTCGTGGAGACCGATCGTGCGGAGTCCATCATCCTGATTCCGGGCGGTTTCGCCGAGACGGGCGAGCGGGACCTGGCCGCCGCCATCGAGGACCAGCTCGCCCGCGGCCACGCCGGCCCGGGAGGTGGCCCGGTGATGGTCGGCGGCAACTGCCTCGGGATCGTCAGCCGCGACCAGTACAACACGTTCTTCATCCCGCTACACAAGCTGCCCTTCCACCGGGCTGGCGGTGCCAACCTGGCCATCGTCAGCCAGTCCGGCGCCTACCTCGTGACCTTCGCCTCCAACTACGACGGCATCATCCAGCCCGGCGCCAGCATCAGCTACGGCAACCAGATGGACCTGACCGTCGCCGACTTCCTCACCCACTTCCTGGACGAGGCGGGGGTGGACGTGATCGCCTGCTACATCGAGGGCTTCCGGCCCGGTGACGGCGAGCGGTTCCTCGGTGCGGTGGGTGAGGCGCGTCGGCGTGGCAAGCGCGTGGTGGTCTTCAAGGCCGGCAAGACGGCCCTGGGGGCCCAGGCCGCCGCGAGCCACACGGCGTCCCTGGCGGGCGATTATGCGGTGGCCGCGGCCTGCCTGCGGGCCGCCGGGGCGGACGTGGCCGGGAGCCTGGATGAGTTCGAGGACCTCCTGAAGACCTTCACCCTGCTGGCTGACCGGCCGGCGGCTGGACCACGGGTGGGCGTCCTCAGCAACGCCGGATTCGAGTGCAGCACGGTGATGGACGCGCTGGGCGACCTCGAGCTCGCCGCGTTCGATCCGGCGACCCGCGCGGCCCTCGACGCGGTATTGCCGCCCATCGCGCATCGCGACAATCCCGTCGACGCCACGCCCATGGCCGGGACGGCGTCCTACGCGGAGGCGAGCGAGGCCATCCTCGGCTGCGCGGAGGTGGATGCGGCCATCCTCTCGGCCGTGCCCGTGACCGGGGCGCTCGAGACCCTTCCGGCCAGCGAGGATGGTGCTCACCGCGAGGACATCCGTCGTCCGGAGGCGCTGGGGCGTCGCTGGCTGGCCCTCCTGGAGCGGACCCGCAAGCCGGCCGTGGTGGTCATCGATTCAGGGGCCATGTACGATCCGCTCTGCCGGCAGCTGGAGTCGGCGGGAATCCCGGTGTTCCGGAAGATCGATCGCGCCGCGCGGGCGCTGGCGGCCTTCTGCCGGTCCACGCCCTGACGTCCCGGAATCTCCTGGCCGCGGCGAACCGGCGGTCCTGGTCTGGAATCTCCTGGTGCCGCTTCCGCTGCCCGGCGAGAGTGGCCGCAACGTCATCATCCGAACGACCTGGCACGGGAGGACCGAGCATGCGCAAGTTCTGGATCGTCTTCGTGGTCATCGCCGTGCTGGTGGGCGGCGGCCTGGGGCTGCTCTGGCTGGCCATCTCCTCGCTGGAGGCGCCGGTGGCCGGGGCGGAGGGTCGGGTGCTCCACTGGCAGGCCAGCGGCGGTTATCCCGAGGTGGCGCCGCAGACCCTGATGGAGCGCCTGCAGCTGGGGGACGTGCCGACGTTCAGCCAGCTGGTCCTCTCCCTGCACCGCGCCGCGCGGGATCCCGGGGTCGAGACCATCCTGGTGGACCTGCGCGGGGTAGCGGTGGACTGGGCCCAGCTCGAGGAGCTCTCCGGTGCCCTGACGGCGGTTCGCGAGAGCGGCAAGGAGGTCTGGGCCTACCTCGAGTCCGGGGGCGATGCCGATTACGCGCTCGCCTGCGGGGCGGACCGCGTCGCCATGGCGCCCGAGGGCAACCTCATGGTGATGGGCGTCGCGAGCGAACTGGCCTTCTTCGCGGAGACCCTCGACAAGGTCGGGCTGGACGCCGAGTTCCTGCACGTCGGCAAGTACAAGAGCGCCCCCGAGCAGCTCGAGCGCACCGGACCCACGGAGGCCAATCGCGAGATGACCACCGCGCTGGTGGCGGGCCGTTACGACCTGCTCGTGGATCTCATCGCCCGCGGCCGGTCGCGTCCGGTCGCCGAGGTGCGGCGCTGGATCGACACCGGCCTGTACGATGGGGAATCGGCGCTCGCCGCTGGTCTGGTGGACACGTTGCTGACCGCCGAGGACCTGCTCGAAGCGATCGCGCCGGATGATGACGTGGCCCGGCTAGAGGACTATGCCCTGGCCGGCGGGTCGGGTGGTGGACAGCACACCGTCGCCCTGGTCTCCGCCGCCGGCACCATCTATCCCGGCCCCACCCGCCGGGACAGCTTCCAGGGGCAGATCCTGGGCAGCGACACGGTGATCGAGCACCTGCAGGAGGCGCGCGAGGACGAAGACGTCGCCGCCGTGATCCTGCGCGTGGACAGCCCGGGCGGGAGCGCCCTGGCCAGCGACCTGATCTGGCGGGAGGTGGGACGGGTCCAGCGACACAAGCCGGTGATCGTCAGCATGGGCGGCCATGCCGCCAGCGGTGGCTATTACCTCGCCTGCAGTGCGGACTCCATCTTCGCGGGGCGCGGCACGCTCACCGGCTCCATCGGCGTCTTCGCGGGCAAGATGGACTGGTCCGGACTGTACGAGAAGCTCGGCGTGCACCGGGAGTTCATCCACCGCGGCGAGAACGCCCTGATGCTCTCCGACGCCGGGGGATTCACGCCGCAGCAGCGGGCGCTGTTCCAGTCGCAGCTCGAGCGCTTCTACGAGCGTTTCCTCGCCAAGGTGGCTGCCGGCCGGGGAATGACTCGCGACGCGGTCCATGAGGTGGCCCAGGGCCGGGTGTGGACGGGCCTGCAGGCGCAGGAGGTGGGGCTGGTGGACGGCATCGGTGGTCTGGAACGCGCCCTGACCGCGGCCCGCGCGGTCATCGGCGCCGCGCCGGGGGCCCCGCTGCGCGTGCGGACCTACACCGAGCCGCTCAGCTGGCTGGAACGCGCGCTGCTGGACGCGCTGCGCACACGGGCCGGCAGCGCGCTCGTCGCCGCCGCCGATGGCCCGGCGACGGGGCTGCCCGAGCCGCTGGCCGCGGCCGCCCGGGCGCTCCTGCGGGCGGGCCTGGCGGACGCGGCGCCGCTTTTGGACGGACGGCCGCTGACGCTCATGCCGTGGCGGGAGGTGCCGCGGGCGCCGTGACGGCGCGGGCTGTGGCGGCGCGGGATCTCTCCGCGTCAGCGCGTGTAGCGGCCGAGGTCGAGCCCCGTGGGGAGCAGCTGGCGCAGGCGCACGGCCCGGCGCTCGTCCGACGACGGGCTCGCGCGCAGGGGCGGTGCGTCGCCCCAGAGCAGGTGCTCGCGATCCGGCGTGTGTCCCCAGAGCAAGAGGGCATGGCCGAGCTCGTGGGCGAGGCCGCGGACGGCGTAGGGGCGGCTGGAGGCCGTGTCGTAATCATCGCCCACGGCGATGCGCACGTGCAGGGGCCGGCCTCTCGCATCGCGTCTCACCAGCTGCGTCTGCAGCGGAGGCGACCGCAGGCTGCCGGCGTAGTGGGCCAGACGGATTCCCCAGGTGGCCTTCGGATCCCAGGTGAAGAAGGGCGTGATGGCGGTGGCGTTCCAGTTCGCGACCGCCTCGCGCAGGCAGGCTGTCAGATCCACCTCGCCACTGATGGCTCCTGATGGCGCGCTCACCGGGACCGGCCGGGCCGGCCAGTGCGGCACCACGCCGCCGAAGCGCGGCGTCAGCAAGGACCGGAGCATGGTGACCAGATCCGCATAGGCCGTCGAGCGGATGGGGATCACCGGCAGCGGCGGGACCGTGGCGAGATCCTGCGGCCGGTCCACGCGCAGCGGTAGCCAGCCCGGATTCCGCGGGGTGAGCCGCAGGGCGGCGGCCGGCGGGCGCTCCGCGAAGTGCCAGCGGTAGGTCCGGCCGCTGATCTCGAGCACGGCCTGGCCGCGGTCCGGCCCGGACGGCGCCACCCATCGCCACGACGAGGCGCCGTCGGGCGATCCCAGCCAGCGATGCAGGGCGGGGGACCAGCGGCCGGCCACCGCGAATCGGGGAAGGACCGGCACGTCGGCGGGCTCGAGGGATGGAACCGGGGCCGTGGATTCCGGTGCGGTGGCGCTGGCGGCCGGGGTCTGGCCGCCGTCATCGCAGCCGCCGGCCACCCACGCGCATGCGGCCGTCAGGGCGAGGCCGGCGAGGGCGAGAAGGCCGGTGAGGGCCGGCGCGCGGTGGTGATGATGATCCATGACAACCTGCCTGCGGGAGGGGGCCGCCTCCCGGGGGGCAGGATCCGCGCCCGTCGTCCGCCGGGTTCCGGCGCCAGTGGCTGGTGCGGGGGCCAGACCGGTGAAATCGTGGCGAGGAGGAGTTTCGGCTTTGCCTCGCCGCGACGCGGCCGATAATCTCTGCCGGGGGAGATCCCGGCCCGGGATGACCCCGGAGGAAGACGGTCCGCGAGGGGCTGGCGCCGCGCGTTGTCCCTCCCGTCGCCGATCGGTGGCCGTTGCCGGAGTTCCGGACGCACGCTAGCGTGTAGGCCAGCTTCACCCGGCCCCGCAGTGGAAGGAAGATGTCCGCCATGGATCCGTTCCTCGAGGAAGAGAGCGGTCAGCAGAACAACTTCGACCCGCTCGCGCTCCTGCGCATGCTCTGGCGACGGAAGTGGCTGTTCTTCGTGCCCTTCGTCCTCTGCCTGGCGATGGCGGCCTTCGCCATCAAGACCATGACGCCGGTCTACGAGTCGTCGGGCCAGATCCGCGTGGTCCTCGAGGCCACCAACAGCCGCTTCATCCAGGACGAGAGCCGGCGGTACCGCCGCGCGAGCGATCTCGATCGCGAGACCATGGCGAACATCTGGACCATCGTCACCGCGCCGAAGTTCCTCGAGTCGGTGGTCCGGCAGACCCGCCTGCACGAGGGGACCGCGCAGCTCCCCGCGGCCGGTGACGAGACCGTGCCCGATGTCCTGACACCGTCGGAGATGGAGGCGGTCAAGCAGCAGGCGAGCCGGCTGCGAGGGAAGATCCGGGTCCGGGGCGAGGAATTCCACATGTTCCGGATCGGCGTGCGGGATGTCGATCCGCGCCAGGCCTTCGTCCTCGCCCGGGTGATCCTCGACCAGTTCCTCGAGGAGGAGCGTGCCAATCGCATGGCGCCGCGGACCACCACCCGCGAATTCCTCGAGCGGCAGCGGGAGACCTACGTGGAACGCCTGCGCGCCGCGGAGGATTCCCTCGCGACCTTCCAGCGGCGGATCGTCACCGGGACCCTCGTCGGCAACGCCGTCAATGCGGGCAATATCTCGCGGGCCGAGGGCAACCTGCTCCGCCTCCAGGACCAGTTCTACAACGCCGACGTCAACGAGATGAACCGCCTCGAACAGCAGGCCGCCGCCACGGTGAGCCAGCTTCCCGATCCTCAGGCGGCCCTGCGGGATCCCGACATCGGGGAGATCGTCCAGGAGATCCAGGAGCTGGAGTTCGCCCGCCTGGTCGGCGAGAACTCCGGGAGCGCGGCGAACGACCTCGGCCAGGTCCGGCCGACCCTCTACAACCTGGTCGAGGCGCGGATCGAGCAGGGGTACCCGCAGCTGGGCGTCATGGACCGCAACCGCCTCACCCAGTACCTCTACTTCATGACCTACCGGGTGGCGAAGCAGCGGGCCCTGGAAGAGCTCGCGCGCCAGATCCGCAACTACCGCGACTTCACCACGCGCCAGCCGGTGCAGTCGGCGCGCCTGGCCGAGCTCCAGGAGGAGGTGGCCAGCCGCCGCGACATGCTCGAGTCCATCGACCGCGAGATCGCCCAGCAGACCCTGAACCTCGAGGCCAGCATGTCCGAGGTGGGCTACCGGATCGAGGTGCGGCGGGATCCGGTTCTTCCCCGGGCGCCCGTGGAGCCCGACATGCTCAAGCTGTCGGTCATGGGATTCGCCCTCTCCCTCGCCATCGGTTTCGGCCTGGTGGTCCTCTCCATCCTCCTCGACCGCACGTTCACCTCCGTGGATGCCATCGAGAGTGCGCTCGGGATGAACGTCATCGGCACGCTGCCCGTCATCCAGGACGACCTCTTCAAGCGCAAGCGGCGGTTGCGCGTGATGCGCTGGCTGATCCTGGTGGTGCTGATCCTCGCGGTCGCGGCCGTCTTCCTGCTCTACGTCTATCCGCGGTTGAGCTGATCCCGGAGGTTTGCATGCGCGGGAAATCCCGACACCAGCCCAGTGGCCTCTTCGACATCGAGTCGCCCATGGCCATCGAGTTGCGGCGGATCATGATCCGCATCGGCCGTCAGCTCGACCTCGACCGCAAGCGCGCGATCATGGTGACCAGCGCCGAGCGCGGCGAGGGCAAGAGCCTGTTCTCCCTGCACTTCTCGCTGGTCCTGGCCTATCACCTCCAGAAGGAGATCCTGCTGCTGGATGCCGATATCCGGCGGCCCGTGCAGCACACCGTCTTCCAGGTGCCGCTGGCGCCGGGATTCTCCGAGGTCCTGGCCGGAGACCTGGACCTGGCCGAGGCCGTGCGCCCGACCAAGGTCTCGAATTTGCATTTCCTGCCGGCGGGGCACGTGGGCGGCAACCCCAGCCGGCTCTTCAGCGGCAACCGCGTCCCCGAGGTGGTCCACGAACTGCAGAAGCGCTTCGATATCCTGGTCCTCGATTCTCCGCCCGTGGTGCCGGTGTCCGATCCGCTCCATTACCTGGACGCGGTGGACGGGACGCTCTACCTGGTCATGGCGGGGCAGACGCACCGGGACGTGGCGAGGCGGGGCGTGGAGATCCTGCGCTCGGCCGGGGCGAACGTGCTCGGCGTGGTGGCCAACAACCTGGCCGAGGTGCTGCCCTACTACTACGATCGGAAGTACTACGGATACGCGAAGTAGTCTCGCGATCCGTCCGCGCGCGGGAGGCCAGCAGGCCGGGATGACGAGAGGGGCGCTCCCTGGAAGGGGGCGCCCCTCTCTCGATATCAGGCTCACGAGGTCCCACCAGGCTCACGAGGTCCGACCAGGCTCACGAGGCGGCGACCGCCGCGATCGATCAATCGGCCCTGGTCTTGAAGTCCCGCCCCACCCACGGCCGGGCGATCACCAGCAGGATGGTGGAGATCATGGCGAAGCTGGCGAAGATCAGCCACATGGTCTCCGGATCGCGGGGGCCCTCGGCCGGGACGTACTTCTGCAGGAAGACGCCGGAGTAGAGCGGCACCAGCATCTTGGTCAGGAACCAGGGGAACTGGGCGACACCCATGTAGGCGCCGGTGCGGCCCTCGGGGGCGATCTCGGCCGCGTACTGCAGGAATCGCGGCTGCCACATGGCCTCGCCCACGGTCATGATCAGCAGGAAGCCGAGCAGCGTGTAGATGGTGGTGTCGATGGCCAGCAGGTAGGCCGGGGCGGCCATCACCAGGGTCCCGATGATCATCATGTTGTAGACCTTGCTCCGCATGGTCAGCGCGGTGACGATGGGCACGGCCACGAAGATCAGGATCGGGTTGAGGTTGGAGAAGAACTCGAAGCGCTCGCTCACGAACCCGCCCTCGAAGGCCCGCTCGAGGTACTGGGGCAGGATCAGCCAGTTGTAGGTGAAGAGCGTCTGGACGGGGATGAGCGCGAAGATGAAGAAGAAGAACTTGGCGTCGGCCAGGGGGTGGTTGGCCAGGTACTGATAGACCGGCTGCAGGAAGCCGATCCGGACGGGCAGCAGCAGCGTCAGCACGGCCAGGGCGCCGCCGATGGCCCAGCCCCAGGGCGCGGGCAGCAGCAGGGCCGCGGCCGCCACGGCCAGCACGGTCACCAGCAGGTGGATGGGCAGGTGACGATCGGCGGCGTGCACCGGTGGCGGTGGCGGAATCCGCTCGCCCGCGGGCACGGCCTTCGCCTCCTCGGCCTCGATCTCCGCCGTCTCCCGCGCGGCGCGCGCGATGGCGTCGCGCTCGACCTTGCGCGTCAGGATGATCAGCGTGGCGAGCAAGGCGACCACGGTGATGCCCGTGTAGACCCAGAACGACCCGGTGATGCCCACGCGCTCGCGCACGAACGTGAACCAGGAGGGGAGCCAGCCGCCCAGGTTCATCAGGGCGTAGAGCATGGCGTAGCCCATGGCCGCGGTCTTCGGGTTGGTGAACTTGCGGATCCCGGCGTACGCCGCCGGCTGGTACATGCCGTAGCCGATGACCACCAGCACGATGCCCACCATGGTCATCACGTGCATGCCGCCCCAGAGGCCCGTCTCCGGGAAGACCGCTGGCGCGGCCGACCACACGATCCGCCCCACCAGCAGCAGGACGAACGCCGTCAGCAGGGTCCGCCGGATGCCGAAACGGTCGGCCACGGTCCCGAGGAAGAACATGCTGATGGTGATGCCCGCGGTGAGGACCATCACCATGTGATGGGAGTGGACGTCCGGGTTCTGCACACCCTGGAAGACGAAGTCCGAGAAGTGCATGGCCAGGTAGCCGAGCATCCCGAAGTAGACCCAGCCCTCGAGGAAGTACCCCAGGTTGATGCCCCAGAGCGCGCGGGGGGCGTGGATCAGGTCGATGAACGGCTGCGTGATCTCCTGCAGGGGATTCTCGCGCTCGAGTCCGGAGTCGGGGGCGGCCATGGAATCCGTTCCTTGCTGGGGGTGGGGCGCCGGGGCGGAATCCGGCGAAGGTAAGTGCCCCGGGAGTGGAGGGTCAAGGGCCGCCCCCAGTGGGGCGGCCCGGCGATCTCACGTCCGTCCGGCGCGGACCTGATCAGAAGGCCTGTTCGAGCTGGTCGCGCACCTTCCTGCGGGCGGCGGCGGCCTTCGCCTCGCAGGCCGCCATGACCGCGGCGGCGTCGTCGCGGGTACTGGCGGCGAAGTCGGGATCCTCGCTCTGGTCCAGGTCCACCAGCCCGGCGAGGTTGATCAGCACGTTGTAGTAGGCCCCCTCCGCACCGCTCAGGGCGGTGAGCACGGCCACGCCGGCGTCCGAGAGGCTGTTCTGGTTGCCGATCTCGGCCACCTCGGCGGCCAGATCCAGGACCTCGGGCACCTGCTGGAGCACCGACAGCGGGACGCGGGTGGCCTCGCGGGTGGCCGCGGCGATGGCCAGATCGCGCGCCTTCTGCTGCTTCGCGGTCTTCCTGGGCAGGCCGAAGCATTCCATCACCCGGTTGAAGGCGGCGGTGTCGCCGTCGATGGCGTCGAGGAAGAAGTCCTTCAGCTCCTGACCCCGTTCGGCGATGGCCTTCACCCGATCCTGCACCTTCGCGTACTTCTTCTTGCCCACGGTCAGGTTGCCCACCATGGCCACCAGGCCTGCGGCCTGGGCGGCGCAGAGCGCGGCCACCGAACCACCGCCGGGAGCGGGCGAGTCGCTGGACAGCTCGTCCACGAACTCGCGGTTGGTCATGGAGACCAGCGGCCCGTCGACCAGGCCGGCCTGGTACTCGATCACCTTCTCCAGGGGGTCGAACGCGCCCAGTTCCCGCAGGCCCAGGCTCTGGATGGCCGTCTCGATGAGCAGCTTGCGGGGCAGACCGGGGGACTGGTCGGCCTGGCGCTGGTAGTACTTGCCGGCGGCCAGGAGGTCGCCCTCGGGGATCAGGCCCACCAGCTCGCTGCCGGTCACCCGGGCGCCGCGATCGCGGGCGCTGTTGCGGCAGGCCTCGAAGGCGTCGTGGGGCCTGGTGATGGCGGTGTTGACCAGGTTGATGGAGACCTGGGCGCGCCCGTACTCGGGGATCACCCAGCCCACGGCCTTGCAGGCCTCCAGGCGGTAGGGGCCAGGCACCAGGATGTTGTCGCCATGCTCGTCCTTGACCAGCTTGCCCTGCTCGTCGCGCTTGGCGCGACCGGCCTCCTTGATGTCCAGGGCGATCTGGCTGGCCACCTTCTTCTGGCGGGTATTCAGGTTCACGTTGTAGGCCACCAGGAACCCGCGGGCCGAGACGTTGATGGCGCCGGAGCGGGCGGCGTGGTCGTTCCACTCGTTGGGACCGAAATCCGGGGCCCACTCCTCGGTGCCGAGCTTGTCGGCCAGGGCCTCGTACTCGCCCTTGCGCACGTGGGCGAGATTGCGCCGTTCCGGCCGGGTGGCGGCCTCCTCGTAGAGGTAGACGGGGAACCGCAGCTCCTCGCCGATCCGCCGGCCCACCTGCCGGGCCAGCTCCGCGCATTCCTCCATGGTCACGCCGCGCACCGGCACGAAGGGGCAGACGTCGGTGCTGCCGTGACGCGGGTGGGCGCCCTTGTGGTGGCGCATGTCGATGAGCTCGCCCGCGCGCTCGACCACGCGGAAGGCGGCCTCGGCCACGCCGGCGGGCGGGCCGATGAAGGTGATCACCGTGCGGTTGGTGTCGGCGCCGGGATCGACGTCGAGCAGGCGGACCCCCTCGACCTCCTCGATCACCGACGTGACAGCGTCGATCACGCCCTGGTCACGACCCTCGCTGATGTTCGGCACGCATTCGACGAGCTTCTTCATCCTGGCTCACCTCGCGGTCTCGGGGTTCGTCATCCTCCGGTCGCCGGCGCGGGGCCGGGCGCGCTCCGGGCTCCACAACTTAACCGACGGCCGACGAGACTTCCAGTTCTCGCCGCCGATGCAACCTGCCGAAGGGCCGCTGCGTCAAGACCGGTGAACGACGGACTGCGGAACCCCCAGACCCGAGGTGACGACCATGGCATCGCGCAAGCTCTTCAGGACCCTGGTGATCCCGGCCGCGGCCGTGCTCCTGCTGGCCGTCGCGGTGGTCGCGGCCTGGCAGGCGGGCATCTCCATGCCCCTCCTGCCGGCGGCAGGCATCGCCCAGGCCGATACCGGCGACGCCGGGGCCGCGGCGACCGGGGCGGCGGACGCTGCCGCCGTGGCCGAGTCGGCCGGGCCGGCCGAGCCCGCCGTGCCCGTGGAGGTGGCCGCCGTGGCCCGGCGCGCCGTGTCCGCCTTCCACCGGGCGGCGTCCACCGTGGAGGCCGACCGCCTGGTGGAGGTGACCTGCCGGGCGGCGGGGCGTGTCCGCGACGTGGCCGCCGAGGAGGGCGACTGGGTCCGGGCGGGGGAGGTGCTGGCGGAACTGGAGAACGACCGCCAGAAGGTGCAACTGCGGCGCGCGGAGCTGGCGCTGGCCGAGCAGGCCCGCAAGCTCGCCCGCGCGCGCCAGATGCTGGCCGAGGAGCTGATCAGCGAGGAGGAGTTCGAGACCGTCCGGGCGACCCATGACCAGGCCCTGGCCGATCGCGACCTCGCCGGCATCACCCTGGAAGAGACCTACGTCAAGGCTCCCTTCGCCGGCCAGGTCACCGCGCGCGCGGTGGTGGCCGGGCAGCAGGTGGCGGCCGGCGCGTCAGCCTTCACCGTGGCGGACTTCACGCCGCTGCGGATCCGGGTCCATCTGCCCGAGCCGGTGGCGGCGAAGGTGATGGTCGGGGAGGTGGTCAAGGTGGAGACCGAGACCGCTGGCCGCGTGCTTGACGCCGTGGTCGAGCGGGTGAGCCCCGTGGTGGATCCCGCCACCGGCACCGTCCAGGTGACGCTGCAGCTCCCGGAAGACGCCCCGGCGCGGGTGGGGGGCTTCGTCAAGGCGCGGCTGACGACCGATCAGAAGCACGACGTCCTCGCCGTCCCCAAGCTGGCCCTGGTGGAGGAAGGCGGGCTGCGCTCGGTGTTCGTGGCCGCTGCGGACACCGTCCGCAAGGTGGAGGTCACCTGTGGCCTGTACGACGAGACCCACGTCGAGGTCACCAGCGGCCTGCAGGAGGGCTGGACCGTGGTCACCCTCGGCCGCGGCGGCCTGCGCACCGGCAGCCACGTGGAGATCCTGCCGCCCAGCGGCCTGACCGAACTCGCCGCACGCTGACGGCCCGGAACCGGAGGAGCGCCTCGTGAAGATCGTCCACCACGCCGTCCAGCGTCCCGTCACCGTCTGCATGGCCGCCCTCGCGGCGGTGGTCTTCGGCCTGGTGGCCCTCGACCGCCTGGACGTGGGCCTGCTGCCGGAGATCCGCTACCCGACCCTCACCGTGCAGACCGAGTTGCCCGGGTCCGCGCCGGTGGACGTGGAGAACCTGGTGACCCGGCCGCTGGAGGAGTCGGTGGGCGTGGTCCCCGGCCTGCGCCGGGTCCACTCGGTGAGCCAGGCCGGACTCTCGCAGATCACCCTGGAATTCGAGTGGGGGACGGCCATGGACTACGCGGGCCTGGACGTGCGCGAGAAGCTCGACCTCGTGCGCCTGCCCGACGAGGCCACCATGCCCGTGCTCCTGAAGTACGACCCCGGCCTCGATCCGGTCCTGCGCGTGGGTCTCTGGGGCGACGTCCCCCTGGCTCGCCTGCGCACCGTGGCCGAGGACGTGGTCAAGACCGAGATCGAGGCCACCGCGGGCGTGGCCGCCGCCCGGGTCTCCGGCGGCCTGGAGGAGGAGATCCAGGTGCTGGTGGACGAGGCGCGCCTCGCCTCGCTGGGCCTGCGGATCGCCCAGGTGGAGCAGGCGCTCGCCCGCCAGAACGTCAACGCCTCCGGTGGGCGCCTGCGCGACCGTGGCGCCGAGTACATGGTCCGCACCCTGCGCCGCTTCGAGGACCTGGACGACCTCCGCGAGGTCACCGTGGGCGAGGCTGGTGGTCGGACCGTCCGTCTCGGGGAGGTGGCCGCGGTGGTGCGCAGCCACAAGGAGCGCACCGACATCACCCATGTGGACGGCCGCGAGAGCGTGGAGATCGCGGTGTTCAAGGAGGGTGACGCCAACGCCGTGGAGACGGCCGCCAGGGTGCACGACGCCCTGGCGTCGCTGCAGCCTCGCCTGCCCTCGGGGCTGCGCCAGGAGGTGCTCTTCGATCAGTCGGTCTACATCTCCCGCGCCGTGGACGAGGTGCGCGGCAACGCCCTGGTCGGCGGACTGCTCGCCGTGCTGGTGCTCTTCGTCTTCCTGCGGGACGTGCGCGCCACCCTGGTGATCGGCCTGGCCATCCCGCTCTCCATCGTCGCCACCTTCATCCTCATGCTCACGCGGGACGTGTCGCTGAACGTCATGAGCCTGGGCGGACTGGCCCTGGGCGTGGGCATGCTGGTGGACAACTCCATCGTGGTGCTCGAGGCCGTGCAGCGCCGCCGGGAGCGGGCGGCGGCGGCCGGGGGCGTGGTGGACGCGCGGGCCACCGCCGCGGACGGCGCCGCGGAGGTCGCCGGCGCGGTGACCGCTTCCACGCTGACCACGGTGGCGGTCTTCGTGCCCATCGTCTTCGTGGTGGTGGGCGTGGCCGGGCAGGTGTTCGGCGACCAGGCCCTGACCGTCACCTTCGCGCTCTTCGTCAGCCTCGTGGTCTCGCTCACCTTCACGCCCATGGCCGCCGCCCTGGGCGCTGGCCCGCCGGCGGCACCGCCGGCGACCTGGCGCGCCCGGTGGCGGCCGTCGCGTCGCCACCATCGCTGGTGGCGGCGGGCGGCGGCCGAGGCCGGACACTTCCTGGTGCTGGGGCTGCCGCTCGGGCTGGTCGCGCTGGTCCGGATGCTCGGCCGCGCCCTGCTCGCGGTGGTGATCACCCTGCTGCGACCGGCGACCGGGCTGCACGCGATGCTCTGGCCGCGACTGGCCCGTGGCTACGACCGCCTGCTGGCCGGTGCCCTGCGCGCCCGCCTGGCCGTCCTGCTGGTGGTGGCATTGGTGGCGGGCGGGGCCTGGTTCCTGGCCGGCGGCCTGGGGACCGAACTGGTGCCGCCCCTGGCCCAGGGGACGCTCACCCTGCAGCTCGAACTGCCCGAGGGCACGCCCCTCGACCGCACCGATCGCACCGTCGGCGCGCTGGAGAAGCAACTGGCCGCGCTGCCGGGAGTGGCCCGGGTGGCCGCCGAGGTGGGCACCAGCCGCGAGTCCGGCGGCGGCGCCGTGCGCCGGAAGGAGAACCGGGCCGAGGTGCACCTGCAGTTGACGGGAACCGGGCCGCAGGTCGAGGCCGCGGTCCTGGCGTCCGCCCGGGAGCTGGCCGGCCGCCAGGATGGCCTGCGCCTGAAGGTGCGCCGGCAGGCCCTGATGAACCTCAGCGCCCCGGTGCAGGTGGAGGTCTATGGCCAGGATCTCGAGGCCCTCCAGCGCGGCTCCGACCAGGTGGCCGCGGCGCTGGGCGACGTCTCCGGGCTGCGGGACATCCGGCGCGCCATGCAGCCCGGCTCGCCGGAGATCCGCATCGCCCTGGACCGGGACAAGCTGGGGCTGCTCGGACTGGATCAGGGCGTCGTGGCCCGCACGCTCCGCGCCAAGGTGGGCGGCGTGGTCCCGGGCCGGCTCCGGGACGGGGAGCGGCACCTCGACATCCGGGTCCAGGGGCGGGCCGACGAGCGTGCCACCCTGTCGGCGGTGAAGGACCTCATCATCGCCGAGCGTGACGGGATCACCGTACCGCTGGCGGCCGTGGCCTCCCTCACCGAGGCCCGGGGCCCGGCGGAGATCCACCGCCTGGGCAGCCGCCGCGCGGCGCTGGTCACCGCCGACCTCGTCGGCCGCGATCTGGGCACCGTGAGCGAGGAGATCGCCGCCAGGCTGCGGCAGGTCCCCCTGCCGGCGGGCGTGACCGCCGCCCTCGGCGGCCAGAATCGCGAGATGGCCCGGAGCTTCCGCTCGCTCCAGCTGGCGGTGCTGCTGGCGGTCTTCCTGGTGTACCTGGTGATGGCCTCGCAGTTCGAGTCCATCCGCTCGCCGCTGATCATCATGGTCACCGTGCCGCTGGCCCTGGCCGGCGCCATCTACGGCCTGGCCCTCGCGGGACGACCCCTCTCGGTCTTCGCCGTCATCGGCGGGATCATGCTCGCGGGCATCGTGGTCAACAACGGCATCGTCCTGGTCGACCGGATGAACCAGCTCCGGCGTGCCGGCCGCGACATCTTCGCCGCGGCGCGCGAGGCGGGCGCCGAGCGCCTGCGGCCCATCCTGATGACCACCGCGACCACCGTGCTGGGGCTGTCGCCCATGGCCCTCGGCCTGGGCGAGGGAGCGGAACTGCGAGCCCCGCTGGCGGTGACGGTGATCGGCGGCCTGCTGCTGGCCACCGGGCTGACCCTGGTGGCGGTGCCGGTACTCTATACCCTGCTGCATGGCGCGCGCATGGCGTCACCGACGTCCGTGGGGGCGGCCGCCGCGTCGGCGGCGCCGCCGGCGGCGCCGGCCATGGCGCCGGCGCGCCATGCGGCCGTGGGCCTCGCCAGCGGAGCCACGGCGACGGCGCCGCGGGCGGAGGGGTCGTCATGGGATTGACGCGACTGGCGCTGCGGCGTCCGGTGACCCTGGCCATGGTCCTGGTCTGTATCCTGGTGCTCGGGGTGGTGGCCATGGGCAAGCTGCGGCTGGATTTCCTGCCGCGGGTGGATTTCCCGTTCATCGCCGTCTCGATCCCCTATTCCGGGGGACTGCCCGAGGAGAACGAGCGGCTGATCGTCCGGCCGGTGGAGGAGGTGCTGGCCACCCTGGGCGGTGTGCGCACCATCCGCAGCTACAGCGATGCCGACCAGGTGCAGGTGGGCGTGGAGTTCGACTGGGGACGCGACGTCGACCTGCTGCGGCTGGAGGTGAAGGAGAAGCTGGATCAGATCCGCGGCGAGTTGCCGCCGGACATCCGGCAGGTCCTGCTGCTGACCTTCGACTCCAGCGACATCCCGGTGATCGAGGGGCGCATCGCCGCCACCGGCCGCGACCTGTCGGCCAGCTGGGACCTGCTCGAGCAGCACGTGATCATGCCGTTGCAGCGGATCCCCGGCGTCGGGCGGGTGAACATCGATGGCGTCGCCCCTACCCAGGCCTCGGTCTACCTCCGGTTCGACCGCATCCTCGAGCACGGGGTGGACGTCTCGCGCCTGTTCCGGACGCTGGAGGCGGCCAGCGTGGAGCTGACCGTCGGCCGGGTGACCGACCGCGGCCTGCGGTACGACCTGCGCTCGGTCAGCGGCCTGCACTCGGTGGAGGACCTGGCCGCACTGCCGGTGGGCGGCGGTCTGCGGCTGGACGACGTGGCCGAGGTGGTCTACGGCGTCCCGGCGCTGACCTATGGCCGGCGCCTGAACGGCGAGCCGGCGGTGGCCTTCTGGATCCAGAAGGCCGCGGGCGCCAACACGGTGGAGGTCTGCCGGGCGGTGGAGACGGAGCTGGCGCGCATCAACGCCGACCCTGCCCTGCGCGGCATCCACAGCTTCGCCTTCTTCAACCAGGCCGACCAGATCACCGACTCGCTCCGGGGGCTGCTGCAGGCCGGCGCGGCCGGCTCGCTGCTGGCCATGGTGATCCTGCTGGTGTTCCTGCGGCGCATCGGGCTGACCCTGGTGACCACGGCGGCCATCCCGCTGTCCATCCTCGGCACCTGCGTCTTCCTCTACCTCACCGACCGCACGCTCAACGTCCTGACCATGATGGGCCTGATGCTCGGCGTGGGGATGCTGGTGGACAACGCGGTGGTGGTGCTCGAGGCCATCCACCGGCACCTGCACGCGGGACGCGCGCCACTGATGGCGGCCCTGCGCGGCACGCGCGAGGTGGGGCGGGCGGTCGCCGCGTCCACCCTCACCACGGTGATCGTCTTCGCGCCGGTGGTCCTGGCGGGCAACGACCAGGTCGCGGTATGGCTGGGCGAGGTGGGCGTGACCATCAGCGTGACCCTGGTGGTCTCGCTGCTGGTCTCGCTCACGGTGATCCCGCTGCTTGCGGTCCGCGTCGCGGGCAAGAGGCGGCCCATGGAGGCCGGCTGGCTGAGGCGCCTGCGGGCGGGCTACCTGGTGGTCCTGCGCTGGACGGCCCTGCGGCATCCGCTGCTGACCACGCTGGTCCTGGTCCCGCTGGTCATGGCCGCCACCGTGGTGCTCATGGGGACCACCGGCCTGCAGCCGGAGGCGTTCGGCGACGAGGGCTTCCGGCAGGAGAGCTTCTACATCGAGCTCGAGTTCGCCGACGCGGTGGATCACCGGCTGGCCAGCCGCCACGTCGCCCGGACCGAGGCGTACCTCGAGACCCGTCGCGGCGACCTCGGACTGCGGGATATCTACTCCTACCACGTGGCCGATGGCGGTGCCATCACGCTGTTCTTCGAGCAAGGGGTGATCAGTCCGGAGTTCCTGTCGGACCTGCGTCGCGATCTGCGCGAGAACCTGCCGGTGCAGGCGGGTGTCAGCTATCGCTTCGGGCGCGAGGACGGGGGCGGCTCCGGCGCGCGGCGCTTCGCGGTGACGATCCACGGACGCGAGACCGAGGTGCTGCGCGACCTGTCGGAGCAGGTCCGGCGCCGCCTGACCGCCCTCGCGGGGGTCACCGACGTCCGCAGCGAGTCCGATCGCGGCCACGCCGAGGTGCGGGTCCAGGTGGCGCCGCGGGAAGCGGCGCGGCACGGCATCGAGCCGGCGGCCGTCGCCGAGGTGGTGGGGCTCACCTACCGGGGCGTTCCCTTGCCGCGACTGCGCACCGGCGAGCGCGAGGTGGACGTCATCGTCTCCCTGCTGCCCGAGGATCGCGAGTCCCTGGAGAACCTGGCCCTGCTCACCGTGGGCGTCGACGAGGGCCAGGCCGTCCAGCTGGGCCAGGTGGCGGACTTCGAGTTCGGCGGGGGGCCCGAGCGCATCTTCCGCCGCGACCAGCGTTCCGGGCTGACCCTCGGCGGGAGCAGCGATCGCGAGGACTTCGAGACCCTGCTCGCCGAGGTGCGGGCCGTCATGGACGACCTCGCCCTGCCCCTGGGCTACGGGTGGTCGTTCGGCGACGAGATCCGTCGCGGGCAGCAGCAGCAGTCGCAGATGGGCGTCAACATGCTCCTGGCCCTGGCCTGCGTCTTCTTCGTCATGGCCAGCCTCTTCGAGTCGCTCACCTTGCCGCTGGTGGTCATGGCCACCGTACCGCTCTCGTCGCTGGGCGTGTTCTGGACGTTGATGGCCACCGGCACGCCGCTGAACCTCATGGCCATGATCGGGATCGTGATCCTCATCGGGATCGTGGTGAACAACGGCATCGTGCTGGTGGACCACATCGGCCGCCGCCGTCGCGAGGGTCGTTCGCCGGACGACGCGCTGCTGGCGGCCTGCGGCGACCGCCTGCGGCCCATCCTCATGACCGCCGGCAGCACCATCCTGGGCCTGCTGCCGCTGGCGCTGCTGCGCGGAACGCACCTCTCGGGCATGGAGTACTTCCCCATGGCCCGCGCCATCTGCGGTGGCCTGGCCGTGGGCACGCTCTTGACCCTGCTGGTATTGCCGTCTTATTATTGGCTGACGATACGCTGGCTGGCGCGGGCGCGCGGAGTGGGCCGGGGGGCCTCGCTTCGTCACCGCCCGGCGCTGAACGAGCCGGCCTGACATCGCAGTCATACAGGGTCTGTATCGCGAACGGTCCGTTTCTTCCCTTGTGAGCGGTCCCGAGGACGCGGCCTTCCGGCCGTGGTCGTTCGTTCGTCATTGTCTCCGGCGCATCGGTGGGGGAGTGCCGCCGGTCCGAGAGGGCGCCCTCGTCTGCACGTGCGCGGCGAGGACACGACAGCAGGAGGCAACATGTACACGCACAGTCCGCTCGATCGCGTGGCGGTGTTCATCGACGGCGAGAACATCCACTACAGCGCCAAGCACCTGAACATGCGCCTGGACTACCTGAAGCTCTGCCGCAAGCTGGCGGGGCCGCGGCGCCTGGTCCGGTCGTACTTCTACACCGCGGTCAGCACCCAGTCCGAGGGGAAGATCGACTTCATCAACTTCCTGAAGCTCAACGGCTTCACCGTGGTCACCCGCGAGGTCAAGTCCTTCAACGACCCCGAGGGCTCCGCGCGGAGCATCCGCGGCGCGCTGGACATGGAGATGGCCATGGACGTGCGGGATCTCGAACCGCAGCTCGACACGATCATCCTCTGCACCGGGGACGGCGACTTCTGCCCGGTGGTGAACTCGCTGGCGCGCCGCGGCAAGCACGTGGAGGTCTGCGCCCTGCGGGAGATGACCAGCACCGATCTGATCGCCGCGGCCGATGGCTACACCGACCTCGGCGGCCTCAAGGAGGAGATCGCGCTGGATCATCAGCCCCAGCCACGGGACATCCGCAACGAGATCGACACCGAGGCCGACGGCTACGAGGACTTCCGGGCGGACAACACGTCCTTCGATTTCGAGTGACCAGAGAGGCAAGTGCTCCTCGTTCTCGAGTGACCAGAGAGGCAAGTGCTCCTCGTTCTCGAGTGACCAGAGAGGCAAGTGCCTGACCGCCTCGACGACCGGAGCGCGCCACGAGATCCGCGGCCGGCCCCCCGGGGGGGAGCCGGCCGCGGATCTTTTATTCCCGCTGGGCCGGGGGTCGGACCGGTCGGCGACTCAGGCCTCGGCCTGCTGCGCCGGCTTGCGCTCGGCGTCGAGCATCTCCAGCAGGCGCCGCAGCACCGCGTGGTCGTTGTGGTGCTCGAGATACGCCAGGCAGAGCCCCTTGGCGGCATCCGGGTTGCCACTGCTGATCTCGAGATCGCAGAGGTTCAGCACGGCGCTGGGGTAATTGGACTGCAATCGCAGGGCGGTGGTGAAGTCCTCGCGGGCCCCGGCCACGTCGCCGATGAGGAAGCGGCAGGCGCCCAGGTTGTTGTGCGCCTCGGGATCCTCGGGCGCCAGGGCCACGGCGGTCGCGAAGTCGGTGGCGGCCTCGGCGTGCCGGTCCTGCTTGAAGCGCGCGAGCGCGAGGTTGAAGCGGCAGTTCGCGTTTTCTGGCAGGATCTCGACCACCCGCGCGAACGCCGCCTCGGCGGCCGCGGGCTCGCCCAGTCCCATGTAGAGGGCACCGAGGTTGTTGTGCCCCACGGCCTCCTCCGGATACCGCGCCGCGGCGGCCTCGAAGGCCTGCCGGGCGGCATCGAGGTCCCCGGACTTCAGGGCGCGGGATCCCGCCTCGACGAGCTCGCCCAGTTCGTTCGGATCGCGCGGCGGCCGGCTGGTCTCGGTCTGCGCGGTGGTCATCGTGGCACCTCTCCTGGTCGAAGTCGGACACTGGCCGCACCGGGCGACCCTGGGCGGTCGTCTGCAACCCGCGTGCCGAGGTGTCGTTGGTCATGCAAATTCCTGCGAGACTGCCGGTTACATGTGTCGCCTCCCCGGGGGCGGGCTCCCGGGTATTCGCGCACGGCTTTCTTCCAGGGGTCAGGACCATGCCGGGCGGCCAGAAATCGGCCACCTCGAGGGGGGGCTCCGGGCGAGAAACCGCCATTGAGGACGTGGATTCTCTTGAATGTCAAAGGGTCAACAATTATCGTGGCCAATGCGTACGTCTTCCCTTATTGATTGTGCTTCGTTGATCCGCTGGCTCGCCACCGCCTCCGCCTCGCGGTCCGACTGACAGGGAGTCCCCATGCTCGAGTCCGCCGTTCCGGTCCTGCTCGTCTTGCTGGTCGCCGTCCTCTTCGCGGCGCTGTTCCTGGCCCTCAGCTACTGGCTGGGCCCCAGGAAGCGGGACGCCCTGAAGGAAACCCCGTACGAGTGCGGCATCCCCGCGCGCAGCACCATCCAGATCCGCTTCTTCGTGCGGTTCTTCCTCGTGGCGCTGCTCTTCCTGCTGTTCGATCTGGAGGCCGTGTTCCTCTATCCATGGGTGCTGACGTTCCGGGAGTTCCTGGACGCCGGCGCGGGGGACTATAGCCTGGGCGTCATGGGCATCTTCCTGGTGGTCCTGGTGGTCGGCCTCGTCTACGAGTGGCGGAAAGGTGGTCTGGAATGGCAGTAGACCTCGACAACCCCACCTCGCTGGTCACCACCCGCCTGCGGCAGGCGGTCAACTGGGGCCGCAAGTACTCGCTCTGGCCCATCCCTTACGGGACGGCCTGCTGCGCCATCGAGTTCATGGCCGCGGTCTCCAGCTACCACGACATCAGTCGCTACGGTGCCGAGCTGGTGCGGTTCTCGCCCCGCCAGAGCGACCTGATGATCGTCGCCGGCACCATCAGCTACAAGCAGGCGCCCATCCTCAAGACCATCTATGCCCAGATGGCCGAGCCCAAGTGGGTGGTGGCCATGGGCGTGTGCGCCAGCAGCGGGGGATTCTACAAGAATTACGGCACCCTGCAGGGCACCGACCGTGTCATCCCCACGGACATCTACGTGGCCGGCTGTCCGCCCACGCCGGAGAACCTCTTCCACGGGCTGATCAAGCTCCAGGAGAAGATCGAACGCGAGGGGCTGGCCACCAGCGAGGAGCGCCACGGCGCCCGCGCCATCGTCGAGGGCTGACCGGCGCGGGCCGACAACCGGGAAGGGACCATGAGCGAGAGGCTGGTAAACGCGCTGCGCGCGGAGTTCGGTGACGCCATCCTGGACACCGACGACCACTGCGGCGACCACCACGTGACCGTCACGTCCGAGCGGCTGACCGACGTCCTCGGCCACCTGAAGCTGCGCGAGGGCTGCGAGATGCTCGCCGACGTGATCGGTGTCGATCACCCCGACCGTGCGGACCGTTTCGACGTGATCTGGTACGTCCGTTCGATCTCGCGGCCAGAGCAGATCTGGGTGCGCGTGCGGGCGGAGGAGGGTCAGGCCGTCCCCACCGCCACGGAGCTCTGGCGCTCGGCCGACTGGCACGAGCGCGAGGTCTACGATCTCTTCGGCGTTCCCTTCGCCGGCCATCCGGACCTGCGCCGCATCCTCTGCCACCACGAGTTCGAGGGCCATGCCCTGCGCAAGGACTACCCGGTGGAACTGGGGCAGGAGCTGAGCGAACCGGAGAAGCTGTTCAGCGACCACGACATCGCCCGGGCGGCCCACCGCGCCAGCCTGGAGCTGAATCCCGAGGGCGCCGGGGACGAGATCCACGCCACCGACCTGTTGACCATCAACCTCGGTCCCAGCCACCCGGCCATGCATGGCTGCCTGCGGGCGGAGTGTCTCCTGGACGGCGAGACCATCGTGGCGGCGCGGTCGGAGATCGGCTACCTCCACCGCTGCTTCGAGAAGGAGGCGGAGGACCATACCTGGGCAGCGGTGATGCCCTATACCGACCGCCTGAACTACTGCTCGCCCATGCTGAACAACGTGATCTACGCCGAGGCGGTGGAGAAGCTCATGGGCGTGCAGGTGCCGGAGCGCTGCCGCACCATCCGCATCATCGTCTCGGAGCTCTCGCGCATCATCGATCACCTGGTGGCCGTGGGGACCAACCTGGTCGACATGGGCGCGCTGACCATGTACTGGTACACGTTCAACGTGCGCGAGGCCATGTACGAGGTCATCGAGAACCTCTGCGGCAGCCGCCTGACCACCAACTACGCCCGCATCGGCGGCCTCAGCCACGACCTCTATCCCGGCTTCGAGGAGGAGGTACGCGGGAAGCTGCGCTACCTCGAGGAGTCGATCCACGACGTGGTCAAGCTCGCCGCACGCAACCGGATCTTCCTCGACCGCACCATCGGGGTCGGTGTCATGAGCCGCGAGGATGCCATCAGCTACGGCTTCACCGGGCCGTGCCTGCGCGCCAGCGGCGTCGAGTTCGACGTCCGCAAGCTCCATCCCTACGGCGGCTACGAGGACTACGACTTCGACATCCCCACCGGCGAGGATGGCGACACCCACTCGCGGATCATGGTGCGCATGGCGGAGATGGTCCAGAGCAAGCGGATCATCGAGCAGGCGCTGGCCCGCCTGAAGCCCGGTCCGGTGAACGTGGATGACGCTCGGGTGATCCTGCCGCCGAAGGAGAAGGTCTACGGCAGCATCGAGGGCGTCATGAACCAGTTCAAGCTCATCTACGAGGGCATCCAGGTGCCCGCCGGCACCGGCTACGGGTTCGGTGAGGGGGGCAACGGAGAGCTGGGCTTCTACTGCGTCTCCGACGGCGGGGGGCAACCCTATCGCATCAAGGTGCGGCCGCCCTGCTTCCCCATCTACGGGGCGTTCTCGCAACTGATCACCGGCGGCATGATCAGCGACGCCATCGCGACGCTGGGCAGCCTGAACATCATCGCCGGGGAGCTGGACCGCTAGCGGCCGGTGCCCGGACACGGAGCAGAGCATGGAGCATCCACAGGCGGCTGCGGCGCTGCAGCTGAGCGAGGCCTCCCGTCAGCGCATCGCGGACATCGTCGCGCGCTATCCAACCAACCAGAGCGCCCTGATGCCGTGCATCTGGGTGGTGCAGGAGGAGATCGGCTGGGTGCCGCCGGCGGCGGTGGACTTCCTGGTCGAGACGCTGGGCGTCACCCGGGCGCGGGTCCACGAGCTGCTCACCTTCTACACCATGTTCCGCACGGAGCAGCCGGCGGAGTACGTGCTCGAGGTCTGCCACAACATCAGCTGCCACGTCCTGGGCGCGCGCGAGATCATCGCCCATCTGGAGAAGCGCCTGGGGATCCGGCTGGGCGAGACCACGCCCGATGGCAAGTTCGCCCTGCACGGGGCGGAGTGCCTGGGCGCCTGCGGACACGGCCCCATGCTCCAGCTCGGCAAGCATTTCTACGAGCACCTGACGCCCGAGAAGGTGGACGACCTGCTGGAGAACCTCCGCAAGGACACGGTCCCGCGGGCGGACACCGACCGCCACCTGGAGGAGGACGCATGAGCGGCCAGGACGGCAAGATCCTCTCGGCGCGATTCGGGCGCCCCGACGGCCACCGCCTGGAGGTCTACGAGGCCGAGGGTGGCTACCAGGCCCTGCGCCAGGTCCTCGGCGAGCTGGAGCCGGACCGGTTGATCGAACTGGTCAAGGAATCGGGCCTGCGCGGCCGCGGCGGCGCGGGCTTCCCCACCGGCGTCAAGTGGGGCTTCGTGCCCAAGGACGCCGACCAGGTCTACTTCTTCGTCAACGCGGACGAGTCCGAGCCGGGGACGTTCAAGGATCGTTACCTCATGGACTACGATCCGCACCAGATGATCGAGGGGACCATCCTCAGCTCCTTCGCCGTGCGGGCGAACCTGGCCTTCATCTACATCCGCGGCGAGTTCGGCTGGCTCATCGACCGCGTCCAGAAGGCCGTGGACGAGGCCTACGCCGCGGGTTATCTCGGCAAGGACATCCTGGGCCGCGGCTATGACCTGGACATGATCGTCCACAAGGGCGCCGGCGCGTACATCTGCGGCGAGGAGACCGGGCTGATCAACTCGGTCACCGGGACCAAGGGCCAGCCGAGCATCAAGCCGCCGTTCCCGGCCGTGAGCGGATTCCTGGGCAAGCCCACCATCGTCAACAACGTGGAGACGGTGGCGGCGGTGCCCTGGATCGTGACCCACGGGGCGGAGGCCTACCGGCAGTTCGGCACCGAGAAGTCGCCGGGCACCAAGCTGTGGTCGGTCTCCGGGCCGGTGAAGAACCAGGGCGTCTACGAGATACCCCTGGGCCTGCCCTTCGCGGAGTTCTTCCGCGAACATCTCGGCGGCATGCGCGATGGCGAGCAGTTCAAGGCCTGCATCGTCGGCGGCAGCTCGGTCCCGGTGCTGACGGCCGAGGAGATGATGAACTGCGACCTGGACTACGAGTCGCTCCAGCAGGCCGGCACCATGCTCGGCTCCGGCGGCATGATCATCATCCCGCAGAGCGCCGACATGGTGGAGCTGATCCGCGTGCTCATGCACTTCTACTGGGACGAGAGCTGTGGCCAGTGCACGCCCTGCCGGGAGGGCACCGGCTGGCTGCACCGGCTGGTGGGCAAGCTGCTCAAGGGCGAGGGCGTCCCCGAGGACCTCGAGCTCTTCGACAAGGTCTGCCAGGGCATGGGCGGGTTGACCATCTGCCCCCTGGCGGACGCCGCGGTGATGCCCATGCAGAGCTTCCTGAAGCGGTTCCGCCCCGAGTTCGAGGCCCGCATCCACGAGACCGCCACCCCGGGCTCCTCGTCGCGCTGGGCGCGCGGCGAGTAGCGAGGAGCAGCGAGACCCATGGCCAAGCTGACCATCGACGGCAAGGAGATCGAGGTTCCCGACGGGACCCGGCTCTTCGATGCCTGCCGCGAGGCGCGGGGCGCCGACCTGCCCCACTTCTGCTACCACCCCGACCTCTCGGTGGCCGGCGTCTGCCGCCTGTGCCAGGTGGAGATCGAGGGCATGCCGAAGCTCACCATCGCCTGCAACACCTTCGTGCGCGACGGCATGGTGGTCCAGACCAACAGCAAGCGCGTGAACCAGGCGGTGACCCAGGTGTTGGAGATGCACCTGATCAACCACCCGGTGGACTGCCCCATCTGCGACCAGGCTGGCGAGTGCGGCCTGCAGGACCAGTACATGGATTACGGCCTGTACGAGTCGGAGGTGGAGAAGACCGACAAGGTGCTCAAGAAGAAGGCCAAGGTGATCGGGCCCCACGTGATCCTCGACCAGGAGCGTTGCGTGCTGTGCGCCCGCTGCACCCGCTTCTGCGAGGAGGTCACCGGCACCGGCGAGCTGGGCATCTACAACCGCGGCGACCGCGCGGAGATCGACGTGGCGCCGGGCGTGGAGCTGGACAACGACTACAGCCTCAACACCGTGGACATCTGCCCGGTGGGCGCCCTGACCAGCCGCGATTTCCGCTTCCAGAAACGGGTCTGGCTGCTGAAGGCCACGCCGTCGGTCTGCAACGGTTGCGCCACCGGCTGCAACATCCGCATCGACCACGAGGGCGGGCGCATCTACCGCCTCAAGCCGCGTCGCAACGACCAGGTCAACCGGTCGTGGATGTGCGACCAGGGCCGGATGACCTACAAGGAGGTCCACGCCGAGGAACGGCTCGACCGGGTCATGATCCGCCGCGAGGGCCGGCTCGAGCCCGTCAGCTGGCGCGAGGCCCGCGAGGAGCTGCTCGGCGCGCTCAAGCCCGGGAGCGTGGCCCACGCCATCACCGACCCGCGCCAGTCCCTGGAGGAACTGGTGCTCTTCCGGCGCCTGGGCCGTCACCTGGCCGGAGAGCAGCAGGTCGCCGGCGGCGTGGCCGGAGAAGGGCGCGGCGAGGGGGACCAGCTCTTGCTCTCCGGCGACCGCCGCCCCAACCGCAAGGCGCTGGAATGGCTCGAGTTGCCGGAGCGGACGCCGGAAGAGCTGGCTGCCCTCCTGCAGCAGGCGCGCGGCGTGTTGCTGGTCCATGGTGGTGATCCGCTGGCCCATCCGCCGGTGGCCGAGGCGGCGGCGTCGCTCCGCGTGATCTACCTGGGGACCAACCACGGAGCCACCGCCGCGGCGGCTGACGTGGTCGTCCCGATGAGCATGTGGGCGGAGAAGGACGCCCTCTGGGTCAATCGCCAGGGTCGCATCCAGCGCGGCCAGCGCGCGGTGCTGCCGCCAGGCGACGGCCGGGAGGACTGGCGTGTGCTGGTGGATATCCTCACCCATGGGGGGCAGGACCCCGACACGCCCGGCCTGCCGGCCCTGCGTCGTCTGGTGGCCCGGGAACTGGAGTTGCCCGACGAGAACGTGCTCAACCAGCTGCCGGAGCTGGGCCTGGTGCCCGAGTTCGCGACCGAGACGCCCACGGGAGGACGTTGATGCTCGCCATCGTGCTGGAAGCCTTCGCGAAGATCGGGTTCATGTTCGCGCTGATCATGGGCTTCGTGCCGCTACTGATCTGGGCCGAGCGCAAGGGGTCGGCGTTCATCCAGGACCGTACCGGCCCCAACCGGGCGGGCATCCTCGGCATCCGGCTCGCCGGCCTGATCCACCCGCTGGCCGACGTCATGAAGCTCCTGTTCAAGGAGGACGTGGTCCCGGCGCAGCGCCACCGGTTCCTCTACGCCTTCGCGCCGCTGCTGGTGATGGCCGTGGCCATGAGCACCTACGCCGTGATCCCCTTCGGCGACTACATCGAGATCGGCGGCGAGCGGATCAAGCTGGTGGTGGCCGATCTCGAGGTCGGCATGCTCTACGTGCTGGCCATCGCCAGCCTGGGCACCTATGGCGTGGCACTGGGCGGCTGGGCCAGCAATAGCAAGTACACCTTCCTCGGTTCGCTGCGCGCCACCGCCTCGATGATCAGCTACGAGATCACCATGGGCCTGGCCATCATGGGCCTGTTCATGATCTTCGGCACCTTCCAGCTCACCCAGATCGCCGCCGGCCAGGGCGAGCTCATCTGGGGCTGGCTGCCGAAGTGGGGCGTGGTGGTCCAGCCACTGGGCTTCCTGCTGTTCATCGCCTCGGTCTACGCGGAGACCAACCGCACGCCGTTCGACATGTCCGAGCGCGACTCGGAGATCGTGGCCGGCTACCACACCGAGTACAGCAGCCTGAAGTTCGCCCTCTTCTTCATGGCCGAGTACGCTCACATGGTGGTGGCCGCGGCGCTGATCGTGGTGCTGTTCTTCGGCGGGTATCAGATCCCCTGGCTGCCGCGGCCCGCGCTGGAGGCCAACGCGGGGGCGCTGCTGACCGGGACGCTGGTGGCTGCCGGCCTGGTCCATCTGCTGATCTCGGCGCTCTACTTCCGCCGCGCGCGACGGGAGAGGGGCTGGTACGGCGATACCCGCGAGCGCGAGCCCGGCTTCCTCGGTGCGGTGACCCTGGTGATCGGCCTGGCCATGCTGGGGGCGCTGCTGCTGCAGCCGTGGAGCCTATCCACCGCCGGGGCATCGCTCTACGCCACCGTCGCCCAGACGGGCGCCTTCATCGGCAAGGTGGCCTTCTTCGCCTGGCTCTTCATCTGGGTGCGCTGGACCGTGCCCAGTTTCCGTTACGATCAGGTGATGCGCCTCGGCTGGCAGATCATGCTGCCGGCCGGGCTCGTGAACCTGGTGGTCACCGCCCTGTGGCTGGCCGCCGTCCATTGATGTCCGCAGCCGCCGGAAGGGAATCGAAGCGATGAGCTACAAGGGTCTGCCCGAGGTCGTGACCACCCGCAGACGCAATCTGTGGGAGAGCGCGTACTTCGTCGAGGTCTTCAAGGGGCTGGTGGTCACGGGGCGCCACCTGGTCCGCAACGTCCTGCGCACCAGCGCGATGCCCACCGTCCAGTATCCCGAACAGAAGCGCGACTACAGCCCGCGCTTCCGGGGCCGGCACCGTCTCACGCAGCGCGAGGATGGCACGCCGCGGTGCGTCGCCTGCATGATGTGCAGCACGGTCTGCCCGGCCGATTGCATCGAGATCCTCGCTGGCGAGCATCCCGATCCCACGATCGAGAAGTACCCGCGCGAGTTCACCATCGACCTGCTGCGCTGCGTCTACTGCGGCCTCTGCGAGGAGGCCTGCCCCTGCGACGCCATCCGCATGGACACGGGGATCTACGAGATCGCCGCGGAGAAGCGCGAGGACTTCATCGTGAACAAGGAATTCCTGCTCAACAACGACAAGGACGGCACGCTCTGATGGAAGGCTTCCTCTTCTACCTCTGCGGCGCCGTGATGCTCCTCGGCGGCATCGGGCTGGTGATCAGCCGTTCCGCGGTGATGGGCGCGTGCTGGCTCATCCTGGCGTTCCTGGGAGCCTCCGGGCTCTTCGCCTCGCTGCATGCTCCTTTCCTCGCGGTGCTCCAGGTCCTGGTCTACGCCGGCGCGATCATGGTGCTCTTCCTCTTCGTGATCATGATGCTCGAGGGGCCGGCGATGGAGGCGGAGCTGTCGCGACCACGGCTGTGGACCACGTTCGGCGCCCTGGCCCCCGCGGTGGCGATCCTGGTCGCGATGGTGATCTGGCTGCAGGCCGCGAGGCTACCGGAATTCACCACCGTGCTTCCCTCGGGCTTCGGCCAACCGCTGCGCGTGGCGCAGCTGCTGCTGGTGGACTACGTGTTCGCCTTCGAGCTGATCTCGGTCGTGATGCTGATCGCCATGGTGGGCGCGCTGGCGCTCGGCCGCGGGGAAAGGAAGCAGCCGTGGACGTAGGCCTCACCCATTATCTGTTGCTGGCGGCGGCCGTGTTCCTGGTGGGCATGGTCGGTTTCGTGATCCGTCGCAACACCATCATCATGCTCATGTGCGTCGAGCTGATGCTGGCCTCGACCAACCTGGTCTTCGCCGCCTTCGCGCGAGAACTGGGCAACGAGGTCGGTCATGTGTTCGTGCTCATGAACTTCGCGGTGGCCGCCTCGGAGGTGGCCATCGGCCTGGCCATCCTGGTGGAGATCTTCCGGCGCCGACGCACCGTCGACGCCGACGACCTGACCACGCTCATGGAGTAGGACCGTGATCGAGACCTCCCTGCGCTGGATCGTCTTCGTGCCCCTGCTCGGGGCCGTCATCAACGGGTTGCTCAACCGCCGCCTGCCCCGGCCGGTGGCCGGGTGGCTCGGCATCGCCGCGGTGGCGGTCAGCTTCGTGCTGTCGGTGCGCGTGGTCATGTACCTGGCCTCGCTGCCGGCCGACGAGCGGCTGGTGGTGGACATCGTCGGCCGCTGGCTCAGCTTCGGCGACGTGCACCTGGACATCGGCTTCATGCTGGATCCGCTCTCGGCCGTGATGATCCTGGTGGTCACCGGCGTGGGCCTGCTGATCCACATCTACAGCATCGGCTACATGGCCCATGACGACGGCCTGCCGCGGTTCTTCACCTACCTGAACCTGTTCATCTTCGCCATGCTCACGCTGGTGCTGGGGGAGAACCTGCCGCTGATGTTCGTGGGCTGGGAGGGCGTGGGGCTCTGCAGCTATCTGCTGATCAGCTTCTGGTTCGGGGACCATGGCAACTCGGACGCCGGCCGCAAGGCATTCATCACCAACCGGGTGGGCGACTTCGGGGCGCTGCTGGCCATGTTCCTCATCGGCGTGACGGTGCTGCCGCACCTGGGCGCGGGCGAGGGGCTGCTCAGCTTCCGGGTCCTGGAGCACCACGCGGGCGCGCTGGCGGGCATCGCCACCGCGGCCGGGCTCCTGCTCTTCCTGGGCGTGACGGGCAAGAGCGCGCAGATCCCGCTGTACATCTGGCTGCCGGATGCCATGGCGGGCCCCACCCCGGTCTCCGCCCTCATCCATGCGGCCACCATGGTCACCGCCGGTGTCTACCTCATGGCCCGCATGAGCTTCCTGCTGGTGCTCAGCCCGGTGGCGATGAGCGTGATCGCCGGCGTGGGCATCGCCACCGCCCTGTTCGCCGCCACCGTCGCCATCGCCCAGACCGACATCAAGAAGGTCCTGGCGTATTCCACGGTCTCGCAGCTCGGCTACATGGTCGCCGCCTGTGGCGTGGGGGCCTTCAAGGCCGGCATCTTCCACGTCATGACCCATGCCTTCTTCAAGGCGCTGCTCTTCCTCGGCGCCGGGTCGGCCATCCATGCCATGAGCAACGAGCAGGACATGCGCATCATGGGCGGTCTGCGCAGGAAGCTGCCCATCACCTGGGCCACCATGGCCATCGCCACCATCGCCATCGCCGGCGTGCCGCCCCTGGCGGGCTTCGTCTCCAAGGACGAGATCCTCTACGAGGCCTTCCTCGGTGCGCACGGGGGCTTCCCCTGGATCTGGCTGGTGGGCTTCCTCGCGGCCGCGCTCACCGCCTTCTACATGATGCGCCTGCTGGTCCTGACCTTCCTCGGCGAGAACCGGGCGAGCCCCGAGATCCAGTCCCACATCCACGAATCGCCGCCGACCATGACCGTGCCGCTGGTGGTCCTGGCGGTGCTCTCGGTGGTGGGCGGCTGGATCGGCTGGCCGGCCGGCCTGGGGGGCGGGGCCTGGCTCCAGGAATGGCTGAAGCCGGTGTTCGATCACGGCCCGGTCCTGGCCCACGCCGCCGGCGAGTCCGCCGGGGCGGCGGCGCCTGGCGCGGCGCACGGCGTGGCGGCGGCCGCCGGCCACGGTCATCACGACGTGGGACTGGAGCGCACCCTGGCGCTGGTCTCCACGCTCGTCGCCCTCGCGGGTCTGAGCCTGGGCTACCTGGTCTATGCGCGGCGGCCGCAGCTCGCGGTCCAGGCCCGGGGCTGGTTCTCCGGCGTCCTGCACCGGCTGCTGGCGAACAAGTGGTACGTGGACGAGATCTACGGCCTGCTCATCTACCGGCCCCTGCAGCGCTTCGCGGATGTCGTCTGCTTCCGCTGGATCGATCGCGGCCTCATCGACGGCCTGCTCGTCTCCGGTGCGGCGGTGATCACGCTGCTGTCCGGTTCGCTGCTGCGCCTCATGCAGAACGGCATGGTGCGCTTCTACGCCTGGGTCTTCGCGCTGGGCGTGACGGCCTTCACCGTCTACCTGACCTTCCTGGGCTAGGAGGACGCCGACTTGTCATTCGTCACCGACAACATCCTGTCCTGGGTCACGTTCCTGCCGCTGGCCGGGGCGCTGCTGATCCTGCTGGTGCTGCCGCGCCGGGCGGCCGCCGCCTTCTGGACGGCCGTGACCGTGGCCGTGGCCGACCTGGCGCTCTCGCTGGTGCTCTGGTTCGGCTACGACGCCGCCGCGGGCACCGACCAGTATGTCGAGCGCGTGGCCTGGTTCCTGGGCGGCAAGGTCCAGTACCACCTGGCCCTCGATGGGATCAGCCTGGTCCTGGTGCTGCTGACCACCTTCCTGGGCCCGCTGATCCTCATCTCGACCCGTCGGGCGCTGGCCCGGCGCGTGCCGCTGTTCATGGCCATGTACCTCGTGCTGCAGACGGCCATGATCGGCACCTTCCTGGCCCGCGACATGCTGCTGTTCTACGTCTTCTGGGAGGCCATGCTCATCCCGATGTACTTCATCATCGGCATCTGGGGCGGGGCGCGCCGGATCTACGCCGCGGTGAAGTTCTTCATCTTCACCATGGCCGGCTCGGTGTTCATGCTGGTGGCCATCCTCTACTGCTACTTCCAGGCCGGGTCCATGAACCTCAACGACTGGCTGGCCCTGGAATTCACCCTCACCGAGCAGCTCTGGCTGTTCACGGCCTTCGCGCTGGCCTTCGCCATCAAGGTGCCGCTCTGGCCCCTGCACACCTGGCTGCCCGATGCCCACGTCGAGGCGCCCACCGCCGGGTCCGTGGTGCTGGCCGGCGTCCTGCTCAAGATGGGGACCTACGGCCTGCTCCGCTTCGCCATGCCGCTGTTCCCGGAGGCCACGGTGGCGGCCGCGCCGGTGCTCGCCATCCTCTCGGTGATCGGCATCATCTTCGGCGCCCTGGTCGCCTGGGTGCAGACGGACGTCAAGAAGCTGGTGGCCTACAGCTCGGTCAGCCATCTCGGGTTCGTGGTCCTCGGCCTGTTCAGCCTCACCGCCAAGGGGGCGGCGGGCGGTGTCTTCCAGATGCTGGCGCACGGACTGAGCACCGGCGCGCTCTTCCTCCTGGTGGGCGTGATCTACGAGCGGCGGCATACCCGTGAGATGGCCGACTTCGGCGGCCTGGCCCACGGCATGCCGGCCTATGCCACGGTCTTCATGATCACCATGCTCGCCAGCGTGGGCCTGCCGGGGCTCTGCGGGTTCATCGGCGAGTTCCTGGTGCTGCTGGGTACCTTCGGCAGCGAGATGCTGCCCCACGCCCGGCTGATGGCGGTCCTGGCGGCCACCGGCGTGGTCCTCGGCGCCATCTACATGCTCCTGATGTACCAGCGCGTGTTCCTGGGGCCGCTGCGCCACGAGGAGAACCGCGGCCTGCCCGACCTGCGCCGCCACGAGTGGGTGGTGCTGGTGCCCCTGGTGGTCTTCATGTTCTGGCTGGGGGTGATGCCCAACCTGGTGCTGGACAAGATCGAGCCCAGCCTCGATCGCGTGCTCGCCCCGGTGACGGCCTTGCAGCCGCCGGCAGCGGGCCATGAGGCGCAGGTGACGCTCGAGTCGGGGACCGGTCCCGGAACTGCCGCGGTGGCCGAGGAGGTGGCGCGATGACCATGCCCGTGCAGTGGGGGGCGATCCTGCCCCATCTGGTGGTGGCCGGCGGCGCCCTGCTGGTGATGCTGGTGGACGCCTTCGTGCGCACGCTCCGCAAGGACCATCTCACCGCCCTGAACACCCTGGTGTTCCTGGGCGCGGGCGTCGCCATGATCACCGTCCGGCCCGAGCCCGGCCCGGTGCTCGGCGGCATGCTGACCATCAGCATGTTCTCGCGCTTCTTCGACCTCATGCTGCTGGGGATCGGCATGGTGACCACCATCTATGCCAGCGCGGTCTACGCGAAGAACGGCGACTATCGCGCCGAGTTCTACCCGCTGATCCTCTTCGCGGTCCTGGGCATGATGATCCTGGTGGCCGCCAGCGACCTGATGGCGCTGTTCCTGGGCATCGAGACCATGAGCCTGGCGGTCTACGTGCTGGTCTGCGGCCGGCGCGGCGACGTCCGCAGCAGCGAGGCGGCGCTCAAGTACCTGCTGCTGGGCGCCTTCGCCTCGGCGTTCCTGCTCATGGGTTCGGCCCTGCTCTATGGCTTCGCGGGCGCCACGGGCTACGAGGCCATCGCGGCCGCCCGCGATGCGGGCACCGGCGAGCCCTGGCTCTTCTCCGCGGGGCTGGGCCTGCTGATGGTGGCCCTGGCCTTCAAGGTGGCCATGGTCCCGTTCCACATGTGGACGCCGGACGTGTACGATGGCGCCCCGGCGCACATCACCGGCTTCATGGCCACGGCGGTCAAGGCGGCGGCCTTCGCCGCGCTGGTGCGATTCGTCCTGCTGGCGCTGCCCGGCCTGGCCGAGTACTGGTACGGTCTGCTGGCCGTCCTGGCGGTCCTGACCATGACCGCCGGGAACCTCATGGCCCTGGTGCAGTCATCCATCAAGCGCATGCTCGCCTACTCCAGCATCGCCCACGCCGGCTACCTGTTGCTGGGCGTCATGGCCATGCTGGCGCCAGGCCGCGGCAGCGACGCGGCGCTGGTGCTGCGCGAGGGCTCGGTGCTCGAGGCCGCCGGCAGCAGCGTGCTCTTCTACCTGCTCGGCTACAGCCTGATGAACCTGGCGGCCTTCGGCGTGGTGGCCCAGCTCGGGCGCGACGACGGGACGGAGGCCGACCAGATCGACCACTTCCGCGGCCTCTCCGACCGGCAACCGGTGGCCGCCGCCATCATGGCGGTGGCCATGTTCTCGCTGGCGGGAATTCCCGGCACCGTGGGCTTCCTGGGCAAGTTCTACGTCTTCGAGGCCGTGATCCGTGCGGAGCTGGTGCCCCTGGCCATCTGGGGCGTGGTCAACTCGCTGCTCTCGGTCTACTACTACATCCGCCTGATCGTGGTGATGTACATGAGCGAGTCGGAGCCCGAGCCCTTCGACGGCCGCAACTGGGAGACCACCATGCTCGCCGGTGTCATGGCCCTCCTGGTGCTGCTGCTGGGCATCCTGCCGGCCATGCTCCATCGCGCCACGACCCTGGCCTTCGGCACGGTGCTCGGCTGAGCCCCCTCGCCAGCCGCCTGGATCATGAGCATCCCGGGATCGATTCACGCTCCCGGGATGTTTCTTGCCGCCCGTGCGGAATGTTTGATTTCAATTAACTGATTGATAATAATTGTGACCTATCGTACACTTCCACGCGAATCCATCACCCGAACCCCTGTCCCGGAGGAGAATCACTCATGAAGAAGCTTGCTACGGTCCTGATGCTGACCCTGATCGCGGCCGCCGCCCAGGCCGGCGTGATCGCCGACATCCAGCAGGGTGTCTATGCCGAGGGCGACCTGGTCACCGTCACCGACGCCGTGGTCACCGGCGCGACCGGCAACGGCGCGTTCATCACCGAGCTGCCCGTCGGGCCCTACAGCGGCATCTGGGTCTACGCCGGCTCCGATCACGGCATGGTCGACGGCGACGTGGTCACCATCACCGGCGTCTACATCGAGTACTACGACCTCTCCGAGATCAGCGTGCCCGACGCCGGCGATGATGGCATGATCACCATCACCGCCCAGGGCGAGACGCCCACGCCCTACAGCCTGACCGCCGCCGAGTACCTGGCCGATCCCGAGGTCTTCGAGGGCGTCAGCATCTGCATCACCGACGGCATGCAGGTCAACGATGTGCCCAACCAGTACGGCGAGTGGTATGCCACGGTGCTGGACAGCGACCTGGAGATCATGTTCGACGACTACTTCTACGATGCCGACACCGTCATGGCCGGCCAGTGCTACAACCACGCCTGCGGCGCGGTCTACTACAGCTTCGGCGCCTACAAGCTCGAGGCCTACGCCGACGGCATCGAGGTCGTGGACTGCACCGTGCCGGTGGAGAGCAGCTCGCTGAGCTCCATCAAGGGCCTGTTCCGCTAGACCCGCGAGAGAGCCTGCCTCCGGCCGCCTCGTTGCGGCCCCAGGGACCCGGGGATCGCTCCCCGGGTCCCTGCGTGTCACCGCGCTGGCTCCCGCGCGCGCCCTGCGCTATGGTGAGCGAAGGAGTCGTCCCACCTTCCGCTCGCGGAGCGAATCCCGGAGGAAAGCCACCGACATGGCCGCCTACCAGACCACCAATCCCGCCACCGGCGAGACCGTCGCCAGCTACGAGACCATGGACCACGCCGCGGCCGAGGCGGTGCTCGCCGCCGCTCACGAGGTGCAGCCGGCCTGGGCCGCCCGACCGCTGGCCGACCGCGCGGTGCTGGCGGGCAAGCTGGCGGCGGTGCTGCGCAAGCACAAGGCGGAGTGGGCGCGGCTGATGACGCTGGAGATGGGCAAGCCCATCGCCCAGAGCGGGGCGGAGATCGACAAGTGCGCCTGGCTCTGCGAGGTCTACGCCGAGCGGGCAGGAGAGTGGCTGGCCGACGCGCCGGTGGCTGCCGATGGCCGCGACCACCGGGTGGTCTACCAGCCGCTGGGCGTGGTCCTGTCCATCATGCCCTGGAACTTCCCCTTCTGGCAGGCCCTGCGCTTCGGCGTGCCCACGTTGCTGGCCGGCAACACCAGCGTCCTGAAGCATGCCCGCAATGTCTCCGGCTGCGCGCTCGCCCTGGCCGACGCGTTCGCCGAGGCCGGCTTCCCCGGGGGGGCCTTCGGCGTGGTCCTGGCCGACCACGAGGTCACCGGCAAGCTCCTGGACGACCCCCGCACCGCCGCCGTCTCGCTCACCGGCAGCACGGCCGCGGGCCAGCGCGTGGCCGAGCGGGCGGGCCGCCTGCTCAAGCCCACGGTGCTCGAGCTCGGTGGCAGCGACCCCTTCGTGGTGCTGGCCGACGCCGATCTCGACCGTGCCGTCGCTGCCGCCGCGCAGGGGCGGCTGCAGAACACCGGCCAGAGCTGCGCCGCGGCCAAGCGGTTCCTGGTGGAGCGTCCGGTCGCCGAGGAGTTCACCGGGCGGTTCGCCGCCGCCATGGCGGCGTACCGTCCGGGCGATCCCCTCGATCCGGCCACCGAGCTGGGGCCCCTGGTCGACGCCGACGCGGTGAACGAGTCGCTGGCCCAGATCACCGACGCCCGGGAGCACGGTGCGCGGCTGGTCTGCGGCGGTGTGCGCCCCGATCGGCCAGGGTCGTTCCTGGAGCCCACGCTGCTGGCGGACGTCACGCCGTCCATGCGCGTCTGGCGCGAGGAGGTCTTCGGGCCGGTGGCGCCGGTGATGGCGGTCGCCGACGCCGAGGAGGCCCTGGCGCTGGCCAACGCCACCGACTTCGGGCTCGCCGGAGCGGTGTGGACCGCCGACGCCGCGCGGGGCGAGGAGTTCGCGCGCCGGCTGCAATGTGGCGTGGCCTTCGTCAACAGCATGGTCAAGAGCGATCCGCGCATGCCCTTCGGCGGCATCAAGCAGAGCGGCCTCGGCCGCGAGCTGTCCTGGTTCGGGCTCCGCGCCTTCACCAATGCCAAGGGCCTGAACTTCTACGACTGATCCGGCCGCCGCCCGGACCGCGACCTCGCGAGGCATCACCCCATGGTCAAACGCCGCCGCCACCAGCGCCGCGACCGCCGTCACCAGGCCCTGCGACGCATCGAGTCCATCCTCGATGCCGTGCGGGGCCGCGACCGGGACGACCGCGACCGCCGCCAGCCGGAGCGCGGCCCGCGTCCCCGGCTGCTCGACGTCCAGCGCGACGGCCGCCTCTTCGATCGCCTCGCCGCCCTCGATTTCGAGTACCTGCTGGCCCGGAACCTCGCGGCCGGCCTGGACACGCTGCACCTGTTGCTGCCGCAGTCGGTGCTGGGCCGTGCCCAGAACGGCCATGGCTTCTGGCAGGACGAGCACGGCACGCCGCTGGCCTTCCGCGACGCCACCTTCGACCGCGTGCTCACCGCCCTGGAGAAGCTCGATCCCGGCCTGCAGGCGCCCCGGGTGCGCCGCGAGCGGGGTCGACGCCTCGCCCGGCTGGGCGACCACCTGCTCGCCCACGTGGGCGAGGAGGCCCTGCCCCTGGAGGTGGACGGCTGGCCCCTGCTCGGCGTGGACTTCCTGCAGGGTCAGCTCGCGGATACCCGCGGATTCCTGCGCGGCATGCTCCTGGCCGGGTGGATGGATGACCTCGACCGTCGCGTGCAGTGCATGGCCTTCCACCGCCGCACCTTCGACGGGGAGCCCCTGGAACTGGGCGGCGGCAAGACCTACGTGGTGCGGCCGGAACTGCTCCAGGCCGTGGGCATCGTCGATCCCGGTCGCGGCGAGTTCGCTCCCGAGGACATCGCCCGCCTCGTGGAGATGGACGTGATCTGCCCCGAGGACCGCGAGTACTCCCGGCCGCAGCACGAGCAGGCCTTCTTCCGCCTGCGTGCCGGCGAGGGCGTCTGCGACGACCTCGCCCTGATGTGGATCGGCGCCCGGCACGGCTGGGACGCATACCTGGGCGCGTTCGTGATGGATGGCGTGGATACCTACGACAAGTTCCTCTGGACCTTCCGTCCCGGCGGCGTGGACGGCCGGCTGGCCGCCGCCCTGCAATCGCGGTGGCAGGAGCGCTGGGGCGAGCCCCTGGTCAGCGACCGGGAGATCCTCGACGTGATCCGCTTCGGGGCCAAGCTCAACCACCCTCCCGCACCGCTCAGCTCCAGCCACCGCCGCTTCATCCAGACCGAGACCGGCAGCAAGGTGCCCACCCTGCTCAATCACTGGCGGTTCCTGCAGGGCGACCCGGTCCACGAGATCGAACTCGGCTACCAGCGGTTTCCTTCGAGAAGATTCTACGATATCGCGCGCAAGCGGTTCGAGATCCTGGAGATCCACGTTCCAGAGCCGTCCTGGGTGACGGTGCCGCGCCGCCGACGCTGACCCCCGGCGTACATCTTGCAGCGGCATGGGCGAACCCCCGGCCACGCCCGCGGGTGGCGGCAGTTCCTGCCGCGCGGCGGCGGGGCCGGATGCCCGAAGGTGCGCGCCGATGACCGCTCTCGACCAGGCTTTCGTTCCTCTCGCCCAGCTCCTCGCCGCCGCGGACCGGGAGCGGGCCGGCGGCCGCACGACCGCGGCCCTGCAGCTGCTGCTGCCGCATGCCGAGCGCTTCCTGCGCGATCCCGGCTACTGGGTCGGCGTGGGGCGGGCGGCCCTGGACCTGGGCAGCCTGGACCAGGCCGGCGCGGCCTTCGAACGCGTGCTGGCCCTGCAGCCGGAGGACCGGGACGGCCTCATCGGCGCCGGACAGGTACTGCAGGCGCGTGGCCTGAGCGAGGATGCCTGCGTGATCTGGGCCCACGCCGCCGGCTGCCACCCGCAGGATCCGGTGCTGCCGTCCCTGCTGGGAGTGGACCGCATGCGGCGCGGCCTCATGGACCAGGCCGAGGCCGATTTCCGCGAGGCCCTGCGGCGCCATCCGGGCCACGCCGACGCCCTGGCCGGCCTCGGCTCCATCCTCGAACGCGGCGGACGCTCCGGCGAGGGCGTGGTCCTGCTCGCGCCGTGGGTGGACGTGGCGCGTCCTCACGGTGCGGTGGCCGCCGTCGCCGCCCGTTGCCAGCTCTCGGCAGGGGATCCCGGCGCGGCCCTGGCGCTCGTGGACCGCGCCCTGGCGGCGGGCCCGGACCGTGGCCGACAGGTGCAACTGCTTCACGTCCGTGGCGACGTGCTCGATAGCCTCGGTCGTCACGACCAGGCCTTCGCCGCCTTCCGCGCGGCCAACGGCCTGCGCACCGCCGTCTTCGAGGGGCCCCGCCACGTGGCCGCCGTCCGCCAGTTCATCTCCGTCTGCAGCGCCGACCGCCTGGCGGGGCTGCCACGCGGCCGCGACGCCGGCCCGGGCCCGCTCCTGGTGGTGGGCGTTCCCCGCTCGGGCACCAGCCTCATCGAGCAGATGCTCTCGTGCCATCCGGACATCGGCGGGGCCGGCGAGCTGGCCTTCTGGCGCCTGCAGGCGGTGGCCCTGGGCGAGCGCTGGGGACTGCCGGCCGGGGAGGTCTGGTACCACCACCTGGACCGCCTGACCGGGGAGGACCTGGACGCCATGGCGGTGGGATACCGCGAGGAACTGGCCGCCCACGGACCGCAGGCCGCGGTGGTCTGCGACAAGATGCCCCACAATATCTTCCAGCTGCCCCTGGCCGCCCTCGCGCTGCCGGGGACCGTGGTGGTCCACGCGGTGCGGGATCCCCTGGATACGGGGTGGTCCTGTTTCCGCCAGAACTTCACCGACGGGCTCGCCTGGTCCACCAGGCTGGAGTCCATCGCCATGTACCTGCACGCCGAGCGGGAGCTGATGGCGCACTGGAAGCAGGCGCTGGAGGTTCCGATCATCACGGTGGCTTACGAGGATCTCACGGCGGATCCGGAAGCGGCGCTCGCGCCGGTGCTCGCGGCCGTGGGTCTGGACTGGGACCCGGCCATGGCCGGCTTCCATCGCAGCGGTCGCTACACCGCCACGGCGAGCTACCAGCAGGTGCGGCAGCCGCTCTACCGGCACGCGGTGGGCCGCGCCGCGCCCTACCGGGCGCATCTGGAGCCCCTGCAGAAGGTGCTGGCGGCGCTCGGCCCGCTGCCGGCGTGACCCGGGCTCAGCGGTAGGCGGCGATCCCGGTGACGGCCTGCCCCACGATGAGCGTGTGGATCTCGTGGGTACCCTCGTAGGTCGAGACCGACTCGAGATTGTTCATGTGACGGCCGGGGGAGTGCTCGTCGGTGATGCCGGCCGCGCCCAGGATGGACCGCGCCGTGCGAGCGGTCTGCAGGGCCATGGCCACGTTGCGCCGCTTGGCCAGCGAGACGAGCGGGAACTGGTTGATGCCCTGGTCCTTGAGCCGGCCGAGGTGGCTGGCCAGGAGCTGTCCCTGCGTGATGTCGGTGACCATCTCGGCGAGCTTGGCCTGGGTGAGCTGGAAGCTGGCGATGGGCTGGCCGAACTGCTCGCGCTCCAGGCTGTACTGCAGGGCCGTGTGATAGCAGTCCGCCGCCGCGCCCACGGCGCCCCAGGCGATGCCGTAGCGGGCCTCGTTCAGGCAGCTCAGCGGTCCCTTGAGGCCCTCGACTCCGGGCAGGCGCCGGGTGTCGGGAATGCGCACCTCGTCCATCACCAGTTCCCCGGTGTCGGAGGCCCGCAGGCTGAACTTCCCGTGGGTGGCCTGGGCGGAGAAACCGGGGTCGCCCTTCTCCAGCAGGAAGCCGCGGACCTTGCCGTCGCCGGTGTCGCGGGCCCAGATCAGGGCCAGGTCGGCCAGCGTGGCGTTGGTGATCCACATCTTGTTGCCGGTGATCACCCAGTCCTGGCCGTCGCGGGTGCAGCGGGTCTCCATGCCGCCGGGGTCGGACCCGTGGCCGGCCTCGGTGAGGCCGAAGCAGCCGATCGTCTCACCGGTCGCCAGCCGCGGCAGATGGCGTCGTCGCTGCTCGGCGGAGCCGTAGACGCTGATGGGCCACATCACCAGCGAGCCCTGCACGCTGGCGAAGCTGCGCAGCCCGCTATCGCCGCGCTCGAGCTCCTCGCAGATCAGGCCGTACAGGGTGTAGCTCAGGCCGCTGCAGCCGGGACCCTGGACGGCGGGGCCGAGCAGGCCCAGTTCGCCGAGCTCCGGGATCACCTCCATCGGGAAGGTCCCCGCGGCATGATGCTCGCGCAGCACGGGCAGGAAGCTGCGGTCCACGAACTGGCGGACCATCCGCTGGACCGAGCGCTCCTCCTCGCTCAGCAGGCGGGAGGTGTGGTAGAAGTCGACACCCTGGTACGGCTGCATGCCGGGCCCTCCTCGCTGCTAGAGCGATTCCACCGACTGGACCTCCGGGATCTCCGCGCGCAGGCGCTTCTCGATGCCCTGCTTGAGCGTCATCATGCTCATGGGGCAGTTGCCACAGGCGCCCTTCATGCGGACGGTGACCACGCCGTCGTGGAAGTCGATGAACTCCACGTCGCCGCCGTCGGCCTGCAGGGCGGGACGGATGGTCTCGAGGACGGCCTTGATCTTCGCTTCCATGGTCCGGCGACCCTCCGGGGCTGGGGATGGGGCGAGGCCGGCCGGGGCCGGCGACAGGAGCGTAAGGCGTGGGCCGTGGCCGCGCAAGCCCGCCCTTGTGGCCCCGCCGGCGCCCCCCTACAATGCGCCGGAACCGCGCCACGGAAAAGGAGCCGGTATGAGCGGACAACTGCGCGAGGAACTGGCCGAGGTGGAGGCCATGGCCCGGGCGGCCGGGGCCTTCCTGCTGGAGAACGTCGGCCGCGTGCGGCGGGTGGACCACAAGGGGGCCGTCGACCTGGTCACCGACGTGGATCGCGCCAGCGAGGACCGCCTGCTCACCGCCCTGGCTCGCCGCTTCCCCCAGGACACCGTCGAGGCCGAGGAGGGCGGCGCCCAGGTCGGCACCAGCGGCCGGACCTGGCACATCGACCCCCTGGACGGCACCACCAACTATGTCCACGGCCATAGCCACTTCGCCGTCTCCATCGCCTGCTGCGATGCCGACGGGCCCCTGCTGGGCGCGGTCTGCGCGCCCTACCTGGACGAGATGTACCTGGCGGCCCGTGGCGGGGGCGCCGAGCAGGTCCGGCCGCGGCGCGGGGATCGGCGCCCGCTGCCACGACGCGAGCCGGTGCCCTGGGAGCAGGCCCTGCTCGCCACCGGCTTCTCCTACACGCGCGACGAGCGCATCGACCGCGTCTGCGAATGGGTGCGCCGCTGCCTGCGCGCCGGCTGCGGCGGCATGCGGCGGGCCGGCAGCGCGGCCATCGACCTCGCCCACGTGGGCGCCGGCCGCCTGGACGGCTACTTCGAGCTGACCCTGCAGCCGTGGGACGTGGCCGCCGGCACCCTGATCTGTCGTGAGGCCGGCTGCCGGGTCACCGACATCGCCGGCCAGGAGCACCCGCTGCAGTGGGAATCCATCCTCACGGCGGCTCCCGGCCTGGACCGGGAGCTGCTCCAGCGACTGGGAGCGTGACGATCATGGAACGACGCCTGCATCTGGTGATGACCACCCTGCCCGACCGACCGGAGGCCGAGAAGGCGGCGCGGACGCTGGTGAGCGAGCGTCTCGCCGTCTGCGCCCAGGTGGGAGAGAACGTGCGCTCGTGGTACCGCTGGCGGGGCGAGCTGGAGGAGGGGCCGGAGGTGCTCCTGCGCCTGAAGGTCCGGCACGATCGCCTCGAGGCCTGCACCGGGCGCCTGCAGGCGCTGCATCCCTACGAGACCCCGGAGATCCTGGCCTGGCCTATCGAGTGGGTGGATCCCGGCTACCTGGCCTGGGCCTACGGGGAGGGGAGCGCTTGAGGGGTTGCCCGGCGCGACCGACGTCCCGGCAGCGGCCGGGCCCCCCGGCGGCCGGCCTGCCTGGCGTCGGCGTGGCGCTGGTCATCCTGGCCGCCGCGGCGGTGGCGAGCCCGGCCTCGCCGGCCGCCGGGACCGCCGAGGGGGAGCCGGGGCCGGACCCGCCGGCAGGCTGGGCGCTCGCCGTTCCCGAGGTGGTCCTGGCGGATGTCCCGTTCTCCGTCACCGTCGAGGGGCCGGCGGGGGCGTTCCCCGCCGTGGTCCTGGCCGGCGGGGCGCGAGACAGCCTGGCGGCGCCGGGGGTGGTCGCCGGCGTGCGCCTGGCGTCCGGCGAGGTGGTCGCGCTGCGGGCCGGTGGCGAACAGGTGGCCGGGGCGGAGCCCCGGGTCCTGCCCGGCTGGATCGCCGTGCTGCCGCCGCTGATCGCCATCGTCCTGGCGCTGCTGACGCGCCAGGTGCTCGTGTCGCTGGTGCTGGGCGGGTGGTTCGGCAGCCTGGTGCTGACGGGCTGGGAGCCGCTGGCGGCCCTGCTGCGCCTGGGCGACCGCTTCCTGGTGGAGGCCCTGGCCGATCCGGACCATGCGGCCATCGTGCTGTTCACCACCATCCTGGGCGGCATGGTGGGCGTCATGGCCCGCGGCGGGCTCACCGAGGGCGTGGTCCAGGGCCTGGCCCGCCGGGTGGGCGGCCGCCGCGGCGGCCAGCTCGCGACCACCGGCATGGGCACCGCCATCTTCTTCGACGACTACGCCAACACCCTGCTCGTGGGCACCACCATGCGCCCGCTCACCGACCGTCTGCACATCAGCCGCGAGAAGCTGGCCTACCTGGTGGACTCCACCGCCGCGCCCATCGCCAGCCTGGCGGTGATCTCCACCTGGGTGGGCTTCGAGGTGGGCCTCATCCAGGATGCCATGGTGGCGCTGGGCGACACCGGCGGCGGCGCCTACACGTTCTTCCTGCGCAGCCTGCCCTACGGCTTCTATCCCTGGCTCACCCTGCTGATGGTCTACCTCGTGGCGGGCACGGGCCGCGATTTCGGGCCCATGCGCGCCGCCGAGGTGCGCACGGCCACCACCGGCGCCGTGCTGCGGACGGGTTCGCGGCCGGCCAGCGACACCCTCGGTGCGGACGACGCCGCCCGGCAGGCGACCGCCGAGGATCCCGACCAGCCGGCAGGCCGTGGCGCGCCGCGTGGCCCCCTCCACCCGTTGCTCGGCCTGCTGCCGGTGATCACGGTGGTCGCGACCACGGCGGTGGGGCTGGTCCTCGACGGGCGCCGTGCCGCCCTGGAGGCGGGCGTGGCCAGTCCAGGCCTGCGGCAGGTCTTCGACCACGCCGACAGCTTCGCCGTGCTCATGTGGGCCGCCATCATGGGGACCGTGGTCGCCCTGGCGGTGGTGGTCCTGGCGCGGCGTCTGGACCTGCGGACCGCCGTGGATGGGTTCGTGGACGGATGCCGTGCCATGCTCATCGCCGTGACCATCCTGCTGCTGGCCTGGAGCCTGAGCGCCGTGTGCGGCGAGCTGCACACGGCCCCCTACCTGGTGGAGGTCTGCCGCGACGCCCTCTCGGCGCGGCTGCTGCCGGCGGTCACCTTCCTGCTGGCCGCCGCGGTGAGCTTCGCCACCGGGACCAGCTGGGGGACCATGGCCATCCTCATGCCGCTGGTCTATCCGCTGGGCGCGGTGCTGCCGGGCGCCGAGGGGCTGGCCGCGAGCACGGGCGAGGGCATCCACCTCGCCGCCGTGAGCTCCGTTCTCGCCGGCGCCGTCTTCGGCGATCACTGCTCGCCCATCTCCGATACCACCATCATGTCCTCCCTGGCCAGCGGCAGCGATCACATCGATCACGTGCGCACCCAGTTGCCCTATGCCGCCCTGGTGGGGGCGGTGGCCATGGTCTGCGGCTACCTGCCGGTGGGCTGGGGATTCTCGCCCTTCCTGGGACTGGCCAGCGGCGCGGTGCTCGTGATCCTGGCGGTCAGGTTCCTGGGCCGACCACTGGGCGGCGAGGCGGCCGCGGGCGCCGCTCGCGCCGCCGCCCGCACCGCCGCGGCCGCGACCGGCTCGCCCGGAGGCGAGGCATGAGCCTGGTGGTTTTGATCACGGACTTCGGCCGGAGCGATCCCTACGTCGGCGAGGTGGAGCTGCAACTCCGCCGCCTGGGGCCGCCGGACCTGACGCTGGTGCATCTGAGCCACGACGTCCCGGCCTGCGATCTCGTGGCCGGCGCCTGGCTGCTGCGCCGCGTCTGGCCGCAGCTGCCGGCCGACGCGGTCTGCCTCGCGGTGATCGATCCCGGCGTCGGCACCGACCGCCCGGCCGTGGCCGCGCGCGCGGACGGGCGCTGGTTCGTGGGGCCCGGCAACGGCCTGGCCGCCCACCTGGCCGGTGCGCCGGATCTGCAGGTGGTGCGGCTCGCGCACCGGGATCCGCCGCCGGGGCTGCCGGCGGCCAGCACGTTCGACGGCCGGGATCGCTTCGCGCCGGCGGTGGCGCACCTGGCTGGCGACGGCGACCCCGCCCTCCTGGGACCTCCCGGCGACGCCACCGATCTCGGCGGTCTCGCGCCGCCGGAACCGGGCACCGTGGTGTGGATCGATCACTACGGGAACCTGGTCACCAATCTGGCGCGGGACTCCGCCGCGGGTCGCGCGCTCGCCGCCGGCGCCGACCTCATGGTGGCTGGTCAGCCCGCACGCGGGCCGGTGCGGGCCTTCGCGGGGGCCGCCGCTGGCGAGCTCGTGTGGTACTGGGGCAGCGCGGACACCGTGGAGATCGCGCGGGACCGCGCCCGGGCCGCCGACCTTCCGGGCGTGCGGGTGGGGCTGGTCATCGGTCGACCCGGGCCGTAACGTTCAGGAACGCCCAGGTTCTCGAGAGGAGCGATCCCATGCGATGGAGCATCCGGGTGCTGGCGACCGTGACGTCGCTGGCCGTGCTGGCGGGACTGACGGGCTGCGGCCCGGGCAACGACATCGTGTTCAACTACCCCGGCGAGACGATGATCTTCCCGCCGGTGGGCGAGCGAACGCCGCGGCTGTACGTGGAATTCGTCAACGACCTCCGTCCAGGCACCCAGCGCGGGGGCGAGGGCGGCCTGGCCACGGCGCGGTTCCCGGCGGACGAGTCCTGGGTGGAGCCCGTGGGCCAGATCTACTACCAGGCCCTGGTCCAGGACCTCAGCCAGACCAACCTCGTGGAGGTGGTGCCGCTGCGCAGCCAGGCGGACTACACCCTGGAGATCGATCTGCAGCACATGGGTTGCAAGATCTCCCGCAACGCCGGCGGCTTCGCCCTGGCTGGCCTCGCGGGAGCCGGGCTGGGCTACGCGGCCAGCAGCAGTGGTGGCGGGGCGGCGGTGGGCGGCGTGGTGGGTGTCGGCGCCATCCCGGTGCCGGCGCGGATCCGTGCGGTCTGCCAGGTCCGGCTGCGCGTCTACGACCAGGGACGCGAGCTGTTCTGGGAGCGCGTGTGCCTCGGCGAGATCACCAAGCGCGTCTGGGAGGCCATGACCTCGCGCAAGGACCAGCAGTGGGTGGACCAGTACCTGACCACCGCGGTCAAGCGCTGCAACGCCTGCCTGTTGGGCCAGCTGCGGCAGGCCCTGGTGGAGGCTGGCGAGGCCAGCGGCAGCTAGAGCAGCTGCGCCGCCAGGCTGGCCAGCTGCGAGCGCTCGCTCTTGGCCAGCGTGATGTGGCCGTAGAGGGACTGCTCCTTGAACCGCTCCACCACGTAGGTGAGCCCGTTGCTCGAGGCGTCGAGGTACGGGTTGTCGATCTGGTAGGCGTCGCCGGTGAGGACCACCTTGGCGCCCTCGCCGGCACGCGAGACCACGGTCTTGACCTCGTGGGGCGTGAGGTTCTGGGCCTCGTCGATGATGATGAAGAGCCTGGGCAGGCTGCGGCCGCGGATGTAGGTGACCGCCTCCATCTCCAGGATGCCGGTATCGAGGAGGTAGTCCACCTTGTCGCTGCTCTGCTCGAGCTTGGGGTCCACCAGGTACTGCAGGTTGTCCAGGATGGGCTCCATCCAGCTCTCGAGCTTCTCCTCCTTGGTGCCCGGCAGATAGCCGATGTCCTTGCCCAGGGGCATGATCGGCCGCGAGACCATGATGCGGCGGAACTGCTTCTCCTCCGCCACCAGTTGCAGCCCCGCCGCCAGGGCCAGCAGCGTCTTGCCGGTGCCGGCCTGCCCGAGCATGGTCACCAGCTGGATGTCCGGGCGCAGCAGGAGCTCGAGCGCATACTGCTGCTGGAGGTTGCGGGCACTCAGGCCCCAGGGGTGGGCGTCACCGAACTGCAGGGGATCGATGCGGGCGGTGTCGGTGCGCCAGATCCCCAGGGCGGTCTTCTTCTCGCGGGCCTCCGAGCGCAGGAGCACGCCCTCGTTGGGGCGGAACTCGTACTCCAGCTGGATGGGCTGGCCGTCGTAGAAGGCGTCCACCGTCGCATCGGGCACCACGTGCTCGGACCAGCCGGTGTACAGCTCGTCGAAGTTCACCTTCTGGTTCTTGAAGTCCTCGGCCTTGATGCCCAGGGCGTCGGCCTTGCAGCGGGCGTTGATGTCCTTGGAGACGAACACCACCTCGCGGCCGATCTGATGCAGGGCCAGGGCGGCGGCCAGGATCCGGTTGTCCGGTACCGAGCGGTCCATGCCGTCGGGCAGCTGGGCCACGAAGTTGGTCACCAGGACGTAGAGCTTGCCGGGCCCATCGGCGATGGGCACGCCCTGGGAGAGGGGGCGGCCGTCGCGCAGGCCGTCCAGGGTGCGGGTGACGCGGCGGGCGTTGCGGCCGCGCTCGTCGTTGCCCCGCTTGAAGCGGTCGAGCTCCTCGAGCACGTCCACCGTCAGGATGACGTTGTGCTCGGTGAAGACGTTCAGGGCGTTGGCGTCGTGCAGGAGGACATTGGTGTCCAGGAGGTAGGAACGTCCGGAGATCTCGGGAAGGGTGCCCCCGCCCAGGGGGAATGCCGCGGCTGCCATACCGCCTCCTACGGTTGAATGGAGGATCCTTCTTGATGATCGGCCAGCCAGGATGATCTTAAACTGGAATCGGGGATCCTGTCTCCCCCAATCCCGCCGCCGGCGGCCGCGGCTCGCCGCCAGCGGCCGGTGGTCGACCCTCGCCGGGGCAAGGAGGCGCCGCGCATGACCCTCGGGACCATCGCCCTGTCGCTCGCATTGCTGGCCGCGCCAGCGGGCTCCTCCGCGCCGGCCGCGTCCGCCGACGCGCCCCACTGGCCCCTGGGTCTGTCGAGCCGCTACCTCACGGGCAACTTCATGGAGCCACGCGGGGGACGGTTCCACGCCGGCCTGGACCTGAAGACCAACAGCCGCACGGGCTATCCGGTCCACGCGGCGCGCGCCGGCTGGGTGACGCGCATCCGCTACTCGCCCACCGGCTACGGCAAGGCCGTCTACCTCCGGGGCGACGACGGCCGCACCTATGTCTACGGCCACCTCCAGCGGCTGGCCGACCACTTGCGGGACCGGGTGCGGGCGGAGCAGCGACGCCGCGGCCGCTATGCCGTGGACCTGCGGCTGGCCGCGGGCGAGGTGGCCGTCCGGCGGGGCGAGGTGATCGCCCTCTCGGGCCAGACCGCCAGCCTGGGGCCGCATCTGCACTTCGAGGTCCGTGGGGCCGACGGCCAGCCCCTCGACCCCCAGGCCCACGGCTTCGCCGTCGCCGACACCATCGCCCCGGAGATCCTCGCCATCCGCGTGGTGAACCTCGACGGCGCCGGGCCGCCCAGCCTGGTCCATGGCGATGGCGAACGCCCGCTCGGCGGCCAGCTCCCGGCGGTGCGTGTGGGACACGGCCGGGTGCGGCTGAGCGCCCGCGTGGTCGAGCGCAGCGACCACCTCCGCTACCGGCTCGGTCCGCGGCGCCTGGAGCTGCGGGTGGACGGCGCCCCGGTGCTGGTGGCCCACAACGACAGTCTGCGCTGGGAGCACAACCGGCACCAGCGCCTGGAATACCTGGACACCGACCTCGGTCGCGAGCGCTGGCTGTGGACCGATCCGCGCTGCGCGCTGGCGGGCCGCCAGACGGCATCCTGGCTCACCGCGACCGAACTGGCCCCCGGCCGCCACGCCCTCGAGCTGATCGCCAGCGACCGGGCGGGCAACACGAGCCGGGTCCGCTGGGACCTGGTGGTGGCCGGACCCGGGGACGACCCCGCCGCCGGCTGGGCTGGCTGGACCCCGGGCCCGGACGTGCGCCGCGACCCGTGGCAGGTGGAACTGACCCATCCCGATCTGGTGCGCGGCCGCACCACCGACGGCCTGGCCTGGGCCTGCGCGCCGCTCGCCGCCGGACGGCCGTTGCCGCCGCCGCGCCTGACCGGCCTGACGCTGCTGGCGACCCCCGTGCAATACCGCGCGGATCGGCGCCGCCCGCTGCTCGACGACCCCCGCGTGGTGCTGCCGCCGACGGCGCTCCCGGCGCCGTCGGTCGACCGGGAGGATCCCGCCGTGGGCGTCTACGAGCTCGACGATGGCGCCTGGGACCACGTGGGCGGCCTCGCCCCCGATGGGAGCGTGGCACTGCCGGGGCCCGGCGTCTTCGCCGTCCTGCGGGATGCGGCCGCTCCGGTGATCGCCACCGCGGCCGCCGACACCCGCCTGGTGCGGCGCGAGCCCACCGCTCGCCACGGCGTCACCTTGCCGCGCTGGCCCGTCTTCCGGCTGCCGGTGGGTGACCACGGCAGCGGCGTGGACTGGACCACCCTCGCCGTGGCGCTGGACGGGGCGCCCCTGATCGCCGAACCCGACCCGCCCCGCGACCGCATCCTGGTGGAGTTGCCGGACGGTCTGGCCGGCGGCCGGCACCGGCTCGCCGTGACCGTGGCCGACCGGGCCGGCCACCGGGCGGCGGCCGAGGTGACCCTCGAACTGGTGGACCCGGGACCGGGGCCGGGTCCCGCGGCGGCGGGGCGCTGATGCCGATCCTCTCGCTTTCCGCGTAAGAGGTCGTCTTCTCGTGGTTTGCGAGCGTGCGCGGCGCGGCCGGATGGGCGCCGGCTTTACGGCCCGGCCGCGTCCTGTTACTCTGCCCGGCACCGTCGGCGCGCGCGGCGCCCGCACCGGTTCCGGAGGATCCGCAGCAACCGCAAGGAAGAGCGGCCATGCCCGAGCAGCAGTTCGTCCACCTGCACAATCATTCCGACTACAGCCTGCTCGACGGCGCCATGAAGACCCAGGCCATGGTGGCCAAGGCGGCGGCCTGCGGTCAGCCCGCCCTCGCCCTCACCGATCACGGCAACATGTTCGGGGCGGTGGAGTTCTACCTCGCCTGCAAGAACGCCGGCATCAAGCCCATCCTGGGCATGGAGGCCTACGTCACCCGGGACATGCACGACCGCTCCGGCAAGGACGCCGCGAAGAGCAACCACACCGTCCTGCTGGTGCAGGACCAGGCCGGCTGGCGGAACCTGGTCAAGCTGGCGTCGGCCGCCTACCTGGAGGGCTTCTACTACAAGCCGCGCATCGACAAGAAGCTCCTGGCCGACCACGCCGAGGGCGTCATCGCCCTGAGCGCCTGCCTGGGCGGCGAGCCCAACGCGGCGCTGGCCCGCGGCGACGTCAAGGGCGCCGTGCGCGCGGCCAGCGAGTACCGGGAGATCTTCGGGCCGGACCGCTACTTCCTGGAGATCCAGAATCACGGCCTGCCCGAGGAGCAGACGGTCCGCGAGCTCATGCCCCGGGTGGCGCGCGAGACCGGCCTCGAGCTCATCGCCACCAACGACTGCCACTTCCTCGATCGCGACCACCACGAGGCCCATGACATCCTGCTGGCCATCCAGACCGGCAAGACCTACCACGACCCCGCCCGCTGGCGCTCGAGCACCCCGGAGGTCTACTTCAAGACCACCGAGGAGATGCTCGCGCTCTTCCAGGACTGGCCCGCGGCCATCGCCAACACCGTGCACGTGGCGCAGATGGTGGACTTCGACCTCGAGCTCGGCAACCTGCTCCTACCGCTCTTCCCCCTGCCGGACGGGTTCGAGACGCCCGAGCAGTACGTCACGCACCTGGCGCAGGCGGGCCTGCGCGAGCGCTACGAGCGGATCACGCCCGAGCTGGAGGAACGCCTGGAGTACGAGCTGGGCATCATCCGCAAGACCGGCTACGCGGGGTATTTCCTCATCGTCTGGGACTTCATCGACGCCGCCCGCAAGCGCGACATCCCCGTGGGCCCGGGCCGCGGCTCGGCCGCCGGCTCGCTGGTCTGCTACTGCATGGGCATCACCGACATCGACCCCATGCGCCACAAGCTGCTCTTCGAGCGGTTCCTCAACCCCGAGCGCATCTCCATGCCGGACATCGACGTGGACTTCTGCTTCGAGAAGCGCCCGGAGATCATCCGCTACGTGGAGGAGAAGTACGGCCGCCAGAACGTCTCGCAGATCATCACCTTCGGGACCATGGCGGCCCGGGCGGTGATCAAGGACGTGGCCCGCGTCCTGGACCTCGGCTTCCAGGAGTCCGACCGCATCAGCAAGCTGGTGCCCGAGGAGCTGGGCATCACCCTCGAGCGCGCCATCGCCGAGGCGCCCGGACTCAGGGAGGTGGCCGATCAGTCCGAGACCCACGCCATGCTCCTGCGCAACGCCCAGGTCCTCGAGGGGATGAACCGCAATCCCGGCATCCATGCCGCAGGCGTGCTGATCACCCCCTCGCCGCTGGTGGAGCACCTGCCCCTCTACAAGAGCACCAAGGGCGACATCACCACCCAGTTCGACATGCGCATGAGCGAGGAGATGGGCCTGCTGAAGATGGACTTCCTCGGCCTGCGCACGCTCACGGTGATCGACAAGGCCCTGGCCCTGATCCGCGAGACCCACGGCGAGGCGCCCGCCGCCGGCGAGATCCCCACCGACGACCCCGCCACCTACCGGCTCCTGCAGGAAGGCCGCACCGTGGGCGTCTTCCAGCTCGAGAGCAGCGGCATGCAGGAGCTGGTACGCAAGCTGAAGCCCACCTGCTACGACGACATCACCGCCATCAACGCCCTCTACCGGCCCGGGCCCCTGGGAGCCGGCATGGACGAGGTCTACGTCGACCGCAAGCACGGCCGCAAGCAGGTGGTCTACAAGCATCCCGACCTGGAGAGCATCCTCGGCGACACCTATGGCGTGATCCTGTACCAGGAGCAGGTGATGCAGATCGCCGCGACGATGGGCGGGTTCACCCTCGGCCAGGCGGACCGGCTGCGCAAGGCCATGGGCAAGAAGAAGGCCGACATCATGGCCGAGATGAAGGTCATGTTCCTCGATGGAGCGAAGGAGCGCGGTTACGACGCGCAGATCGCGGGCGAGGTCTTCGAGGAGATGGAGTTCTTCGCCCAGTACGGCTTCAACAAGAGCCACTCGGCGGCATACGCCCTGCTCTCCATCCAGACCGCCTGGCTCAAGGCCCACCACCCGGCCGAGTTCATGGCCGCCACCATGACCAGCGAGATGCGCAAGGCCGAGCGCATCATCCAGCTCATCGACGAGTGCAAGCAGCTGGGCCTGGTGATCCGGCCGCCCAGCATCAACCAGCCCCGCGCGGAGTTCGGCGTCGATGGGGAGCACGCCATCCTCTTCGGCATGGGGGGCGTCAAGGGCGTGGGCGCCTCGGCCATCGAGGCGGTCATGGCCACGCACGCGGCCCTCGGTCGTCCCTTCGAGGACCTCTTCGACCTCTGCGAGCACGTCGACCTCGGCCGCGTCAACCGCAAGGTGCTCGAGTCGCTCATCCACGCCGGCGCCATGGACTGCCTGCCCGGGGACCGCGCCACCCAGATCGCCAACCTCGATCGGGCGCTGATGCACGGCCAGCGCTCGGCCCGCGACCGGGAGGGGGGCCAGGCCAGCCTGTTCGGCGGCGGGGAGGCGGCGGAGGCCCTGCGACCGGTGCTGCAGCCGGCCGCCCCCTACGATCCGCTGGTGGAACTCTCGCTGGAGCGGCGGGCGGTGGGCTTCTTCCTCTCCGGCCATCCGTTCGCCGAGTACCGCGAACTCATGGATTCGCTGACGGTCTCCAGCACCGCCGAGGCGCAGGTGCGCAGCGAGGGCGCCTGGGTGGACCTGGCCGGCGTGGTCACCAGCTTCCGCAACGCGCGCGACAAGCACAAGCGGCTCTACGCCCGGGCCCACTTCGAGGACCGCAGCGGCATGATCGAGGCGGTGGTCTACGCCCGCCTGTACGAGGAGGCGGCCGCGCTGGTGGCCAGCGACTCGATCCTGCTGCTGGGCGGCCGCGTGCAGGTGCGCTCGGACGGCAAGCGCGAGGTGGTGGCCGACCGCCTGACCCGCGTGGACGAGGTGCTCGGCTGCTGGACGCGTGGCGTGATGCTCGAGGTGGATCTCGAGCGGATGGGCCAGGCGGGCCTGGTCCGGCTGGGCGAGCTGCTCGACCGCTACGGTCGGCCGCAGCCCCTGGCCGACCTCGTGGCCGGCGATCTGGCCGGCAGCGAGGAGACCATCCCGGCGGCCGCCGCGGCGGAGGCCGGCGCCGAGCCGGTGGGCCTGGTGGCGGTCACGGACCGGGAGCAGCTCCTGGCCACGCCGGTGCCGGTGGTCATCGACGCCGTGCGGCCCGGCGGCCGGCCCTACCTGCTGCGGACCGAGCGGTGCGTGGCCCTGACCCTGGAGAGCCTGCGCGCCCTGCGCACCCTGCCGGGTCTGCGGCGCCTCGGCCTGGAGGTGCGGTTGCCGACCGCCCCGCAGCGCGGCGGGCGGGGCAACGGAGACTGGCGGCGCCCGACGAGCTGACCGGCGGCCCCGGGGTAGCCACCGTCCACCCTTCGGTGGTATCTTGCCCCGCGGGAACCCCCCAACGCACAGAAGCGGGAGATCATGGCCGACAGCACCTCACTCGTCACCGGCAAGGGCCCCTGGCTGGAATTCGAGCGTCCCATCGTGGAACTCGAGGAGCGCATCCGCACCCTGGAGGCTTCCGCCTCGGTGGGCGGCGTGGACGTGGCCGACGAGGTGGCCCGCCTGCGCCGCAAGTCCGAGAAGCTCAGCCACGACATCTTCGCGCGCCTGGAACCCTGGCAGCGCGTCCAGCTGGCGCGGCATGCCCGCCGCCCCACCACCCTGGACCTGATCGACCGCATCTTCACCGACTTCCTGCCCCTGCACGGCGACCGCCAGTTCCGGGACGACCCTGCCATCGTCGGCGGCCTCGCCCGCCTCGAGGGCCAGCCCGTGCTGGTCCTCGGCCACCAGAAGGGGCGCGACACGCGGAGCAACCTGCGCCGCAACTTCGGCATGGCCCACCCCGAGGGCTACCGCAAGTCCCTGCGGCTGATGAAACTGGCCGAACGGTACGGTCGTCCCGTGATCACGTTCATCGACACCCCGGGCGCCTATCCGGGCGTGGGGGCCGAGGAGCGCGGCCAGGCCGAGGCCATCGCCCGCAACCTGCGGGAGATGGCCGGCCTCGCGGTGCCCAGCGTGGCCGTGGTCACCGGCGAGGGCGGCTCGGGCGGGGCCCTGGCCCTGGGCGTGACCGACCGCGTGTTCATGCTCGAGAACGCCGTCTACAGCGTGATCAGCCCCGAGGGCTGCGCCGCCATCCTCTGGCGCGACGCGGCCCGCTCCAGCGACGCCGCGCGCGCCATGCGCCTCACTGCCGCCGACGCCCGCGGTTTCGGGCTCGTCGACGGGGTGATCGCCGAGCCGGTGGGCGGCGCCCACCGCGACCACGAGGGGGCCGCGCAGGTCATCAAGGCCCGCCTGCTGGACGCCCTGGCCGAGCTGGGAGAACTGGCCCCCGAGGCCCTCCAGGAGCAGCGCCTGGCCAAGTTCCTCGGCATGGGGGAATGGAGCGACGGGCGGTGACCCCGCCGCGGTCCGGTTCTTGCGTCCCGTGACATCCACGAACGTTTCCGCAGGAGGCTGTGATGCTCGATCCGAAGCTGCTGGAGATCCTGGCCTGCCCCCGGTGCAAGGGCCCGGTGGAGCCGGCCGGGGACCATTCCTGGCTCGATTGCCCGGCGTGCCGGCTGCGCTTCCGCGTCGAGGACGACATCCCGATCATGCTGCTGGAGGAGGCCGAGAGCCTCGATCCGGCCACCGGGGCCCGGGAGGGGGACGGGGATGATGCCTGAGTTCACGCGCCGCCACCAGGCCCTGCTGGGCCTCGCCTTCGTGATGCTGCTGGCCGCGTGGCCCGCCGGGACGCTGGCCCAGGGGGGCGATCGCGCCGTCCTGGATCGTCCACAGGTGGAGACACTGGTGACCGCGCCGGAGCGCACCGTGGTGCGGGTCCGGTTCC
>CAZWYF010000021.1:0-55388 GCA_964637835.1 uncultured Fibrobacteraceae bacterium
GGCGCCACGCCGGCCGCGGGGCCGGCGGCCCTGGACGCGCTGGACGGGTTGGACGCGCTGGACGGGTTGGACGGGTTGGACGCGCTGGACGGGCTGGACGCGCTGGACGGCTTCGAGGGCTTCGACCGCGCACAAGAAGGCGAACTGGCCATGGGAATTCCTCCAGGATCGGGCGAGGGGAGGCGTGGGAAGAAGATACGAAAGGAAGGCGAAAATGGCAAGGAGAAATTCGTTCGGATCACCGGAAAACACGGGCTTGCCTGGCGCCAGTCGGGCGGTCGAGCCCGAGGCCGGACGACCCGTGCACGGTGTTCTGTATACCGGACAGCCCGACCGCGCGGCCCGGACGGACGACCATCATGAATCCTCGATGACGAGCGACGTCCACCCCCCGAAGAGGCCCCCCCGAAGAGGCCCCCCCGAAGAGGGCCCCCCGGGGGGCCCCCCGGGGACCCCCGAGACCCCTCGCCCGGCCGCCCAACCTCGCCCGGCCGCCCAGCCTGGCCAGTGCCGCCCAACCCTGCCCGTGCCCCCAATCCATACCCCGCAGCCCGCGCCCCGCTCTCCCCAGCCTGGCCGCCCGGCCTGGCCCCCAGCCTGGCCCCCAGCCTGGCCGCCCGGCCCAACCCCCAGCCCCCTACTCCACGGTCAACGGGATCCGCACCTCGCCCAGGTCGCGACCCGGGTCGGCATTCACCAGATCGAGGCGGAACGTGATGGGTCCGCGGTCGGCCTCCACGTGCTCGAAGTAGAGCCAGCCCTCCAGGTGGCCCTGGGGATCGAGCACGCCCTCGGGCAGGCCGCGCGCCTGCATGCCGGGTGTGGGAAGCGGGATCTCACGCCAGTAGGTGGCATGGGTCTGATACCATGAGGCATTGTGAGCGAACGGCCCGATCCAAGGATCCCAGGTCGGGTAGATGGTCCGGTAGGCGGGCGCCACGTGGAAGCCGCGATGCACGAAGATCGGGTCCGGCACCGTGGTGGTCACGCGGGCGGTCACCTCCTCGGTCACCGACCCCTGCATCTGCCAGGGTGGCAGGGCGGAGTAGCGCTCACCCTCCGGGCCGATGATGGCGAATTCCTGGTACCGCACGCGGATCGACTGCTCCGAGTGGTTGGTGATCATCACGCGGATGGGCGTGACCTGGTTGCCGATGTCCTGCAGTCCCGGCCAGTCCGCGGTCTGGGCCACCACCTCCACGCCCTGGACCACGTTCCGCGCGGCCTGCTCCAGGCCAGGCACGGCGTCGGCGCCGGGGGCGGGCTTCAGATCGGTGGCGGACTGGCACCCGACCAGGGCCGCCAGGCCGGCGAGGAGGAGGATCACGAGCCAGCGGGGGGAAGGAACGGTACGGAGGCGGGGGGCGAGAGATCGCATGGCGGCTCCCTTCGTCGAGGCGAACGCCCGGTCGCGGCCCACGTCGTGGTCGCCGCTCCGAGGAGGCGATGGCGGGCCCCGGACGGACCGCGCCGGCTCATCGCCGCGTCTGTCCTGCAACGTAGGAGCGCCGGTGAGGCCCGCCAGCGGACCAAGGCCGCCCAGCAGCCACGCGGAGAAGCCCCCGGACGGCAACCATGGCAACCGGGGGCAACCACGACGCCACCACTCGGGGCTCCAGCCCACCACTCGGGGCTCCAGCCACCGCTCGGGGCTCCAGCCACCGTTCAGGGTTCCAGCCGCCTCTTCCGCCGCGATACCGCCACGACGGTCCCGTCCCGCGCCGCGATCACGCGCGGGTGGTGCACGCCGGCCTCGGCGGCGAAAGCGGCAGGGTCGTCATAACGCGCGGAGTAGTGGGTGAGCACGAGGGTGGCCACGCCGGCCTCGACGGCGAGCCGGCCGGCCTGGTCGGCGGTCAGGTGGAGGTAGCGAGCCGCCTGATCGGCCTCCGTGGCGAGGAACGTGGCCTCCACCAGGGCGATGTCGGCGCCGGCGAGCAGCTCGGCGATGGCGGGCGCCTCGGCGGTGTCCAGGACCACGGCGGCGGTCTGGCCGGATCGTGGATGGCTCACCTCATCGACGGTCACCCGCCGCCCATCCAGGACGACCTCGCCGGCACGGACCAGCTCGCCCACCAGGGGCCCGGCGATGCCCAGGTCCGCGAGCCGCTCCGGGATCAGCGTGCGGCCGGGCTTCTCCTCCAGGCGGTAGCCCAGCACGTCGGTCCCGTGCCGGAGCGGCCGGGCGCGCAGCCAGGCATGGCCCAGGTCCCGATCCGCCCCGCCGGCGCCGATGGGTTCGCGCCGCACGGGCACCGTGTGGCCGCAGACCGCCAGGGCGAGCAGATGCTCGAGGACGACCTCGCCGGCGGCCGGGTAACAGATGGGCACCGGGCGCTCCACGCCGTCCAGTCCCATGCGCTGCAGCACGCCCGGCAGGCCCAGGCAGTGGTCGCCATGGAAGTGGGTCAGGCAGATGCGCGTGATGCTGGCGGCCGCCACCCCGCAGCGGGTCATCTCCCGCTGGGTGCCCTCGCCGGGATCGAAGAGGATGGCCTCGCCGTCCCAGAACAGGACGTAGCCGTTGTGGTTGCGGTCGGCCGTGGGCACCTGGCTGGCGGTGCCCAGGACCACGAGGCGGCGGGCCGCCGGGCCGTCGGCCGTGGCAGTGGTGTTCACGAACGGGACCTCCCCCATGGCTCCGGGCCGCGCCCCGGGACGACCTCTTCCGGCGACCGGCACCGGGACCGGGACCGGGCAGCACTGGCCCGTCCAGCGTAGCACGGTCCGCGGCGCCCGGTCGAGCCACGACCCGCCATTGGGAATCGCCCCCACGGCCATCCCCGCCGGTGCCGGCCTAGCATGGGCGGTGACGAGCCCGTGCGCGCCCCGGAAGCGCGCGCGATCCATCGACGAAGGGAGGACATCATGCTCCGCACCCTCGCCAGACGTTCCGCGGGACGCTACCGTTCCCTCCGCACGCCGGTGACCCGGCAGACCCGGGCCTGGTCCACCTGGCAGGTGCCGCGGCCGTCGCGGTCGCCACGGTCGCAGATCCGGCGGACCGTGCTGCGCCTGGGCCGACACCGGCGCAGCAATCTGCATTACCGCGGCTGATGCCCGCCGTGCTCCGGGGCGACGGGGCGACGGGGCGACGACCCCCCGGGGGGCGACGCCCCCCCGGCGCGGGCTCCGGCTCCGCGGCCGCGACGGGTCCGCCCCGGGTGGACCGAACCGGAGGTCCCGCCATCCGCGCGCTCATCTTCATCCTGTACGCCACCGGCCTGATGACCGGCCCGGCGGCGACGACCGCCGCCCCTGCCCCCGCGACCACCACCGCCCCCGCAGCCGCCACCCCGGCGCCCCGGGACCCGTCGGCCGCGCCGCTGCGGGTGATGTCGTTCAACCTGCGGTACGGCACGGCCGATGATGGCGACCATGCCTGGCCCCACCGGGCGCCGCTGGTCCTCGCGCGCGTCACGGAGTTCGCACCCGACCTGCTCGGCACCCAGGAGTGCCTGGCCTTCCAGCGCGACCAGCTGCTGGGCGGCCTGTCGGGCTACGCCGTGGTGGCGGCCGGACGGGACGACGGCGCGGAGGCCGGGGAGATGTGCGCCGCCTTCTACCGGGCCGACCGCCTGGTGCTGCGCGCGAGCGGCACCTTCTGGCTGAGCGAGACGCCGCAGGAGGTGGCGAGCCGCGGCTGGGATGCCGCCCTGCCACGCATCGCCACCTGGTCGCGGCTGCACGACCGGTCCACCGGCCACGAGATCCTCTGGCTGAACACCCATCTCGACCACGCCGGCGAGAAGGCGCGCCGAAAGTCGGCGGCGCTGCTGCATCGCTGGCTGGCCGAGCACCGCCAGGGCGCGGTCCTGGTGGTCACCGGCGATTTCAACGCCCCCGCCTCGGACCGGCGCGGATCGGTGCAGCAGACCCTCCGCCTGGGCCCGGCGGCCGCCGGCTCCCATCCCACGGCGCCGGCCCTGCCGCTGCTGATCGACACCTGGACCGCGATCCACGACCGGCGCCCGGAGGCGGGCACGTTCCACGGCTTCGGCGACGCCGTGCGGCCCGGCCGCATCGACTGGGTGCTGGCCTCGCCCGAAGCGCGGGTGCGCGACGCCACCCTCGATTCCCGCCGCACCGACGGCCTCTGGCCCTCGGATCATTTGCCGGTGACGGCGGTGCTCGTCCTCGAAGGAGACTGAGGAGGTCCCCGCATGGCCCCGCTTGACCGTCATCATCGCGTCGACGCACAGGTCGAGACGCCGGAGAGCCCCCACGCGCTCGCCGCCGAACCGCCGGACGACCTCGTCGCCTGCGAGCTGCGCCAGCGCTGGCGCGAGCTGCACGCCAGCGGCGAGGAGGCGCGGCGGCTCGTGGCCGGACTGACCACCACGCAGTTCTGGTGGCGGCCGGCGGAGAGACGCTGGTCGGTGGCCGAGTGCCTCGGGCACCTGGTCCTGGCCGGCGAGGCCTACCACGCGGTGATCGACCCGGCCGTGGAGACCGCCCGGGCACGGGGCGTGCGCATCGCGGGGCGGCCCGACGTGGGCGCCCCCGACGGCAGCCGGCTGGGCGACCTGCTCATGAAGGGGCTGGAGCCGCCGGCGCGCCTGCGGATCCCCGCACCGGCCCGCATCCGCCCGACCCGGCCGACCGATCCGCAAGACGCCGCATCGGCCGCGCCAGGGGCGCCGGGCAGCCCGCTGGCCCGCTTCCTCGCCCTGCGCCATGCCCACGCCGAGCGCCTGCGGGCTGCCGACGGCCTGGCCCTCGACCGCGTGCGTGTCCGCTCGCCCTTCGTGCCGCTGGTGACGGTGGACCTGGACACCGCGCTGCGCATCCTCACCGGCCACGAGCGCCGGCACCTGTGGCAGGCGCAGCAGGCCCGGGCGCATCCCGGCTTCCCGCGGCGCGCGGCGGCGGGGGCGGCCTGAGCCAGGACGACGCCGCCGGGCCAGAGCGACGCGGCTCAGAGCGACGCGGCGACGTGCCGGAAGTGCACGCCCATGATGGCCAGCGTCACCGCCTCGCCGAACTGCCGCGGATGGCGCACGGCCGCCCGGGCCAGCAGCCGCCAGAACGCCCGCCGCCCGCGGTGGCGGACACCCAGGGACCAGAGCGAGCGCGCCAGCGCGCCGAGGTCCCGCCAGCCGAGGTGAGGCCGCGGTCCGCGCGGGCGGTGCACCTGCAGGTAGGTCTCGATGCGGCGGTAGTAGCAGGCCGGCTCGTAGAGCCGCTGGACCAGCCGGCGGTAGCCCGCGAGCAGGAACTCGCGGTCCAGGCGCGGCTCGAAGTTGAACTCCGCGCGGGTGTTGTCGCCCAGGCTGCCGCCGTGCAGGCGGCCCTCGCGCGCCAGCCGTTCGAAGAGGCGGCTGCGCGGCAGCGCCTGCAGCAGGCCCACCATGGCGGTGACCACGCCGGTCTTCTGGATGAACTCGAACTGGCGCTGGAAGATGTCGGGCTGGTCGCTGTCGAAGCCCACGATGAACCCGCCCATCACCTCGAGGCCGGCGGCCTGGATGGCCTGGACGCTGGTGGCGAGGTCGTCCCGCAGGTTCTGCAGCTTGTGGCACTCGCGCAGGCTGTCGAGGCTGGGGGTCTCCAGGCCCAGGAACACCTTCTTGAAGCCGGCGGCCACCATGAGCTCGAGGAGCTCGGGGTCGCTGGCCATGTTCACCGAGGCCTCGGTCAGGAAGGTCATGCGCGCACCGGTACGCTGGCGCCAGGCGAGGATGGCCCGCAGCAGGTCGAGGCAGCGGCGCCGGTTGCCGATGAAGTTGTCGTCCACCACGAACACCGGCCCGCGCCAGCCGAGGCGGCGCAGGGTCTCGAGCTCGGCCACGAAGCGCTCGGCGGGCTTGTGGCGGGGCTGGCGGCCGTTGAGCGCCACCACGTCGCAGAACTCGCAGTCGTAGGGGCAGCCGCGGCAGGACTGGACCGACAGGGTGGCGTAGTGGCTCAGATCGAGCAGATCCCAGCGCGGGATCGGCGTGCGGGCGAGGTCCGGGAAGCGGGGCGCGCGGTAGCACGTCCGCGGATGGCCGGCGCGCAGGTCGGCCACCAGGGCGCCGACCACCTCCTCCGCCTCGCCCACCACGGTGACGTCCACGCCGAGCTCCGGGTCGGGGGGATCGGCGAAGAGCGGGCCGCCGCCGATCACGGGCCTGCCCAGGGCGTGGCAGCGGCGGACCAGGTCGATGACGCCGTCGCGCTGGATGAGCATGGCGCTGACCAGGACCCAGTCCGCCCAGCGGATGTCCTGGTCGGTGAGGTCGCGGGTATTGCCGTCCACCACCCGGCACGACCACTCCGCCGGCAGCATCCCCGCCACCGTGACCAGGCCCAGGGGCGGGTTGGCCGCGCGCCGGCCCACGTAGCGCAGGGCGTGGCGCAGGCTCCAGAAGGTCTCCGGGGTGCGTGGTTCCACCAGCAGGATGTTCATCGGGATCCCGTTTCGCCGGGAGCGGACCCACCCGCGTGCGCATCCCCATCCGCTCCGTCACCGATCTCTACCGTCAAGATAATCTCGATGCGGCGGATCCGGCCGGGCAGAATATCCGCCGCACGGCAAGATCCGCCTTGCGCGAACGGCCCGAGCACCTACCTTTGGAACGGGACTGGCGACAGCGCCAGTCTTGTTTTGCAGGCGGGCAGCCCGCGCCGATGATGGCCACGACGCTGCTCCCTCACGTCTCAAGGAAGTGTTCTCTTGAAGAAGATCTATGTGGGCAACCTCAGCTTCAACAGCGACGACCATGACCTGGCCGCCATCTTCTCGCCCCACGGCGAGGTGGCGAGCGCCAAGGTGGTCCTCGACCGCGACACCGGCCGGTCCCGGGGCTTCGGCTTCGTGGAGATGGCGGACGACAACGCCGCGATGCAGGCCATCGAGGCCATGAACGGCAAGGAAGTCGACGGCCGCGCGCTGACCGTGAACGAGGCCCGCCCCCGCGAGCCGCGCCGCAGCTCGAACTGGTAGCCCGGCGTCTGCCGGGCCTCGCGGCCCGGTGACTCGTGTGACAGCACGGCCCCGCTCTCCTGGAGAGCGGGGCCGTTTTCTTTGCGGCGGCGGCGGCTTTGCGGCGGCGGCGGCCTGCCGGCCGCGGCGGCGGCTTGCCGGCGGTGCAGGCCTGCCGGCGGGCGGCGAAAAGCTCTCTGCCGGGGGCAGAGAGCCTTCTGTGGCGGCAGAGGCGGCGTCAGGAGCGGTCGGTGTCGCCCTGGTCGGCGTCGTCGCGGTCCTCGGCGCCGGGGTGGTCGGCGGCGCCCGGTTCCGGCTCGATCACCTCGCCGAACTCGTTCACCATGGCGATCTCCGGGCCCTTGGCGGCGCCGGTATCCTTGCGCTCCTGCTTCCGCGCGAGCTTCTCTTCCTTCTTCTTCTTCTTGGCGAGTTCCTTCTGCCGCTTCTGGAAACTGAACTGGCTCCTGGCCATTGGCATCCTCCTCGTGTCTGTCGCGTGCCCGATCCTCTAGGCGAAACGTGCGGTGCGCCGGCGGCTCACCGTGCGGCGGCGGCTGCCCAGGCCACGCCGGCCAGCGGGCTTGCGCTCCTCGCGGGGGGCGACGAACAGCCGCGGCGTGAAGCCGTCGTAGTCGAAGTCCGGCAGCACGCGCTGCTCCACGTCCTCGCCCAGCTGATCCTGGATCTCCCGCACCAGCAGGGTGTCGGCGGGCGAGGCGAGGCTCAGGGCCTCCCCGGTCCGCTCCGCGCGGCCGGTGCGGCCCACGCGGTGGGTGTAGCCGTCGAGGGTGTCGGGCATGTCGTAGTTGATCACCGTCTCGATCTCGCTGATGTCGATGCCGCGCGCGGCGATGTCGGTGGCCACCAGGACGTCGTACCGTCCCTTGCGGAAGCCCTCCATGGCCACCTGGCGCTGGCCCTGGGTCAGGTTGCCCTGCATGGCGGCCACGCTGTGGCCCTCGCGGGCGAGCACCAGGGCGAGCACCCGCGCGCGGTCCTTGGTCTTGGTGAAGATGAGCGTCCGCTCGCGGCCCAGGTGCTTCAGCAGCGCCACCAGGAACGCGCTCTTGCGCGACTCGGACACCGGGTAGAAGGCCTGCGAGACGGTGACCGCGGGCTGGGACTGGCCGATGCTCACCTCCACCGGGGCGATGAGCATGCTGTCGGCCAGGCCACGGATCTCCCGCGGCATGGTGGCCGAGAAGAAGAGGCTCTGCCGGTTGGTGGGCAGCAGGCCGAGGATCTCGCGCAGGTCCGGCAGGAAGCCCATGTCGCACATGCGGTCGGCCTCGTCGAGCACCAGCACCTCGATGCCGGAGAGATCGATGCTGCCGTCGCCGTGGATGTCCAGCAGCCGGCCGGGGCAGGCCACCACGATCTCCACGCCACGGCGGAGCTTCCGGGCCTGGGGCTCCTTGCCCACGCCACCGTAGACGGCGCTCACGCGCATGTCGGTCTGCCGGGCCATCTCCCGGGTGGCCAGGCAGATCTGCTCGGCCAGTTCGCGGGTGGGCGCGAGCACCAGGGCGCGCACTGCCCCGCGGGAGAGCTCGCGCGGGTGATCCAGCAAGCGCTGCAGGATGGGAAGCATGAAGGCCGCCGTCTTGCCGGTGCCGGTCTGCGCGACGCCGATCACGTCACGGCCGGCCGCGACCTCGGGGATGGCGGCGGACTGGATGGGCGTGGGCTGGGTAAAGCCCATGGCCGCGATGCCGGCCTGGAGGCGGGGATCGAAGGCGAAGTCCTGGAATGTCAAACCTGAGTGCTCCTTGGCTCCGTTGAGCCAAGGGTCTCTCAGCTCGACAGATCTCGCGGGTGACTCCGCGACTGCCGTCCCCGGGCGGAGATGCCCGGACCGGCTTGCTCCTTCATAGATAACCCCCGAGCAAGGTTTACGCCAGGATTTCGCTGGTGACCCGGACGAATTCTACGTAAGCGTGGGAGTGACAGGCCGTCCCCCGTCCGGCCGCGAGCCGGCGGTGGAACGGCCCAGTGCACCTGCGACCGAAAGGAGCCGCCGCATGAGCGCGATCGATCGCCGCACCGTGAGCGAGCTGGCCACGACCACCGGCCCGGGCAGCCTGGTGAGCATCTACCTGCCCACCCACCGCGCCGGCCGGGAGATCCGGCAGGGCCCCATCCGCCTGAAGAACCTGCTGCGCGAGGCCGCCGAGCAGCTCGAGCGGGCGGGCATGACCGGCGCGGAGGTCGGGGAGCGGCTGGCGCCCGCCACCGCCCTGCTCGAGCAGGGGACCTTCTGGGAGCACCAGAAGGATGGCCTGGCGCTGTTCATCGGTCCGGACGGTCTGAAGGAGTTCCGCTGCGCGCGCCACTTCGAGGAGTTCTGCTACGTCCACGACCACTTCCACCTCAAGCCCCTGCTGCCCCTGCTCCGTCGCGAGACCAGCTTCCACCTGCTGGCGCTGAGCCTGAACGACGTCCGCCTCTTCGAGGTCACCGACCAGGAGCTGGTCTTCATGACCCTGGGCGACGTCCCCGCCAGCCTGGCCGACGCCCTGGGCCACGACCTCGAGCGGCCCCACCTGCAGCACCACGCCGGCGCCCGGCCGGGGTCCCAGCGCGAGGGCAGCATCTTCCACGGCCATGGCGCCGGCGAGGACGATCGCGAGGAGGAGGTGGTCCGCTTCCTGCAGATGCTGGACACGGAGCTGGAGGAGCGCCTGCCGCCCGACGGCACGCCGCTGGTGCTGGTCGGCGTGGAGGAGCTGATCGCCCTGTTCCACAAGGTGAGCAAGCGCCCGGACGTGGTGCCCGGCGGCCTGAAGGGCAACCTCGACAGCCTGGACTTCGCCTGGCTGCATCAGGCCGCCTGGGACCTGGCCCGGCCGGTGATCGAGGCCGACGCCGACCGCGCCGCCGCGGCCTTCGTGGAGCTGCGCGGCACCGACCGGGCCGCATCGAAGCTCAAGGACATCGGCCCGGCGGTGGTCGCCGGGCGCGTGGAGTCGCTGCTGGTGGCGGCCGACCGCAGCATCTGGGGTCACCTCGCCGAGGACGGGCAGGTCCAGGTGCACGCCGAGCGCGAGAACGGCGACGTGGAACTGCTCGATCGCCTGGCGGTCCTCGGCCTGCGGAACGGCAGCGACGTGGTGGCCCGCCGTGCATCGCGGCTGCCCGACGGCGCGGCCGCGGCCGCGGTCCTGCGATACTGACGCCCGGCGGGCCGGCCGCGCAGGACCCGCCGGCCGCACGCTGCCCGCCGGCCGCACGCTGCCAGCCGCCCGCACGCTGCCAGCCGGCCGCGCGGCGCCGGCAGCGCGCCCCGGAGGGCGCCTGCCGGACCGCCGGCCAACGCCGAGCTAGGTGCTGTACTCGGCGTTGATCCGCACGTACTCGTAGGAGAGATCGGTGCCCCAGGCGGTGGCCTTGCCATCTCCCGCATGCAGGTTGAGCACCACGTAGAGGAAGCTCGCCCGCATCATGCTCTTCAGCTTGCGGCGCTCCACGGCCACCGGCTGCCCCGCCGCCAGGATCTGGTGCAGCTGCCTGGACGACCCGAGGTACAGATCCACCTTCTCCGGCACGAAATCCACCCCCGCCCGGCCGGCCGCGCCCACGATGCGCCCCCAGTTGGGATCGCGGCCGAAGAACGCCGTCTTGACCAGGTTGGAGTCCGACACCGTCCGCGCCACGCGGCGGGCGTCCTCGTCGCTGGGCGCGCCCTCCACGGTGTACTGGATCTGCTTGGTGGCGCCCTCGCCGTCGGCCACGATCTGCTGCGCCAGCTCGATGCAGTGCTTCTTCAGCTCGTCGCGGAAGCGATCGTACCGCGGGCCCGGGCCGTCGATGCGCGGGTTCTCCGCCAGGCCGTTGGCCATGACCGCGGCCATGTCGTTGGTGGAGGTGTCGCCATCGACGGTGATCATGTTGAAGGAGTCGGCCACCGCCTCGTGCAGCGCGCGGTCGAGCATCTCCGGGGTGATGGCCGCGTCGGTGACCACGTAGGCCAGCATGGTGGCCATGTCCGGATGGATCATGCCCGAGCCCTTGGCGATGCCGCCCATGCGGCACTCCACGCCATCGAGCTCGAAGGTGGAGTAGCTCTCCTTGGGGAAGGTGTCGGTGGTCAGGATGGCGTTGGCCGCCAGCGAACCCGCCAGGCGCATGCCCGACAGGCGCGTGGCGCACTCGCGGATTCCCTGGCACACCTTCTCGGTGGGGAAGGTGCGGCCGATGATCCCGGTGGAGGCGATGATCACCAGGGAGGGATCCAGCTCCAGGGCCGCGGCGGCGGTGGCGATCATGGCCTCGGCCCCCTGCCGGCCCTGCTCGCCGGTGCAGGCGTTGGCGTTGCCGGCGTTGATGACGAAGGCCTGGGCGCGGCCGTCGGCGATGTGGCGCCGCGCGAGCTTCACCGGCTCGGCCACCACCACGTTGCGGGTGAAGACCGCGGCGGCGGCGGCGGGCACCTCGGAGTGGATGATGGCCAGGTCGCGGCGCTTGTTCTTCACGCCGGTGTACGCGCCCCAGGCGCGGATGCCGCGCACCTCGCAGAGGTTGCGCTGCATGGAGCGCTCGTCGTCCGACGCGAGGCGCGGCGGGGTCTTCTTCGCGGTCTTCTTCGGGCTCTCGCTCATGGGCTCAGCGGTCCTTGCATCAGGCCAGTGGTCTCGGGCCAGCCGCAGACCAGGTTCAGGTTCTGCACGGCCTGCCCGGCGGCGCCCTTGACCAGGTTGTCGATGGCCGCCAGGGCGACCACGCACCGGGTGCGCGGATCGTACGTGGTGTGCACGTCGCAGAAGTTGGAGCCGCGCACCGGCTTGATGGCCGGCGCACCCTCGGTCCAGCGGACGAACGGCTCGGCCAGGTAGTCCTCCGCGTAGGCCGCGGCCACCTGCTCGGCGTCCAGGGGCCGGGCGAGGTCGTCGGCGGGCCGGGCATAGCACGTGGCGAGGATGCCGCGGTCCACCGGCAGCAGGTGCGGGGTGAAGAGCACCTGCACCGCGCCGCCGGCGATGCGGCCGAGGGCGGCCTCGATCTCCGGCGTGTGGCGGTGGCTCAGCAGGCCGTAGGCGCGGAAGTCGCCGAACAGGTCGGGGAAGTGGGTGGCCGCCTTGGCGGTGGCGCCGGCGCCGGTGACGCCGGACTTGGCGTCGACCACCAGGCCCTCGGTGCGCACCAGGCCGCGGCGCAGCAGCGGCGCCAGGGCCAGGATGGCGGCGGTGGGGTAGCAGCCGGGATTGGCCACCAGCCGCGCGCCCGCCATGGTGTCGCGGAACAGCTCGGGCAGGCCGAACACCGCGCCTTGCAGGCGATCGGCGGCGCGGTGCTCCTGACCGTACCAGCGGGCGTAGAGGCCGGCGTCGGCCAGGCGGAAGTCGCCGGAGAGGTCGATCACCGGCGGGCCGTCCATGGGGTGGGCGGCCACGAAGTCCATGGACGCGCCGTGGGGCAGCGCGAGCAGGATGGCATCGAGGTCGTCGGGCAGATCCTCCACCTTGCTCAGGGCCAGGTCGCACACGCCGCGGAAGGCGGGGTGGATGCTGCTGAAGGCCTCCCCCGCGCGGCTGCGCGAGGTGATGGCGGCGATCTCCACCAGGGGATGGGACGACAGCAGCCGCACCAGCTCGCTGCCGGTGTAGCCGGTGGCGCCAATGATGGCCACGCGGGCGCTCGACGGGATGGTCATGACTCGCTCCTCTTCGCCTCGGCCGCGCCCAGCGCGTCCAGGAACACCTGCCGGACCAAGTCGAGGTCGGCCTCGGGGATGTTCAGCGCCGGCACGAACCGGATCACCTTCTCGGCGGTGCAGTTGGCCAGCACGCCGCGGTGCAGCATGTCGGTGACCAGGTCCTTGCCCGGGAAGGCCAGCTCCACGCCGACCATCAGGCCACGGCCCCGCACGTCGGTGATGGCGGGGTGGTCGGCGGCGGCGGCGCGCAGCTGCTCCATGAAGCGGCCGCCCACCTCGGCGGCCCGGGCGGCGAGGTCGTCCGCCTCGATCACGCGCAGGGTGGCATCGGCGGCGGCGCAGGCGATGGGGTTGCCGCCGAAGGTGGTGCCGTGGTCGCCGGGAGCGAAGGCCGCGGCCACGTCCTCGCGGGCGAGCACCGCGCCGATGGGCAGGCCGCCGCCGAGGGCCTTGGCGAGCACCAGGATGTCCGGCGCGATGCCGGCGTGGGCATGGGCGTTGAAGCGGCCGGTGCGGCCCACACCGCACTGGATCTCGTCGAGGATCAGCAGCACGCCGCGCGCGGTGCACAGCTCGCGGATGGCGCGCAGCATGTCGTCGGAGACCACGCGGATGCCGCCCTCGCCCTGCACGGGCTCGAGGATCACCGCGGCGGTCTGCGCGTCCAGGGCGGCGTCCAGGGCGTCCAGGTCGCCGAAGGGCAGCTGCTCGAACTCCGGCACCAGCGGCAGGAAGGGCTCGCGCTGCTTCGGCGCATGGGTGGAGAGCGCGCCCATGCTGCGGCCGTGGAAGCAGCCCGCGAAGGAGATGATCTTCGCGCCGTGATCGTGGCCGCCGGCGTGGCGGCGGGCCAGCTTGAGCGCGCCCTCCACGGCCTCGGTGCCGCTGTTGGTGAAGAAGACGCGGTCCATCCCGGCCGCCGTGGTGAGGCGCTCGGCGAGGTGGGCCTGGGCGGGGAAGTGGTAGAGGTTGGTGACGTGGATCAGGCGCCGGGCCTGGGCGCAGACCGCCGCCACCACCTCGGGGTGGCAGTGGCCGAGGGCGTTGACGGCGATGCCCCCGAGGGCGTCCACGTACTCCTTGCCCGCCGCATCGCGCACGCGCGAGCCCTCCCCCTCCACCAGCGTGATGGGGTAGCGGTTGTACATGGGGAAGTGGCGCGCGGCGATGGTCCGCTGGGTCTGGTCGGCGCGGTCGGCGTGGTCGGCCTCACTCATGATGATCCCGGATGGTGGTTCCGGTCCTTTCGTCGGTGAGCAGCGCGGTCAGCAGGGAGTGCTCGGTCATGCCGTTGACGATCCTCGCCTCGCCCACGCCACCGTCGAGGGCGATGAGGCAGGACTCGATCTTGGGGATCATGCCGCCACGGATGATGCGGCCGATCTCGTCGCGCGCCGCGTGGGGGGTGAACTCGGGGATCAGGGTGCCCGGGTCCTGGATGTCGAGGAAGACGCCGTCCACGTCGGTCAGGACCATGAAGGCGCGGGCGTCGAGCGCGGCGGCCAGGTGCCCGGCGAACATGTCGGCGTTGATGTTGTAGTCCTCGAGGTCGGCGCCCACGCCGATGGGCGCGACCACCGGGATGTAGCCGGCGCCCAGCAGCACCTTCAGCAGGTGCGTGTCCACGGAGGTGACGTCGCCCACCTGGCCGAGGTCCGAGCGGCGGACGCGGTCGCCCTCCTTGACGCGGTGGATCCGCTTGGAGGCCGTCACCAGGCCGCCGTCCTTGCCGCTGATGCCCACCGAACGGTAGCCGTGGCAGGCGATGAGCTTGACGATCTCGCTGTTGACCTTCCCGCTGAGCGCCATCTCCACGTAGCCCATGGCCTCGCGGTCGGTCTTGCGGTGGCCGCCCACGAAGGGCGTCTCGACGCCCACCTCGCCGAGCAGCTCGCTGATCACCGGCCCGCCGCCATGGACCACCACCGGGACCACGCCCAGGCTCCTCAGGGCGCAGATGTCGGCGATGACGCTCTGCTTGCGGACCGCGTCGATCATGGCGTTGCCGCCGTACTTGATCAGGACCACCTTGCCGCGCAGGCGCTCGGCGCGCGCGGGGTCGATGGCGATGTGCTCGAGGGAGGAGTGGCTGGCGGTCTCGGCGGCCTCCGCGGTGGCGCCCTCGATCCAGGCAGCCACGGCGGGATGTCCGGCGCGCAGCTTGTCGGCGAGTTCCTGCCGGCGGGTCTCCGCCGCGGCGGGATCGGGCTCGCGGAGGATGGCGCGCAACTCCTCCATCACCCAGGATTGCTCCTGGGAGTCCAGGTGGTCGAACGGTTGCGGCATGATCCGGTCACCCTTTCCGGGGACGCACGTCGGCATAGGCAACGCCGGGGGCGTGCGTCGGGAACACACTAAGAACATCGGGGAAGAACCGCGAATCCGGCGCGGCGGCGCGGCGCGCGGTCAGGCCGCGAGCACCACGTACTTCAGCACGCAGACGCCGTGCATCGCCGTGCCGCCGAGCACGAACAGGTGCCAGACCGCGTGGTGATAGGGGAAGCCGCGCCAGGCGTAGAACACGGCGCCGGCGGTATAGCTGATCCCGCCGCCGGCCAGCAGCCAGAGCGCTGGCGGCGGCAGCGCCGCAGCCAGCGGCCGGATGGCGATGGCCACCAGCCAGCCGAGCGCCAGGTAGAACACCAGCGACAGGCGTTTCCACGGCCGGCGCAGGACCACCTCGTAGAGGATGCCGAGGATGGCCAGCCCCCAGGCCACCCCGAAGAGGCTCCAGCCCCAGGAGCCCCCCATGACGTTGAGACAGAGCGGCGTGTAGGTGCCGGCGATGAGCAGGTAGATCGACGCGTGATCGAGCAGCTCGAACACGCGCTTGGCGCGTCCGGCGGCCATGGCGTGGTAGAGGGTGGAGGCCGCGTAGAGGATCACCATGGTGGCGCCGAAGATGCTCACGCCCACCACCAGGCGGGCCGGGCCGCGCTGCGCGGCGAGCACCACCATCACCACCAGAAAGGCCACCGAGCCGAGGGTGCCCACGCCGTGGGTGATGGCGTGGGCGATCTCCTCGCCGGTGGAGAACCGCTGATGCTGGAAGGCGCCGCGCATGAGCTGCTCCCGCCGGTCCCGGTGGCGTCCGCCATCCAGGAGCCCGCGCGCCCGTCGAGGGCTACTCCGCCGCCGAGCCCACGCGGCTGGCCACCAGATCGGCGAGCTCGGCGTGCAGGTCCTGCAGCCGGCGCTGGAAGGCCTCGCGGTGCGGCGCCACGATCCGCGCGGCCAGCTCGCGATAATGCGCCACGCCCTGCTCCAGGTTCTCGCGGCACTCGGCGATGGTCTTCGCCAGCTTCTCGCCGGGCTCCTCCGCGTGGCGCGCCACGTCACGGCGCAGGCCGGCCACGTGCAGGCTCAGCTCCTTGAGCAGCATGTGCGGCCGGTCGCGGTGCAGCGGCAGCGGGACGCGGTCGTAGATGTGGTCCACCAGCGCGTCCAGGGTGGTGGCGAGCTGGAAGTAGGCGGCGTTGGGACCGCAGCACACCGCCGGCGAGGCGGAGGGATCGATGTCCAGGCTGCGGGTGGCGCTGCCGGCGAGGTCGTGGCAGATGCACGCCTTGCGGACCACGGTGTCGCGGGCCCGCTGCTGCTCGCGGTCATCCAGGGCCGAGGCGGCGATCTCCTGCAGCTTGCGATGCTGGTAGGCGCGGCTGGCCGTGCAGATGGGCTTCTTCGTGAACTCGGTGCTCGAGACCAGGTAGCCCTTGGGACAGGGGCTGCCGGGACGACCGGCGTCCACGCGCTCGCGGCGCAGCTCCTCGCTGTCGCTCGTGCGCAGGGACCAGAAGGGCACGCCCAGGGGCGAGGCGCCGGAGAGCTCGATGTCGTCCTCGCCCGCGGTGACCAGGCGCGAGAGGCTCGCCGGATCGATGTTGACCACCTCGGGCACGAAGAGGAACGCGCTGCCCCAGCCGGTGCCGTCCACACGGTAGTGCTCGCGCAGGAGCTGGTCCTCGTGGGCGGCGCCGAGGCCGCCCTGCACGGTGATGCGCGCGGGCAGCGGCGCCTCGCCGACGTCCTCGCGACCGAGGGCGGCGAGGGCCTGACGCCGGATGCCATGCAGGCTCTCCACCAGGTGCTCCCGCTGCTGCTTGAACTCTTCGAGGATGGGGCCGAGGAGCTGGCCCTTGCCCCCGAAGGCATGGCCGCCGCAGTTCAGGCCGGACTCCACGCGGAACTCGGAGACGTGCACGCCCAGGCGCGCGAGCAGCTTGCCCTGCAGCAGGGCGGACCGGTAGTCGCTCACCTTCAGGACCACGCGCTTGCGCAGGTCCTCGGCGCCCGTGGGCATGAGCTCGGCGAACTCGCCCATGTAGCTGAACAGCCGGCGGTTCATGCCCGCCGACAGCACCACCGCCCCCGCGGCTCGGCTCTGCATGAAGCCGCGCAGGGCGGCGAGGGCGTCGGAGCCATGCTCGGGAAAGGGACGACCCCGCCGGTCGAGGTCTCGATCCAGCTTGGTCATGATGTTCACGTCGATGGGGCCGGGCTCGACCAGCTCGCGCAGGCGGTCCTGCAGCGAGAGGCGCTGGGCCTCGTCCCGGCAGCCGCGCATGCGCTCGTACAGCTCGCGCGCCGGCGAGGGCGGCAGCAGCTCGAAGTAGCGGGTGATCTCGCTGCCGGCCTCGAAGGCGGCGGTGCGGACGCGCTCGACCTGACGCTCGATGAGGTCGTGCATCAGGTCGAGGTAGGCGGTGATGCGGCGGGCGCGGGCGTCGTCCGCGTCGTCGGCGATGGGCTCGCAGGGCTCGCCGTGGTCCGCGCACAGGCGCTGGCGGACCTGTTCGATGAGCACGTCGTCCACCAGGGAGACCACCGAGGCGATGCCGTAGCGCGCCACCTTCAGGGGCGTGTCGATGGTGAAGCCGGTGCCCATCACCGGGATGTGGAAGGTGTGGCGCGGGGCGCCGAGAATCGTGTTCATGAGCCGCTCCGGTCTCGGGGACTACTGATCGACGCGGAGCGCAGAACAGCAGGGAGGGAATCGGGGATCATTTCTCCCGTTATTATACGCACACCGTAGCAATCGTGGGGCCAGGATGCACGTCATTATTCTCGCCGGGCGGCAGATGGCGCCCTGGTGACGGCTGATGGCGGATCCGACGACCCGGCGCGCGGCGCCGCCACCGCCGGCCGGGGCCGCCACGCGGCGAGCAGCGGCCCCCCGGTTGCCGTCGGCGCGGCCTCCACTAGAATGTGAACCTCCATTATCCCGGATTCGCGAGACTCGCCCCCGAACCGAGGACCCCGCCATGATCGGCAAGACCATCGGCCCGTACGCCGTCCAGTCCCTCCTCGGCCGCGGCGGCATGGGCGAGGTCTACCGCGCCCGCGACACGCGCCTCGACCGCGACGTGGCCCTGAAGGTCCTGCCTGCGGACCTCGCGTCGGACCCCGACCGCCTCGGCCGCTTCGAGCGCGAGGCCCGCCTGCTGGCCAGCCTGCAGCACCAGAACATCGCCAGCATCTACGGCCTGGAGGAGGCCGACGGGCAGCCGGTGCTGGTCATGGAGCTGGCCGAGGGGGACGACCTCTCCGTCCGCCTCGGCGCCGGCCCGCTGGACGTGGACGAGGCCGAGCGCATCGCCCGCCAGCTCGCCCGCGGCCTGGAGTACGCCCACGAGCGCGGCATCATCCACCGCGACCTCAAGCCCGCCAACGTCAAGCTGGGCCCCGACGGCCGGGTCAAGATCCTGGACTTCGGCCTCGCCCGCGCCCTCGGCGGCCCCGGCGACAGCACCGCGGGCGCGGCCGCCATGTCCGCGGTGACCATGCCGCCCGACCTGACGCGGCCGGGCACCGTCCTGGGCACCGCCGCCTACATGAGCCCCGAGCAGGCCCGCGGCTACGAGGTGGACCGCCGCACCGACATCTGGGCCTTCGGCGCCATCCTCTGGGAGATGCTCACCGGCAAGCAGCTCTTCGCCGGCGAGACCGCGTCGGACACCATGGCGGCCATCCTGCGCGAGGAACCGGACCTCGACCAGCTCCCCGAGCGCACCCCGCCGGTGCTGATCCAGCTCATCCAGCGCTGCCTGGAGAAGGATCCGCAGCGGCGCCTGCGCGACATCGGCGAGGTGCGCATCGCCCTGGACGACGGCTCCTCCTCGTTCCTGGCCGCGGCCGCGCCGTCGGCCGCCACGGGATCTCCCGCCGCCGGCGCGCCCGCGACCGGCGGCAGCACCCGCGTCCCCTGGCTGCTGGCGGCCGGCCTGGCCATCCTGCTGGCCGGCGTGTCCGTCCTGGGACTGGGCGGCCGCCTGGGCCCGGCGCCGGAGCCCGCCCCCCTCATCCGCGCCCAGGTCGCCCTGCCCGACGGCGTCAACTTCCACCTCAATCCCGCCAGCCCGGGGCCGCCGGTGATCTCGCCCGACGGCCGTCACGTGGCCTTCTCCGCGTCCGACACCACCGGGCAGGTCCAGCTCTACGTCCGCACGCTGGCCGAGACCGACGCCCGCGCCATCCCCGGCACCCGGGGCGCGGTCTATCCCTTCTGGTCGCCCGGCAGCCGGGAGGTGGGCTTCTTCCGCGACAGCGATCTCTGCCGGGTGGACATCGCCGGCGGGCCGGTGGTGGCGCTCTGCGAGGCGGACAACGGCAAGGGCGGCTCCTGGAACCAGGACGACGTGATCCTCTTCACGCCCAGCCACGTCGGCTCCATCTGGCAGGTACCCGCCGCCGGTGGCGAGCCGCAGGAGGTCACGTCGGTGGCGGCGGACTCCCTCGTGCGCTCCCACCGCTTTCCCCGCTGGCTGCCCGACGGACGGCACTTCCTGTACCTGGCCTGGTACACCGGCAACGACCGGGGCCCGGGCAACGAGACCGCCCTGCGGCTGGCGAGCCTCGACGGCACCGTCAACCGCGAGCTGATCTCCTCGCAGACCGACGCCGTCTACGCCGCCGGACACGTCCTGCACGTCCACGAGGCCAACCTCATGAGCCGGCCCTTCTCCCTGGACTCCCTGGAGTTCACCGGACCGCCACGGCCGCTGCTGGGCGGCGTGCTCGCGCTGCAGGCCGCCCACGTGGCCACCGTCTCGGCCTCCGACGCCGGCGTGCTCACCTACGTCGGCGGCAGCGGCGTGTTCGGCCGCTCGCAGCTGCAATGGCACCGCGGCGGCGGCGAGCCGGACGGCGCGCTGCCCCACGACCTGCTCAGCCCCCAGGGCCTGGACCTCTCCCCCGACGGCACCCGCCTGGCGGTCTCCCAGGCCGACGAGCGCAACGGCACCTTCGACATCTGGATCTACGAGGTGGGCCGCGAGGTGGGCGCCCGCTTCACCTTCGACAACGAATCGGAGCTCAGCCCGACGTGGTCGTCCGGCGGGGGCTGGATCGCCTACGCCGCCACCGTCAGCGGGGACGACGTCATCTACCGCAAGCGCGCCAGCGGCGCCGGCCAGCCCGAGCTCATGGTGCGCATCGATGGCTCGGCCACGCCCTCGGGCTGGTCCTCGGACGACCGCCGGCTCCTGTTCAGCGTCGTGGACAGCTCCGGCGATTCCGACATCTGGGTGCACGACCTCGATCATCCCGACACCCTGCGCCCGCTGCGCGCCACGCCGTTCCTCGAGGGCCAGGCCCGCTTCTCCCCGGACGACCGCTGGCTGGCCTACACGTCGGTGGAATCGGGCCGCCCGGAGGTGTTCGTCGAGGCCCTCGCCGAGGGCGGCGGCCGCTACCGCATCTCCGCCGACGGCGCCTCGCTCGCCAGGTGGAACGCCGACGGCTCGGCGCTCTTCTTCCGCGACCTCACCGGCCGCCTGCTGCGCACCGCGCTGACCACCCGCGACGGCGCGCTGATCATCGGCCAGACCGTGGTGGTCACCCAGGGCCTGGAGGACAGCCTGGCGCCGGTCTACGCCATCGACCACGCCGGCGGCCGCCTGCTGGTGCAGCGATCGCTGTCCGACCGCGTCAGCGACAGCCTGCAGCTGGTGACCGGCTGGCAGAACCTGCTGGAGCGCTGAGCGGCGCGCGCCGAGTGGCGCGCCGAGCGGTGCGCGCCGCCCGTCGGGCGCCCGGCGCCGCGCGATCAGCGCTCGCGGTGACGCGCGATGAGCACCTGCAGCGCGACGAGGACCACGAGGTGGAAGGCCAGCTCCAGCAGGCCCAGCCATTCGACGCGGTAGAAGACGAAGACCTGTCCCAGCACGATGGTCACCAGCACCGACCGCTGGAAGCGGCGCAGGCCGGCGAGCAACCGCCCCCGCACCACCGCCACCACGCCGAGGGCCACCAGCAGGCCGGCCAGCGCATTGGAGCCGAGCAGTAGCCACTGCAGGACCGTGAGCTCCGCGCCCGTGGGCTGCACCGGGTTGATGAGCGGCACGGCGAGCAGGCGCTCGCCCAGCCGTGGCAACGGCCAGAAGAGCGCCGCCATGCGCACCAGGCGCGCCAGCAGCTGCAGCAGGAAGAAGGCGATGAGCGCGCGCCCGAACCACGGCGCGCCGAGCAGCCCCCGCGCCCACTCCCGCAACCGCCGCGCCAGCCGGGCCAGCTTGCCGGGCGGCCCGGCCTCGGCCAGGGCGGCGTCGTCGAGGATGGCGCGGAGCTGGGGCGCCGGCGGCTGGTCGGCGCCCCAGGCCTGCAGGTAGCGCCGCGCGCGGTCGCGCTCCTGGCGATCGAGGTCGCCGAGGGCGAGCTGCTGGATCTCCAGCAGCGCGTTGGCCAGGTACTCCGGCCGGGACGCCGCGCGCTCGCGGTGCAGCGAGCGGATGGCCAGGTAGAGCAGCACGAAGACCACGTAGATGATGGCCACCGCGGGCTGGTAGAAGTAGTCGTTGTCCTGGGTGACGAACTTGCCCACCTCGTCGATGAACGTGCCGAAGCCCAGCCCGCCCAGCAGCGCCGCCACCTGGTGCGATCCCCGGCCCACGAAGGACAGCAGCATCACCTGCGCGGCGAGCATGAGCAGGCCGCCCCAGAGCATGTGCGCGATGTGCAGGGTCTCGCCGCCCACCTGCGGGTAGCCGGTGACCTCGAGGTAGAACCGGATGCCGAGCACGGCGCAGACCGCGGCCACGAGGAAGAGGTCGAGCTGGCGGCCGGCCTCGAAGTCGCGGAGCAGATGGCGGCGGTCCCAGGACATGGTGCCTCCCGACGCTGTGGTTTCCTGGCCTGGCGGGTCAGCCGCCTGGCCGGTCTACCGCGGGGCGGCGGACCGCATCCCGCACCTACCGCGCGAGCACCACCTTGCGGGTGCGCGTCTCCGCGCCGGCACGCAGGGTCACCAGGTAGGTGCCGCTCGGCAGCGCGCGTCCGGCCCCGTCGCGACCATCCCAGGCGACCTGCTGCGACCCGGCGGGCAGGATGCCGCCAGCGAGGGTCCGCAGGCGCCGGCCCGTCACATCATACACCGCGACGTCGCCGTCCACCGGGGCCGGAAGCCACCAGGAGACCGTGACCCGGGGATTGAACGGGTTGGGGAACGCCGCGAGCGCGGCCACGGCCCCGGGCACGGAGGCCCCCGTGGCGGTGGCGTGCATCTGCGCCTGCACGGCCACCACGTTGGCGTTGGTGCCGGGCCCGTCCAGGGTCTCGATCACGCTGGCGGCCGCCAGGTCGATCACGTACAGCGGGCTCTGGTAACCGGTCGCGGTGCCGCCGGCCACGTAGGCCAGCCCGGCCTGGTCGAGGATGTCCACGTCGCGGGGATCGGCGCTCGCATCCAGCGCGATGGAGGTGACCGCGCCGGTGACACGGTCGATGAGCTGGACCTCGGCGCTGTCCTCGCAGGTGACCACCAGGAGACTGCCGTCGGCGGTGATGTCCAGGCCCCAGGGGTCGTCCCCGACGGCGAAACGGCGGGTGACCGCGAGGGTGGCGCGGTCCACCTCGAGCACCTCGTCGGCGCCGCGGTCGGTGACGTAGACGTGCTCGCCGTCGGGAGCGGCGACCACCTGCCAGAGGCTGCTGCCGAGGTCGGCCTGGCGCAGGACCGCCGAGCCGTCGGGGGCCACCTCGCACAGCGTGGGCCCGTACCAGTCCACCACGTAGAGGCTGCCGCTGGTGGGCTCGAGCGCGAGGTTCCCGCCGTCGATGGGCAGGGGCAGCGTGCCGGTCACGGAGTAGGTGGCGGTATCGATGACGCTCAGCGACTCCTCGTCGCGGGAGGACACGAAGGCCCGCGAGCCGTCGCTGGCGAAGGCGACGCCGATCACGTAGTCGGCCACCGGGATGAGCGCGACCAGCGCGCCGCTGGTGCGGCTGTACACCACCACGCCATCGCCGGACGCGCCGACCAGCCAGACCTGGTGGCCATCGGGGGTCACGGTGGCGTCGTAGGGATAGTCGCCGAGCCCCATCAGGGGCAGGGCCGGGCGCACCTGGTGGGTGGCCAGGTCGAAGGGCCAGCAATCGTCGCTGGTGGAGCAGCCGACGAAGCCATCGATGGCCAGGGCCGGCAACACGAGGGCGCCGAGCAGGGCGCCGAGCAGGATGAGCACGCGGGGATGACGCATGGGATGGACCTCCCGGGCGAGGCGCGTCCGCACCGGCGGCGCGCCGGAAGGGGGGTGAACACGCGGCCTCATCCTACCACGGATGCGCGCGAAGCGGGAGGGGCGCCGCGCCAGACGTTGCCGCATCCCCTGGCGCCGTTACCAAGTGCGGGAACGCCGAGGCGGCGCCGCGGGAGCGCCGCGCACCGGCCGGGAGCGACCAGCGCGTCGCCTCGCCCCTCACCAGCCAGGAGGAACCCCCATGGACCTGAAGAACACCCGCGCCCTGATCACCGGCGGCAGCGAGGGCATCGGCCGCGGCATCGCCGAGGCGCTGCTGGCCCGCGGCGCCCAGGTGGGCCTCATGGCCCGCGACCGGGAGAAGCTCGAGCGCACGGCGGATGAGATCGGCGCCGCCGCCTTCGCCGGCGACGTGGGCGAGGAGCCCGACGCCGTCCGCGTGGTGGCCGACTTCGTGGACCGCTTCGGCGGCATCGACATCCTGGTCAACAACGCCGGCTTCGCCCACGTCTTTCCCCTGGTCGAGGCCGACCGCGAGCGGTTCGAGGCGGTCTTCCGCACCAACGTGACCGGGGCGATGCTCATGGCCCGCGAGGCCGCCCGCCACTTCGTGGCGCAGGCGAGCGGCAACATCGTCAACATCAGCTCCACCAGCGGCCTGCGCGGCGGCAAGAACGGCACCGCCTACACCGGCTCCAAGTTCGCCCTGCGCGGCATGACCGAGTGCTGGCGCGCCGAGCTGCGGCCGCACAACGTGCGCGTGATGCTGGTCAATCCCAGCGAGGTGCAGACCGGCTTCTTCGGCAAGCTGGGCCAGGAGCAGGAGACCTCGGAGAAGAAGCTGCGGCCGCAGGAGATCGCCGCCGCCATCGTGGGCGCCCTGGAGATGGACGACCGCGGGTTCATCCCCGAGTTCTCGGTGTTCGCGACGAATCCGTGGTGACGCCCCGGCCGGGGCGGAACTCCCGGCGGGGCCATGATTTAAGGATTCCCCTTGCGCCGCGTTTCACGGACCGGTATGCTCCCCCATGAGCGATGCGCGCCCTGTCGGGCGCGACGGGCGGAGTAGGTCTGGGCGGCCGAAATGCCCGGGCGAGGTGGGTCTCGCCGAGCGTGTCCCGCCTGGAAGGAGGTGATCCAGTGAGCGAATTCTGTAGCGGTCTGGTGGAGGTGGCGTCCCCCTAGCGCTGGGGTGTCGTCGACCACGGCGTTGCACGGGGCCCCACGGGGGTAACCCAACGTCACCGCCGCCGATCACTTGCCGGGGCCCGGGACCATGCGTTCCGGGCCCCGGTCTCGCCCCGGTCTCGTCCCCGCTCCGGGCCGACCGTCCCGACCGACCGGCCACCGGGCGAGCATCGCCATCGAGCCAGGGCGCCCGCCGGCCGGGCACCTGGTGATCGCCATTCAAGTCCCAGCGCTCGCGTCCGATACCGGGAACACGACGCCGATCGGCTCGCCCGTCAACCCGGAACCGGAGCGTGTATTCGCCATGAAGAGCCTCATCGTCGAGGACGAGTTCATCTCCCGCGCCGTCCTGCTGGAATTCCTGTCGCCCTATGGCCCCTGCAACGTGGCCGTCAACGGGGAGGAGGCCATCGCGGCCATCGAGCGATCCCTGGAAACGGGCGCTCCCTACGACCTCATCTGCCTGGATATCATGATGCCCGGCTGCTGCAGCGGCACCGAGGTGCTCGCGGCCGTGCGTGAGCGCGAGGCCCAGGCCGGCGTGATGCTCGGCGATGGCGCCAAGGTGTTCATGACCACGGCCCTGGACGATTCCGAGCACGTCATGGCCTCCTTCCGCGCGAACTGCGACGCCTACCTGGTCAAGCCGGTCAAGCGCGAGAAGCTGCGCGAACTGGTCCGGCAGCACCTGGACGTGACCATCCCGGGCTAGTCCACCGCCCGGGGCACCGCTCCGGGGCCCCGCCTGGCCCCCCCCGATTCCGGCCGCGAACGTCACCGCGAGACCGGCTGGACGGCGGCGCCCTCGGCGTAGACCAGGGCGGCGCCGTGGTGGGCGGCGAGGACCAGGGTCAGCAAGGTGACCAGCATCAGGACGACGGTCGTCCCGTGGGCCGCGGCTCGCCAGATCCGCGACCCGCCGCGGCGCGTCAGGAGGCCGCGGGCCAGGTCCGCGGCCATGAGCGCCGTCGCCAGGATCGCCGTGGCCACGGCCAGCTTCTCGTGATCGTGCAGGAGAGGCGCGTTGGGCACCGACGGACCCACGACATCATCCGCCCGGAAACCGGAGAGCACGGCCAGCCAGGCGCTCGCCGAGCCGAGGACCAGCAGCGTGGACGCCGCCGGCCGCAGGTAGCCCAGGCGCCCGGTGGGCGCCGTGACCTGGCCTGCCAGCCACAGCCCCGCGCCCACCGTGATCAGGGCCACGGGGAAATGGACCATCACCGGATGCAGCAACTCGATCCGCCAGAGCGAGTCCAGCGCCTCGGCGCTCGCCGGCGAGGAGAACCGGTTCACGGCAGGATCTCCACCTTCTGCGGCACGTTGCGGTTGCCCTCCCGGGTGACCTCCACGCGCACCCGCGAGCCGGACTCGAGGGCGGAGAAGTCCGCGGCCTGGCCGCCCTGCTGCAGCGTGGTCTGGTCGGTGAAGTAGAGCTCGAGCTTGCGGCCGTCGTCGAGCACCACGTAGATCTCCTTCTCGCCGGGCTTGGCCTCGTCCACCACGCCCTCGTAGGAGCCGGAGTCCACCACATCGACGCCGCCGCAGCCGGTCAGGGCGCTCAGGACCAGCAGCAGGCTCAGCATCCCCGGCAGCACGGTCACACGCAGGTTCTTCATGGTCAGGTTCCTCCCTCGTCGGCGTTCATGGTCGCGCGCGGCCCACCATGGCCGGCGACACCCATACGGTAAGGAGGAGCCGGGGGGACGACCACGCCGCCAGGCCCCCCGCATGAGGGGCCCCGCACCAGGGGCCCCACGCCAGGGGCCACGCCAGGGGCCCGCGCCAGGGTCCCGCGCGCCGGCCCCACCGCGGCTCACTCCTGGCAGGCCGGGCACCAGTAGCTGGTCCGGCCGGTGACCTTCTCCACCCGCAGCGGCCCGCCGCAGCGCGGGCATTCCTCGCCCTCGTCGCGGTGATGGATCAGCCAGGAGTCCGGCTGATCGGCCACCGCGTTGCCCCGCTCGCAGGCCGTGGCGAGCACCCGCCGCAGGACGCGATGGAGTTCGCGACGATCCCGCCGCGACAGCCGGTCCACCTTGCGCCCGGGCCGGACGCCGGCCTGGAAGAGGATCTCGTCGGAGTAGACGTTGCCCACGCCCGCGATCACCGACTGGTTCATGAGCAGTCCCTTGGCCGTGCCGCGCCGCCCCTCCATCAGCTCCAGGAAGCGGTCCGCCGTGAGATCCGGGTCCAGCGCGTCCGGCCCCAGCGACTGCGAGGAGGCGAAACGCTTGCGATCCCGGGCGTACCCCACCTCGCCGAGCATCCGCTGGCACGTGTAGGCCAGGTGCCAGTCGGGCCCCAGATCCCAGCGCACCTTGACGTCCGGGGGGTCGCCCCCCTCGCGCCGCCAGGCGGCGAGCTGCCCGGTCATCCCGAAGTGCAGCACGAGGTGCGCGCCGTCATCCAGCTCGACCAGCAGGTACTTGCCGTGCCGGTGGGTGGCGGCCAGTTCCCGGTGCTTCAGGCGGGCGGCGAGCTGCCGGCGGGTCACGCCGGAGAGGATGCGCTCGTCCGCGACGTGGGTCCGGGCGATGGACCGGTGGAGCACCGTCTTCTCCAGGTAGCGGGCGAATCCCGCGACATCGGGCAGTTCGGGCATGGCGGCCCCCTTTCGCCGAGGTGGTCGCGACCGGGGGCTGGCCCGGCGTCGTGTCCGGACCGGGCGGTCCGGGCTCGGCAGCGACGAATGGCTGGGCGTTTCCCCCGCGTCTGTGATATATTCCGGATCTGGCGGCCCCGGGACGCCCCGGGGGCTCTCGTGATGGATCCCGACCGGATGCCAGATGACCGCCGATCGTGAGGGGAGATGCCGATGACCGCACGCAAGAAGCGCCCGGGTAGCGACTGGCGCGTCCTGGTGGTGGACGACCACCCCATGGTGCGCAAGGGACTCTGCGATCTGCTCGAGGAGGAGCCCGGCTTCCGGGCCTGCGGCCAGGCTGCCGACGCCGAGGAGACCCTCGCGCTGGTATCCGAGGACCCCCCGGACATCGTCCTGCTCGACCTCTCCCTCGAGGGCAGCAGCGGGCTGGAGCTGGTCAAGCAGCTGCATGCGCGCTACCCGGAGATCCAGGTCCTGGTCTTCTCCATGCACGACGAGGCCCTTTACGCCGAGCGGTCGCTCCAGGCCGGGGCCAGCGGCTACGTGGAGAAGCACTCCTCCACCGAAGAGCTGCTCGAGGCCATGCGCCGCGTGGCGCGGGGGAAGATCCACCTGAGCGAGGAGATGACCGAGCGGCTGCTGCAGCAGCGGCTCGCCGGCGGCGCCGAGGCGGGAGCCTCGGTGGCCGAGCGGCTCTCCGACCGGGAACTCGAGGTCTTCGAGCTCCTCGGCCGGGGCCGCACCACCCGCGAGATCGCCGAGAGCCTCAACATCAGCATCAAGACCGTCGAGCGTCATTGCGAGAACATCAAGGAGAGCCTGCAGCTCGCCAACCGGACGCAGCTGTTGCAGCATGCCGTCCACTGGCTGGTGCAGGAGCACTCCTGAGCCGGGGCGCCGGGGTCTGCCCGGCAGTCCGGGGCGCGGTGGCCGCTCGCGCGGCAGTCGCCTGCTCGCCGTCCCGACGGCCACCGCCGGCGAGCTCGATCTCCGGCCGGACCCGGATGGCGTGTGCCGCCGCCCCCATGGCCCGGTTGATGGTGGAGACCACGTGCAGGCGCAGCGGCCCGTGGGTCTGCGCGTCGTAGGTGCGGATCGCGGCCACCACGGCGGTGGCGCCCTCGCCGAACAGGTCCATCAGCGGCACGTGCCGCCAGCGATCCTCGTTCATCACCGCCAGATCCACCACGTAGCGCAGATGCGCGTTCACCAGGTGGTCGACGGCCTCGGGATCGCCGTCGCGGTGGCGAGCGAGCAGGGTCTGCTCCTCCCGGCGGTCGAGCGGCGGATGGCGGCGCGCCAGGTTCAGGAAGTGATGCATCTCGGCCTCCAGGCTGGGACTCGGTTCCAGGATCATGGTCTCCTCCCCTCTCCATCGTTGCTATGGCCGGACGCCCGGTTCGGTGGCGGCTGCGGCGTCCGGTCGACGGTGCCTGCCGGCCGTCCGGCGCCTGGCGCCGGTCGCGGCCCGAACCCACCGGCTGGGCATGCCCCCTTTGTACCCTGCACACCGTGTGCAGACCATGAGGGGGCCACCCATTGGCGGCTGGGAGGTCGGCGGGGAGTCGAGGCCGCGCGATCAGCCGCGCGAGGCTCCACGGATGGCGGCCACCAGCTCGGTGCCCGGGTCGCTCTTGCAGAAGTACTGATCGGCCCCGGCCTGCAGCATGCGCTCGGCCATGTCCTCGTGGCTGAACGTGGAGAGGCCCAGGATCCGCAGGCGGGGGAACTGGCGGCGCAGGTGGGCGGCGGCCTCCAGGCCGTCCATCACCGGCATGGCCACGTCCAGCAGCACCACGTCCGGGTGGCGGCGGCGGGTCAGCTCCAGGGCCTGCTCGCCATCGGCCGCCTCGCCCACCACGGCCACGTCCGGCTCCTCGGCGAGCAGGGCCTTGACGCCCTCGCGGAGGGTCTCGTGGTCGTCCACGATGAGCACGCGGACCACCGACGGCGGCACCTCCACCGCCCCGTCCATGGACTCGGGCGCGAGGTGAGCGTCCCGGCGACCCGGCTCGGCCGTGGCCACCTCCCGCGTGTGGGCCGCCGGCCGGCGAGGAACCCGCAGCCGCACGCGGCAGCCGCCGCCCGGCTCGCTCTGCACCTCCAGGCCGCCGCCGAGGAGCTCGGCCCGCTCGGCGATGCTGAACAGGCCGAGACCGGGGTCCTCGCTCACCTCCGCGTCGGCAGGCAGCGGGGTGAAACCGCGGCCGCGGTCCTCCACCAGGATCTCCGCCACCTGGCCGTCGCCCCGCAGGCGCACCCAGGCGCGGTCGGTCCCGGCGTGCTTGACCACGTTGAAGAGCAGCTCCTGGACGGCCCGATAGGTGAAGATCTCCACGTCCTCGGAACCCAGCGCGAGCTCGGGCTCGCCCTCGAGCTGCACGTCCAGGTCGTAGAAGTCCCGCATCCGGCCGACGAGCCACTGCAGGGCCTCGCCCAGGCTCCGGCGGCGCAGCGATGGCGGCGTCAGCTCGTGGGAGAGGCTCCGCGACTGGTCGATGGCCGCGGTGAGCTGCTGCCCCAGCTCCTGCAGGGGTCCGGTCAGGTCGCGGCCGTTGCGCAGGCGCCGCTCCAGGACGTTCAGGCGGAACTGGGCTCCCACCAGCAGCTGCTGCAGGTCGTCGTGGAGCAGGCCGGCGAGCCGGCGCCGCTCGCGCTCCTCCGCCCGCGTCAGCTGCGCCGCCAGGCGCTGGAGCTGCACGATCCGCCGCCGGTTGCGCCGGTTGAGCCGCTCGAGGGAATCCAGCAGGTCCCGCACCGCGTACTGCCGCTGGCGGTCGGCCACCGCCGAGCGCACCACCGTCAGGAAGGTCACCGCCTGGACGGGCCGGCGCAGCAAGGTGGTGTTGCTGCGCTCCACCAGCGGCGCGAACTCCGCGGCCAGGCGTGCATGCTGCCGCGCGAAGAGGATCACCGGCACGTCCGACCAGTTCGGCTGGGTGGCCAGGGTCCGACCGAGGGCGGGCATGCCGCCCCGGACCATCTCCGAGGCGACCACCACCGGGCCACAGCCGGCCAGGATCCGGTCGTAGAGCTCGGCGAGGTCGCGCAGCGGACGGTGGGGGATCTGCGCGCGGCGCAGCATGTGGGCGACCAGCGAGGTGTCGCGCCCCGGCTGCACCAGGGTGACCGCGGCGAGATCGTCGGGCCTGGCCCGGGCGCCGGATCGCTCAGGCGTCACGGCCGGTGCCCCCGGCCGCGCCGGGACCCTCGCTGTCCATGACGTTCTCCTTCTCGCCGTGGTAGACCGGCGCCCCGGTGAACACGCCCCGGAAATCGCGGAGCGGCGGCCCCACGTCCACCCCCTCGGGGCCGGTGCGGAGCTGGCGGATGGTGCGCTCGTGCGGCCCGTCGCGCCGCTTGAGCATGGCGATGCAGCGATGCATGGCGCCATGCGCCTCGAAGTGCCGCAGGACCAGCACCGAGTCGGCCAGGTAGCTGGCGTCGATCTCCGAGCGGTCGGAGAGCATACCGTGCTCGGTGACGATCATCAGCGTGAGGACCCCGGCCGATGCCAGGTAGGAGACCAGCTCGTGCAGCTGCAGGATCACCTCCTGGGCCCCGGACATGGCGTGCAGGTAGCCGGTGACGCTGTCGATGATCACCACCTGCACCTGGTGCTCGCGCACGGCGGTGCGCACGTCGTGGACGAACTCGCCAGCCGCCACCTCGCCCACCGCCATGTCCCGCAGCTCCACCCGCCCCTCGACGACGTGTTCCGCCAGCCCCAGCCCCAGGCCCGCCGCGCGGCGCAGGAAGGTCTCGCGGCCCTCGTCGAAGCAGTAGACCGCGGCGCGCCCCCCGCGGCTGGCGATCGCCTCGGCGTAGAGCGAGGCGATGGTGCTCTTGCCGGCCCCCGAGGTGCCGGCCACCAGACAGGAGGTCCCGAGCTCGAGCCCGCCGCCGGTCAGGCGATCGAGGGCGGGCACGCCGCTGGAGACCGCGTCGCGCCCGGGCAGGTCGCCATCGTGGGCGCGGTCCGGGCGGGGCTCGAGGCGGGGATAGACCTCCAGGCCGCCGGTGCGGATCCGCATGTCGTGCCGCCCCTCGAGATAGGGCGCGCCGCGCTGCTTGACCACCTCCAGCCGCCGGCGCGTCCGGCCATAGAGAGCCGGCTCGCACTCCAGGCGCACCACGCCGTGGAAGAGGGTCTCCAGGGCGAGGGCGCTCTCCACCATGGAGTCGGCCGCGGTCACCAGCGCGGTGCAGCCCTGGCGGTCGATCTCCAGCTTCAGACGCAGCAGGGCGCGGCGCAGCTGATGCGGGTTCTCCATCAGCAGGCCCAGCTCGCCCACCGAATCGAGGACCAGGCGCTGCGGCCGGTGCCGCTCGAGGAACTCGCCGATGGCCGTGGTGATCTCGTTGAGCTCCACCTCGAAGGCGCTGAAGAGGGTCTGCTCGCCCTCCTCGTTCCAGGTCTGCTCGGGCAGATGGCCGGCGTGCAGGCCCTCGAGGGTCCAGCCATGGGAGGCCGCCACGTCCGAGACGTCATCCTCGCTCTGCAGCAGCGTGAGGTAGAGGCAGCGCTCGCCGCGCCGCAGCCCCTCCCGCAGGAACTCCAGGGCCAGGGTGGTCTTGCCCGTGCCGGCGGCGCCACTGATCAGGCAGGTACGCCCCGGCAGGAGGCCTCCCTCGAGGATCTGGTCCAGGCCGGTGATGCCCGTGGACACACGGGGTCTCGGCGTCGCGGTCGGCGTCATGGGCGATCTCCTCGGTCTGCGGTCGCCGCCAGCTCGCCGAGCGCGGCGGCGAGGTCGTCCAGCGCCGCGGAGGAATCCGCGAAGCGCTTCTCGCCCAGGGCGGCGAGGTAGGCGTCGAAGGCCTCCTGCGCCCGGGCGATCTGCTCGGCGAGGGTGGCCGGCGCGGTGGCGGGTCCCGGGCCGGTCGGATCCTCACCGTACAGCCCGGCGAGGGCCTCTGTAAAGGTCTCGGCGTAGCTGAGGCGGTCGTTGGACATCACCGCCACCAGGCGCAGTTCCGGATAGGCGGCGGTCTCGGCCTGCAGGTAGATGGGCTCGACGTAGATGAGGCTGCCGGCCACCGGGATGGCCAGGACGTTGCCGCGGATCACCCGCGACCCGCGCTGGTCCCAGAGGGTGAGCTGCCCGGAGAGGTGGCGGTCCTGGTCGATCTTGGTCTCCACCTGCTGGGGGCCGATCACCCGCCGCTCCTTGGGGAACTTGTAGGCGAGGAAGCGGCCGTAGTTCTCGCCGTCGCTCATGCCGGCGATCCAGCCGATCATCACCTGCCGGTTCTTGGGCGTGAACGGCAGCATGAGGATGAACTCCGGCTGATCGGTGTCCGGCGCCTCCCAGATGATGTAGTAGGGCTCCACCGGTTGCACGCTGCCGTGGTACTTCTCGGTGGCCCGCACCCAGAGGTCCTCCTGGTTGTAGAACACGGCGGGATCGGTCATGTGGTACCTGGCGTAGACCAGGCCCTGGACCAGGAGCTTGCCGGCGGGATAGCGGACGTGGGCCTGCAGGCCGGCGGGCATGGCGGCGCGGTCGTGGAAGAGGTCCGGGAAGATGTCGCGCCAGACCTGCAGCAGCGGATCCTGGGGCTCGAAGACGTAGAGGCGGACGCTGCCGTCGTAGGCGTCCACCACGGCCTTGACCGCGTTGCGCAGGTAGTTGGCGCCGTGCAGCTCGGCGCCGGTCCCCTCCTGCAACGGCCGCATCTGGCCGTCGCCGAAGTTCTCCACCGCCGCGAAGGGCTCGCTGTAGGGGTAGCGGTCACTGCGGGTGTAGGCGTCCACGATCCAGTGCAGGCGCCCCTGGTGCAGGACCACGTAGGGGTCGGTCTCGAAGGTGAGGAAGGGCGCGACGTGCTGCAACCGCTCGCGCACCTGGCGGCGCAGCATGATCCGCGTGCCGTCGCGGGGATAGCCCGAGAGCAGCAGCCGGGTGCCGCCCAGCTTGTACCCGTAGACGAACCGGCGCCACAGGCCGGACATCTCCACGCCCCCGTCGCCGGCGTAGCGCACGTAGGCGTTCTCCTCGCCCCGGGGGTAGTCGAACTCCGGCTCCTCGGTGTTGACCACCGCGTACCGGCGGGTCAGCTCCCCGTAGTAGATCTCCGGCCGGGTGACCTCCAGCTCGGGGTACTCGCTCACCGGCGGGATGTCGCGGATCAAAAGCCGGGGCAGGCCCTCGGGCGTGAACTCGTTGACCTTGGCCATGGTCATGCCGTGGCCGTGGGTGTACTTGAAGCGCTCGTTGACGAAGGTCTGGCTCTGCTGCGGCAGGTTGCGCAGCTCCATCTCCCGCGCCGAGACCATGACCTCGCGCAGCTCGCCGCCCAGGGTGTAGCGGTCGATGTCCACGTCGTGGAACTCGTAGTAGAGGCGGATCTCCTGGAACTGCTTGTAGACCGCGTCGAGGGCCCGCCAGTCCCACAGGCGGATGTTCCGGAAGATGCTCGGGTTGGAGTCCACCATGGCCTCGGTGAACCGCTGGTGGGCGGGGAACTGGCGCTCCTCCACCGCGTCGAGACCGAACGCCTCCCGCGTGAAGGCGATGTTGCGCGCGATGTAGGGCTCCTCCAGGGAGATCTCGTTGGGCTCCACCCGCAGCCACTGCACCGCGCGCGGCAGGATCGCCAGGGCCAGGATCCACAGGCCGACCACGGCGACGCCGGCGGTCGCCAAAGGCGTGGTCGCCCGCGGTCGGGCCGACCGGGCGACGCGGGCCCCGAGCCGGCCCAGCCACTGCCGCGCCGGCGGCACCAGGAGCGCGATGGCGAGCAGGAGGCAGACCGTGGCGGTCACCGCGTAGGCGGGCAGGCGGACGTGCACGTCGGTCCAGCCGGCGCCGTGGACGACGCCCCAGTCCGAGCCCAGCAGGTGGTAGCGATCGAGCCACTGGCTGGCGGCCAGGGCGAGCAGCAGCGCGGCGGCGGCCCGCGGGGTGGCGCCCGGAGCGACGGAGTCGCCGTGGTCGCCGTCGGCGCCGGCCCGGCCAGCGCGGGCGTCCTCGCCGTCGCCGCCAGCCTGGCCCGCGCCGGACTCCGCGGCGCGTCCGCCGGCCGGGCGCTCGATGCGCCCGTGACGCAGCCGCACGTCGGCGGGCACCAGGTTGGCCGCCAGGGCCAGCAGCGCCATCACGATGAGGAACGCCACCAGGAGGTCGTAGAACGGCAGGCTGAAGAGGTAGAAGCCCACGTCCTGGCCCAGCACGGGCTCGGTGCGGCCCACGCTGACGCGGTGCAGCCAGCGCAGCCAGGTCTCCCAGCTGCCCGCGCCCCAGACCGCGCCGATCACCGCCGCCAGCGCCGTGGCCGACCAGGCGATGGGCCGGCGCCGGCCGCGCGCCGGCCAGGTGAGCGCGCCCACCACCAGCGCGCCCAGCAGCGCCGCGCCCAGCCCCAGCAGCCAGCGGGTGAGCAGCACGGTCCAGAAGCGATCGGAGAAGCCGAGCGCGGAGAACCAGAGGGCCTCGCCCCAGAGGTCGAGGACCTGGAAGAACAGGAAGGTGACCAGGAGTACGGCGCCGCCGCCGACCAGCAGGCCGGGGCGCCGGCGCCGGCCACCCTGGACCAGCAGGAAGATGCCCAGGGCGACCAGGGCGAGTTGCAGGGCGACATACATGACGATCTCCCGGCTCGGCAGCGGTGAGTCCGCCGGCCACGCGGGGGGCCGGCCGGCGCGGTTCTAGGGTCCGGTGGCGGCGTCGCGCATCACGGGCAGCAGCTCGCGGACGATCTCGTCGCGCACCTCCAGCGGCGGCCGCAGGCCGTCCACCTCCGCCAGGACGCCCTCGCGGCGGGCGTACCATGCGATCACCGGCTGCAGGCGCCGGTCGTGGCGCTCGAGCCGCGCCCGGACCACCTCGGGATCGGCGTCGTCGGACCGCTCGCCCTCCTCGGCCCGCCGTTCCAGCCGACGCAGGAGCTGGCCCTCGTCGTCGCAACGGATGGAGATCACGCGCCGTACGTCGACCGATTCGGCCAGGGCGCGGGCCTGGTCCACGGTGCGAGGCACGCCGTCGAGGATGAGCAAGTTCTCACCCGGGATGTACTCGTCCGCGGCGGCCAGGCCATCGAGATGATCGAGGAGCATCCCCATCACCTGCGCGTCCGGGATCAGCTCCCCGCGATCGAGGCGCGCGCCGATGCCGGGCCGGTGGCGCGCGGCGCGCAGCACGTCGCCCATGACCACGTGGACCAACCCGGGCGCCTCGGCCAGCATGTGGCCCTGGGTGCTCTTGCCCGAGCCCGGCTTGCCCAGCAGCACCACGGCCCGGTGCCGCGGGACCTCGGCCGCGTCGCGATCGCTCATCCCCGGGCTCCCTTCGCGCGGCCGTCGGGCCTGGCGGCGCCGGTGAGGTGGTCGAGCACGTCCAGGACGCTGTCGGGGTTGAGCGAGATGGTGTCGATGCCGGCGTCCACCAGGAAGCGCGCGAACTCCGGATGATCGCTGGGCGCCTGGCCGCAGATGCCCACCTTGACGTCCTCGGCGTGGGCCTGCTCGATGAGCGTGGCGATGGCCTGCCGGACGGCGGGGTCGCGCTCGTCGAAGAGGTCGCGCAGCTCCGCGGAGTCGCGGTCGACGCCCAGCACGAGCTGGGTGAGGTCGTTGCTGCCGATGGAGATGCCGTCGAAGCGGCGGGCGAACTCCCGGGCGCGGAAGACGTTGGCGGGGATCTCGCCCATCATGAACACCTCCAGGCCGCCCTCGCCACGGACCAGGCCGTGCTCGGCCATGGTGGCCAGCACGCGGTCGGCCTCCTCCACGGTGCGCACGAACGGCACCATGATCACGATGTTCTGCAGGCCGATCTCCTCGCGCGCGCGCCGCAGGGCCCGGCACTCCAGGGCGAAGCCGTCGCGGTAGCGGTCGCTGTGGTACCGCGACGCACCGCGGAAGCCCAGCATGGGGTTCTCCTCGCGGGGCTCGAAGGCCTCGCCGCCGATGAGCTGGGCGTACTCGTTGGTCTTGAAGTCGCTCAGCCGCACGATCACCGGCCGCGGATGCTGCGAGGCGGCGATGGTGGCGATGCCCCGGGCGAGGTTGGCCACGAAGTACTCGCTCTTGCCCTCGTACCCGGCGGTGATCTCCTCGATGCGCCGGCGGGCCTCCGGATCCTCGAGCTGGTCGAAGCGGGCCAGGGCCAGCGGATGGGCCTTGATCACGTTGTTGACCAGGAACTCCATGCGCGCCAGGCCGATGCCCGCCACCGGCAGGCGGTGCCAGCGCATGGCGCCCCCGGGGCTGGCGATGTTGATCAGCAGGGGCACCGGCGGCTCGGGGAGGCTGCCGAGGTCCACCTCGCGCTCGGTGAACTCCAGCTCCCCGGGGTACACGCGGCCGATCTCGCCCTCGACGCAGGAGACGGTCACCGCCTGGCCGTCCTCCAGGACGTCGGTGGCCTGGCCCGCGCCCACCACGGCGGGGATCCCCAGCTCGCGCGAGACGATGGCCGCGTGGCTGGTGCGGCCGCCGTGGTCGGTGATCACCGCGGCGGCGGACTCGAGGATGGGCCCCCAGTCGGGATCGGTGCGGCTGGTGACCAGGACGTCGCCGGGCTCGAAGCGGTCGCGCTCGTCGGGGCTGCCCAGCACCTTGACCGGCCCGGTGGCGATGGCCTCGCCGATGGCCACGCCGGTGACCTGCGGTTCGCCGGGCTCCTGCTGCAAGGCGTAGGTCTGCAGCACGCCGGCCTGTCGCTGCGACTGCACCGTCTCCGGCCGCGCCTGGACGCAGAACAGCTCGCCGCCCGGGCCGTCCTGGGCCCACTCCATGTCCATGGGCCGGCCGTAGTGCGCCTCGATGGCGCCGGACCAGCGGGCGAGCTGGAGCACCTCCGCGTCCGCGAGCACGAAGCGGCGGCGGTCGCGCCGCGGGGTGTCCACGGTCTTGACGCGTTCATCCTTGCCCTGAGCGTAGACGATCTTGTGCTCCTTCTCGCCCAGGGTCTTCTGCAGGATGGGGACCCGGTCGGGGTCAGCGAGGGCGGGCTTGAAGACGCGGTACTCGTCCGGCGTGACGCTGCCCTGGACCACGGTCTCGCCCAGGCCCCAGGAGCCGTTGATCACCACCACGTCGCGGAAGCCGGTGTCGGTGTCGAGGCTGAACATCACGCCGGCACAGGCGCGGTCCGAGCGCACCATCTTCTGCACGCCCACCGAGAGGGCCACCTGCTCGTGACCGAAGCCGTGTTCCTCGCGGTAGGCCACCGCGCGGTCGGTGAACAGCGAGGCGTAGCAGCCGCGGCAGGCGTCCAGGAGATCCTCGATGCCGCGGACGTTGAGGAAGGTCTCCTGCTGGCCGGCGAAGCTGGCCTCGGGCAGGTCCTCGGCGGTGGCGCTGCTGCGCGCGGCCACGGCCACCGCCTGCTGGTCGTGGCGCCGGGAGAGCTCGCGGTACGCGTCGCGGATGGCCGACTCCGCGGCGGCGGGGAAACTGCCGCGACGGCAGGCGCGGCGCAGGCCGGCGGCCTGCTTCTCGCGCTCCTCGACGCTGCCGGCGCCGGCGAGCGCGGCGAGGCGGTCGGCGAGGCCGTTGTGCTCGACGTACGCCTGGTAGGCCGCCGCGGTGGTGGCGAAGCCGCCGGGCACGCGCACGCCCTCGGACCGCAGCTCGCGGATCATCTCGCCCAGGGAGGCGTTCTTGCCCCCCACCTGGGCCACGTCCTCGCGGGTGAGGTCCTCGAACCAGCGGACCTGGGCCGGGCCGTCGGCGGGGTGGTTCGCGGCGGTGGGATTCATCACGACACCATCCTCTGCATCATCTCCAGGCAACGGCGGGAGAAGCCCCACTCGTTGTCGTACCAGGCGAGCACCTTCACCATGCGGCCCTCGCCCATGACGATGGTGTCCCGCGGGCTGACGATGGCGCTGTGCGGGTTGCCCACCACGTCGCTGGAGACGATGGGGGCGTCCTGCACCTCCAGCACGCCGTGCATGGCGTCGCTGGCCCAGCGCCGCAGCGCGGCGTTGACCATCTCCACGTCCACGCGCCGGCCCACGCGGCAGGTCAGGTCCAGCAACGACCCCGTGGGCACCGGCACGCGGACGGCCAGGCCGTCCAGCTTGCCGTCCAGCTCGGGCATGATCAGGCCGATGGCCTGCGCGGCGCCGGTGCTGGTGGGGATGAGGTTGGCCGCGGCCGCCCGCGCCCGGCGCAGGTCCTTGTGCGGTCCGTCCTGCAGGTTCTGCGTGGCGGTGTAGCCGTGGATGGTGTTGATCACGCCGTGCTCGATGCCGAACTCCTCGTGCAGCACCTTCGCCACCGGCGCCAGGCAGTTGGTGGTGCAGCTGCCGATGGAGATGACGTGGTGCTTGTCGGGGTCGTACTGCTCGTGGTTGACGCCGATGACGAAGTCGCTGTCCAGCGGGCTCTTGCCGGGCGCCGAGACCAGCACCTTGCGCGCGCCGGCCTCCAGGTGCGCCACCGCCTCGCCCCGCTTGCGGAAGCGGCCGGTGGACTCGAGCACCACGTCCACCCCCGCGTCCGCCCACGGCAGCGCGGAAGGGTCCTTCTCCGCGCTCACCTCGATGGTCTGGTCGTCCACCGTCAGGGCGCCGTCGTCGCCGCTGACGGCGTGGTTCCAGGGCCCGTAGCTGGTGTCGAAGGCGAGCAGGTGGGCGAGCGTGCCGGCGTCGACGAGGTCGTTGACGTGGACCACGTCCACGCCGTCGGCCGCGAACGCCTGGCGGAACACCTGGCGCCCGATGCGGCCGAATCCGTTGATGGCCAGTCTCATGGCGGCTCCCTTTCTCCGTTGCGCCGCCCGCGCGGCCAGCGGGATCCAGGCCGTGCGGGCCGGGCCGCGACCGTCCGTGGCGACCCTCTCGAACCCACCGTAGAGCGGGGGATCAGACCCGCAACCGGCCCGCCAGGCGGGCGGGCGCGTGATCGCGCCAGGGGTACGCCGCCTGGCGACCATGGCGGCCCGCGGTGACGTTGACGCTGAAGCGGGCCCGCGCCGACGGCCGCAGACGAGGCCGCCGGAAGTCCGGCCCGGAAGGGAGGCCGCCTTGCATCCGTCCGCCGACCGCTCCGCCGATCGTTCCGCCGACCGTTCCGCCCCCACCGATCGCCCGGCCGCTCCGTCCGGCCCGGCCGTCCTGCGCGTCGAGGGCGTGGGCCTCGCCCGCGGGGACCGCTGGCTGCTCGAGGAGATCACCGCCGACTTCACCGCCGGCGTGGTCCACGCGGTGGTGGGTCCCAACGGCGCGGGCAAGAGCACCCTCGCGTCGGTGATCATGGGCCGCGAGGGCTACCGCCCGCCGGACACCGGCCGCATCCTGCACCGCGGGGACGACCTCGGCGACCTCGACGTCACCGGGCGCGCGCGCCGCGGCATCGCCCTGGCCTGGCAGGAGCCCGCCCGCTTCGAGGGCATCCGCATCCGCCGGCTCCTGGAGGCGAGCGCGGGGCGCAACGAACAGGCCGACGCGGCGTTCCTCGACGACACCCTGGCCAGCTGCGGCCTGGACCCCGCCCGTTACAACGACCGCGCCGCCGACCACACCCTCAGCGGCGGCGAGCGCAAGAAGCTGGAGCTGGCCACCATCATGGCCATGCAGCCGTCGTTCGTGATGCTCGACGAGCCGGACAGCGGCATCGACGTCGCCTCCCTCGAGCACATCTTCGCCGCCCTGGACACCCTGCGCGCGCGCGGCGCCACCGTGGTCCTGATCACCCACAGCCCGGCCGTGCTGGCCCACGCCGAGCAGGCGTTCCTGATGTGCTGCGGGCGGATCGTCGACCGCGGCGCGGCCGACCGCATCGGCGCCGAGTTCCGCTCCGGCTGCATCCCCTGCACCCATCATCCCCGGCAGGTGGCCGTGGATCCGGCCAGGGTCGCCGGTGGGGCCGCCGGTGGGGCCGCCGGTGGGGCCACCGGTGACGCCGCCGGTGGGGCCACCGGTGACGCCGCCGCCCCCGCGACGGGCTCCGCCCCGGAAAGGAATCCCACATGAGCCAGCCCACCGCCATCACCACCCTCTATGATGCCGCCGGCCTGGACCAGCAGCCGCTACACGACCCTGACGCCGCCCACCTCGTGATCGACGGCGGCCAGGTGCTCGGCCGTCACCTGGTGGACGGCCTGACCGCCGAGGTGGACGAGCACCTCGAGGGCGTCCGGCTGCAGATCCGCCTGGCCGCCGGGGTGGTGGTGCCGCGGCCGGTGCACCTGTGCTTCGGCATGAGCGACGACGTGGGCATCCAGCGCATCGATCTGGATCTGCACCTGGAGGAGGGGTCCAGCGTGGCGTTCGCGGCGCACTGCGCCTTCCCCCGCGCCCGCAAGGTGGAGCATCGCATGCACGCCACCGTCCGCGTGGATGCCGACGCCACGTACCGCTACCGCGAGCGGCACGTGCACGGCCCGCATGGCGGCACCCTGGTGGTGCCGCGCACCCGCATGCATCTCGGCGAGCGCGCGCGCGTGCACACGGACTTCGACCTGGTGCGCGGGCGGGCCGGCGACGTGGAGATCGACTACAAGAGCACCGGCGCCGCGGGCAGCGTCCTGGAGATGGACGCCCGCGTCTCCGGCAGCGGGGACGACCGCATCAAGATCCGCGAGACCGCCCACCTGGTGGGCGAGGACGCCCGCAGCGTGCTCACCTCGCGCGTCGCGGTGCGCGACCGGGCGCGCGCCGAGATCCACAACGAGTTGATCGCCGAGGCCGCCGGCGCCACCGGCCACGTGGATTGCAAGGAGATCGTACGCGACCAGGGGGAGGCCTCGGCCATCCCCCTGGTGCTGGTGCGCCATCCCCGCGCCCACGTCACCCACGAGGCCGCCGTCGGCAGCGTGGACCACAAGCAGCTGGAGACCCTCATGGCGCGTGGCCTGGACGAGGACCAGGCCGTGCAGCTGATCATCGAGGGGCTGCTGGCCTGACGGCGGCCCCGGCGGCGATGCGGCGGCGCGCCCGGCCGGGGGTATGACCGTGGCGCACCGCCGGCGGACGCGGTCCCCGCGCCCGACTCCGCTACTGGGCGGTGTACCCGCCGTCGATCACCAGCTCGCTGCCGGTGACGAACTTGGCCTCGTCGCTGGCGAGGTAGACGATGCCATGGGCGATGTCGGCCGGCTCGCCCACGTGGCCGATGGGGTGCTTGCTGTCCAGCTCACGGCGGAAGGCCTCCACGCCATCGGGATGGTCCTGGGCCAGCTGCTGCACCAGCGGCGTCCAGACGTAGCCCGGGTGCACGCTGTTGACGCGGATGCCGTCGCCGGCGTAGAGCAGGGCGTCGGTCTTGGACATCAGCCGCACCGCCCCCTTGGAGGCGTGGTAGGCCGGCAGATCGGGCGCGCCGACCAGCCCGTAGATGGACGACAGGTTGATGATGCTGCCGCCGCCGGCCTCGCGCAGGTGGGGGATGGCCGAGCGGGTGCAGAGGAAGACGCCGCGGACGTTCACCGCCATGAGGCGATCCCAGTCCTCGTCGTCGATCTCGTGGGTGGGCTCGGTGGGCCCGGCGATGCCCGCGTTGTTGACCAGGATGTCGAGGCGCCCGTACTCGGCGATCACGTTGCCGAAGACCTCGCGCACCTGCTCGGCGTCGCTGACGTCCAGGGCCCAGGCGGCAGCCTTGCCGCCCGCCTCCTCGATGGCGGCCACCACCTCGCCCATGGCGTCGGTGTCGATGTCGGTCACCGCCACGGTGGCGCCCTCGCGGGCCAGGGCCAGGCAGGTCTCGCGGCCGATGCCCAGCGCGCCGCCGGTCACCAGGGCCACCTTGTCTTGCAATCTCGGCATGGGATTCTCCTCGGTTCGTTTGGGATCGTTCGGGTCGTCCATCTCGGTCATCCCGTGACGACGGCCGGCCCTGGCCAGGGCCCGGCCCTCAGGCGGCGATCTCCAGCTCGTCGCGGATGGCCACCACGCCGTACGTGCGGCTGGCGATGTCCTTGACCACCTGGCGTGCCACGGCCGAGGACACCTGGCCGGCGAGGGTGACGGTGCCCAGGCTGACGGTGACATCCACCTGCGCCGCGTCCACCGCGGCGCTGCGCTCGAGGGCGGCCATGATCTCCTCGCCGATCACCTCGTCCTCGAGGTCGCCGGTCGGGACCACCGCGAGGTCGTTCCGTACCGCGATCACGCCGGACAGGCCGGCCACCAGCTGCTCGGCGCGGGTCTTCTCCCAGTGGGTCGAGACGTTGCCGGTGAGCGTCACCGTCCCGGCGTCCACGCCGACGGAGACGCCGCTGGACTCCACCTCGTCGTTCCAGGCCAGTGCGGACTCGGCGCGGTCGCGGATGTCATGATCCGGCGGGATGGTCCCCACCTGCGGGAGCGTCACCACGAGGTGGTCGACCACGGCGTGGACACCGGCCACGAAGCGCGTGGTGTTGACCGCCGCCAGCCGGGCGGTGGCCGATGGCACGCTGCCCGTGAGGGTGGCCACGCCCTCGTGCACGGTGACCTTCACGTTCGCGGCATCGATCCTCACGTCCCAGCGCAACTCGTTGACCACGGCCAGCTTGATCTGCTCGTCATCGCGGGGGATAGCCATGTCGTGTCCCCTTCCCGGTCGCGGCATCCTCCCCCATGTCCCCTCTCACGACCGACCGTAGGCAGGCGGCGTGGGCGCGTCGATGGGACCGCCCGTCAGCGACCGGTGCGTGATTTCCCCAGATCGCGCGCCGCGACACGAAACTCGACGCGGAACGCTGGTCGAAGACCCTCCCGGGTCCTTGGTTGTGCCTGAGAGCGCGGCGCGCCCCCGGCGATCGGGCGCGCCCCCGCGAACCCGGATCACGAGGAGGTGGTCGGCATGACAGCGACCGGACTGGCGGTCTTCGACCGCACCCTGCACAAGACCAATGCCTGGCTGAAGGAGATCAGCCAGGAGATGGGCTGGGAGGAGCAGGCGGGCCGGCAGGACGCCTACCACGGCCTGCGCGCCACCCTGCATGCCGTCCGGGACCGGCTGGTGCCGGACGAGGCCATCGACCTCGGCGCCCAGCTGCCCCTGCTCATCCGCGGCATGTACTACGAGAACTGGCAACCCGCGCGGACGCCCCAGCGCATCCGCGATCGCGAGGAATTCCTTGCCCGTGTCCGCGAGGAGTACGACGGCCAGCACGAGGCCACGGCCGAGGCCCTGGTCCGCGCCTCGCTGGACACCCTGGCCCGGCACGTCAGCCCCGGCGAGATGGCCCAGGTCAAGGACATGTTCCCGGCCGACCTGCGCGACCTCTGGACCGATCACTGAGCCCCGGCTCCCGAAAGGAGACCGCCCATGGAGATCCCCCTCGAACTGACCTTCCGCGGCCTGGACCGTACCGAGGAGCGGGAGGAGCTCATCCGCGAGAAGGTGGCCAAGCTGGAACAGGTCTGCGACACCATCACCAGCTGCCGCGTCACCGTGGAGCAGGCGCAGGAGAGCCAGCAGACCGGCAACCCGCTCAACCTGCGCATCGAGGTCCGCGTGCCGCGCCACAACGAGGTGATGATCAACCAGAAGATGGATGCGGACGAGGCCGCCGATCCCTTCGGCCGCCTGGTCCGCGACGCCTTCCAGGCCGCCCAGCGCAAGCTCCGCGAGATCACCGAGCGCCAGCGCGACGAGGTCAAGCCCACCGTCTCGCCGGACCAGCTCGGCCTGGTGACCAAGCTCTTCGCCGAGCGGGACTATGGCTTCCTCGAGACCATGGACCGGCGCGAGGTGTTCTTCCATCGCAACTCGGTCCTCAACAACGATTTCGATCGGATGACCGTGGGCACCGGCGTGCGGTTCGTGGAGGAGGAGGGCGAGAAGGGTCCGCAGGCGAGCAGCGTGCTGATCGTCGACAAGCCGGGCGTGAGCACGCCGAAGGCCGAGGCGGAGGGCTGAGCGAGCGTCCGCGCTGCGGCGACGACGGCGAAAGAGCCGGGCTGGCATCCTTGCCGGCCCGGCTCTTCTCGCGCGGTCCACCGGGATCCGCGCGATCCTCGGTGCGCCTCTCGTGGCGCCGGGGCTAGTCGGCGAGGGTGACGATGGAGGTGGCCACGAACTCCTGGCCCTCCAGGAAGTCGTAGTCCATCTCGCCGGTGACGCTCACGCGGTCACCCACGTCGATCTGCTGGTAGCCGAGGTCGTCCAGCGGATCGTAGTTCATCTCCTCGACCTCGACGATGATCTCGCGGGTGCCGGTGTCGAGGCGGAACTCGTCGTCGTTCACCTCGGTGACCGTGCCTTGCAAGACCGTGGTGGAGACCACGACGGGCTCGACGATGGTCACGAAGGCGTCCTCCTCGTCCATGGCGCTGGCGTAGAAGTAGGTGTCCAGCTTCTCCACGTAGACGCTCGAGGCCTCGATGGTGGTGGTCTCGAAGAAGTCGTCGTCGATCAGGCCATTGACGGTCACCATGTCGCCCTCGACCAGCTTGTAGGCGTCGGCATCACGGTCTCCGTCATCCATCTCGACGATGATGTTGCCCTCGCCGTAATCGAGGACGAACTCGTCGGGGCGGACCGAGCGCACCTCGCCATCGATGCTGATCCAGGTGTCGTCGGGCTTGGCGTAGGGGTTCTGGGCCAGCGCGCTGGCCGCCAGGAACACGGTCAGCAGTCCGGTCAGGATCAGTTTCGTGGTGTTGGGCGGGGTCATGGGTTCTACCTCCCGGGGATTCAGCACCCTTGCGCGGTGGCGACACGCCGGCCGCGATCCGGATGCATGTCGCGCCTCTGCTGTTCACCGTAGAGGGACCCACCCGCCTCGCAACGGTTCTCGCGGCCATCCACGGGCAAATGGGACCTGCCCCGATGCGGCCGTCCCGTAGATGCGGCCGGCCCGTAACCGTCCGGGCGCCGGCGCACGGGGCACTCCGGACTCCCGCCTCTCGCAGCCTCGCGTCATCCGTCCTCGCCCCGCGCCTCGCGGAGCATCGCCGTGACCTCGTCGTCCTCGACCTGGGGGAACGCCTCGTAGGCCGCGCCCACGCCGGGCAGCCGGCCGGTGACCTCCGGGCAGACGAAGGCGTCCACCTTGCCGGCGAGCCGATCGCGCGCCGAGGGCGGCGCCACCGGCACCGCCACCACCACCGTGGCGGGTTCGCGCTGCCGCAACGCCTCGATCGCCGCCTCCATGCTCGCGCCGGTGGCGATGCCGTCGTCCACGAGGATGGCGGTGCGGCCGCGCACGTCGGCCGGCGGGCGGTCGCCGCGGTAGAGGCGTTCGCGGCGCTGGAGCTCCTCGCGCTCGCGGCGCACCACCGCCTCGGTCCGCTCCCGGGTCAGGCCCAGGGAATCCATGACGTCCTGGTTGACCACCTCCACCTCGCCCGAGGCGATGGCGCCGGCGGCCAGTTCCTCGTGCCCCGGCACGCCCACCTTGCGCACCAGGAAGACGTCCAGGTCCGCCTCCAGCTCCGCGGCCACCTCCACGGCCACGGGCAGGCCCCCGCGCACCATGGCGAGGATCACGGCGTCGGTGTCGCGGTACTGCTCGGCCAGTGCGGCGGCCAGGCGGCGGCCGGCATCGCGGCGATCGGTGTAGATGGGCATGACGACCTCCTCGGTTCGGCGCTCGCGCGGCCGACGGGACGCCGGGATCGCGCGTGGGCGGGCCGGCCGGACGCCGGACGGATGCCGGACGCGGGTCCTCGCGCCCGTTGCCGCCGGCCGCCCCTGCTCCGAGTGTACCGAAGAGAGGCCCACCCGCATCCCCGACCGGAGGCGCTCCCATGCTGCTCGCCCCCCTGCCCCTGTCCCTCCGCTGGTGAGCGTTTTGGGAACCGCCCCCATCTCCCCGTCGGGCGGCGATCCTATGCTGTGCAGACCAGCGCGAACCGCAAACCCCACGGTGGTGATGCCCCATGACCCCCAGAGACGACCAGACCCTGACCATCCAGGTGGCCGGCGCCCGCACCAAGGACGTGGGCAAGGGCACCGCCCGGGTGGGCAAGCCCGTGCTCGACGCCCTCGGCCTGCGCGAGGGCGCCATCCTCGAGGTGACCGGCAAGCGGGCCACCGCGGTGCTCGCCCTGCCGCCCTATCCCGAGGACGAGGGCGTGGACCTCATCCGCCTCGACGGCCTGCAGCGCGCCAACATCGGCGTGGGCATCGGCGACCACGTCACCGTGGGGCGAGCCGAGGTGGAGCCGGCGCAGAAGGTCACCCTGGCGCCGGCTCAGAAGGACATGCTCATCAAGGGTCCCGGCGAGGCGCTGCTGCGCACGCTGAACGGTCGTCCCCTGGTCCAGGGCGACGTGATCAGCACCAGCGTCTACCGCCGCACGCCGGACATGGACAATGGCTCCTTCCCCGAGGAGGTGTTCCGCGGCTACTTCCAGCAGCGCGCCTTCGGCCTGCAGGAGATCCGCCTGGTGGTGGCGAAGACCCGGCCGGGCGGCGTGGTGCAGGTGGACGCGAACACGGAGATCGAGCTCTTGCCGCAGTTCGTGGAACCGGAGGAGCCCCGGCCCTGCGACGTGACCTACGACGACGTCGGCGGCCTCGCCGCCACCATCGACCAGGTGCGCGAGATGGTGGAACTGCCGCTCAAGCATCCGGAACTGTTCCAGCGCCTGGGCATCGACCCGCCCAAGGGGGTGCTGCTGCACGGCCCGCCCGGCACCGGCAAGACCCTGCTCGCCCGGGCGGTGGCCTCCGAGAGCGACGCCGCCTACTTCCCCATCAACGGCCCGGAGATCATGGGCAAGTTCCACGGCGAGAGCGAGGAGCGGCTGCGCGAGATCTTCCAGCAGGCGCAGCAGGACGCGCCGGCCATCGTCTTCATCGACGAGATCGACTCCATCGCGCCCAAGCGCAGCGAGTCCTCCAGCGAGGTGGAGCGCCGGGTGGTGGCCCAGCTGCTCACGCTCATGGACGGCCTGGCCCCGCGCCAGAACGTGGTGGTCCTGGGCGCCACCAACCGCGTGGACGCCCTGGACGAGGCCCTGCGCCGCCCCGGCCGCTTCGACCGCGAGATCGTCATCGGCGTGCCCGACCTCGAGGGCCGTCGCGAGGTGCTCAGCATCCACACCCGCGGCATGCCCCTGGCCGAGGGCGTGGACGTGGACGAGGTGGCCGGCATGACCTACGGCTTCGTGGGGGCCGACCTCTCCGCCCTCTGCCGCGAGGCCGCCATCGAGTCGCTGCGCCGCCTGCTGCCGGAGATCGACCTCGATGGCGAGGAGATCCCCGCCGAGATCCTCGACCGGCTGGAGGTGCGCCGGGAGGACTTCATCGACGCGCTGAGTCGCGTGCAGCCCTCGGCCCTGCGCGAGATCATGATCCAGGTGCCGGACGTGGGCTGGGACGACATCGGCGGCCTCGACCAGGTCAAGCAGGAGCTGCAGGAGAACATCCAGTGGCCGCTGCAGGATCCCGAGGCGTTCCGCCGCCTGGGCATCCGGCCGGCCAAGGGCTTCCTGCTCTTCGGACCGCCCGGCACGGGCAAGACCCTGCTCGCCCGCGCGGTGGCCCGCGAGGCGCAGGCCAACTTCGTGGCCACCAAGAGCAGCGACCTGCTGTCCAAGTGGTACGGCGAGTCGGAGAAGCAGATCGCGCGGCTGTTCAAGCGCGCGCGCCAGGTGGCGCCCACGGTGGTCTTCATCGACGAGATCGATTCCCTCGCGCCACGGCGGGGCGGGGGTCTGGGTGAACCGGCCGTGACCGAGCGGGTGGTCAACACCCTGCTCGGCGAGCTGGACGGGCTGGAGGAGCTGCAGGGAGTGGTCGTGGTGGCAGCGACGAACCGGCCCAATCTCCTGGATCCCGCCCTGCTGCGGCCGGGCCGCTTCGACGAGCTGTTCTACGTCCCGGTCCCCGGCCGCGACGGACGCCGCCACATCCTGGGCATCCACACCGCCGGCATGGCCCTCGCACCGGACGTGGACCTGGACACCTTGGCCGACCGCACCGGCGGCTACAGCGGCGCCGACCTCGAGAACCTCGCCCGCCGCGCCGGCCTGCTCGCCCTGCGCGCCCGCCGCGACGACATCCCCATGGCCCTCTTCGAGCAGGCGGTCGGCGAGACCCGCGCCTCGGTGCCGCCGGAGCTGGAGGAGGAGTACCGCCGCATCGCCGAGCGCCTGCGCTCCGAGAGCCCCAGCGGCCCGCGCCGCATCGGCTTCGCCATCGAGCGCGAGGGCCCGGCCGTGGAGGCCGCCGAGGCGGAGGCGCGGAAGGAGGCCTGGAAGGAGGCGGGGGGGCAGGCGTAGTCGCGGACCGGGCGCGGGCCCGCGTCCGGCCGTGCCCGGCTGTGCCCGGCCCTCGCTAGATCCGGTCCGCGAGCTCGAGCCCGTTGGCCCGCGCCCAGCGCTTCAGCAGCTCCAGTTCGCCCGGCCGGGCCAGGCGGTTGCCGCGGCCCCGCACCTGGACGATGGCGTTCCGTGCCGGGCGCACCTCCACCGTCAGCATGCGGTGGCCGTCGCGACGCAGCGACCAGATGGCCGCGCGGCCCTCGCGCACGTCCGGCACGTACGTGGCCACGCAGTGGCGCTGGGCCGACCCCTCGCGCACGAGGTCGCGGCTGGTGAGGATCTCCTCCAGGGTCCAGACCGCCACCTCGATCCGCTCGCCCACCTTGCGCTGCCGCACCCAGCGGCCCGGGGCGAAGCCGCTGGGCTGGAACACCACGCCGTGCAGGCGCCTGATCTGCGCCAGCTCGGCGTGCCAGGCGGCCATGGCGCGGCGCAACGCGGGCAGGGTGCGGCCGGCGAGGTCGTGGCCGCGGTCCTCGTCCACGGCGTGGTCGAGGAAGTCGATGACCGGGCCCACCTCCGCCAGATCGAGGTCCCGCTGGCGGCAGAGCCAGGCCACCGCCTCCCACCAGAACGCGCGCGTCCCGTTTCGCGGGCGATCGTCCAGGCTGGCCGCCAGCACCGGCGCCAGGCGCGCGTCACCGCCCTGGGCCAGCACCTGGGCCCTGCGTGCAGCCAGGTCCAGGCTGGCGTCGGCCGGCGCCTGCAGGAAGAGGTGCCCCATGCGGCGCGTCAGCGGCAGGGGCACCCAGCGCTTGCGGACCGCCTCGCGCATGCTGCCGCCGGCGGCCAGGTGGGCGAAGAGGCGGGCGCCGTCCAGGTCGCGCTTGCGATGCTGCTCGGGCCCCAGCAGCACGTGGTAGAGGAACCGCGGCACCCGGTAGACCACCAGCAGGTGGTCCACCAGCGACACCAGGCGCGTGTGGCGGCTCTTGCCGCGCACCGGCCATCCCTCCGCCGGGCGCTGCCACGCGCACGCCACCAGGCGACGCAGCGGGCCGGCCAGCTCGCGGTCGAGCAGATCCGGCGCGCGGTCGCCGAGCAGGCGGGCCAGCACCTGGATGCGGCGGTTCGCGTCCGGCCGGGTCAGCAGCCAGGCGAAGATGTCGTCCAGATCGGGAGCGTCCGGCCTCGCGGCCTGGCGCAGGACGTCCCGGGCCGCCCTGGCCGCGGCCTCCTCGCGTTCCTGTTCCTGGCGCTGCTGCTCGCGCCGGCGGGCCTGGAGCAGCTCCGCGCGCTCCCGCCGCCAGCGCGGGCGCTGGCTGGGAGCCCGGGGCCGCGCGGGCAGACCCTGGCAGAGGTCGTCTCGTGTGGGCATCTCGCGTCTCTTCTCCGGTCAGGGATCCATGACCGGTCCGAGACGTCCCCGCACACGACGGCTCACGACGGCTCACGACGCCTCACGTCACGAGGGACGCGAACGCGACGTCACCGCCGGCCGGAATCCGGGCCGGTCAGGCGCTGCGTAGCTCTGACTCTGAGGAGTGGAGATTCATGAGATGCCGTCCTGATGGGGTTCGCGATATCCGCATGGGCGGAGCCGGGGCTCCGCGAGATGGGGCAGGTTGCCAGATCGGGAGGTGGCTGTCAAGAACCGAGCCGGTGGTTGTGGCGCGCCCGGGTAAGGAGCGCGGGCCGGCCCGGGTACGGCCCGGCGCGGGTGCGGCCTGGCCTGGGTCCGGCGCGCCCAGGTCCGGCGCGGCCCGGCCATCGCGTCGCGTGCGTTCCCGGGCCATCGAGTTGCGCACGTTCCTGGACCATCGTGTCGTGGGCTTTCGCGGCCGACCACGGGGGCATCGACCGGTCCTGGTTAATTTGTCGTCATCACGACGACAAATAGCACCCCCGGGGGGCCAGATCGCTTCAAGCTGCATTGAAATATGGCGTTACAAGACCAGAAATCCCCACTCCGAACACGGCGCCCCGCCGCCGGTGCCCCCCGCGATTGCCGGATCCGCCGCGCCGCCCTTGCGTGGGTCATGGACGACGGACGACGGACGGTGGCCGGCCGACGCCGGACCACAGACGGCAGACCACGGATCACGAACCGCGACGCGGGAAGCGACCACCGCTTCCCCGACGCGACGGCGAGAGGAGCGGCACCATGGCCGGACAGGCACAGCCGCAGCGCGAGGACCACGGCCGCGAGGTCACCATCGAGCAGCCCGGCCTGACCGTGAAGGCCAACCTGGCGGTACCCGACGACCCGCAGGGCGTGGTCGTCTTCGCCCACGGCACCGGCAGCGACCGCCACAGCCGCCGCAACAACGAGGTGGCCCGCGAGCTGTCGCGCCACGGGTTGGCGACCCTGGTGATGGACCTGCTCACCGGCGACGAGCAGCGCCTGGCGGCCGGCGGCGAGACCCGGCAGCCGGACATCCCCACCCAGGGCGCCCGCGTGGGCATGGCCTGCCAGTGGCTTGCCGAGCAGGAGGAGACCCAGGGCCTGCCCATCGGGCTGTTCGGCTCGAGCACCGGCGCCGCCGCCGCGCTCATCGCCGCGGCGGACGCTGGCGACCGGGTCCAGGCCGTGGTCTCCCGGGGCGGACGCACCGACCTGGCGCGGCCGGTGCTGCCGGAGGTGTCGTGCCCCACCGCCATGATCGTGGGCGAGAACGACACCACCGTGGCGCGGCTCAACAACGAGGCGGTCTCCCGCCTGGCCGGCCCGGCCACGGTGGAGGTGATCCCGGGCGCCTCGCACCTCTTCGAGGAACCGGGCGCGCTCGACCGGGTGGCCGAGCACACCGCGGAGTTCTTCGGACGGTACCTGGCGGGGCGGTGAGCCGGGGTCGGTCCCGTCGGGTTGCCGGCGATCGCGTCAGGCGCCGGGCCGAGGCCGGCGCCGGGTCGCGTCAGCCCCGCTTGAACCGCCCCATGAGCCGGGCCTCGGCCAGGATGTGGCCGTCCAGCGCCTTCTCGAAGTCCTCCTTCGACGCGCCCGATGGCAGCCCGATCGACTCGACATCCATGGCCAGCAGACGGAAGTAGTACCGGTGGTCGCCATGACCGGGCGGCGGGCAGGGGCCGCCCCAGCCGGGGTTCTGGAAGTCGTTGCGGCCGGCGACGCCGGTGGTGGTGTCGGCCTCCACCAGCTCGCGCTGGTCGCCGGGGATGTCGGCCAGCAGCCAGTGGGTGAAGAGGCCGCCCGGCGCGTCCGGGTCCTCCACGATCAGCGCGAAGCTCCGGGTCTCCTGCGGCACGTGCGACCACTCCAGACGCGGCGAGAGGTCCTCGCCCTCGCAGGTGTGGCGGGGCGGGATGCGCTGGCCCTCCGCGAAGGCGGGGCTGGTCAGCGTGAAGTTCTGCTCGGGCATGAGATACCTCCTTGCGTGGGCTCCATGACCCACGCAAGGAGCGGACGGAGAGGTCGTCAACTGGCCTGCCGGCGGCGCGCACCCGCGGTGTCGCCCCCGCGCGCGGCTCAGCCCTGCTTGCGCGTGGAGAGCTTCAGCGGCGCGTAGAGCGGACACCACCCCACGAGCGCGGTGGCGAGGGGGATCACGCCGAGGTAGCCCCAGGGATTGCCCGAGACCACGGCCCAGATCACGAGGCCGGCGCCCACCACGGCGCGGAGCGAGCGATCGACGGTGCCCATGTTCTTGTTCATGGCGTCTCCTTCGAGGAGGTGGCGGGGTGCGTGGCGATCATCGTCAACATAGGAACGGGCGGCCGAGGTGTCGGTGACCACGCGCACGGTGGGGCAGATCGGGCCGGCCATGGGGAGGGCGCGGCAGCCACGGGGTGGCCGGTCCGGCCAGGCCGTCGGGCCGGCGATGAGAGCGCGGGTGGCACCCGGGGAGAACCGGGATGGCGGGAACGGGGATGGCGGGAACGGGGTGCCGGAAACGGGGTGCCGGAAACGGGAATGCCACGACCCGCGATCTTGCCGCCCCGACAGCACGCCACCTGCAGCGGCGGGAAAGTGGGCTGGCTGAATTGTATTCAACATGACGACAAATTGCTCTGGGGTGGGCGGTCTCTTGCCGCCAGATAGCGATAATCATGAAGCACCATTCTCGGAATCCATAACCTGCTGCGAAAAAACAAGTTGCGGACTTGCGCCGGCGCAAGTCTGGAAGTCGTGTTATTTCAACGGTTTATCGTTTCGGCAGTGCTGAATTATACGGTATACAGTATATCGTACGCGATATTTCAATTTCTCTTTTGTTTCTCCGGTCGCTTCGGCTCTCCTGGCCTCCGTAGCCTTCCTGGCCGCCGTGACCTTCCTGGCCACCCTGGCCACCCTGGGCTTCCTGGCCTTCCTGATGGACCGCGCCCAGGACCATGGCCTCTCCCTCCGCTCCCGCTCCGGAGGACCTCACTACCGGCCAGGCTCGCCGGGCCGGCGGCCCCCCTGTCACCCGCCTGCCGCCCGCCCGTCCGCCCCCCTACACGCCGAGCACCGCCTTGCCCCGCACGCGTCCCGCGCGCAGGTCGGCCATGGCCTGGTTCGCCTCGGCCAGCGGGTAGATCCGGTCGATCACCGGGCGCAGGTTGCCGGCGGCCACCAGGGCGGATAGCGCCTCGAGCTGCGGCCGCTTGCGGTCCATGGAGATGAGCATGGCGAGCTTCTGGTGGACGAACCGATCGAGCAGCGCCCCGCGGAGCTGGCGGTCCAGGCCGCCCAGCCAGCGGCCGCCGCCCTCGCCGCCCACCAGGACCAGCGTCCCGTCCGGGGCGAGTGCGCGGCGCAGGTCGCCCAGGGGTCGGTTGCCGGCGATGTCGAGGATCACGTCCCAGCGGTGGCCGCCGTCGGCGATGCCCTCGCGCGTGTAGTCGATCACGCGGGCGGCGCCCAGCTCGCCGACCAGGTCGGCCTTGGCGCCGCTGGCCACGCCGGTCACCTCGGCCCCGGCCGCCGCGGCGATCTGCACCGCGAAGTGGCCCACGCCCCCCGAGGCGCCGATCACCAGCACCGACTGCCCCGCCCGGACTCCCGCCACGTCCTGCACGGCCTCGCGGGCAGTGGCGGCGGAGTCGATGGTGGCGGCGGCCTGGGCATGATCGAACGTCGGCGGTCGGGGGGCCAGCTGGTCCTGGGCGATCACGGCGTACCCGGCGAAGGTCCCGGTGCCCACGCCGAAGACCGGATCGCCGGGCGCGAAGCCCGTGACGCCCGGCCCCACGCCCACCACCTCGCCGGAGAGGTCCATTCCCGGGATCCGCGTGGCGGGGCGACGGATCCCGAAGCCGAACAGGCGCATGAGGTAGGGTTGTCCGGCCATGACGTGCCAGACGCCCTGGCTGACGCCGGCGGCGCGGACGCGCACCAGCACCTCGCCGGCCCCGGGCTCGGGCCGCGCCACCTCCGCGAGCGACCACACGTCGGCGGTGCCATACCGGTCCTGCACCACGGCGGTCATGGTGTCCGGCAGCGACGGCAGCGAGGGCAGCGACGGCAGGGGCGAGCGGGGCGGATCCTGGTCGGGCACGGCGGCCCTCCTCGGTCGAGCGGTGCCGGCAGCCGCCGGCCACCGCCCCGGGGCCCCCCGGGGACTTACACCGTAAGCGCGCGAAACCCGCGCGTCAAGGTCCGGCTTTTTCGTGCTATCTTGCCGGGGGACTTACATCGTATGCCGAGCCCGGGAGGAGGCCTGCCCATGCCCCGCCGCCAGCCGCTCACCCGCGATCGCGTGGTCGCGGCCGCCATCAGCCTCGCCGACCACGCCGGCCTCGGCGCCCTCTCCATGCGCCGGCTCGCCCGCGAGCTGGGCGTGGAGGCCATGTCGCTCTACAACCACGTCACCAGCAAGGACGACCTCCTCGACGGCATGGTCGACGCCGTGGTGGGCGAGATCGCCGTCCCCGAGCCCGAGCCCGGCGAGGACTGGCGGCTGGCCATGCGCCGCCGCGCCGGCTCCGCCCACGCGGTGCTGCGGCGCCACCCCTGGGCCACCCTGCCCCTGGTCTCGCGGGTGAACGTGGGGCCGAACATGCTGCGCTACACCGATGCCACCATCGGCTGCCTGCGGACCGCCGGCTTCTCCTGGGCCCTGGCCGACCGCGCCTGGAACGCCATGGACAGCCACATCTACGGCTTCACGTTGCAGGAGCTGAACTTCCCCTTCGAGGCGGACGCGTACCGGGAGGCCGCGCGGCAGTACCTGCCCCTCATCCCGGAGACGGACTACCCCCATCTGCACGGCATGACCGCCGAGGTGCTGTCCGGCCGGCACGCCGGCGTGCAGGACCTCGGCTTCGGCCTGGAGCTGATCCTCGATGGGCTGGAGCGCCTGCGGGGGCAGGAGTAGCCGCGGCCCGGCCGTGGCGGCGCGACCGCCCGTCGCCGCTCAGTCCTCCGTGGCGGCCTCTCCCCCGGCCGTGGTCGTTCCCCCGGCCGTGGTCGTCCCCCCCGCCGTGGTCGTCCCCCCCACCGTGATCACCGCGCCCAGCCGGCCGTCCACGTACCGCTCGCCCCAGTGCTCGCGGAACCGTGTGCTGGCCTCCTCGCCGGTGCAGTGGCTGGGCGCCACGCGCTGGACGTTCAGGTCCGCAAGCAGTCCGATCACGGCCTCGATGGCCGGAGCCTCGTGGTAGCGCAGATGGAAGCCGCCCATGACCAGATGCAGCGGCCGCTGGCGCTGGCGATGGGCCTGCTCGGCCATGGCCGCCACGTCGGGATGGGCGCAACCGGTGATCACCACCAGCCCGGCCGCGGTCTCCACCACCAGGGCCTGCTCCGGGATCTCGCTGGCCACCTCGCCGGTGGTGAAGATGCCGTCGGCTATCTCCACGGGCGCGGCCACCGGTCGCGAGGCCACGCCCAGCTCGCGCAGCCCGGCGTGGAACTCCTCCGAGAACGACCCCAGCGGATGCACCACCACCTGCGGATTGGCGCGCGCGATGGCCGCCAGGCCGTCCACGTGGTCCCAGTGCTCGTGCGAGAGCACCACGTGATCGACCGCCGCGGGGTCCAGCCCCATGCGCTCGAGGTTGGCCGTGAGGATGGCGCCGTCGCTGCCGGTGTCCAGGAGCACGGCCTCTGCGCGGCCGGTCACCAGGCAGGCGAAGCCCCAGGAGGCGTCCAGCCGCCGGTCGGCGACCTCGTTGTTGAAGACCACGTGCAGGCGGACGGCCGGCCGTGGACCGCCACGTGACGACAGCTGGGCGCGCGACGACGGCTGGGCGCGCGACGACGGCTGGGCGCGGGCGGCCGGCTGGTCGGCGAGATCCTGGCGACTCATGGCGATCCCCTTCCTGTCGGGATGACCGGGCTCCTCGGGATGACCGCGCTCCCCGGGATGACCGCGCTCCCGGCGAGCCGGCGGTTCACGGCACAATGTGACGCGCCGCCGCGGTCCCGACCACCCCGCCGACCAGCCCGCCGACCAGCCCGCCGGCCACTCAGACCTCCAGCTCCTCGAGCCGCCGGACCACCTCGTCCAGGTACTCCGG
>CAZWYF010000022.1:0-29690 GCA_964637835.1 uncultured Fibrobacteraceae bacterium
GCAACCGGCCGCCGGCCAGAGGGAAGCGCATCGATGACATCGATGACATCGATGACACAGGACGCCCGGACCGCGTCCTGCGATCCGGGCGTCGATTCAACCTGCGATGCATCCACACGGGTTCAGGGGTCACCGCCAGGGCCATCAGGAAAGAGCAGGGTCATCCATCGGCGTGGCGGTGTGGACCTGGACCGCAGAAGATCGCAGGTTAGCTCGGGCTCGGCGGGGCCGGTCGCGGACCCGGAGATCCGGGGCTCCACACCGAAGGTGGCGTGATGATGCCAGGCAGAGATCACGGATCTGTCACGCTGGCGTTCTTTTTACATGATCCCCGCATGATTTTACGTTAAGTGCGCATCTTTCGCGACAATGTATCACGCCTTCGCCACAATACAGTGCTTGGTGCTCGATCTAGCGACGTGATAGAATTGAATTTAGCCGAGAGTATCACAAGCGGCCCCGGCCCCCACCCCGTCCGCGACCCGAGAGGACACGAATGACCGAGATCACCGCCCCGAGCAAGCGCCTGCTGATCATCGAGGACGACCAGGAGCTCATCGACCTGCTGACCATGCACCTGCAGTCCGAGGGTTACCAGGTGATGGCCGCCGCCGACGGCGAGGCCGGCCTCCATGCCTTCCAGGAAGGCGCCTACGCCGTGGTGATCCTGGACTGGATGCTGCCGTCGATGTCCGGCCTGGACGTCCTGCGGGAGATCCGTCGGCAGGATACCCGGACGCCCGTCCTCATGCTCACCGCGCGCAGCGAGGAGGCCGACAAGGTGCTGGGCCTGGAGCTGGGCTGCGACGACTACATGACCAAGCCCTTCTCCGTGCGCGAGCTGGCCGCCCGCATCAAGGTGCTGCGCCGTCGCATCGAGCGCGCGGAGGAGCTCGCCCGCATCGCCTCCGGCGACCAGATCCTCGACCTCGGCCCGCTGAAGATCGACCACGGCAAGCGCAAGGTGGCGGTGCGCGGCGAGCCGGTGCAGCTGACGGTCAAGGAGTACGACCTCCTGCACACCCTGGCCGCCCGGCCGGGCCGCACCTTCAGCCGGCGTCAGCTGCTCGACCTGGTCTGGGATCACGACTCCGACATCTACGAGCACACCGTCAACAGCCACATCAATCGCCTGCGCAACAAGATCGAGGAGAACCCCAATCGGCCACGGCTGATCCTCACCGTCTGGGGCATCGGTTACCGCTTCACCGAAGAGTACCTCTAGGCAGACCGGGATGAACGCACCAGGCTTCCTGCATCGACTCCACTTCCGGGTCCCGGCCCTGTTCCTGGTCCTGCTCGTGGTCGTGGGGGCGATCTACTACTGGTGGATGGACAACACGGTGTTCGCCCTGCCCGAGGTGGACGCGCTGGAGGAGCACTGGTACGCCGAGCTGGCCGCGGTGGAGGTGGACAGCCTGGCGACCCTGGCAGGAGCGTCCGCGCCGGCGGAATTGCAGGCGCTGGCCGTGGACTACGGCCGCGGCATCGCGCCCTTCGACGCGGAGGTGGTCTTCTTCGATCGCCGTGGACGGGTCCAGGCCTCCAGCGCCCCGGACAGCCTGGACACCGCCGTCGACCCGGTCGACCCGCAGCTGCTGGCCGACATGTGCTCGCCGGACTGGGCCTTCGACGAGATCTACCCCGATCCCTCGAACATCGACGCCTACGTCAACCGCATCTTCCACGTGGCTGCCCTGCAGGCCGCTCCCGGCGACACCGTGGGCTATCTAGCCGCCACCTGGCAGCCCCTGATCTTCACCGAGGCCGACGTGCAGCTGGACCCGCGTCAGCTCTGGCTGCAGGCCATCCTGGTGGGGCTGGCGGCGAGCTTCTTCGTGGGCTGGGTGGTGATGACCTGGCTGACCCGACGCGTCGAGACCCTCTCGGCAGCCGTCTCGGCGGTCGCCGGCGGCGATCTCTCCTGCCGTGTCCGCGACGGCAGCCGGGACGACCTCGGCCAGCTCAATCGCAGCTTCAACCTCATGGCGGACCGCATGGAGACGCTGATCGACGAGCTGCGGGGCAAGGAGGAGTTCCAGCGCCAGCTCATCGCCAACGTCTCCCACGATCTGCGCACCCCCATGGCCAGCCTCCGCGGCTACATCGAGACGCTCAGCCTGCGCGGCACGGACATGCCGGCCGCCGATTACGAGCGCTACCTGCAGATCATCACCGACAACCTCGCACACCTGGACCGGCTGGTGGACAGCCTGCTGCAGCTCTCGCGCCTGGATTCCGGACAGGCCCGGTTCCAGACCGAGGATTTCCCCCTGGCCGAGCTGGTGGAGGGCGTGATGCAGCGCGCGCAGACGCTGGCGGATCGGCGCGGGATCCAGCTGCGGGCCGGGTTGCCGGAGGATCTGCCCATGGTCCACGCCGATCCGCTGCAGATGGCCCAAGTGCTGCAGAACCTGCTGGAGAACGGCATCAAGTTCGGCCGCGAGGGGGGCGAGGTGATGGTCGAGGCCTGGTGTCGCGACCACCGCGTGGAGGTGGCCGTCCGCGACGACGGCCCCGGGATCCCCCTGGCGGACCAGCCCTACATCTTCGAGCGCTTCTTCACCGGCGACCGGGCCCGCACCCGCAAGGGCCACAGCAGCGGCCTGGGCCTGGCCATCAGCGCACGGATCGTGGAGAGCCACGGCTCGCAGCTGACCGTGGAGAGCCAGCCGGGGCACGGCGCCTGCTTCCGCTTCCAGCTTCCGGCCGCGGCCGCGGAGTTGCCCCGCCAGGCCGAGGCCGAGGCCTGAGCGGTCGTCCCCCGGTCAGCGGCGTCGCGGCTGTCCGGCCGGCAGGAGCCGCAGGAAGGCCACCGACACCAGGGTCACCAGCGCGCAGAGGATGGTCCCCCACGCCATGTCCACCAGCACCACGATCAGCGGCCACTCCGCCAGGGTGGCCAGGTTGGTCAGATCGTACGTGCCATAGGCCACCAGGCCGAAGAGACCGCCCCGCGCCACCGCCCGCCCGAGCGAGCCGGAACGCAGGCCGGGGGTGACCACGAACTCCACCAGGCCGAGGACCAGCAGCAGGTAGACCGCCACGGCGGCCGACCAGTTCCAGTGGGCGGCCAGGCGGTCGCCGAGCTGGGCCTGGTAGAATTCCGGAGCCACCAGGCCGAGCCAGATGCCGTCGAGGAGCAGGAAGACCACCAGGGTGGTGAGCAGGCGCTTCCAGAAGACGTGGGACACGCGGGCTCCCGGGGTTGCGGGGTCTGCGGGCGAGCGAGACGCTGGCCACAGGATAATCGTCCCCGCGAACCGGCGCCGCCTCCCTGCGGAAACCGGACCGGCAGGGGCTGACACCGGAGCGCGGACCGGCTAGGATCAGGCTGGCGAGTCTGCAATCTCCGGTGGAGGTGGTCCATGAAGAACCTGTACCTGTGCCCGCACTGTGGCGCGAACCTCAACCCCAGCGTGAAGATCGTCCTGGTGATCGCGCATCGTCGTCGCCGGGGGTTGATCCTGCTCAGCCCGCAGCCGGGCAACTTCAAGTTCACCTGCGACGAGCACGTGGCCGAGGTGATCCGTCCGGACGCCAGGGTGACCTTCCACTGTCCGGTGTGCCAGGCGAGCCTCACGTCCGGTGTCCACGCGGGCTTCAGCGAGATCTACCGCGACGTCGGGGGGCGCATGCCCGAGCGGGTGTTCTTCAGCCGCAAGTTCGGCACGCACGCCACCTTCGTCACCAGGGGCGACGTGGTGGCCACCTATGGCGAGGACGCGGACGAGTTCGCCAAGCTGAACTTCTTCGGCTCCTAGCCCGCCGGCGCGGCCCGTCAACCGCGGCGCAGCTCGCGGACCACCGGGGTCGCCCCCAGGACCGCCAGGGCCAGCAGCGCGAGCGCGGCTGCCGGCTCGCCGAGCAGCAGCTTGCCCAGGCCGAAGAGGATGCCGTAGACCATGGCCACGCCGCCGAGCCAGGCCGCCACCGTGCCACGATTGAGCCCGTCGGTCCGCACCTCCGGGCAGGCCCGCGCCACCGGCCCCCAGGCGCCGCCAGGGCGCACCTTGCGATAGAACTCCGCCAGGCGCGCGGCTGGCACGGGCGCGGTGCGGAAGGTGACGACCAGCCAGGTCAGCACGCTGATCGGGACCAGGATCAGGGCCTTGTGGTGCGTTTCCAGGGCGAGGTCGCCCACCACCAGCGGGGTGGCGAACAGCCGGTAGGCGGGTCCCGCCTGCGCCGCGGTGGCCACCTCGAAGGCCACCGCGATGACCACGCTGCTGCCCAGGGCGGTGATCTCGCTCCAGGCGTTGATGCGCCACCAGAACCAGCGCAGGATCAGCACCGGACCGATGCCCGCCCCCATGGCCCAGACGAAGAGCCACGCCTTGCCGATGCTCGTCAGGAAGAAGGCGATGAGCGCGGCCAGCACCATCATCACCAGCACGCAGAGCTTGGCCGCCAGCACGGTCTCCCTCGCGCCGGCCTGCGGTCGCAGGAAGCGGCGATAGACGTCGTGCACCAGGTAGCTGGCGCCCCAGTTCAGGTGGGTGTCGATGGTGGACATGAAGGCGGCGAAGAAGCTCACCAGCATCAGCCCCAGCAGCCCCGGCCCCAGGAGCTGCTTCATCAGCACCGGGTAGGCCGCCTCGTCCCCCTGACCGGCCGGCAAGGTCGGCACCAGGATCAGCGACGCGAGGGCGGCGAGGATCCACGGCCAGTAGCGCACGGCGTTGACGGCGATCACGTACCACAGCGTGGCGGCCCGGGCGTGCCGCTCGTCCCTGGCGGCGGCCATGCGCTGGATCAGGTAGCCGCCGCCGTCGGCGTTGTGCGACGCCCACCACATCACGGTGATGAAGACCAGGAACCGGAAGAAGTTGTCCTCCAGTCCCAGACCGCCACCCGGGATCAGGGCGGTGGTGTCGCTGGAGGCCAGCGGCGAGGCCGCCAGGCGCGCCTTCAGCTCGCCGATGCCGCCGATGCGGTCGACGGCGACGGTGGCCAGGATGATCGAGCCGGTCATGGCCAGGAGGAACTGGATCACGTCGGTGATCACCACGCCCCAGAAGCCGGCCAGCAGGGCGTAGAGCAGGGCGAAGCTGGCCCCGGCGAGGACGGCCACCGTCGGGTCGATGCCCAGGACCGTCTCGGCCACCGTGGCCATGCCCTTGAGCACCCAGCCGAGCACGATGAAGTTGTAGAGGACGGCGAAGTAGAAGGCCTTGAATCCACGGAGGGCCGCCGCCGGCCGGCCGGCGTAGCGCATCTCGATGAGCTCGTTGTCCGTCAGGACCTCGGCGCGCCGCCAGAAGCGGCTGAAGAGGAACACCGCGAGGGTCTGCGCCAGGACGTAGTGCCAGCCGAACCAGTTGTACCAGATGCCGTGCTCGCGCACGAACCCGGTGACCGCGAGCGGCGTGTCGGCGGCGAAGGTGGTGGCCACCATGCTGGTGCCCAGGATCCACCACGGCAGCGAGCGGCCAGCCAGGAAATAGCTGGTCTCGTCGCGGCTGGCGCGGCGGCTGAAGGCCACGCCCAGGGCGATGGTCCCGGCGAGGTAGGCGCCGATGACCAGCCAGTCGAGAAGGTGCAGCGAAGCCATGCCGGGCATGAAATCACGTCGCCGCCCGGCAGGCAAGCACGGTTGCGGCTTCTGCGCCGCTGCGGACGTTGTGCGGAGGCCCGTCAGTGCAGGTGGCCCGTCAGCCCCGACCCGGGAGTCGCCGTGAACACCGAGTCCCTCCCCCAGCGACCCCATGCCCGGCAGCCGGCGGAGGTCTGCGAGCAGCTCGGCGTCGACCCGGCGCACGGGCTGCCGGTCGCCGACATCCGCACGCGCCGGGAGCGCCATGGCCCCAATCGCTTCGCCGAGGCCCCGCGCCGCCGTGCCTGGCGCATCCTGCTGGACCAGTTCGAGAGCGTGGTGATCGTGGTGCTGGTGATCGCCGGCGCGGTGGCCTTCGCGTTCCGGCACTGGGCCGAGGGCATCGCCATCACCGCGGTGCTGCTCATCAACGGCGGCCTGGGCTTCGTCACCGAGTGGAAGGCCGTGCGCTCCATGGAGGCGCTGCGGAAGCTCGGCCGCGCCACGATCCGGGTCCGCCGGGACGGCCAGGACACCGAGGTGCCCGTGGACGACCTCGTGCCCGGCGACCTCGTGGTCTTCGCCGGCGGCGACCTGGTCCCGGCCGACATCCGCCTGTGCGAGGCCAATACCGTGCGGGTGAACGAATCGGCGCTCACGGGCGAGTCGGTTCCCGTGCTCAAGGGAATCGACCCGGTGGACGCCGAGACGCCCCTGGCCGAACGCCGGAGCATGCTCTTCCGGGGCACCACCGTCACCCAGGGCTCCGGCCTCGGCGTGGTCACGGCCACGGGCATGGCCACCGAGCTGGGACGCATCTCCGAGCTGGCCGCCGGCGCCAGGGAGGAGGTCACGCCGCTGCAGAAGCGCCTGGACCGGCTGGGCCGACGCCTCGCGTGGATCACCGGCACCGTGGCGGTGGTGGTGGCGTCGGTGGGATTGCTGGCCGGCAAGGACCCCGCGCGGATGATCGAGACCGCCATCGCGCTGGGCGTGGCTGCCATTCCCGAGGGCCTGCCCATCGTGGCGACGCTGGCCCTGGCCCGCGGCATGGTGCTCATGGCCCGCCGCAACGCCCTGATCAACCGCCTGCCGGCCGTGGAGACCCTGGGCGCGACGGGCGTGATCTTCACCGACAAGACGGGCACGCTCACGGAGAATCACATGACCCTGCGGCGCGTCGCGTCGCCGGCGGGGGTATTCGAGCTGGACGAGCAGCAGATGACGGTCACCCGCCCGGACGCCGGACCGGACGCCGCCACGGACACCGCTGCCGCGGACCACCCGCTGCTGCGCCGCATCCTGGAGGTGGGCGTGCTGTGCAACAACGCCGCCCTGCAGGACCGCGACGGCGACCAGCGCCCGGAAGCCGAGCAGGGCGACCCCACGGAGACCGCCCTGCTGCGGGCCGGCTTGCAGGCGGGATTCCGCCGGGAGGATCTGCTGGCCGAGAAGCCCGAGGAGCGGGAGGAGCCGTTCGACGCCGAGACCATGATGATGGCCACGCTCCACCGGGACGCGGACGGCTACCTGATCGCCGTCAAGGGCGCGCCCAGCCGGGTCCTCGACGCCTGCACGACGCTGGCCGCGGACGCGGACGACGCCGACCCCGCCCGGGGACGAGAGCTCGACGACGACGAGCGCCGCGCCTGGAGCGAGCGGGCCGAGGCCATGGCGGGGGACGGCCTGCGGGTCCTCGCGGTGGCCGACGGGCGGGCGGCGGCCGCCGACGCCGATCCGTACCGGGACCTGCGCCTGCTCGGGCTCGTGGGCCTGCTCGACCCTCCGCGCGAGGACGTGCGCGACGCCATCGCCGAGTGCCACGCCGCGGGTGTGGAGGTGGTCATGGTCACCGGTGATCAGCCGGCCACCGCCGCGGCCATCGCCCGGCAGGTGGGCATCCTCGACGACGACCGCGAGGCCAGCCGCGAGGACGGCGCGCCCGCCGTGGTCCACGGCCGCGAGCTCACCGCGCCGGAGGAGCTGCCCGTCGCGGATCGGGAACGACTGCTCGGCGCCCGCGTCTTCGCCCGTGTCAGTCCCGAGCAGAAGCTGAACCTGATCTCGCTCGAGCAGGCGAGCGGCCGCACGGTGGCCATGACCGGCGACGGCGTGAACGACGCCCCGGCGCTGAAGAAGGCCGACATCGGCGTGGCCATGGGCCAGCGCGGTACCGATGCCGCGCGGCAGGTGTCGGACATGATCCTGCAGGACGATGCGTTCGCGACCATCGTCGCCGCGGTGCGACAGGGGCGCATCATCTTCGACAACATCCGCAAGTCCGTGATGTTCATGCTCTGCACCAACGTGGCCGAGGTGCTGGTGGTGGCCGTGGCCGCCGGTCTGGGCGGCCTGCTGGAGCTGCCGCTGCCCCTGCGGCCGCTGCAGATCCTCTACCTCAACGTGATCACCGACGTCTTCCCCGCCATCGCCCTGGGTGTTGGCCGCGGCGAACCCGACATCATGCGACGCCCCCCCCGGCCCCACGACGAGCCGGTCCTCACCCGGGGCCACTGGCGCGCGGTCGGCGGCTGGGCCACGCTGCTCGGGGCCTGCGTGCTGGGCTCGCTGATCATCGCGCTGCACGGACTGGGCCTGGACGAGCAGCGCGCGGTGACCGTCTCGTTCCTGACCCTGGCCTTCGGCAAGCTCTGGTTCGTCTACAACCTGCGGGCTCCCGGCACCTCCCTGCTGCGCAACGACATCGTCCGCAACCCATGGGTGGCCGGCGCGATCCTGCTGTGCATCGTCCTGCTGCTGGCCGCCGTGTACGTGGCGCCCCTGAGCGCGGTCCTGAAGACCAGCCCGCCGGGTGGGGCAGGCTGGCTGCTCCTGCTGGGCATGAGCCTGGTGCCGCTGTTGGTGGGCCAGGCGTGGCGCGAGTTCCAGCGGCACCATCACGGCGGGGCGGCGTTCCGTTCCTGAGCGGCCCGGCTTCAGGGGCCAGCGGTCAGCCCCTGAAGCCTTGCCAGCAGATCGGCCATGTTCTCGGCCACGGCCACCATGGGCTCCGGTGTGCTCATGTCCACGCCCGCCACGCGCAATGCGTCCACGGGCGGCCGCGAGGTCCCACAGCGCAGAAACTCGAGGTAATCGCCGGCCGCGTCCGGATCCGCCAGGATGCGGGCGGCGATCTCCTCGGCGGCCGCGAAGCTCGTGGCGTACTGGTAGAGGTAGAAGTCCGCGATGTAGACATGCCGCAGGGCGCCCCAGATGTACGTGTCGGCGGGATCCACGGCGATGGCCGGCCCCCAGTAATCCTCCAGACGATCGCGCGCGAGGTCGCACAGGTAGCTGGCGGTGACGGCTCCCCCCTGCTCGGCATGGTCGTAGATGGACATCTCGAAGTCGGCGAGCAGGGTGGTCCAGTAGAACATCAGGCGCGTGTTGTTGAGCGCCTGCTCGAGATGCGCGCGCTTCTCTGCCGGCGACCCGGCATGTTCGACGAGGTAACGCGCGAGCAAGGCCTCGTTGGTGGTCGATGCCACCTCGGCGGTGAAGACGGTATAGTCGGCGGTGGCGAAGGGCTGCGCCGTGATCGTGTAATACGCGTGGAGCGCATGGCCCAGTTCGTGGGCGAGCTCGAACAGGCCGGTGATCTCCCCGTTCCAGTTGATGAGCACGTAGGGATGCACGCCGTAGGTGGCGCCGGAAGAATAGGCGCCCTGGCTCTTGCCGACGGTGGCGCGGACATCGATCCAGCGCTCCGCGAACGCTCGTTGCAGGTCGCGGGCGTACTGCTCGCCCAGGGGCGCGAGGGCGGCGGTGATGATCGCCTGCGCCTCCGCATAGGTGTACGAGCGCTTGACCTCTGGAAAGAGCGTGACGGTGACGTCGTAATCGTGGAGGGCGGACACGCCGAGCCGACGGCGCTTGTACTCCAGCCAGCGATGCAGGGGATCGAGGTTCTCCCGCACGGCCGTCACCAGGTTGCGGTAGATGGCGGTGGGCACGCCGTTCTCGCCGAGCGACGCGGCCAGGGCGGAATCATGTCCCCGCGCACGCGCCTCGAAGATCCGGGCGTCGAGCTGGCCATCCAGGACGGCGGCCAGGGTGTGCTCGTGCGCGGCGAAGGTCTCGAAGAAGCCGGTGTGCACGCGCCGGCGGAAGGCCCGGTCCAGGGATGTCTTGGCAGCCTCGTAGAGCTCCGGGCCCGCGGTCCTCGGCTCGCCGTCCGGCCCCGCCACGGTGGGAAAGACCAGGTCCTTCTGGGCCAGTTCGTGGAAGACGCGGCTCGGGATCCGGCAGACCGTGCCGGCGGCGGCCAGCAGTTCCTCCTGCGCGGTATCCAGCACGTGCCGGCGGTCGGCCAGCAGCTTGCGCAGCGGAGCACGATGGTCCGCCAGCTGCGGCTGTTGCAGCCACCGCTGCAGGGTGTCGGCCGGCACGGCGAGGATCTCCGGCCGCGCGAAGGCCCGCGCGGCCGCCACCCGGGTGGACAGGTCCATGACGCGGTCGAACCGCTGCTGGGCGGTGGTATCGCGCAGGTCCAGATCCCGGCTCAGCTTGGCGTACAGCTCGAGGCGGCCGAGGCGCTCGCGGACGTGGTCGTCCAGGTCGAGGTAGGCGGCCAGGGCCGCGGCGGATCCCGCGAGGCGGCCGCGGTGCTCTGCGTAGCGCGGCAGCTCGGCCACCACGGCCGCCAGCTCCGCCTCCCAGGCCGCGGCGTCGGCGAAGATGGGCGTCAGGTCCCAGGTCTCGGCGACGGGGACCTGGTCACGGGGAACGGGGGTGACGGCACGAGCGGCGGTGATCAGGGCCAGGCAGGCCAGCAGGATGAGGATCGGACGCATGGCGGGCGCTCCCGTGGTCTCTGGTGAACGAGGATCTCTCCCCGGCACGGACGCATCGACAGAACAGGAGGTTACGACTCGCCGATCCGGCGGCGGACCCTGGCGTCCCCGGGGAGCCCGGAAAGGAGACCACCTCCCGGCCGGCGAGCGGCGGGAGGTGGTCCCGATGGCGGCAGCCCGGCGGCCCGCCGGTGGCTAGTCCATGCGGGCGATGATGGCCTGACCGAATCCCGAGCAGCTGAGCTCGGTGACGTCCTCGCGGCCGTCGGCGCGCATCATGCGCGCGAGATCGTAGGTCACGTGACCATCGCCGATGGCCTTCTCCACGCCGCGCATGATCAGCTCGGCGGCCTCCGGCCAGCCCAGATGCCGCAGCATCATCTCGGCCGAGAGGATGAGCGAGCCGGGATTGACCTTGTCCATGCCGGTGTACTTGGGCGCCGTGCCGTGGGTGGCCTCGAAGAGGGCGATGTCGTCGCTCATGTTCGCACCGGGTCCCAGACCCAGGCCGCCCACCAGGGCGATGGCCGCGTCGGAGATGTAGTCGCCGTTGAGGTTGGGCAGCGCCAGGACGTGGTACTCGCCCGGCCGGGTCTGGATCTGCTGGAAGATGCTGTCGGCGATGCGGTCCTTGATGAGGATCTTGCCGGCGGGCATCTCGCCGTCCAGCTCGTCCCAGAGGGTCTTCTCGGACACGAAGGTATCGCCGAACTCCCGGGCGGCCAGCTCGTAGCCCCACCGCGCGAAGCTGCCCTCGGTGAACTTCATGATGTTGCCCTTGTGCACGAGGGTGACGCTGGGCAGGCCGTTGCTGACGGCCCACTCGCAGGCCTTGCGCACCAGACGCTCGGTGCCGAAGACGCTGATGGGCTTGACCCCGATGCCGCTGTCGGGGCGGATCTCGCGGCCGGTCTTCCGCTTGATCAGGTCGATGATGGCCAGGGCGGTCTCGCTGCCGCGCTCGAAGTCGTGGCCGGCATACACGTCCTCGGTGTTCTCGCGGAAGATCACGAAGTCCACCTCGTCGGCGTAGCGGTTGGGGCTCGGCACGCCCGGGAAGTAGCGGATCGGCCGCACGCAGGCGTACAGGTCCAGATGCTGGCGGAAGCGCACGTTGATGGAGCGGAAGCGCTCGGTGATGTCGGCCGGATCGCAGTGGTGCTTCGCGATGAGTTCCTCGCGGGACCCCTGCTTGCCCGTGGCCAGGCAGACGTGGGTCTCCTCGCCCACTGGCGTGGTGAACGGCCCCTTGATGGCGATGCGCAGGTGCCTGATGGCCTCGACGGTCTCCCCGGGGAACTCGCTGCCATAGCGGTGCAGCCCCTCCAGTCCGGCGTACAGGGGGCACCAGGCCACCGATCGCTTGCCGCCATAGGCCTTCTGTACCGCCGCCTCCACCACCGCGGTCATGGCCGGCGTGATGTCCAGGCCGATGCCGTCGCCACGCAGCAGGCCGATGATGGGGCGGTCGCCCACCTGGAGCTGGCCGTCGTCGTAGCCGATGAGGTCGCCCTCGGGGATGATCACATGCTCGAACTTCATCGTGCCTCCTTGGACGGGTGATGGCCCCGGCGCCGGAGCGGCGGACGGCGGTCGGAACACCGGGCCGGATACCAGGGGATGCGCTGGCAAGCAGCGTGAACATAACGGAACGGCACGCTCCCGACCAGAAGCGAGCGCGCGGCGGTTCCGGATCCTGGTCGCGATACCGATAACGATTATAGCAACTGTCGCGCTGGCAAGGGGATGTGCGGGTGGTCGCGTCCTCGAGCAACGTCGAGTACATGAACGATCAGTCTTGATCGGCGGCCTCGCGATCCCGAGAGCCCCAACAGGCTCAGCCGCCTGAGCTGGCCCAGCAGCGGCATCGGCCGCATCAATCCCGATGGCAGCAAGGGCGTCGGTCGCTCCCCGGGGGCCGACCGCCATTGCGGTGGCCGGCCCATTCCTCCTAGCTTGGGGGCGTGACCGGCGATGGCGAGCAAGGAGGTAGGTCATGCATCCGCGGACCGTGCTGATCCCGGTGGCCGACGGCAGCGAGGAGATCGAGACCTGCGCCATGGTCGACACGCTCCGGCGCGCCGATCTGGAGGTGCTCCTCGCCGCCGTGGGCGACCACCTCACCGTGACCTGCTCGCGCGGCGTGCGGCTGGTGGCCGACGTCCGCCTCGCCGAGGTCGCCGAGCGCCCGTTCGATCTGGTGGCGCTGCCCGGCGGCATGCCCGGCGCCCAGCACCTCGCCGAGAGCATCGCGCTGCGGGACCTGCTCGCCGCCCAGCACGCGCGGCAGGGCCTCATCGGGGCCATCTGCGCCGCACCCGCGGTGGTGCTCCAGCCCCTGGGGCTGCTCGCCGGCCGCGACGCCACCTGCCACCCCGGCTTCCTCGAACGCCTGGACCCCGGGCGCCGACGCGAGGACCGGGTGGTGGTCGACGGCCATCTGGTGACCAGCCGCGGCCCCGGCACGGCCATCGAGTTCGCCCTCGCGCTCATCGACAAGCTCCTCGGCCGCGCGCGGCGCGACGCCGTGGCCGGCCCCATGCTGGTCCGCGAGTAGTGTCGCCCGCGGTTCCCATCTCCGGCCGTCCGCAGCGTGAATCTCTCTTCATCCGCTCGCCCACGCGTGGTACCTTGCGGCGCGCCCTGCCTTCTGCACCATGACCGAAAGGCCCTGCTCCGTGCCGCGCTCCGGTCCCCGGCCCGAGCCCCGCTTCTGGTTGCCGCTGGCCCTCGCCGCCGGCGGCGTCTTCTGGCTTTTCACCCGCCAGCACATCCTGACCATCGACAGCTACTATTACCTGCAGGACACGGAGTTCGCGCCGTGGCGCCACCTCTGGCATCCGCATCATCTGCTGCTCGAGCCGCTCCTGCGCGGTCACTGGAATCTCTGGCAGTGGTTCGCCTGGCCGCACCGGGCGATGCTCCCGCTGCAGCTGCTGAGCGTGGTCACCATGCTCGCCGCCCTCGCGGTCGCCGCGCGGCTCCTGCGCGCGCTGCTGGGCCGGACCCTGGCCGTCCCGGTCTGGTGGGCGCTGGTGGCGGTGTCGTACCAGGCGTGGTACTTCGGCACCCAGGCCGAGGGCGTGCCGCAGTTCGCACTCATGGGCACGGCCTACCTGGTGTGGGCTGCCGAGCTGCCGCGGCGCTCGCCGGCCGCTCCGGCGGGCCGGCGCGAGGCGCTGCTGCTGGCCGCCACCATCGCCGGGGCGGTGCTGCTGCACCAGGCCCTGGTGCTGCCCGCGCCGCTGCTGGCCCTGATGCTCGCCCGCGAGGCGCCTCCGGGGCGCCGGCTGCGCCTGGCCGCCCTCTGTCTCGGCAGCGCCGGCGCGGCGGTGCTGGCCGTCTACCTCGCGGCCGGCGCCCACGTGACGGGCAGCCTGGCCCCGGCCGCGCAGTGGGAATGGCTGACGGGCTACCGGCAGGAGTTCGCGCACTGCTGTGGATCCTGGGACCTGCTGGTCTCGCGCGACGTGCCGCGGGGACTGGGCGCCGCGTTCTTCACCGGCGATCTCCTGGGCCCCTACGTCTACGGCAGCCGCCCGCTCGATGGGTGGTTCCTGCTCCGCATCGCGCCACCGCTGGTGCTGGCCGCGGTGCTTCTGACCGGCCTGCTCCGTCTGCCGCGGGTCTGGCTGGCTCACGACGCGCCCGGACGCCGCGCCCTGCTGAACGTGGTGCTGGTGGTCCTGGTGGGAACGCTGTTCGCCGGCTGGTGGGAGCCGAGCAACCGCAAGTTCTGGTCCCCCGTGCTGCCGGGGCTGGTGGCCCTGGCGGCCGTCGGCTGGCGGGGGTGGTCCATGCGCCGGCCGCGGACCGCCGCCGCGCTGATCGCCGGACTCGCCGCGGTGATGCTGGGCTACAACCTGATCGGTGCGATCCTGCCCCGCCACCGCGCCAACGACGCCCGGCAGCCGCTGGTGGAGTACCTGGTGAGGTCCGCGGATCCGCAGGACGCCGTGGTGCTGACCGAGGACCGCGTCTGGCTGGCGGTGTCGTACTGGCTGCCCGGCCGGACCATCCACGGCCTGCCCGGCCCCCACTCCGACCGCCGCGACCCCGAGCAGACCGTTCTGCGGGCCGCCATCGCGGACGTCGACCGGGCCCTGCGCCAGGGCGCCGCGCTCCACGTGACCCGGGCGGCGTGGGCCGAGCTCGAACCCTGGCTCGCGCCACCGCTGCAGGCGCTGACGCCGCGGCCGGTGCTCCGCTTCGGCGATGCCGATCTGGAGCGCGAGGACCAGCTCCTGCTGCAGGTGCACCGTCCGGCGCGGTGAGGGGCCACCGGCAGGGCGTGGCCGCCATGGTGGTCGCGATGATGGCCGCCCAGCGGCCGGCGAGCCGGCCTAGCCGCCGATCATGGCCGCCAGCACGGCGGGCGTCTCCGCGAGCGCTGCCCGGACCGCCGCCGCATCGGGCAACCCCGCCTGGGCCGTGTTGGGACGACCTCCCCCACGGCCTCCCGCCCGGCTGGCCAGCTCCTTCACCAGGTTGCCGGCGTGCAGCGTGCCCACCAGGTCGCCGGTGAGCGTGACCAGCAGCGTCCCCTTGCCGCCCCACTCGGCGCCCAGCACCACCACCCCCGCTTCCTTCAGGGTGTCGCGTGCGTGGTCGCCCAGGGCCAGCAACGCGTCGCGGTCCTCGGCGGGCACCATGGCGGCGACGAACCGGACGTCGCCCACGGTCTGCGGCGCGGCCAGGATGCCGGCCAGATCGCCCGCGGCCGACTCCTGCTGCGAGCGCTGGAGCGCCTTGCGGAGATCGGTCAACTCCCGCTGCAGGGCGCGCACCTGCTGGGCATAGGGCTCGCCGTCGCGGCGCAGGACCTCGCCGAGGTCGGCCAGCTGCTCGCGGTCGGCCCGGTCGAGGGCCAGGGCCACCTCGCCGGCCACCGCCTCGATGCGGCGCACGCCGGCGGCCACCGAGCCCTCGCCGGTGATGCGGAAGCGACCGAGGTCGCCGGTGGTCTGGCAGTGCGTGCCGCCGCAGAGCTCCAGGGAGAAGGTCTCGCCCGCGGCCTCGCCGGCGTCGGCCAGGGCCAGGCCGGCGGGGATCTCGATCATGCGCACGCGATCGCCGTACTTCTCGCCGAACAGGGCCATGGCGCCGCGCGCCTTGGCCTCCTGCAACGGCGTGTCCTCGAGCCGCTGGACGGGCTGGTTGTCCAGGATGGCGCGGTTGACCAGGTCCTCCACCGCGGCGATCTGCTCGCGGGACAGGGGCCGGTCGTGCCGGAAGTCGAAACGCAGGCGCTCGGGCCCCACCTCGCTGCCGGCCTGCTCGACGTGCGGGCCCAGGACCTTGCGCAGCGCGGCGTGCAGCAGGTGGGTGGCGGTGTGGTGGCGCATGGTCGGCAGGCGCCGCGAGGGATCGACCTGCAGATCCACCTCGCCGGCCTCGCGCAGCAGACCCAGGATCTTCGGCGCCTCCCCGCGCACCACCAGCGCCGGGCCCTCCTCGCTCTTGAGAGTGGTGAGCACGGGCAGGCGCTCGCCGCCGGGCAGGGTGACCAGGCCGGCATCGCCGATCTGACCGCCACCCTCGGGGTAGAACGGCGCCTCGCCGCAGAGCAGATGGGCCAGCGGGCCCACCGCGTCCTCGCCGCCCTCGCGCACCGCCAGGACCGCGGTGTGGGCGGTGAGGTGGTCGTACCCCGTGAACCGGCCACGCAGGGGCTGATCCTCCTGCAAGGGCATCCAGGCGCCGATCCCCTTCATGAAGTGGCGCTCCTTGCCGCTCTGGGCCCGCTGCCGGCCCATGAGCTCGGCGAAGCCGGCCTCGTCCACGGTGTAGCCGTCCTCGGCGGCCATCACGGCGGTGAGATCGACGGGGAAGCCGTAGGTGTCGTGGAGCTTGAAGGCCTCCTCGCCGGTCACCTGGTCGCGCCGTTCGACCTGCATCCGGGAGCGGATCTCGGCATAGATCTTCATGCCGGCCCCGAGGGTGCGCAGGAAGCGCTCCTCCTCCTGACGACATAGCGTGACCACGCGGTCGCGATGCTCGCCGAGCTCGGGATAGGCGTCGCCCATGGCGCCGATCACCTCCTCGCAGACGCGGAACAGGAACGGCTCCTCCACGCCCAGCAGGTAGCCATGGCGCAGGGCGCGGCGCAGGATGCGACGGACCACGTAGCCGCGGCCATCGTTGCTGGGGGTCGCGCCGTCGGCCAGGGTGAAGGCGACCGCGCGGGCGTGGTCGGCGATCACCTGCAGGCTGACGCGATGGTCGCCGGCCGGCTCGCAGCCGGCGATTCCCGCCATGCGGGCGATGAGGCGCTCGAAGAGGTCGGTCCGGTAGTTGCTGTCGACGCCCTGCAGCACGGCGGCCAGGCGCTCGAGCCCCAGACCGGTGTCCACGCTCTGCATGGGCAGCGGCGTGAGCCTGCCGTCGGCGTCGCGATCGTACTGCATGAAGACGTGGTTCCACAGCTCGAGCCAGCGGTCGCAGTCGCAGACGCCCAGGGCGCAGCCATCGGGATGGTCGCAGGCCATCTGCTCGCCCTGGTCGTAGTGGATCTCGGCGCAGGGGCCGCAGGGACCGGTCTCGCCCATGGACCAGAAATTCTCCTCGTCGCCCTGCTCGACGTCGCCCAGGCGCTTGATCCGCCCGGCGGGGATCCCCAGGTCCGTGAACACGCCGAAGGCCTCGTCGTCATCCTTGTAGACCGAGTACCAGAGGCGCGAGGCGTCCAGGCCCATGTCCTGCACCAGGAACTCGTGGCCCCAGCCGAGCGACTCCCGCTTGTAATAGTCGCCGAAGCTCCAGTTGCCGAGCATCTCGAAGAAGGTGTGGTGCCGGGCGTCCTTGCCCACCTCCTCGAGGTCGTTGTGCTTGCCGCTGACGCGCATGCACTTCTGGCAGCTGGTCGCGCGCCGGTAGTCCCGCGACTCCACGCCGGTGAAGACGGCCTTGAACTGGTTCATGCCCGCGTTGGTGAACAGGAGGGTGGGGTCGTCCTGGGGCACGAGCGTGCTCGACGGCACCACGGTGTGGTCCCGGTCGGCGAAGAACTGCAGGAAGCGGGCGCGGATCTCGCTGATGGTCACGGTCAGACCCCTCGTGCGGCGGTGTCGGGGCGAACGGAGCCCGCCGCCGGGGGGCGACGGGCCTGCTGAGAAGCGGAAGTCTAATGACGACGACCATGGCGGTCAACCCGGCCGGCGGTCCGGGCCGACGGACCGCCGATTTGCGGGGTGACGCTGGCGCCCTCCTGTGTCAGTCTGCGCTCAATTCCCCGTCTCGCCGGACGAAATCCTGAGCAGGGACGATCCACCAGGGGAGAACCACCTCTCCGCGCGATCTGACGAGGACGCTGACGGCATGCGCCACCTGCTGCACATCCTGGCCTCCATCGCCATGTGGTGCCTCTTCGGGTACTACTGGTTCGTGGTGCTCGGGCGGGACATCGCCGAGGGGACCATCCGCTCGGTCCTGGTCCTGGTCGCGGTGATCCTGGCGGGGCTGGGCATCACCGTGCTCTGGATCCGCCACAACCAGCGCCTGGCCCGGAAGTTCGCCGGCCGGCGCCGGCAGCCCACGGCCGTGGGCGCGCCCGAGCTGGCCCACGACACCATCGGCCGGCCCATCCGGGCGCCCGGCCTGGCCTCCCTCCGCGCGGCGCGGGTGGTGGAGGTGACCGCCGACCGGGACGGCAAGGCGTTCCGGGTGGCGGACGGGGAGCCGCTGCCGTGAACCTCTACGAACTCATGGCGGCCTTCGAGCGGACCTGGGTCTACCTGGTCCTGCTGGTCTACTTCGCCTGGTACCCCATGGCCTCGAGCGCCATGTGGATCTACACCGCCTGGCTGTACTGGCGCCGCCGCGAAAGGGGTCGTCCCGCGGACCTGGCGGCCTTCTACCAGCTGGAGAGCCATCCGCGCGTCAGCTTCGTGATCCCCGCCTTCAACGAGGCCGCCGACCTCGCCGAGACGGTGCGCGGCGTGCTCGAGGTGGACTACCCGGATTTCGAGGTGGTGGTGATCGACGACTGCTCCACCGACGGCACCCTGGCGGTCCTGGCCCCGTTCGTCGCCCAGGGGCGCATCCGGCTGGTGCGCAAGCGCGTGAACGAGGGCAAGGCCATGGCGCTCAACGACGCCCTGCCGGTGTGCACGGGCGAGCTCCTGTTCGTCATGGACGCCGACGCCATCCCCGACCGCGACATCCTCAAGGTCATGGTCCCCCACTTCCGCTCGCCGCGGGTGGCGGGCGTGACGGGCAACCCGCGGGTGGTCAACCGCGAGAGCTTCCTCGCCAAGCTGCAGGCCATCGAGTTCGCCAGCATCATCTCGCTCATGCGGCGCGCGCAGCGCGTCTGGGGGCGGATCATGACCATGTCCGGCGTGGTGGGGATCTTCCGCCGCGAGGCGCTGCAGGACGTGGGCTACTACAGCCCGGAGATGGCCACCGAGGACATCGACATGACCTGGCGGCTGCAGATCCGCCACTGGGACGTGCGATACGAGTCGCGGGCGGTGATGTGGATGCGGGTGCCGCAGTCGTTGCGCGGATTGTGGCGCCAGCGCCGCCGCTGGGCCCTGGGTCTCAGCCAGGTCCTGCACCGCCACTGGCGGACGGTGCTGAGGTGGGAGCATCGCCGCTTCTGGCCGGTGCTGCTGGAGGCCAACCTCTCGGTGGCCTGGGCCTACACCTACGTCTTCCTGGGCCTGATCTGGACCGTGAGCTATGCCCTGGGCTATCCGCCGCGGGGCGCCAGTCCCATCCCCAACTTCTGGGGCATGCTCATCGCGACCATGTGCATCGCGCAGCTGATCACCGGCGTGCTCCTGGACCGCGACTACGACGAGAAGCTGCCGCGCTACTTCGTCACCGCCGTCTTCTACCCGCTGGTCTACTGGATCCTCATGGCGGTGATCACCGTGGTCACCCATCCGGCGGGCATCAACGTCAACCGCCAGAAGCGCCGCTACACGCTCTGGAAGCCGGTGAGGGAATGACCGTGCACCTCCGTCTCCTGCTCGCCGGCCTGCTGCTGGCCGCCGTCCCGTCCGTGGCGGCGCCACCGGACTCGACCGACGTGCCGGCGGTTGCCGCCCCGGCCGGGACCATCGACCGCGCCCGCGCCTGGGAGCTGGTGGACGCCGCCCGCGACGCCGCCGGCCGCGATCGCCACGAGCAGGCCGCCCACCGGTTCATCGACGCCCTCGACCACGACGCCCGTCTGGCCGCCACGGTGGTGGACGAGCTCGCCTACCAGAAGCTGTGGCGCGAGGACGCCGAGAAGGCCATCTTCTACTTCCGCCGCTACCTCGCCCGCCATCCCGACCGCGACAACCGCGACGCCCGCAAGGGCCTGGCCCTGGCCCTCAGCTGGAGCGGTCGGCAGGGCGAGGCCGCGGCCCTGTACCGCGAGCTGGTGGCCGCCGATCCCACCGACGGCGCCGCACGCCTGGGGCTGGGCCGGGCGCTGGTCTGGGACAACCGCCTGCACGCCGGATACCGCGTCCTGCGCGATCTCGAGGACGACCCCGCCGTGGAGGCGGGCGCCCGGCGCGGCGCCCGCCAGTTCCTGCTCACCGTCCTGGACGGCTACGATCCCCACGCCGACCTGCGCTGGCAGTCGAGCTGGGACAGCGACGACCTCGACATCCACCGCCTCGGCGCCACGGGCCGGACCAACCTGGGCTCGGTCCTGCTGGCGGTCGGTGCACGCCAGTCCTGGTACCGGCAGCCCGGGCAGCCGGATGCCACGGCGCAGCGCCTCCGGCTGGGCGCGGTGGCGCCCCTGGCCCACGACTGGACGGTGCACGCCCACGGCTGGATCGACCGCTTCGGCAGCGACGGCCCGGTGACCTTCTCCGGTCGGGAACTGGACTGGACCCACGCCGGCGGCGACGCCTGGCTCACCTGGATCGCCACGCCGCGCCTGCGGATCGATCTGGGCGCCGCCAGCCTGCCGGTGGAGACCTACCAGGCGCTGAGCGAGGAGCTGCATCACGAGCTGCTGAATCTCTCGGCCGCCTGGCGGCCGGGCCGCGCCTGGACCCTCACCGCCACCGGGCAGCTCGCCGACTACAGCGACGGCAATGCCCGCCGCCGCGGCACCGCCGCACTGCACTGGCGCCGCGAGGGGACCTGGGAGTTGCGGCTGGGGCCGGTCGTCTCCTCCATGGATTACGACGATCCTTATCCGGGCGGCTACTGGGCGCCCGACTGGGTGCGCAACGGGAGCCTGCAGGCACTCGTGCGCGGCCGGTTCGACCAGCTGGTGATCCAGGTGGACGGCAGCCTGGGGCTGGAGAAGGAGCCGGGGGCGGAGAGCCTCACCGTCGGCGGCGCCGCCGGGCATCTGGGCTGGCGACTGGCGCCCGGCTGGCTGCTGCAGGCCGACGTGAGCCACTCGCGGAGCCGCTTCTCCACCGCCAGCGGCTACCGCCGCACCGCCGCCGGCCTGGCCCTGCGCGCGCTCTTCTGAGCCGGCCGGCCGCCGCGCCCGGACACACCGAACCCTCGCGCGAGGAACCGAGCCGTCATGGCCGCCGACGACCTGCCCATCACCGCCGACGTGACCATCCCCGGCACGGAGCTGACGGTCACCGTCAGCCGCTCCTCCGGTCCCGGCGGCCAGCACGTCAACACCGCCGACACCCGCGTCCAGCTGCGCTGGAATCCCGGCGCGAGCCAGGCACTGAGCGAGGAGCTGCGCGCGCGGGTGCTGGCCCGGCTGGCATCCCGCCTGACCGGCGACGGCGACCTGCTCGTCACCTGCGACACGCACCGCAGCCAGCACCGCAATCGCGAGGAGGCCCGCGCCCGCCTGGCCGGGGCCGTCCGGGCGGCGCTGCATCGCCCCCGTCCCCGGCGCCGCACCCGCCTGCCCCACGCCGTGCGGCGGAAGCGGCTGGAACAGAAGAAGCGGCGGGGCGAGGTCAAGAAGCAGCGCCGCGACCCCACCCGGGATCGGGGCGACTGAGCCGGGACGGAATCCGGGCGGCGCGGTGTCAGCCCAGCAGGAAGACCGCGAACATCACCAGCCAGACGGCGTCCAGGAAGTGCCAGTAACGGGTGGTCTGTCCCAGGGCGGGGCCATCCTGCGCGACGGAGAGCGCGCGCGCGCGGCTGCGCCACAGCACCACCGCCATGGCCACCATGCCCCCCACCACGTGCAGGGCGTGCAGCAGCACCAGGAAGAACACGAACCCCAGCAGGGGATTGCCCCCCGCACTCGCCTCCGGATGGGCCTGCAGCAGCCGGACCAGCGCCGGGATCTGCAGGCCGAGGAATGCCACCGATGCCGCCGCGGCCGCCATCAGGGACGAACGCGCATGACCCGCGGCTCCGCCGCGCACCCGCCGGGCCGCCAACTCGAGCAGGCCGCCGGCCAGCAGCAGGGCGGCCGAACTCGCCCACAGCAGCGCGGGCACCGACACGGTGCCATCCTCCAGGCGCGACCGCGTGACCACGTAGCCGATGATGCTCGCGGCGAAGAGCACCGCGAGCGAGAGGATCAGCAGGCGCATGGCCATGGCCACCGAGCCGCCGCGGTCGGCGCCCTCTCCGTTCATGCCTCGCCCTCGGCGGTGGACTCGTCGGCGGCGAGCAGGGTCTTGCCGAAGGCCTTGACCACGAACACCGGGCAGGGCGCGTGGCGCACCACCTTCTCGGTGACCGAGCCCATGAGGAACCGCCGCACGCCGGTCAGGCCGTGGGTGGCGATGAACACCAGGTCCACGCCACCGCGCTCGGCGAAGCGGCAGATCACGTCGGCCGGATGGCCCTGGTCCACGTACAGCTCGGTGGCGATCCCCGGGGCCTCCTCCGCGGCCAGCCGCACCAGTTCCAGGCGGCACCGCTCGTGCAGCTCCGGGTCCACGTCCAGCGGCCCCTTGACGCCGGCCGCGTAGAAGGTCGGATGCAGCGGCGCGTCCACCACGTGCAGCAGGTGCAGGGTGGCCCCCGTCTCGCGGGCCAGGATGGCGGCCTTGCGCAGGCAGCGATGGCTGAACTCCGAGAAGTCCACCGGCACCAGGACATCGGTCATGGCGGAGATCAGCCGCGTCTCCTCCTGCTCCCGCACCGTCACCACCGGGCAGCCGGCGTGCCGCACCACCTCCACCGCCACGCTCCCCAGGAGCGTGACGCCCAGGCTGCTGCGGCCGTGGGTGCCGATCACCACGAGGTCGGCATCGATCTGCTCGGCGAAGGTGAGGATCTCCGCGGCCACCGACAGGCCCCGGCGCTCGGCCTCGACGATGTTGAGATCCGGCACGGCGGCCATCTTCCGCAGCCAGGAGACCAGGTCGTGGGTGCGCGCCTCCGCCTCGCCGTCGCCGCCACCCTGGCTGGGCAGCGTGGCCACGTGCAGCAGGTGCAGGGTGGCGCCCGCCTGGTTGGCCAGCGCGGCCGCCTGCAGCAGCGCCTGGTCGGCGCAGCGGGAGAAATCCGTGGGCACCAGGACGTTGTCGACGTGCAGCATGACCGCTCTCCTTTCCGCGACCGGGTGGCGCCGGCCGCAAGGCTCAGGTTAGAGCGGTCCGCCAGCGGCGGCAAGGGGACCGGCGCTAGAGGGCCTGGACGTGCACCCGGCGGCGGCGCGGGCCGTCGAACTCGCAGAAGTACAGGGTCTGCCAGGTCCCCAGGACCAGGTCGCCACCGCGGACGGCCACCACCTGGTCGCAGCCCACCAGCGAGCTCTTCAGGTGGGCGGCGCTGTTGCCCTCGCCGTGGCGGTCGGCGGGGTCGTCCCAGGGGACCAGACCGTCGAGGCGGCGCAGCAGATCGACGACCACGTCGGGGTCGGCGCCCTCGTTGATGGTCACCGCGGCGGTGGTGTGCGGGACGTGGACCAGGACGGCCCCGTCGGTGACGCCGAGGTCCGCCGCCGCGCGGCGGACCTCATCGCCGATGGGGACCATGCAGGCGTGCTCGGGCGTGGAGAGCTCGAACGTGTTCACGCGGTCCTCCTGAGCGGGTCTAGAGGTCGAAGTACATCGTGAACTCGTAGGGATGCGGCCGCTGGTTGATGCGGCCGATCTCATCCCGCTTGACCTCCAGCCAGCGACGGATCAGCGCCTCGGGGAACACGTCGCCGTGCAGGAGGAAGGCGTGGTCGTTCTCCAGGGCATCGAGGGCATCATCCAGGCTGCGGGGCAGGAACTCCGCGTCCTTGCGCGAATCGGCACTGGGCGCATCGGCGGGTTGCCAGCCGTTGGCAACCGGGTCGATCTCGTTGACGATCCCGTCGAGGCCGGCCATGAGAATGGCCGCGGCGCAGAGATACGGGTTGCCCGTGAGATCCGGCGGTCGGTACTCCATGCGCCGCAGCTGGGGGTCGGAGACGTAGCTGGGGATGCGGACGGCGGCGCCGCGGTTGCTGCGGCCGAAGGTGCGCACGGTGGGCGCCTCGTAACCGGGCACCAGGCGCTTGTAGCTGTTGGTGCTCGGATTGGTGAAGGCGCAGAGGGCGTCGGCGTGGGCCAGGATGCCACCGATGTAGTGCATGGCCGTCGCGGAGAGGTTCGCGTAGCCCGCGGGGTCATCGAAGACGTTCTGCCCGCCGAGGGTCAGGAACTGGTGCAGGTGGAAGCCGTTGCCCGCGTTCTCGTACAGGGGCTTGGGCATGAAGGTCACCCGCAGGTCGTGCTGGTGGGCGACGTTCTGCAGGACGTACTTGGTGAGCACGGCCTGGTCGCCGGTGGTCAGCAGGTCGGCGAACCAGCCCTCGATCTCCTGCTGGCCGTGGGCGCCCACCTCGTGGTGGTGGTAGCGCACGGGGATGCCCAGGGCCTTCATCTGCTGGCAGACCTCGTCGCGGAAGTCGCAGTACCGGTCGAACGGATTGCAGGCGTGGTAGGCGTTGTGATGGAAGCGCTCGCCGCTCTGCACCGCGAAGTAGCTCTCGGCGCGGTCGCTGGCGAAGTCGGCCGCCTCGAAGATGTAGAACTCGTACTCCGGGCCCCAGTGGGAGGTGTCGGCCACGCCGGTGGCCCTCAGGACCGCCTCGGCCTTGCGCGCGATATGGCGACCGTCCTGGGCGAAGGGGGTGCGCTGTTCATCGGTCAGGTGGGCCGAGGCGAACATGTGCAGGGTCGGCGCCTTGCGGAACGGGTCCACCTGGGCGGTGGCCAGGTCCGGCACCAGCACCATGTCGCTGTTCTCCACCTTGAGGAACCCGTAGCTCGAGCCGTCGAAGCCGATGCCCTCGGTGAGGATGTCCTCGTTGAAGCGGTCGAAGGGCAGGGTCAGGTGGTGGAGCCGGCCGTTGAGATCGAGCGACTTGAGGTCGACGAACTCGATCCCCTTGGCGGTGGCTTCCTGGCGGATCTGGGCAAACTTCTCGGGCACCATGAAAACCTCGCAGCGGGGTCAGAGGAGCGGACCGCGCCGGCCGGCGTGCGGGCGCCGGGCGGCGTTCGCGCGTCCAATATATGCCGCCGCCGGCGGCATTGGAAATTCTGACTTTGCCTGGAAATACAAGGAGTTGTCAGACTTACGCCGTCCGGATTCCCCGTCCCCCGCCGCGCCGTGCCGCACCGGGCGGCGCCGGGCCTAGGCGCTCACCAGATCGGCCAGGGCCCGGTCCAGCTCCGCGTACTCCCACCGGAAGCCGTGGGACTTGAGCTGGTTGGGCAGCGCCCGCTGGCTGGCCAGCAGCATGGTGCCCTTCTCCCCCAGGAGCAGCCGCAGGGCCCAGCCCGGGGCGGGCAGCCGCGCGGGGCGATCGAGGGTCTCGGCGAGGACCTGCGCGAACTCCCCCTGGGTGGGAGGGTTGGGCGTGCAGACGTTCATCGGCCCGCGCAGGGCCGGCGTATCCAGGGCGAATTGCAGGGCCCGTACCGCGTCACGGCGGTGGATCCATGGCCAGTACTGACGACCACTGCCCATGCGGCCCCCCAGCCCCTTGCGGAACACGGGCTCCAGCTTCTGCAGCATGCCGCCCTCGGCCGCCAGGATCGGACTGAAGCGCGCGCAGACCACCCGGCAGCGCTCGGACTCCGCGCGCAGGGCATGGCGCTCCCACTCGTAGGTGAGCATGGCCAGGAAGTCGCCGCCGGGCTCGGCGGTCTCCGGCAGGGGCTGCTCGCCGGCGTCGCCGTAGTAGCCGGTGGCCGAGGCGTTGATGAGCACCCCGGGGTGCTCGCGCTCCCGCATGGCATCGGCCAGCAGGCTGGTCGGCCGCAGCCGGCTGCGCCGCATGGCGCGGCGCTTGCCTCCGGTCCACCAGAGGCCCTCGCCGATGTTCTCGCCCACCAGGTTGACCACCGCATCGGCGACCTGGGCACGGTCCAGCCAGGGGCCGGGCTGGGTGACGTCGGCCTCGAGGATCTCCGCGTCGTCGGGCAGGGCGAGCGCGGCTCGCGAGGCGTCACGCGAGATGGCCACCACCTCGTCGCCACGGGCGAGCAGGTCGCTGGCGAGGGCCCGGCCGACCAGGCCGGTGGCGCCGGTGATCAGGATCTGCATGGGGCCTCCTTGGGACAGCCACGTTAACCCGGCGCCGCACACCTGTCCAGCCTGGCGGCGGGCTTGGCTCGGGGACGGTCGCCGCTTACTATGGACGACAGTCCCGCGATTCCGCCAACGAGTGAAAGGACCCCCCATGCAGTACGAGCACTTCGACTGCGACATCCGCGACGGCGCGGCTCGGCTGAGCCTCCTGGGCCCGGGCAATCCGCACACGCCGGACCTGGCCGACGAGTTCGTGGACCTCATGCTCCGCCTGCAGGACGACGCCGCCGTGCGCGTGATCCTGGTCGCCGACGGCGAACACGCCTTCGATCTGCAGCCGGATCTGCACCAGATCAGCCACGACGTGGGCGAGGGCGACGGCTTCGAGAACGTGGCCGCCGGCCTCGAGGTGGGCCAGCGCCTGGTCACCATGATCCAGGAGTGCACCAAGCCGGTGGTCTGCGCCACCCGCGGCGATATCCGCGCCACCGGCCTGGGCTTCTTCATGGCCGGCGACGTGCGCCTGGCCGGCAGCACGGCCAGCTTCACCGCCCCCGATCTGGCCGCCGGGCTGATGCCCGAGTGGGGCCTGACGTTCACGCTGCCGCGGGTCCTGGGCCCTGGCCGGGCGCTGGAATTCCTGTGGTCGGGAAGAACGCTGAGCGCCGGCGAGGCCTTCGCCGCCGGCCTGGTCGACCGCGTGGTGCCGGACCAGGCCTGGGAGCAGGAGCTCGAGGCCATGCTGTCCCGGCTGGCCCGGCTCCCCCAGCCCCTGGTCCGGCTGACCAAGCTGGCCTCCCAGCAGGCCGGCCAGTTCGACCTGACCAGCATGCTCAGCTTCGAGTTCGAGGCCCAGCAGCAGTGCTGGGACAGCCGGGAGACCGGCGAGTGCCTGCAGGCCTGGCACGAGAACCGGCCGCCGGTGCTGCACGCGCCCACCAGCTCGGTGGAAGACGAGGATGACCACTAGCTAGGAGGTTGCGCCGTGGGCCAGACCATGATCGAGAAGATCCTCAGCCGGCACGCCGCCGCGCCGGTGCAGCCCGGCGACATCGCCGACATCGCCATCGACGTGCGCGCCGCCCGTGACTTCGGCGGGGCCAGCGTGGTCAAGAACCTCCAGGCCGCCGGCCTGTCCGTGGCCGACCCCGCCCGCACGGTCTTCACCTTCGACTGCAACCCCGGCGGCAGCGACCAGGGCTATGCCGCCAACCAGCAGCTCTGCCGCACCTACGCCCGCGAGCATGGCGTCCCGGTCCGGGACATCGATCAGGGCATCGGCACCCACATCGCCATCGACGACGGCCTGGTGGGCCCGGGGACGACCTTCGTCTCCACCGACTCGCATGCGAACATCATGGGCGCCGTGGGCGCCTTCGGGCAGGGCATGGGCGACCAGGACATCGCCGCGGCCTGGGCCCACGGCAAGGTGTGGTTCAAGTGTCCGCCCACGAAGAAGGTCGTCCTGGAGGGACGGCCTGCGCCCTCCGCCACGGCGAAGGACATCGCCCTGAAGATGGCGGCCGAGCTGGGCGCCGCCGGCCTACTCGGCTGCGCGGCCGAGGTCACCGGCGACATCGTCGACCAGCTGGGCGTCTCCGACCGCGTCACCATCGCCAGCATGGCCACGGAGATGGGCGGCATCACCCTGTTGTTCTCGCCCGGCCAGGCGGTGCTCGACTTCTGCCAGGCGGCCAGCGGCCGGCCCTGGCAGCCGGTGGTGGCCGACCCGGACGCCGGCTACGTCGAGACCATCGCCATCGACATCGACGGGCTCGCGCCCATGGCCGCCCGGCCCGGCCACCCGGACGACGGGGTGCCGGTGACCGCGGTCGCCGGCACGCCCGTGCATTCGGTGTTCATCGGCAGCTGCACCAATGGCCGGCTGGACGACCTGCGCGCCGCCGCATCCGTCCTGCGCGGCCGGCACATCGCGCCCGGCGTGGTGCTCAAGGTGGTGCCGGCGACGCGGAAGGTCTGGGAAGCGGCCCTCGCCGAGGGCCTCGTCGCCGAGCTCATGGCCGCCGGCGCGCTCATCGGCAACGCCGGCTGCGCCGGCTGCGCGGCCGGCCAGATCGGCCAGAACGGGCCGGGCGAGGTCACCGTCTCCAGCGGCAACCGCAACTTCGCCGGCAAGCAGGGCAAGGGCGAGGTCTACCTCGCCTCGCCGGCGACCTGCGCGGCGAGCGCCCTGGCCGGCGTGATCGCCGCCGCGGATGCCATCCCCCGGGCGTTCGCCGCGGCCGGCGCGTTGCCCGAGGCGCGGCCGCTCGCGGCGCCGGCGCCGGTGGCGGCCGCTGGCGACGACGGCGGCGGCCGCGGTGCCAGCGGCGCGGTCGACCGGCCGACCACCGTCTCGGGGCGCGTGTGGATCATCGACGTCGACAGCATCGACACCGACATGATCTTCCACAACCGCCACCTGGCCATCACCGACCTCGACCAGATGGGCCAGCACACCCTGGGCAACCTGCCGGGCTGGGAGGATTTCCCCCGGAAGGTGCAGCCCGGCGACATCGTGATCACCGGCGCCAACTTCGGCTGCGGCTCGTCGCGCCAGCAGGCGGTGGACTGCTTCAAGGCCCTGGGGGTGGCGCTGATCATCGCCCGCAGCTACGGGGCCATCTACGAGCGCAACGCCATCAACGCCGGGCTGCCGGTGATGATCGCCGACCTGCGGTCGGCGGACCTCCAGGACGGCCAGCCGATCACGGTGGATCTGGCCTCCGGCCAGATCGCCTGGGACGGCGGCCAGGCCCAGGCCCAGCCGTTCAGCGACGTCCAGCTGGCGATCTACCAGCGGGGCGGGTTGCTGGTGTAGCGGGCTGGCATCCGCGCCAGCATCCAGATCCACGCCGACCGGTCTGCCGCGCCCCGCTCCCAGGAGCGGGGCGCTTCTCGAGCATCCGCGGGACCACGCGACGGCCATCACCGGGGACGCTTCTTGCTCCTTCTTCGCCTCCGCCCTTGCCCACTCCCGCGACCTGGAGGTACCATGAGCGAGCAGTCCGACCGGGAGAAGTCCATGGCCAACCGCGCCCGTGACTGGTTCGCCCAGGCAGCGAAGGACCTCGAACACGCCCGGCTGTCGCAGTCCAGTGGCAGCCACGAGTGGGCCTGTTTCGCGGCCCAGCAAGGCGCAGAGAAGGCGGTCAAGGCCCTTCACCTCTGGCATGGCCAGGAGGCGTGGGGCCACATGGTGGCCGGCCTGCTGCGGGAACTGCCGGTGACGGTTCCCGACGACCTCGTCGACCGCGCGCAGGTCCTTGACAATTTCTACGTGCCGAGCCGGTACCCGAACAGCCATCCGGACGGGGCGCCGTTCGAGCACTATGGCCCCCTCCAGAGCCGGGAGGCCATCGGCCATGCCGATCAGATCATCGCGTTCGTCCGTGCTGCGATGGCCCACTGCTGAGCGGGTGGATGCCGCCGTGCGCATCCTCGCTGACCGCCAGGCCGCCGCCCGGCCGGAGTTGCTGCGACTGGGCTACTTCGGCAGCTACGCCACCGGCCACTGGGGCGTCGGCAGCGACGTGGACCTGGTGGCCGTGGTCGCGGAGACAGGGGCCGACCGCCCGTTCCACGAGCGTGGTCGCGACTGGGATCTGACCGGTCTGCCGGTGCCGGCGGAGATCCTGGTCTACACCGCGCAGGAGTGGCGGGAGCTGCTAGCTCGCGGCGACCGGTTCGCCGGCGTGATGGCCAGCGAGGTGGTCTGGGTCCTCCCCTAGTCCAGGTCCCAGAATTCCCGCTGGATCCTCAGCACCTGCTTCAGGCCCGGGACGCTCTCGGCCCCCTCGTGACGCAGGCGGGCCAGCTCCGCCGCGGGCACCTCGTCCAGCCCCGCCAGGCGCCGCAGGACGCGGCGCCCCGCCTCCTTGATGCCCGACACGCTGTAGCCGCCCTCGAGCACCAGGGCCAGCTTGCCGCCGCAGACCTCCTGGGCGCAGCGGACC
>CAZWYF010000022.1:29790-54853 GCA_964637835.1 uncultured Fibrobacteraceae bacterium
GCGCCATCGCGGTGGATGGAGAAGTAGAGCACGCCGGGGTCGTCGAGGAACACGGTCTGGGTGCCGTTGCCGTGGTGGGCGTCGACGTCCAGCAGGAGGATGCGCTCGAGGCCGTGGGCGCGCTGCAGGTAGCGCGCGCCGATGGCCGCGTTGTTGTAGTAGCAGAAGCCCATGGCCTGGTCGGGCCCGGCGTGGTGTCCGGGCGGACGCACCAGGGCGAAACCCCGGTCGGCCCGCGCGGACATGATCGCGTCGAGCAGCTCGAGCACGCCGCCCACGGCGAACAGCGCGGTATCCTGGACCTTCACCGTCTCGGCCACCGCCTCGCTCTCCGGCTGGGTCACCGGGCCCAGCGTGCCCATGGTGCGGACGATGTGCGCGTGGGTGTGGACCAGGCCCAGCTCGCCGACGCTGGCCTGGCGCGGCGGCAGCTTGCGCCAGCGGTCGGCGAGGTCGGGATCCCCCAGCACCGAGAGCAGGGCCCGCAGGCGCTTGCCGCTCTCGTAGCTGGTGATCTTCTCGAGGTGGCCGCCGAAGCGGTCGTCGATGACCAGCAGCAGGGGCTTGCGGGGCTGGGAGACGCCACGCGGCTGGACCAGGCCGTACTCGTGGGCGCAGCGCAGGAGCTCCTCGCCCCACGGCAGGCCCTGCGCGCGCTCCACCAGCACGGCCACCGCCTCGCCCGCCCAGGGTCGGTCGCGCGAGGCGCGGAAGCACTCCTCGAAGAAGAACGCGCCGGCCAGCCGGCGCGATTCGGTGTCCGGCCGCGGGTACGGATTGCTGACCTCGGCCGCGATGAGGGCGCGGGCCTGGCGGCGGACCATGAAGCTGATCTCGCGCTGGACATCGGCCGGCAGCTCCTCCAGGCGGTTGGCCATGGCCACGATGTTGCGCAGGAAGTGCCCCCGGGGGTCGTCCAGGTGGTAGACGTTGGTCATGACATGGTCGAAGCCCAGGGACTCGTAGAAGTCCACCGCCGCGGGCTCGGCCTGCACCACCAGGCCGCCCAGGCGCGGCTCGTAGAGCTTCCACAGCAGCCAGGCGCCGGCCAGGAGCAGGGCGCCGGCGCCGCGGTGCACCCACTCGCCGCGCCGGGGCCGGCCGGTGGGCCCGCCCCGGGCGGTGGCCAGCCACTGGATCTCCATGGCGCGGCGGCCATGTTCCACGGTCGCCTTGACGCTCATCATCCCCACCAGACGGCCGTGGACCGCACAGCAGAACAGGTTCCGGTGCTCGCCCCGTAGCAGATGGTCGAGCACGAACCGCAGGTTGAAGAACTCCAGGTTCCGGTCGGCCACCTGGAGCAGGCCGTCGCGCGTGAAGGGGAAGCGGCAGAACAGGCCGGCGGTGTCCACGTCCACCACGCCCTTGAAGAAGACCTGGCGATGCTGGGGATTCCACGGCATGTCCTCGCCGGGGAACTGGCCGGCCAGGTCCTCCAGGAGGGTCAGGCGGGCGGCGAGGTCGCCGTCGGCCGGGCTGGCCACCAGCCGGCGACGGGCCTGCTCCAGGGCCAGGCCGAGGGCGTCCTCGAGGGCATATTGCAGACCCTCGCGACGGGCGACCCGGAGCAGGCGCTCGTGCTGGCGCTCGGACGCGCCGTGGGCGGCGCCCTGCAGGTGCCGCCACTCGCCGAAGGCCACCAGCAGGCGCTCCTCCAGGGCCGGCTGGCCCTGGTGGATCCACTGATGCCGGCGCACCACGTGCGTCTGCCCGTCGAGCCGGAAGGTGGGCAGCGGGGCGTCGGCGACGGCGGCGAGGCGACCGGCGCCGAGGAGTTCGCGCAGTGGCGTGGCCGCCCCGACATCCCGCTCCGCGATGGCCGTGGCGGCGGCGATGAGTTGCGCGCGGTCGATCATGATGCCGACCATGGTACCGCCGGCTGGCGCCGCGCAACCAGCGAATTCCTGCCCGGCGGCCGGCGGGCGGCGGGCGCGGCGGTCGTTCCTTGCCAAAGTCCGGAGGCGCGGCGATGATGCGCGGAGCCCGAGAACCGTCGAGGAGTGTCCATGACCATCGACCCGCCCCGCAAGCCCCGCGGCCTGGTGATCCGCGGCCTGGTCCTGCTGCAGCCCCTGGACCTGGTCATCAGCTCCCTGGTGGTGGCGTTCTTCCTGGTCTCCGCGCTGATCAGCGGCGGCGACGTGCCGCGCTCGATCGAGGGCGCGCTGCTGATCATGCTGGTGATGTTCGTGGTGGGCGCGGCCATCGAGGTGATCATCGAGGCGCTACGCGACATGCCCGGCCTGGGGACCGCCGTGGGCTTCATCACCAACGGGCCGGAGGCGCTCTGCCTGCTGGTGGGCCTGCTGACCGGCGACATCATCTACGCCGCGAGCACGCCCCTGGGCTCGAACTTCATGAATCCGCTCATGCTGCTGGCCGCGGGCATGGCCTCCACCGCGCTGCCGGCCATCTTCTCGCGGCACCGGGGCTTCACGGTGATCACGCTGCTGAGCAGCGGGATCCTGGCGGGCGGCTTCTTCGCCATCCCGGAGAGCTGGTATCTCGGCTGGCTGGTGGTCGCGGCGATGGTCAGCGGCATCCTCTTCCGCGTCCGGCCCGGCGACCCCGCCGAGCCGCTGACCACCGGCGAGGCCGGGCTGCGGCGCTGGCACGCCATCCCCGCCACGCTCCTGCTGGTGGTCGCGGGCTACTTCCTCGACCCGGTGGTCTCGCTCACCGCCGAGGCCAGCCGGGCGCCCAAGGGGCTGATCGGCTTCGTGGTGCTGGCGGCGCTCACCAGCTGGCCGGAGTTCCGCTCCTGCCTGACCCTGCTGCGCCGCCGGCGTCCGCTGTCGGCGGTGCTCAATGTGACGGTGAGCAACCTGACCAACCTGTGGCTGGCCGGCGTCGGCGTGGTGGTCTACCTGCTGACCGGCTAGCGTCGGCTCCGGCTAAAGACCCGGTGTGGCAGCGAGTTCCCGCTCGATGGCATCCCGCAACCGCGGATGGTCGGGCGCGGTGCGTGGCCCGAACCGCGCGATCACGCGCCCTTCCTTGCTCACCAGGTACTTGGTGAAGTTCCAGGAGGGCTCCTCCAGCTCCGCGGTGAGTACCTGGTACACCTCGCTCTTCTCGTCCCCCTTGACCCGGACCTTCTCGAACAGCGGGAAGGTGACGTCATAGTTCTCGCTGCAGAACAGGCGGATGTCCTCGGCGCTGCCGGGCTCCTGGTTCATGAAGTCGTTGCTGGGAAAGCCCAGGATCACCAGGCCCTGGTCGCGCAGCTCGCGCCAGAGCGTCTCCAGCCCCTCGTACTGCGGCGTCAGGCCGCACTTGCTGGCCGTGTTGACCACCAGGGCCACCTGCCCACGGTACTGGCCCAGGGGCGCGGGCTCGCCCTCGAGGGTGCGGACCTCGAGGGCGTACAGCGAGGCGGTGTTCTCGCCCGCCGCGCGCACCATGCTGGCGGAGAAGGCGCTGCGGGCCCACATGGCTACGGCGAGGGCGGCCGCCAGCACGACGACCACGACGACGGTCCAGATCATCTTCATGGGAACCTCCGGTCCAGTGGCGAGAGGACAAGGTAACCCCGACCGGGGATTCGACGACCCCGGCGCTGGCGACCCCGGCGCTGGCGACCCCGGCGCTGGCGACCCCGGCGCCGGCGAGGGCGCGCGGCCCCTGGCCGCGCCCTACCGACCGCCGCGGAGCTCGGCCTTGAGGATCTTGCCGGAGGAATTGCGGGGCAGGCCGTCGCGGAAGTGGACCGCCCGCGGGACCTTGAACAGCGCCAGGCGTTCACGGCAATGCCGCAGGACCGCCTCCCGGGTCAGCGGCGCCGTGCCGTTCTCCGCCGGCGCGGGCACCACGTGGGCCTCGATGGCCTCGCCGAGCATCTCGTCCGCCACGCCGATCACGCAGGCCTCCTGCACGCCGGCCAGCTCGGCGATGGTCTCCTCGATCTCCTTGGCGCTGACGCGGTTCGCCCCCACCTTGATGAGGTTCTTGATGCGGTCCACCAGCCAGATGTCGCCGTCGGCGTCCTTGCGCCCCAGGTCGCCGGTGTGCAGGCCGTCGGCCTCGAGCACCTCGGCCGTGGCGTCGGGGTCGTTCCAGTAGCCCTGCATGATGTTCTCGCCGCGGGCCACCAGCTCGCCCACCTCCCCCACGTCGCACTCGCTGCCATCGGGACGACGGATGGTGAGCTCCACGCCGGGGATGCCCTCGCCGATGGAGCCGTACTTGTGCGGCAGGCGCTCCGGCGGCACCCAGCTCAGGCGCGCCGACGCCTCGGTCTGGCCGTACATCACGTAGACCGCGACGTGGCCGGGCAGCGACTCGCGCAGGCGCCGCTGCAGGGCGGGGCTCATGGCGCCGCCGGCCTGGGTGACGTAGCGCAGATCGGGCCAGGGCCGCGCCAGGAAATCGGTGCGCGCGGCCAGGATGGCGTACGTGGACGGCACGCCGGAGAACCCCGTGGCCCGGCTCTGCTCGAGCCGATCGACCACCCGCGCGGGATAGGCGAAGCGGTTGTCCACCACCACGCGGCCGCCCACCGCCACGTGGGTCAGCAGCAGGCTGTTGCCGAAGCTGTAGTGGAAGGGCAGGACGCAGAGCACGCTGTCGTGCGCGGTGAGCCGGAGGTAGGCGAGGATCTGGCGCGTGTTGGCCACCAGGTTGCGGTGGCTGAGCACCACGCCCCGCGGCCGGCCGGTCGAGCCGCTGGTGGGCAGGATGGCCGCGAGGTCGTCCGGGCCGTGGTCCGGTGCCGGCGGGGTCCGGTCCCCGGCCGCGAGGTCCTGGCCGGTGAGCAGCGTCGCGTTCGGCGGCAGCGCCCATCCGGGCGCGGCCTGGTCCACGAGGACCGTCCGCAGGCCGGCCGGCGCGCCGGCCAGCAGGTCGGGCAGCTCGCTGCCGATCACGTCGTGGCTGGTGATCAGGGCCGCGACGTCCGTGTCGGTCAGCAGCGAGGCGTTCGTGTGCACCTTGTTCGCGCTGTTGAGGGCCACGCAGCACGCGCCGGCCTTCAGGATGCCGAAGAAGCCGGCGCAGTAGTCCAGGCCGTTCTCGCGCAGCAATGCGACGCGATCGCCGCGACCGATCCCGCGCTCCCGGAGGCCCCGCGCGACCTGGCTGGCCGCCGCCTCGAGGTCAGCGTAGGAGACCCGTCGCTCGCCGTGCTCGATCACGCAGGCGGCAGGTGAGGTCGCCGCGGTGTGGGCCAGCAGACCATCGACGGTGCCGGTGGCTCCGGCGGCGGCATCCTCCATCACGCCGCCGCCTGCTTGCGCTCCACGAACGCCACCAGGTTGTCGATGGAGTCGAGGTTCTCGGGCACCAGCTCCTCGTCGGCGATGGCCAGGCCCAGGTCGCCCTCCAGGAACGCCACCAGCTCCATCACGCCCGTGGAATCGACGATCCCCGAGTCGAGCAGGGACTGGTCGTCCGCGGCCAGGGGCTCGGCATCGCCGAAGAGGAAGCTCTCGATGATGTAGTCACGGATACGGTTGCGCAGTTCCATGTCGTGGTCCGGTCCTTTCGATCTCGCTCCGTCAGTGGCGCCACTGCAGGGTTCCGGCCGGCAAGGCCGTCTCCTCGAGCCGCGCCGGATACTCCCGTCCGAACGCGCGGACGAGCATCTGGGTGGTCAGCAATCCGATGAACGCCATGTTCTCGCGGGCGGCCGTCAGGCCACCCGCTTCCCACTTGCGGACCAGGCTCGCCACCCGGTCGGCCATCCAGAACCCGGACTCGCCCACCGCGCGGGGCCCGAGCAGGTCGGCCACGATCTCGCGGCCGGCCGGGTTGGCGAAGGCGCTCGCGTCGGGGGCGCGGTAGGGCTGCTTGGGCCGCTGGCAGATGGCGGCGGGCAGCAGGTGGGCCACGGCGTCCTTGAGCAACGCCTTCTCCTGCAACAACGGCAGCCGCGCGGCCGCCGGGATGGAGAACGCCAGCTCGGCCAGCTCGTGGTCCAGGAACGGGAAGCGCCCCTCCACCGAGTGGCCCATGAGCATCCGGTCGCCCTGGCTGCAGAGCAGGTAGCCCGACAGCAGCGTGGTGATCTCCAGGTACTGCGCCCGGGCCACCGGACCCCAGCCGGCGAACCCGGCCGGCAGGTCGCCGATGATCCGCTGATCCACCTCGCCAGAGCGGACCGCCGCCGCGGCCTCCGGCTGCAGGAAGGTGCGCATCATGCCCGTGTTCTGCCAGCGCGGCCGGTGGCTGAACAGGGGATCGTCCGGCCGGTCGAGATTCTGCCCGTAGAACCGCTCGAGGAACTGTGGCGGCGACTGGGCGAGGTAGGGGTACAGCCGGGTCAGGAGCCGCGCCCGGCGGAACTCCTGCGGTCGGCGCGCCCAGAAGGCCCGGACCTTGGCCTCCCGCAGGATGTTGTAGCCGCAGAACACCTCGTCGGCGCCCTCCCCGGTGAGCACCACCTTCCAGCCCTGCCCGCGGACCAGGCCGGAGAGGGCGAACAGCGGCGCCGGGGCCGTGCGCAGCACGGGCGCCTCGGCATGCCAGGCCACGTCGCCCAGGGCCCGGGCGATGTCCTCGCCGCCCACCTCCACCTCGCGGTGGTCGGAGCCCAGATGCGCCACCATGGCCTGCTGCCACGGGCGCTCGTCGTAGGCGCCATCGGTGAAGCCCACGGAGAAGGTGCGCAGCCGGTCGCCCACCTCGCGCTGGACCAGGGCCGCGGTGGCCGAGCTGTCCAGTCCGCCCGACAGGTACGCGCCCACCGGCACGTCGGCCCGCAGCCGGATGCTCGTCGCGTCGGCGAGCTTCTCGCCCACCGCGGCGGTCATCCGCGCGCGCTCGGCGCGCCCGGGATGCCGCGCGTCCTGGCGCGCGTCCAGGAACCGCGGCTGCCAGTACCGCCGGACCGACAGGCAGTCCGGCAAGGGATCCGCCGGGGGCCGGGCCACCGGCCCGGGCCCGTCGCAGCGGGCGGTGGCGGCCGGCGGCAGCTGGGCGACGCCCTCCCACGGCGTGGCCGGCGGGATGGTCACCCAGTAGGTGAAGACCTCCGCCAGCCGGGCGGGAGCGAGCCGCGGCCGGAAGCCCGGCCAGGCGCCGAGGGCCTTGACCTCCGAGGCGAACAGCAGCACCGGCCCGGTGCGTGCGACGAAGAGCGGCCGGATCCCGAAGCGATCGCGGGCCAGGAAGAGGCGGCGGTCCCGGGAATCCCAGAGGGCGAAGGCGAACTGCCCGTTGAAGCGGTCCACGCAGCGCTCGCCCCACTCCTGCCAGGCGTGGACGATGACCTCGGTGTCGCTGCTGGTGCGGAAGACGTGGCCGCGGTCGCGCAGCTCGCCGGTCAGCTCGCGGTAGTTGTAGATCTCGCCGTTGAACACCACCCAGTGGCGGCCATCCTCGCAGGCGAGGGGCTGCTGCCCGGACACCAGGTCGATGATGCTCAGGCGCGCATGGCCGAGGAAGCAGGCCGCGTCCCGCCAGGCGCCGAACTCGTCGGGCCCGCGATGACGCAGCGCGCCCACCATGCGCTCGGGCACGCCCCCGGGCAGGTCGAGGGCGCCCTCGAGCGCGACAGCACCGCAGATACCACACATGGGTCGGATGTCCTCCCACCGGGGCGAACAGCAAGGGAGCCCGGGATCGGGCCCGGCACCTCTTGATCGGCTGGGTCCGGCGGTCACTTGAGCGACCTGGCGGGCCTCCCGTTTCGCCGGCCGCGCTGTCCCCGCTGGCGGCAGACCATAGCAGACCGCGCGCGGCGCGACCAGCGTCCAGGCAGAAGCCCGCCCGACGTCCCCAGGAAGTCATTGCCCTCGCCGCCGCGACCGCTTAGGTTCGGGGCGCATGGACGGTGATGGGGCGAGCCGCGGCCGGGACGCCCCGTGTTCACGTTTGCGCCCGAAAGGAACGAAGACATGAGGCATCTGATGACCGCGTCGCTCCTGCTGGCCCTCCTCGGACTGGCGGCTTGCGGCGGCAATGGCGGCGGCGACCAGGCCCCCCTCACCGAGCTGGAGGATGGCGTCCAGCGCATGAGTTACGCGCTGGGCATGGACCTCGCGCTCCAGGTGGGCGACATGCCCGGGGCCGAGGACCACGAGGCCCTCATGAGCGGCGTGCGGGAGAAGCTGGCCGACGAGTCGCGCCTGGACGCCATGGAGGCGCGCAACCTGCTGCAGCAGCACGCCGCCGGCGCCACCGACACCACCGGCGAGTTCTCCGATCCCGACTTCGCCGACCGCACCGAGCAGCGCAGCTACGCCGTGGGCGTGACCGTGGCCGACTTCGTGGCCATGCAGTTCGACACGGTGGACACCCGCGCCCTGATCCAGGGCCTGCGCGACCAGATGGGCGAGGGCGAGACCCTGGTCTCCCCCGACTCCACCCGCGCGGTCATCACCCGGTTCCAGGAGGCGAGGCAGCAGGCCGTGTCCGAGTCGAACGTCACCGAGGGCGAGGCCTTCCTGGCCGAGAACGCCGAGCGCCCCGAGGTCCAGGTCACCGACAGCGGCCTGCAGTACCTCGTGCTCGAGAAGGGGGACGGCCCCACGCCCGAGGCCACCGACCGCGTCACCGTCCACTACCGCGGCACCCTGCTCGACGGCACCGAGTTCGACAGCAGCTACGCCCGCGGCGAGCCGGCCACCTTCCCGCTCAACGGCGTGATCGCCGGCTGGACCGAGGGTCTGCAGCTGATGCCGGTGGGCAGCAAGTACAAGTTCTTCGTCCCCAGCGAGCTGGCCTACGGCGAGCGCGGCGCCGGGGGCCGGATCGGCCCCAACGCCACGCTCATCTTCGAGGTGGAGCTGCTGGAGATCGCCGAGTAGGTCGACCAGCGCGGCGGTCGGATCACCCGGCCGCCGCGCATCCCCCCGCGAACCGCGCCAGCGCCAGCCGCATCCGCGCGTGGGTGGTCCCGAAGTTCCAGCGCAGGAATCCCGGCGCGTCGAACTGGCGGCCGTCCTGCAGCCCGAGGCCATGAGCCTCGAAGTGCGCCGACGGATCCGCCAGCCCCAGCTCCCGCACATCGAGCCAGGCCAGGTACGTGGCCTCCACATGGGTCATGGACACGCCCGCGGTCTGCCCCACCGCCGCCTCGAGCAGATCCCGTCCCTGCCGCAGGTACGCCAGCTGCGCGGCCAGCCAGTCGCCACCCTCGCGATAGGCCGCCAGCGCGGCCGGGTAGCTCAGTGCCGTGGGATGGGGCACGATCATGGCCATGGCCTGCTTGAACCGGCGGCGCAGGGAATCGTCGGGGATGATGGCATAGCTGCAGCCGAGGCCGGCGATGTTGTAGGTCTTGCTCGGCGCCATGAGCGTCACCGTGCGCGCGGCCACCTCGGGCGCCAGGCAGGCGGTGGGCACGTGGACACGGTCGTCCAGCAGGAGCTGGTTGTGGATCTCGTCGCTGACGATCACCAGGTCCTCGCGCGCGCACGCCTCCGCGAGCTGCTCCAGCTCCGCAGGTTCCCAGATGCGACCGCACGGATTGTGGGGCGAGCAGAAGAGGTACAGGCGCGTACGGGCGTCGCAGGCGGCATGGAAGGCATCCCAGTCGAACTCCCAGCGCCCACGCGCGCGCACCAGCGGCGCGGTCCGCGCCACCCGCTCGGTGGCCCGCGGCGCGGTGAGGAACGGCGGGTAGATGGGCACCGAGGTCAGCACCCCCTCCCCCGGTCCGGCGAAGGCGCGGCAGCACACCGCGATGCCGCTGACCAGCCCCGGCAGCCAGACCAGCCAGTCGGGTTCGACGCCCCACCCGAAGGTGTCGTCCAGGAAGGCCTGCACCGTGACGGTCAGCTCCGCCGGGGGCAGGGTGTAGCCGAAGACGCCGTGCTCCACGCGCTCGTGCAGGGCGCGGATCACCGCCGGCGGGCTGCGGAAGTCGGTATCCGCCACCCAGAGCGGCAGCACGTCGCGGCCGGCGTAGCGCTCCCACTTGACGCTGTCGGTGCCGGTACGGTCGACGGGCTGGTCGAGGTCGAAGGGGTCGTGCCGGCTCATGGACGACCGAGCCCCTGCAGCAGCCGCGCCACCTCGGCCACGGCCTCCTCCGGGGTGTCGGCGAGGAACCAGCGGCCGCGGCCGCAGGCGTCGAGGAAGGCCGCGCCGGGATCGAAGTCCAGCAGCACCACCGGCCGCTCGAAGCGCAGGGCCATGGCGATCTCGCTGAGCGTGCCGCCCTGGCCGCGGCAGGCGATCACCACGTCGCTGGCCAGCACGTTGATGATGTTGCGGCCGGCGCCCATGCCGGTGGGGATCACCAGGTCCAGGTCCGGCCCGGCCGCCTCGCGGTCCTGGTCGAAGAGCACGCCGATGCTCAGGCCCCCGCCCTCGCGGCAACCGCGCGTCACCGCGCCCATGACGCCGGTGGGCCGGCCGCCGTTGAGCAGCACCCAGCCATGGCTGGCGATCAGGCGCCCGAGGTGGCGGGCGTTCTCCTCGGTGCGGGCGTCGGCGGCGGTCCCGCCCATCACCCCGATGATGGTCCGGCGCATCTCGGCTCCCCGGTTCGACCACGTCAGGCAGGGAAAACGGCCGCCGGCAGGGCGGCCCTGGCGATCAGGATGCCACGGTGGCGGTCAGGGCGCAAGGGTCGGCCCGGGGCCGGCGGACGGGCGGCGCCGGCGCGGCCGGTGCGATGGCCGCGGTCGCGTCAGGCGGGCGCGCCGGCCGCGAGCACGTCGGCGAGATCCTGGCGAGAGAACACGTAGGGCAGCGTGGGATAGCGCCCGGCCAGCTCCGCGAGCAGGGGGCTCTCGCTGCCGTCGCGCAGGACGCAGGTGGTGGCGTCCTGCTGGTCGAGGAAGGGCAGGATCTTGCTCAGCTGCGCCTGGGTGACGCTGTTGGGATCGAGCACCACCAGCCGGACGGTCTGGTGACCGGCGGCCTGGTTGAAGAAATCCTTCAGCGGGAAGATGGTGCCGCCGAAGTGGCCGAGCAGGCCACCCACCCAGCCCACGCGTTCCTGGTCCGTGCTCAGGACCACGGCCGCGCCCACGTCGGCGGCGGTGCCGCCGCCGGCCGCGAGCTCGGCGCCCTCGTCGTCGGCGATCTTCAGGAAGACGGCCATCTCCTCGATCTTGCGATCCATGGCCGCCAGCGCGGCGCGGATCTGGGGCGGCTCCAGGCAATGCAGGCGCAGCAGCCGCGAGAGGTGCTCCTCGGGCAGGGGGCGTTCGAAGTGACCGCCGTGGATGCAGGCCAGCACGTCGCCCAGGGCCACCAGCGTGGTCAGGGGCTGCTCGCGACCGGCCGCCATCTTCACGTCGTGGTGCCAGCGCGCGGCCTCCTGCAGGGGCGCCGGCAGCTGCCAGAACTTCATGAGCCGCTGGCCCACCGCGGTGTGGCTCATGCCCAGCAGCTCCTTCTCCACCACGGTCACCTGCTGGCCCGCGAAGGCGGCCCGCTGGGCCTCGCGCCAGGGGTCGGGGGCGGCGCTGGCCAGCACCACGTGCCCGATGTCGTGCATCAGGCCGGCGATGAAGGCCTCCTCCGGGTCGTGCGTCTCACCCAGCTGCTCGGCCATGGCCTGGGCCCCGGCGCCGGTGGCCAGGGCGTGGTCCCAGAAGGCGGCCATGCTCGTGCCGCCGAGCTTCTTCATGGCCGAGACCATGCCGAAGCCCATGGCCACGTTGCGCACGCCGCTGAAGCCGAGGACCACCACCGCGCGGGTGATGGTGGCGACCTCGCCGCTCATGCCGTAGTAGCTGCTGTTGACCAGCTTGAGGACCTTGCCCGCCAGGGCCTGGTCGCTGGAGAGCACCCGGGTGACGTCGTCGGCGGAGCTGTTCTCGTCGTTCATCACCGCCAGCAGCTTCTGCACCGCCACCGGCAGGGGCGGCAGCTGGCGCATGGCCTGCATCACCTTGTCCTTGATGTCCGGCAAGAGGCGAGCCTCCGGATGGGGTCCGATGCCAGGCGGACGGCCCACCGCGGCCGCCTCCCTGCAGGCATCGGCGCGTGGAGGCGGCACTTGAGGCCGGGGCGGGATCCTCGTGATCAGTCGCGGGCGCCGCCCGGCCCGGTCTCGCCGCCCTGGCGGGGCGGCCCGCCGCGGCGGAGCACGCGCCCGAAGCGGTCGTTCACCCGGTCCATGATCCGGTCCAGCTCCTGCTCGCGGGCGGTGGCCGCGTCGGCGAAGAGCTCGCCCTGCCCCGCGCCGGCGGCCTCGAGCTGGCTGACCGTCACGCCGATCAGCCGCAGGGGACGACCCCGCCGGCCGAGGCGATCGCGCAGCAGCTCGCGCGCCGCATCGCGGATCTCCACCGTGGCGCTCGTGGGGTGCGCGAGGCTGAGGCTGCGCGTGTGGGTGGTGAAGTCGGGATAGCGGGCCTTGAGCGTGACCGTCCGGCCCTGCAGGTCATGCTTGCGCAGACGCCAGGCCACCTTCTCCGCCAGGTGATCGAGGATGTCGCGGAGCTGGCCGGCGTCGGCGATGTCCTCGGCGAAGGTGGTCTCGTTACCCACGGATCTGGCCGCGTGGACCGGGACCACCGGGCGGGCGTCCTCGCCCACGGCCAGGCGGCGCAGGTGACCGGCCTGGTCGCCGAGCCAGCCATGGAGCGTGTCCGGCGGCACGGCGAGCAGGTCGGCCACGGTGCGCACGCCCCGGCCTGCGAGCGCGGCCTCGGTGACCTTGCCCACGCCCCACAGGCGCCCCACGGGCAGGGCAGCCAGGCGTGCCCGGGCGTCCGCGGCGGTGATCACCACCAGGCCATCGGGCTTCTCCAGGTCGCTGGCCAGCTTGGCCAGGAACTTGTTGGGCGCCACGCCCACCGACGCGGTCAGGCCCAGGTCCTGGTCGATGCGCGCCTTGATGGCCCGGCCGATGCCGGCGGCCGGGCCGAAGAGCCGCTGGCAGCCGGTGACGTCCAGGAACGCCTCGTCGATGCTGAGCTGCTCCACCAGCGGCGTGTACTCGCGCAGGATGGCCATGACCCGGCCGCTCAGCTCGGCATAGCGGTCCATGCGCGGCCGGACGAACACCGCCTGCGGGCAGAGCCGGATGGCGCGGGCGGCGGGCATGGCGCTGCGGATGCCGAACTCGCGGGCCCGGTAGCTGGCGGCCGCGATGACGCCACGGCCGGTGGGCGAGCCGCCCACCACCACCGGCTTGCCCGCCAGCTCGGGCCGGTCGAGGATCTCCACCGACGCGTAGAACGCGTCCATGTCCACGTGCAGGATGGCGCGGTCGTCCCCGATCACCGGTCCGCCTCCGGTCCGGCCTGCGCGCTCTCGGCGAAGAGGCGCTCGAGATACGCCCGCTTCTGGCGGACCTCCCGGTTCCACTCGCGGTTCAGGGGGGTCTCCTCGCGCAGGCGCCACAGGGCCGACGCCTCGGCCAGGGCCCGGTGCAGCTGCCAGGCGTGATCGAAGCGGCGGCCGGCCAGCGAGCGGACCGCCTGCACCTGGTCGAGGGCCAGCCAGTCCCGGTCGAGCTGCAGGTTGGCCTGGCCCAGGTCCACGTGCAGGGGGGTGACCTCGGCCAGGGTGATCAGGCGCTCGGCCTCGCTGGTGGTCAGGCCCGCTCGCTCGAGCCGGGTCTGCAGGCGGATGGCGTTGGAGTACTCCCGGCCGTTCAGGTCCGCGAGGGGATCGGTGGGGATGTCCTCGGTGGCCGCCTGCTCGAGCACCGCCTGATCCAGGCGGTAGGTGACGGGCTCGGCCACGGTCTGGTCGAAGACGTTGTCCACGAAGAACAGCAGCAGGAACGACAGCGCCCCGGCGGCGATGGGCGTGGCCACCCAGCCGAGGGCCACGCCGCCCAGGGGGCGCAGGCGCAGCAGCTTGCCGCCGCGCAGCAGCCCCAGCCCCACGATGGCCCCGATCACCGCCTGGCTGCTGCTGACCGGCACCAGCGGCAGGGTGGGCAGGCCCCGGCGGGCGAGCCAGCCCTCCAGCCCCTCGCTGGCGAAGACGAACAGCACCAGCGCCTGGGCCAGCACCACCACCAGGGCGGCCTCCGGGGAGAGCCGCATGATCCGGCCCCCGACCGTGCGCATGACCTTGTCCGAGTACGTGGCCACGCCCGTGGCGATGGCCACGCCGCCGAGCATGAAGAGCTGCTGCGAGCCGGTGAGCGTCACGCCCAGGGCGGTGAGGTCGCGGAAGGGATTGTCCGGCAGGAAGACGCCCATGACGTTGGCGATGTTGTTGGCGCCCAGGCTGTAGGCGCCGAAGGCGCCAGCCAGGACCAGCCCCTGGCGCACCAGCGCGTCCTGGCGCAGCAGGTGCAGGCGGCTGCGGCGCAGGCCCAGGCGCAGCAGCTGGTAGATGCCCACGGCGGCCAGGCCGGCCAGCAGCGGGCAGAGGACCCAGGAGAGCAGGATGTCGCCCAGCGCACCGGTCCCGGTGACGCGGTCGGCATAGAGGTTCCAGCCGATGATCGCGCCGACCACCGCCTGGCTGGTGGAGACCGGCAGGCCGGCGCGGGTCATGGCGAAGGTGGCGACCGCGGCGGCCAGCGCCACGGTGAAGGCGCCGGCCAGCGCGTTGACCGCACCGAGGCGGCCGAGGGTGTGGGCGGCGCCGGCGCCGCCGAGCACCGCGCCGAGGATCACGAACACCGCGCAGATGGCCGCGGCGGTGCGGAAGCGGATCATGCGGCTGCCCACGGCCGTGCCGAAGACGTTGGCCGCGTCGTTGGCCCCCAGGGACCAGCCCAGGAACAGGCCGCTGGAGAGGTAGAGCAGGATGCCCGGATCCATCACATCCGCCGCTTGATGGCGTAGATGGCCAGGCGGTCGGCCACCGCCTCGGCCATGTCCGCCACCCGATCGATGCTCTCGACGAAGTACCGCAGGTGCTGCCGGTGGGCCAGGTCCAGCTCCGGGTCGGCGAACAGGCCGCGCCGCAGCTCGAGGCCGATGTGGTCGGCCTCGCCCTCGTAGTGGTGCACCTTGTAGAGGTGGTCGGCCACGGCGTCCGGATCGCGGAAGAAGCGGCGGGCCGCCATGATCACCGCGTCGGCGCAGCTCTGGGCCGTGTCGGCCAGGCGCCGGTAGTCGCGGTGCCAGTGCTCGGGGACCTGCGGCTGCTCCACGTCGAACCGTTGCAGGCAGGTCTGGGCGCGGTCGATGATGTCGTCGGTGTGCTCGAGCAGGGCGAGCACGTCGCCACGGTGTTCGGGGATCAGCGACTGCGAGTAGAGCGAAGACTCCACCTCGCGGCTGATGGCGTCGGCCGTGCTCTCCAGCCCCTCGAGGATCCGCAGCTTGGAGCGGAAGTCCTCGGCGTCGCCGGCGAGGTAGACGCCCACCGCGTCGCGGAAGACGAGGGCGCCCTTGCCCACGGCGTCGAGGAACTCGTCGATCTGCCGCTCGATGGCCTGGCTGGTGCGGAAGATGGGCATGACGACCTCCGTCCTCGTTGGCGTCCGGCGCTCACCGGCGCCGGTCAGCGATCCTGCCAGCGCGCATACGGCTCACGCGAGAGGCTGGCGTTCTGATAACGGTGGTCGTCCGTGACCTCGGGCCCCACCCAGCCGGGCCGCGCCACCGCCGCGTCCTCGTCCTCCAGCTCCACCTCCGCCAGCACCAGCGGCGCGTTCTCGCCGGCGAAGACGTCCACCTCCCACGTGCGGCCCGCATGCTCCACGCGGTGGCGCGTCTTGGCGATGATCGTCGGCTCGCACAGCTGCAGCAGCTGCCGGGCATCGGCCACCGGGATGGCGTACTCGAACTCGGCGCGCGCGGCGCCCTCCGAGCGGCCCTTGATGGTCAGCCAGGCCCGGTCGCCCGCGCGGCGCACGCGGACCGTGCGCTCGGGCACGGTGCTCAGGTAGCCCTGCTGCATCACCGTGCCGGCGTCGGCACCGTCGCGCCAGCCGTCGCCGTTGACCAGGAACTTGCGCTCGATCTCGCGCCCCATGCTCAGCCTCTCGCCTGGAAGTGGGCCGTCGCGGGCCCGGCGCTGGTCGGGTTGCCGGCGAGCATAACCTCCGTCGCGGTCGCGGGCAAAGGCGTGTTTGCCCCCTGGCGCGCCACGCGCCGCCTCGCTACCGTTGTCAGCGATCCTCGTGGCGTCGCCCCCCGGCGATCGCCGGCACGGAAGGACCGGAGCCATGTGCGGACGCATCGTGCTGAAGGCGCCACCGGAGCAGGTGGCCGCGGAATTCGCCCTGGCGGCGGTGCCCGAGCTGGCGCCTCGTCACAACATCGCGCCCACCGAGCCGGTGGCGACCATCCGCCTGGACGACCGCGCCGACGGCGAGGCGGCCGGTGGCCCCGACGCCGCGCCTCGCCGCTGCGACCTGCTGCAGTGGGGCCTCATCCCGCCCTGGTCTCGTGACCCCCGCGCGGGTGCCAAGATGTACAACGCCCGCAGCGAGACCGTGGCCGGGAAGCCCGCCTTCCGCGAGGCCTTCGCCCGCCGCCGCTGCCTGGTGCCGGTGGACGGATTCTACGAGTGGCAGAAGCGCGGTGGCGAGCGGCGACCGTTCTACTTCAGCGCCCCCCATGGCGAGCTGCTCGCCCTGGCCGGTCTCTGGGAGCGCTGGGAGTATCCCGGCGGCCAGGTGATCGCCTCCTGCAGCATCCTGACCACGGCGGCCAACGCCCTCATGCGCCGGGTGCACCACCGCATGCCGGTGATCCTGCCGCCGGCGGCCCGCGACGCGTGGCTCGCCACCGGTCCGGACCGGATCGACACCCTGCGTGCGCTCTTGCAGCCGGCCGGCGAGGACGCCCTGCGCTGCTGGCCGGTGTCGACCCGCGTCAACGGCAGCGGTGCCGAGGGCCCCGACCTCATCGCGCCCGTCCACCCGGGTCCCCCCTCCCAGCTCGACCTCTTCTGACCCCAGCGAGAAGGATCGCCATGCCCCGCGCGCCCCGCCTCTACCTCGACAGCGCCGACCCCGACGCCTGGGAGGATCTCCTGCCCCTGGGCGTCTTCCACGGCGTGACCACCAACCCGCTGCTCCTCGACCGGGCCGGGCAGGCCTGCACCCTCGCCAGCCTCGCCAGCCTGGGCGACCGCGCCTTCGCCCTGGGCGCCCGCGAGATCCACCTGCAGGCCTGGGGCGCGGGTGCCGACCAGCTCGCCGCCTGCGGTCGCGAGCTCGCCCGCCTGGCCCCCGAGGTGGCGATCAAGGTCCCGGCCACCGCGGACGGTTTCCTCGCCGCCCGTCGCCTGCTCACCGAGGATCTGCGCGTCACCGTCACCGCGGTCTACAACGCCGGTCAGGTCCTCGCCGCCGCCGCCCTGGGCGCCCACTACGCCGCCCCCTACCTCGGACGCCTGGACGACCTCGGCCGCGACGGGACCCCCGAGGTCATCGCCATGCACGAGTTGCTGGCCGGCACGGAGAACCCCACGCGCCTGCTGGTGGCCAGCCTGCGCGACTGGGACAAGGTGGTGGAGCTGGCCTGGGAGGGGCTGGACACCTTCACCTTCGGCCCGGCGGTGGCCCGCCAGATGCTCGACGACGCCGATACCGACGACGCGGTGGCGGAGTTCGCCGAGGCGGCCCGGCGGTGCGGCGCGCCGTCGGCCTAGACGCGATCGCCCGGGCCAGCCAGCGCCGGCCCGGGCGGATCGGTCGTCCCCGTGCGATACGCCACGGTCAACGTGCCAGGTATTGCTCCAGCAGCTCGGCCAGCAGCTGCGGCACCAGGGCCATGTTCCGCGGCTGCTCGATGTAGGCGATGCGCATCTGGGTGCGCCCGGGATTGGCCGCGCCGGCGGGCAGGCTGTAGAAACCGGCCATGGGCGCGGTCAGCAGGGTGAGCTGCCGGCCGTCGATCACGCAGCGGCCCTCGCGCGCGCACCAGACCACGAACTCCAGGGCATCGAAGTCCGTCGGCACCAGGTTGCGCACGTCCACCACCGAGTAGATGCTCGCGTCGGGGCTCGAGACGATCACCCCGGGCAGCAGCCGGCGCATGGAGCCGGTGAAGCTCACCAGCATCTCGCGGTAGTACTCGCGCTGGCGGTCGAACCAGGCCTGCAGGTCCTCCGGGCTCTGCTCCGCCAGCGCGCCGAAGATCCACTGGCCGATGTGGTTGCTGCAGAGGCTGGCCGTGTTCTCGGCCACGGCGCGCGTGTGGAACTCCCGGCTGTCGGTCACCAGGGCGCCGATGCGCAGGCCGCAGGCGTTCCAGACCTTGCTGCTGGTCTCGATGCTGATGCGCCGGCCCGCGATGCCCGGCACCTCCGCCTCCGTCAGCCCCCAGACGCTCACCGGCCGGTCGCCGCGGTAGTAGAGCTCGCGATAGGCCTCGTCGCTCACCAGCCACATGCCGTGCTCGGTGCACAGGCGCGCGAGGCCGGCGAGCTGGTCGTGGCTGTAGAGCTGGCCCGTGGGGTTGTCGTAGGGGATCACGACCATGGCGCCGGGGCGATGCTCGGCCACCACGCGCTCGATCTCCGCCAGGTCCGGCAGCGTGAAGCGGCCGTCGTCGCCCAGGGTGCGGGTGATCGACACGGTGCCGCGGCCCAGGCGCTGGGCGAAGCTCTTGTAGTTGGTGTAGGCGGCGTCGATGAGCAACAGCGGCCGCTCGCTGGTGCCGGCGGGCCCGCAGCAACCGACCACCACCAGCTCCATGGCCTGGCTGCCGCCATCGGTGACCTGGAAGCAGAGCCCGTCGGTGGGCAGGCCGCTGGCGGCGATGATCTGCCGGAACGCCTGGTTGGTCTCCTCGCGGCCCACGGTGGCGGTGTACTGGACCACGCCGTCGGCGAAGGGACTGCCCGGCTCGCCGGCGCGCCCGAGGCGCGCGCGCATGGCCGGGTGCATGGGCAGCGAGACGTTGCCGATGGCCACGTTGATGGCCTCCACGGCATCGGTGCGGCGCGCGAACTCGATCTGGGCCAGCCGGATCACGCTGGGCTTGCGCGCGGCGTAATGAGCGCTCAGCTGCGGCGCCAGGGCCTGGCCGGAGGTGGTCTCGCTGGTCGATCCGTGGTCGGTCATGGCAGCTCTCCCGCGTGTGGTGGCCCGCCCGGTCCGCCGGCTGCCGGCGCCGACAGCCAGCTGCCCGGACCCGTGCCCGGGCCGTACCCGGACACCCCGTGTTGCAAATGGTGGTCAACGCCGGCGGGCGGGGCAAGGAGGCGGCGCGGCGCACCGCCGCCGTGCGGGCCGGCATCCGATATGCATCGAGCGGGTCGCCGGCCGCGCGGTCGGCGAGGAGGATACCATGCCCACGCCCTCGCGCCCCGGGCCGGTGGCCGTCGCCCTGGCCCGCGCCCTGCTGATCCTGGCCCTGGCCGCCGCCCTGCTGGCCATCCCCGTCCCCGTGCCCCCGGCCCGGGCGGGCGAGGATCTGGTGGCCACGACCTACGCCCAGCTCGACCAGCTGCGCGACCGCAAGCTCGCGCAGCTGCGCAATTACGTCGCGCGCATCGAGGGCCTGGCCCATCAGGCCCGCCAGGACCCGGTCCTGCTCGAGTTCTTCGGCATCAAGCGGTCGTTCCTCGAGCTGCAGGGGCAGGCCCCCCCGCCCGCGGCCGCCCGTTCCGCCCTGGCCGAGGCCGAGGCGCGCCTGCGCGATCACGCCCTGAGCCGCTACCCGGCGTTCCACGACATCCTCTTCATCGACCACGCCGGCAAGATCTTCCATACCATCCGGCACGAATCCGACCACGGCCAGGAGCTCTTCGCCACGCGCCTGCGGGAGAGCGGCCTCGGGCAGCATCTGCAGGGGAAGCCCGGTGGCGGATTCGTGGACTACGAGTGGTACGAGGCCTCGGGCGAGCCCTCGGCGTTCCTGGTCGAGCCGGTCTCCGACGACGGCCGCGGCGGGTGGCTCGTGCTGCAGGTGACCATCGGCAAGCTCAACCGCATCTTCGACCGCCAGAGGGACCTGGGCACCACCGGCGAGGTCTTCCTGGTCAACCAGCAGCGACTCATGCTCACCGACAGCCGGTTCTACGCCCACAGCAGCATCCTCAGGCAGCACCTCTCGCGTGCCAACATCTCGTCCAAGTTCGCCGAGGGTCGCGGACACAAGATCGTCACCGACTACCGCGACGAGCGCGCGTTGACGGCCTTCGAGGTGGTTTCCGTCCTGGGCAGCCAGTGGCTGCTGATCGCCAAGATCGACGAGGACGAGGTGATCACCCGCGCCTGGCGCCGCCGCGAGCTGGAGTCCGCCCTGCTCGCCACGGCCGCCACCGAGCGCGCCAGCCCCATGGCTCCGCCGCCACCGGTTCCCGGCGCCCTGCGCGTGGACCTCGACGAGTTCCACCGCGCCGACCCCGGCCAGACGCTGGTCACGTTCGGTGTCAGCACCTGTACCGCCGTGCTCGTGGGCCGCCCCGGCCATTTCGCCTACCTGGGCCACGCCAGCCCCTACGACCGCATCTACGGCGAGGGGGACATGGACCTGGTGGCCCACATGCTCGAGCGCGTGCGCCGGTTCGAGGTCTATCCCTGCGAGGTACGGGAACTGCGGGCCGTGGTGGTGGCGCCTCACCGGCGCAGCGCCCAGCAGGTGGTCGATCGCCTGCTGGGCGCCGGCCTCTTCCTCGACCAGATCACCTTCGTCCACGACCCCGGCGCCAGCCGCGCCGACATCCGCCACGACCCCGCCGCGGGCGTCACCCTGGTCCGCTGGGTGGACGCCGATGGCCGCGATCGCTGGGTGGACGCCTCCCGCCTGCCGGATCTCGGCCGCCTGGCCGAGCGCATCCTGGGATACGACCAGGCGGTGCGTGCCGCCGACACCGGTGTGCCCATCACGTCCGGAGGCACCGATCGGTCCCGGGCGCGCACGCCCACGCCCGCGGCCCCCGGCACCCCCTAGGCGCGGTCGTCCCCCTCGCCCATCACCTGCACGAACACCCGCCGTTGCCGGGGACCGTTGTCGTGGTCGGTGACCACGATCTGCTGCCAGGTGCCGAGCACCGGCTCGCCGCCATGCACGGGCACGGTGATGCTCGGGCCCAGGAAAGCGGCCCGCAGGTGGCTGAAGCCGTTGTCGTCGCCCCAGGTCAGGCTGTGGTGCGAGCGCATGGTGCGCGACCAGAGCGCCTCGAGGGCCTCCTCCATGTCGCGCACCAGGGCCGGCTCGAATTCCAGGGTGGTGACCGAGGCGGTGGACCCGATGGCCGACACGGTGACCAGGCCCGCGTCGATGCCCGCGCGCCGGATGACGGCACGGACGTCGTCGGTGAGGTCATGGATGTCGCTGAAGCCGCGCGTGGCGCGCGTGATGGTCTCGCCGTGGATCATGGGCCGTCCTTCCTCCCGGCGGGGTAGATCTTGCCGGATGCGGTCTCGTGGCCCAAGATAGGGACGAGTCCCGTCGAAAGGCATCGGTCATGATCTTTCGCCCCGTCCTCGCACTCCGCCCCTCCGCCCGGCGGCGATCCCGCGCCGCCCTCGCGCCCGTCGCCCTGGTCTTGCTGGTCCTGGCTGCATCGGCGGCCGTGGCGCCAGCGGCGCCGGCGACCGCCGCCGCCCCGCCCCTGCGCCTGCCGGCCGCCCCGCGGGTGGTGGCCATGGGCGACTGGCACGGCGACCTCGATGCCGCCCGGCGGGCCCTGCGCCTGGCCGGCGCCATCGACGCGCAGGACCGCTGGATCGGCGACGACCTGGTGGTGGTGCAGACCGGCGACCAGCTCGACCGCGGCGACCAGGAACGGGCCATCCTCGACCTCCTCGAGCGCCTCGCTGCCGAGGCCGAGGCCGCCGACGGCGCGGTCCACGCCCTGCTGGGCAACCACGAGCTGATGAACGTGGCCGGCGACTTCCGCTACGTCACCCCCGGCGGCTGGGCCGACTTCGCCGACACCGGCAGCGCCAGCGAACCCGCCGACAGCGCCCTGGCGGCCCTCCCCCCCGCGCAGCGCCCCCGCGCCGCGGCCTTCGCGCCGGGCGGCCAGTACGCGCGCCGCCTCGCCGCCCACCCGGTGGTGCTGATCATCGGCCGGACGGCCTTCGTGCACGGCGGCCTGCTACCGGCCCACCTGGAATACGGTCTCGAGCGCCTCAATCGCGAGACCGCCGCCTGGCTCCGCGGCGAGGGCCCCGAGCCCGCCATCTACCAGCAGCGGGACGACCCCGTCTGGGCCCGGCACTTCAGCGACGAGCCCGACGCCGGCGACTGCGCCCTGCTCGCCAGCGTCCTGGCGGATCTCGATTGCGACCGCCTGGTGGTGGGCCACACCGTCCAGGACGGCGGCATCGCCCCGCACTGCGACGGCCGGGTCTGGTGCATCGACACCGGCGCCGCCGCGCACTACGGCGGCACCGTGCAGGTGCTGGAGATCACGCCCGCAGGCGTCAGGGCGCTGTGGTGAACCGCCAGGGTCCCAGCGGGCAGGTGTAGCCGTCGGCGTCCACCGCCGTCACGCGCCACCAGTAGGTGGTGTCCGGCTGCAGGTCGAGGGCGGCCAGATCCAGGCTCGTGGCCGGCCCCGCGTAGACCGGCGTGGTGGGCTGGTCGTGGGTGTCCAGGCACACGAGGTAATTGGCGACCATCTCCGCGCCGCGGCTCACCGACCAGCTCAGTTGCCCGGAGAGGGCCACCTGGGTGGAGCCGTGGGCGGGCGAGGGATCGAGCGCCACGTCGAACTCGCGGATGGACAGCCGCCACGGCCCGCTGGTGAAGGTATGCCCCTCGCCGTCGAAGGCGGTGACCGCCCACCAGTAGGTGCGGCCATAGCGCAGATCGGTGAGCGTCACCGAGGTGCTGTCGCTACCGGCATGCACCAGGGTGGTGGGCTGGGGCTGGTCGTCCAGGAACACCACCCAGCTGGACACCGGCGCCGACGCGCTCGACACGTTCCAGCTCAGCGTCACCACGCGGTCGAGGCCGCTGCTGCTGTCGGCCGGGGTCGGCTCCAGATCCACCAGGAAGAGCGGCGGGCCGGTGGTGAAGGTCCACGGCCCGGAGGTGTCGGTGTTGTCGGCGGCGTCCACGGCGGTCACGCGCCAGTGGTACCGGGTCTCGTACTCGAGGCCGTAGAGCCGGCAGAAGGTGTCGGCCCCGGCGTAGACCAGTTCCTGGGGCGGGTTGACGGTGTCCACGTACGCGAGCCAGTAGCTGGGCGTGTCGCTGGCCGCCCCGACGCTCCAGCGCAGGAAGGGGTCGGTCTCCAGGTTGGTGGTCAGGTCCACCGGCTCGGGCCGCAACTGGCAGAGGAACGGGCGCGTGGCGAAGCTCCAGGGCCCGAACAGGTGACGCTCCCCCGTGCTGTCGGTGGCGGCCACCTGCCAGTAGTAGGTGCGGTCGTCCAGCAGGTCGCCCACGGTGCAGCTGGTGTCGCGGCCGCTGTAGACCGCGACGGCCGGAGGCCGGGTCGTATCGCAATACACGGTGAAGCTGTCCTGCCAGGCGATCTCCGCGTTGAGCTGCCAGCGCAACGTCACCGGCGCGGAGTGGTCCACGCTGCCGGACGCCGGCGTGGGGATGGCCTCGGCCGTGGGTTCGGGATCGGTGGCCTCCTCGATGTCGCAGGCCGCCAGGGCGGCGAGCAGTCCGAGCAGGAGCAGCAGGAGGCAGGGACGAACTCGGGTCACGCGTTGCACGGGGTCACCTCGCACGAAAACGCCGGAGATGCGGGTCTCTCCGACGTCATCGGCGTCCTGGTCCTGCGGTTGAGCTTGTCGTGCGGCGACCGGAGGATGTCGCGAGCGCGGACATGGCGGTCCTCCTCCTGGATCGGGCCAGGGGGACGGCCTGATCATCATCCCAGCGCACGCCACGCCCGGGCAGTGATTCCGCACTCGCTGACAAATTAATAACAATGTGTTATCATCGTGGATCCCACCGCTCAATCCCGGCTGGACGCGGCCGAACCCATGAGCGATCATCCGCCATCTCGCACGCGGCAGAGGGGGCCGCGCGGGTGCGAGAGCGAGCCCACAGCGACCATGGCAGCGAGAGAGGTTCCCCCATGCGTGTCCCGTTCGTCGACCTGAAGACCCAGTACGAGACCATCAAGCCGGAGATCGACCAGGCCCTCGCCGACATCGCCGGCAGTTGCCGCTTCATCGGGCATCAGGACTTCGAGAGCGAGTTCGCCGGCTACGTGGGCCGGAAGCACTGCCTGGGCGTGGGCAACGGCACCGACGCCCTCTTCGCCGCCCTGAAGGCGGTCGGCCTCGGCCCCGGCGACGAGGCCATCACCGCCGCCAACACCTTCATCGCCACGGCGGAGGCCATCTCCCTGACCGGCGCCACTCCCGTGTTCGTGGACAACGATCCACTCTACTACAACCTGGACGTCGACCAGCTCGAGGCGGCCATCACGCCCCGCACGAAGGTCATCGTCCCGGTCCACCTCTACGGACAGCCCTGCGCCATCGACCGCGTCCTGGAGATCGCCCGCACGCACGACCTGCGGGTGATCGAGGACGCCGCCCAGGCCCATGGCGCCGCCTGGCAGGGCCGCAACGCCGGCACCTGGGGCGACGCCGCCTGCTACAGCTTCTATCCCGGCAAGAACCTGGGCGCCTACGGCGACGCCGGCGCGGTGGTCACCGACCAGGACGACCTCGCCGCCTACGTCTCCAGCTACTGCAACCATGGCCGCCACGACCACCTGGTCCACGGCATGGTGGGGATCAACAGCCGCCTCGATGGCTTCCAGGGGGCCGTCCTGGCGGTCAAGCTGCGCCATCTCGAGGCCTGGACGGAGGCGCGCATCGCCGCCGCACGCCGCTATACCGAGGGCCTGCGGGACGTCTGCGTCACCCCGGCGGTGCATCCGGACGCCCGCCACGTCTTCCACCTCTACGTGGTGCGCGTGACCAATCGCGAGGAACTGCGCCAGCACCTCCAGGCCGCCGGCATCGCCACCGGCGTGCACTACCTCAGGGCGCTGCCCTTCGTGGCGGCGTACGAGGATCTCGGCGGCACGCCGGAGCAGTTCCCCCACGCCCATGCCTTCCAGGACCAGATCGTCAGCCTGCCCATGCACGGCGACCTCGGCGCCGACCAGATCGATCTCGTGATCGAGAAGGTCCGCGAGATCGCGCGCATGCCGGAGGCCTGACCCCGCGCGACCATCGCCCCCGTCGCTCGCGGCGGTGTTCATGGAGCTCCCGGCGTCCCCGGATCTTCACGGAAGCAGGGCGGGCCGGGGATCGCTCCCCGGCCCGCCGCCGTCCCGTCGCTGGTCGGTCCGTTCAGACTAGTTGAACAGGGCCTTCACGTCGGAGAAGCTGTGGTTCTCGACGGGGGTGACC
>CAZWYF010000023.1:0-1517 GCA_964637835.1 uncultured Fibrobacteraceae bacterium
CCGCCAGGTAGGCGCGCTCGAGGGCGAGGTAGTCGCCCGCCATGGCCACCGGGTAGGACCGTCCCGTCCGGCAGATCCGCAGCCGCGGGGCGTCCGCCAGGTAGGTGAACGCGCCCCGCAGCGAGAGGCTCACCTCGGCGGGCGCGAGGGTGCCGTCGGTGGTCAGGTCGTACGGCAGTTCGGACGCGATGGGGGAGCCGTCGACGGCCAGCAGGCGCAGGGTCCGCGGGCCGGCGATGGCGAACCGGAGGGGCGCCTCGCGGCCGCCGTGCAGGTAGATCGCCTCGCGGACGGGATCCTTGCGCCAGACCCCGAGGTCGTCGAAGGTGCCGTCCTCCTCGCCCAGGTAGGTCTGCCGCAGGTGGAAGACGCCGTCGGGCCAGAGGTCCAGGTGGTAGCGGATGCCCGGGCAGTCGGCGCAGGGGAGCACGCCGCGGAAGGTAGCCGGCAGGGGCAGGCCGGTGGTGTGCGCCGGATCCGCAGCCGCCGCGGCCGCGTCGCGGTCCCCGGGTGCAGGCGGTGGGGGCGGGACCGCGTCGCTCGTGGCCTGCGGCTGTTCGGCGGACCGCTCCTGGCAGGCGAGGACCGGGGTCAGCAGGAGCACGGCGACGATGGCGATCAGGATCCGGGTCGGGCGCATGGCGCGCTCCTCTCGCGATGGTCACCTCTCGGCGGCCGGGATGGCCGGGGCTCTCCGCCGCGGAGATGCTACACCGCGGCCGTCCTCGCCGCCAGCGGGGAGGCTGATCAGGCCAGACCCTGGGCCTGGCGCAGCCAGGCGCCGATCCCGTAGGCGACCAGCGCGGCGGCCGTGCCCGTCAGGAGCGTCTCCAGCGCCGACCGCCATGGCGGCAGCTGCAGCGCCCGGCCGCGCACCAGGCCGACCGCCACGAAGGCCAGGCCGGTGATGCCGGCGCTGATGGCGAAGGCCCGCGAGGGGTCGTCCACCAGGACCAGGAACGGCAGCAGCGGGACCGCGCCGGCCGCCAGGAAGGCCAGGAAGGTGGCCAGGGCCGCGCGCCACGGGTCCGCCGTCTCGGTGCAGAGGTGCAGCTCCTCCTTGATCATGGTGTCGATCCAGGCCTGGCGATCGGCGGTCACCGCGGCCACGGCGTCGTCGAGGGTCTGGCCCGTGATGCCCTTGCCCTGCAGGATCTGGCGCAGCTCGGCGCGCTCGCCCTCGGGCGTTTGCTCGATGTGGCGATCCTCCATGGCCCAGGCCCGCGCCACCTCCTCGGCCTCGCTGCGTGCGCTGAAGTAGTTGCTCACCGCCATGCTGAGGGCGTCGGCCACCACCTTGGCCAGCCCCAGGATGACGACCACGGCGCCGGCCAACCCGCCGCCCACGGCGCCGGCCACGATGGTGAACGTGGTGATCGATCCGTCCATGGCGCCCAGCACGCCATGGGAGAGGTAGCCCGGACCGCCGCCGTCGCCGGCCATGCGGGCGCGGATGGCGTCGTCGTCGTGGTCGTGTTCCAGGTGGGGGGTGGCGCGGTTCTGCGGCATGGCGCGGT
>CAZWYF010000023.1:1617-26094 GCA_964637835.1 uncultured Fibrobacteraceae bacterium
ACCGGGAGGCAGCATGCGCGAGAAGCAGGTCGCCAGGGAGCACTACGAGTTCTCCGAGTACATGGACAAGCGCCGCTGGGCCAGCATGTGGCACCAGCTGGACGAGGTGCTGGCGCTGCAGCCCCGGCGAGCCCTGGAGATCGGCCCGGGCCCCGGCGTGTTCAAGGCCCTGGGCGCCGTCTTCGGCGTGGCGGTGGAGACCCTCGACCTCGATCCCGACCTCGCCCCCGACCACGTCGCTGCCGCCGACGCCATGCCCTTCGCCGACGGCGCCTTCGACGTGGTCTGCGCCTTCCAGATGCTCGAGCACGTCCCCTACGAGGCCGCCCGGGCCATCTTCGCCGAGATGTGCCGCGTGGCCCGCACCCACGTGGTGATCAGCCTGCCGGACGCGCGCTCCGGGTGGCCGTATTCATTGCACGTGCCGAGGAAGGGCGACCTGCGCCTGATCCTGCCGCGTCCGCGCCGCGGCCCGCCCGAGCACGTCTTCGACGGCCAGCACTACTGGGAGCTCAACACCCGTGGCCACCCCCCGGGCAGGGTGGGGGACGACCTCGCCCGCGCCGGCGGCGCCACCCTCGAGAAACAGTTCCGGGTGAAGGAGAACCCCTACCACCGATTCTTCGTGTTCGCGGTCGGCTGACAGGGCGGGCGACCGCGCCTCAGGCCCCGAACTTCTCCAGCCGCCCGGCGTTGGCCATGGCCAGCGGCATCAGGTGCGTGGCGGGGATCCGCGGGCCCAGACCCCCGTGGATCAGCGCGCGTTCGCCGAAGGTCTGCACGCCGTCGGGACGACAGTGTCGCGAGGCGAGCAGGACGGGCACCGGATGCCAGGAGTGCGACGCGAGGCTCCAGGGCGTGGAGTGGTCGCCGGTGACCAGCAGCACGTCCGGCTCGGCGGCCAGCAGGTCGGGCAGGGCCTGGTCCACGCCCTCGATCGCGGCCACCTTGCCGTCGAAGTCGCCGTCCTCGCCGGTGGAGTCGGCCTTCTTGACGTGGACGAAGAAGAAGTCGTAGTGGTCGCGGTGCTCGCGCAGGGTGGCGAACTTGGCGCGCGGGTCCTCCTCGGCGGTCAGCGGATCCATGCCCAGCAGCCGGGCCAGGCCGCGGTACATCGGATACCCGGCGATGGCCGCGGCGGTGGTGCCGTAGACGTCCTCGAACCCGGGCCAGTCCGGCAGCGAGGCGAAGCCGCGCAGCAGCACCATGTTGGCCGGGGCGTGGTCGGCGAGCACCTCGCGCGCCCGCTCGGAGAAGCGACTGGCCAGCTCGGCCGTGCGCCGCGAGCGGTCGTCCCCGCCTCGCGCCTCGCGGGGGGGGCGGCCAGTGTGCTGGGGGTCGGTGTCGTCGACGTCGGCCCCCAGATCGTCACCGCGGAAGACCACCAGCAGGCGGTGCTCCTTGATGGTCTCCACGAAGACCTCCGCATCGGGCAACTCGATCTGCCGCAGCCGCTCCACCAGCTCGCGGTTCTTCTCGGTGCCGATGCGTCCGGCGCGGCGGTCGGTGACCTGGCCGGCCCCGTCGACGGTGCAGAAGTTGCCGCGACAGGCCACGTCCTGCGGCTGCAGGTCGAAGTCGATGCCGGCGGCGGAGAGCACGCCGCGGCCGATCTGGTAGTCGAGGGCGTCGTAGCCGAAGAGCGCCAGGTGGGCCGGCCCGCTGCCGGGGGTGATGCCGGCGCCGATGGGCTCGTGCAGGCCGGTGACGCTGCGCGCGGCCAGGGCATCGAGGTTGGGCGTCTGGGCGGCCTCCAGCTCGGTCTGATCGCCGGGGTGCCGGGGCAGGCCGCCCAGGCCGTCGATCACCAGCAGCACCACCCTGGTGTCGGCCGGTCGCTTGAGCTTGGCGATGTTCTGCAGGTCCATGGATACCTCCGGGCTGGGGGCTACGGCATCCCGATAGCGTAGGGGCGCCACGGGCGGGGCGAAACGCACGGGACTCGAATTTGGGGGCGTTCCCCACGGCCCGTGCACCGCCCATCCGCCACGGTTCAGGAGCGTCCGACGTGGAGCGCCGCCAGCCAGCAGATCGCCGCCCAGCCCGCGCCGGCCGCCCAGCCGGCGGCCACGTCGCTGGGCCAGTGCACGCCCAGGTACACCCGGCTCAGGCCCACCAGGACCACCACCGCGGCCGCGACGCTCATGATGTAGATCTGCTGGCGGCGGTGGGGCTGCAGGCGGGCGAGCAGCGCGCCGAGGGTGAGGTAGACCACTGCCGACACCATGGAATGGCCGCTGGGGAAGCTGGCCTGGTAGGCGTGCACGTCGCGGGCCACCAGCTCGGGACGGGCACGATCGAAGATCTCCTTGAGCAGCGTGCTGATGAGCGCACCGCCGGTCACCGCGACCAGGACCAGCAGGGCCCGGGCGCGGGCGCGCGAGAGCAACAGGTAGCCGCAGACCGCGGCGGTCACCAGCACCACCACGCCCAGGCCGCCAAGGGCAGTCAGGTCGCGCACCGTCTCCTCCACCCATGGCGGACCGATGGGGTCGTCCGGCTGGCCCGGCGTGCGCAGGGAGAGGAGCAGCTGCTCGTCCAGCCAGCGCCATTCGCCCTCGAGCACCTCGTCGGCGATCTGCACGAAGGCCATCACCGCCAGGCCGAGGACGGCCAGCGCCGTCAGATGCTTCAGCCGCCGGTGGGCAGGTCGGCCTTCCGCCATGCGTCGTATCCTCCGGCCACCACCCTGGCGTTCGCGAATCCGCGGTCCATGTACTCGGCCGCCACCCGGGCGGCACTCGCGTCGTTGGGTCAGTTGCAGTAGAAGATGAGCTCGCGGACGCGGTCGAGCTGGTCGACCTCCTGCTCCAGTTCGGACCGGGTGATGGCCTCGGGCACGGGGACCTGGCCGCACTTCTCGCGGTCGTCGTAGGCGCAGACCAGAAGGGCGTCGTCCTGCTGGACGTGCTCGTGGGCGGTCTGCGGTTCGATGATCTTCGGGCTGGGCATGATGCGCTCCTTCCGTGATCGGGGGGCCGCGGTCGGCTGACGGCGATGCCTCTCACCCACCGCTAGGGAGAGGTGCGTGGAACCGCCAGCGCCCGGCTCCGCGGGCTGCGGATCCGGGATGACCGCTGAGGGGCCCGGAGGCGACGTCCCGATGCCGGCGTCCGGATGCGGACGTCCGGATGTGGACGCGAAGGGCCGCGCCGGAGATCGGCGCGGCCCCTGCGAAGTCGATCGCGGCGACGCGGCGTCGCTACCCCTCGACCTTCACGTGGCAATCGTTGCATCGGATGGGCGCGGCGAAGGCGGCGGCGTCCGCGGCCTCCTTCTTGGCGTCCTTGTGGCAACCGACGCAGCTCACGTGGTAGGGATTCTTCTTGAGGCTCATCTGCGAGCAGTCGGACACGCCCTCCTCGGGGTCCTTGTGGCAGGACTGGCAGGACTCGACGCCCATCTCCGCCCAGTTGTCGATGGTCAGACCCTCGCTGGTGTGATGGCAGTCGGTGCAGGAGCCGTACTCGAAGTGCGCCGTATGCGGGAACGGCACCGGGTCCTTCTTGTCGCCGCAACCGGTGAGAACCATATCGTCGGGCATGTCGGACGCCACGGCGACCATCGCGATGACGAACGTCAGGGCGGCGATGCTCACCGCGACACGTGCCAGGAACTTCTGCATGGTGGGAACCCTCCTCTGAGGATGCGCTGGTTCACGGCCCCGCCTCTCCGGGTGCGAGTCCGGAGCCGACACGGGGTCGCATCGACAGCCCGTGTGTTCACAAGATTAGCGCCGCCTACCCGGTCTTGACAAGCAAAGGTCGATTGAAAGTGCATCTCAATACGGTCAACAGGCCCTGGTGCGGCGATTCCTCGCGCCGGATGACGGTCTGGCCCCATTCCGCCCGGGCGGGATCACCGTGCCGCAGGCTCGCCATCACGCGCCGCGGGCAGGCTCACAACTGGGAAGGGGCCCCATTTCGCCTCTCCCGGTCGCGCCTACCCTGATGTCGAGACGGACGCTCGGGCCATCCTGCGCCACCATCGGCGGGGGACCAGGCGTCCCACCCGGTTTCGAATCCAGTCGAGGAGGCGACCATGGCGATCCATCGCGGCAAGGCCATCTGGGAGGGCGACCTGAAGCAGGGCCACGGACGGGTGATGCTCCCGGAGAGCGACGTCTCGCTGCCCTACTCCGCCGCCGCGCGTTTCGAGGACGGCGACGGCACCTCGCCCGAGGCGCTCGTCGGCGCGGCCCACGCCGGCTGCTTCTCCATGGCGCTTGCCAAGCTGCTCGGCGACGCGGACCACACGCCGGCCCAGCTGCACACCGATGCGGAGGTGACCATCGAGAAGCGCGGCGCCGGCTTCGCCATCACCAGCATCCAGCTGCGCTGCAGCGCCCGCGTGCCGGACATCGCCGAGGAGGAGTTCGGCAAGCTCGCCCACGAGGCGAAGGACAACTGCCCGGTGTCGCAGCTGGTGGGGGGCGGCACGGCCATCGAGCTGGAACTCGACCTGGCGAACTAGCTGGCGAACTGGCTGGCGAACTGGCTGGCGACCTGGCCGCCCCGGCGGCTCGGACCCGGACCCCTGGAGCGGACCATGTTCAGGAAGCGCGTCCCCCTGTTCTCCATCGCCGGCTTCGAGGTGGCCCTCGATCCGAGCTGGTTCCTGCTGGCCATCCTCGTGGCCTGGAGCCTCTCCACGGGCTTCTTCCCCTACCGCGTCGAGGACCTCTCCACGGGCTCCTACTGGCTCATGGGCGTCCTCGGTGCGGTGGGCCTCTTCCTCTCGGTGATCCTCCACGAGCTCAGCCACTCGCTCGTGGCGCGCCGCAGCGGCCTGCCCATGAAGGGGATCACCCTGTTCCTGTTCGGCGGCCTGGCCGAGACCGGCGACGAGCCCGGTCGCGCGCGCGACGAGTTCCTCATCGCCGTGGTGGGGCCGGTGGTGAGCATCGCGCTCGGCCTGGCGTTCCTGCTGCTGGGCAGCTGGGGCGCCGGCGGCATCTGGCCGCCGCCGGTGATCGCGGTGCTGGACTACCTCGGCGTGATCAACCTCTTCCTGGCCGCATTCAACCTGGTGCCCGCCTTTCCGCTGGACGGCGGCCGGATCCTGCGCTCCGCCCTGTGGGCCTGGCGGGACGACCCCCGCTGGGCCACCCGCATCGCCTCGCGCATCGGCCAGGGCTTCGGCCTGCTGCTGATCGCCCTGGGCGTGGTCCGCATGGTCGCCGGCGTCTTCATGGGCGGTATCTGGCTGGTGTTCATCGGCCTGTTCCTGCGCCACGCGGCGACGGTGTCGTACCAGCAGCTGGTGGTGCGCCAGATGCTGGGCGGCGAGCCCGTCTCCCGCTTCATGCGGCGCGACCCGCGGGCCGTCTCTCCGGACACCACCATCGACCGCCTGCTGGCCGACGTCACCGCCCGTGGCGAGGACCGCGTCTTCCCGGTGGCCGACCACGAGGGCCGGCTCATGGGCTGCATCTCACGCCGCCGGGCCGAGGCCGTCGATCGAGATCGTCGCCGCGAGACCACCGTGGCCGACCTCATGGACGGCTGTTCCCGGAGCAACAGCATCGCGCCCGATACCGACGCGGCCACCGCCCTGCAGACCATGGGCCGACACCGCACCGACCGGCTGCTCGTGGCCGAGGACGGCCGCCTCGTCGGGACCATCTCGCGGCGCGACCTGGTGGAGTTCCTCACCGTGCAGTCGCGGCAGGAGCAGGCGACGGCCTGAGCGCGCCTGCCGCCATCTCGATGGCGGATCATGGCCTGCCGCCGTCCTTGACGCTGCGCCGGCCCTCGCCCAGAATCGCCGGGAGCCGTCCCTGGCGAGGCGCCGCCCACGCCCCGCCGTCCACGCCCCGCCGCGCGCCCGCCCGCCGAGGTGATCGATGACCTCGCCGCCTTCCCCGCTCGCACCCCTCGGCCACGTGGTCCGGCGCGGCGACGACGGCCGTGGCCGGCGTCCCCGCCGCCGCCTGCTCCGGGTCCTCTCGGTCCTGGCGGTGGCCCTGGCGGTCGTGGTCGCTGCGGCCGCCCTGGCGGTGGTGCTGCTGCTGCGCGGCAGCCTGCCGCGCCTGGACGGCGAGCGGGAGCTGACCGGGCTCACGGCCGCCGTCACCGTCACCCGCGATACCCTGGGCGTTCCCGACATCCGCGCCGCCAGCCGCGAGGACGCCGCTCGCGCCCTGGGCTACCTCCACGGCCAGGACCGCTTCTTCCAGATGGACCTGCAGCGCCGCCGCGCCGCCGGCGAGCTGGCCGCGCTGCTCGGCCCGGCGCTCCTGGAGGCCGACCGCGACACGCGCCGCCACCGCTTCGGTGCCCGGGCCGACACCGTCCTGGCCGCGGCCGCTGCCGCCGACCGCGCCCTGCTCGCCGCCTACGCCGCCGGCGTCAACGCCGGCCTCGCCGACCTCCGTGTCCGACCCTTCGAGTACCTCGCCCTGCGCCGGCAGCCGGAGCCCTGGCGCCCGGCCGACACCATCCTCACCCTGCACGCCATGTGCCTGGACCTGAGCCTGGATACCGCCGCCGCGGAGGCGGTCTGGGCCGCCGTGCGCGACCGGTCGTCCCCGGCGCTGACGGCCTTGCTGCTGCCGCGCGCCAATCCCTGGAACGCGCCCCTCCAGGAACAGGCGGTCCCCGGCATCGCCATCCCGGACTCCACGGCCTGCGACGTCCGTACCTGGGACTTCGACGGTGAACCCTACGCCCGGGCCCGGGCCCGGCTGCTCGATGCGGCCGCGTCGGGCGCGGAGGAACGCCCGCCGGCCGGCGCGGCCAGCGGCGAACGCTCCGGCCCCACCCGCCACGACACCGCCGGCAGCAACAGCTGGGCGGTGTCGGCGGCGCGCACCGCCGACGGTCGCGCCATCGTGGCCAACGACATGCATCTCGCCCTCGGCCTGCCGGGCATCTGGTATCGGGCCCGCCTGAGCTGGCCCGAGGGCGACGGCCGGCGCACCCTCGTGGGGGTCACCCTGCCGGGCGCTCCCCTGCTGGTCACCGGCAGCAACGGCCGGCTGGCATGGGGCTTCACCAACAGCATGGGCGACTGGGTCGACCTGGTGATCCTCGAGACCGATCCCGACCAGCCGGGCCGGTACCGCACGCCCGCCGGCTGGCGTCGCTTCGCGTCCCGCACCGAGGTGATCGAGGTCGCCGGCGCCGAGCCCGACACGCTGACCATCGACGAGACCATCTGGGGGCCGGTATGGCGCCAGGACGTGCGCGGTCGTCCCCTGGCCCTGCGCTGGACCGCCCACGACGCCGCCGCGGTGAACCTGGGCCTGCGCCGCCTGGAGACCGCCGACGACGTGGAGGCCGCCGTGTCCCTGGCCCCCGGCATCGGCATCCCGCCCCAGAACCTGGTCTGCGCCGACGCCCACGGCCGCATCGCCTGGACCATCGCCGGCCGCATCCCGCGGCGCGTGGGCTGGGACGGCCGGCTGCCCGTCTCCTGGGCCGACGGCGCCTGCCGCTGGGACGGTTACCTCGAACCGGCGGCGCAGCCGCGCCGGCTCGACCCGCCCGACGGACTGCTCTGGACCGCCAACAACCGGGTGACCGCCGGCGCGGACCTGGTCCTGATCGGTGACGGCGGCTACGCCCTGGGCGCCCGCGCCCGCCAGATCCGCGACGGCCTGCGGGCCATGGATCGCGGCGCCGAGGGCGAACACCTCGCCCTGCAGCTGGACGACCGCGCCCTGATGCTCGCCCGCTGGCGCGACCTGGCCCTGGCGGTCCTGGACCGCCGGCTCGCCCCCACCGACTCCCTCCGCCACGAGTTCGCGACCATCCTCCGCGACCGCTGGTCCGGTCGCGCCGAGCCCGCGTCGGCGGCCTACCGCCTGGTCCGCGGGTTCGCCTTCCACTGCGTGGACGACCTCTACCACCTGCTGACCCACCGGGCGCTCGCCGACCAGCCCGACCTGCGGTCGTCCTGGTTGCCGTATCGCCACGCCGTCACCTGGGCCGTGCTGCAGGAGCGCCCGCCCCACCTGCTGCCGCCCTGGAGCCACGACTGGGACCATTTCGTGCTGCAGGCCGTCGACCGCACCTGCGCCATCGCCGCGGCCGACGGCCGCGACCTCGCCGCCTTCGTCTGGGGCGATCACAACCGCGTCCACGTGGCGCATCCCTTCGTCCAGCTGGACGCGCGGCTGCAGCGCTGGCTGGCCGCGCCGGAGCAGCCGCTGCCGGGCGACTCCTTCATGCCCCGCGTCCAGCACCGCCGCAGCGGCGCCAGCGAGCGCATGGTGGTCTCGCCGGGCCACGAGCGCGATGGCATCCTGCACCTGCCAGGCGGCCCGTCGGGCCACCCGTGGTCGCCGTACTTCCTGGCCGGCCACGCGGACTGGGCCACGGGCGAGCCCACCCCGCTGGTCCCCGGCCCGGAGCGTCATCGCCTGGTCCTGAGGCCGGAGAACTGAACCCGAGGAGCGTCCGTGTCCACTGGCCATTTCCTCGACCGCGACCGCTGGCCGCGCCGTGGCATCCACGAGCTGTTCCGCACCTACGAGCAGCCGTTCTTCGGCATCGCCGCCGAGGTGGTGGTCACCCGCACCCGCCACTGGTGCGCCGAGCAGGATCAGCCCTTCGGCCTGGCCTGCTGGTACCTCTGCCTGCTGGCGGTCAACGCGGTGGCGGAGTTCCGCCACCGCCTGCGGCCCGAGGGCGTATGGGTCCACGATCGGATCCGCGTCTCGGCCACCGTGCCCGGCGACCAGGACGCGTTCCGCTTCTGCCACTTCCCGGATGCGCCGGACTTCCCGGCGTTCGTGGCCGGCGCCCGCGAGGCCATGGCGGCGCCCGATCCCACCGGCGGCGCCACCCTGGACGACCGCCCCGACGACGACGCCACCATCCACGGCTCGGTGCTGCCCTGGATCCGCTTCACCGGCGTGGTCAACCCGCGCCGCCACGACCCGCTGGACTCGGTGCCGAAGATCGTGCTCGGCCGCTGCACCGCCGGCCCGGAGGCGCTCACCATCCCCATCGCCGTGGACGCCCACCACGCGCTGGTGGACGGCCTGCACGTGGCGCGTCTGCTGGAACACCTGACCGGGGACTTCGCCCGCCCCGAGGAGGTCCTCCATGGCTGAACCTCGCGCGGTCTGCCTGGCCCTCGGCGGCGGCGGGGCCCGTGGCCTCGCCCACATCGGCGTGCTCCAGGCCATCGAGGAGCGTGGCCACCGGATCGAGGCCATCGCGGGCTGCTCCATGGGTGGCATCGTGGGCGCCCTGGCCGGCGCCGGCTACCGGCCCCGCGACATGGTCGAGGCCATCCGCGACGTCCACTTCCACGACCTCCTCGACTTCGGCGCCCTCGGCGGCCTGATCGGCGGCGACGGCATCGCCTCGGTGCTCGCCGAGCACGTCCCCGCGGACTTCGCGGACCTGGGCATCCCGCTGAAGGTCATGGCCGTGGACGTCCAGCGCGGCACGCTGGTGGTCCTGGGCCAGGGGGAGCTGATCCCGGCGCTGCTGGCCACCAGCGCCCTGCCTGGCGTGCTCAGCCCCGTGGAGCACCTCGACCGCATCCTCATCGACGGCGGCCTGCTCAACAACCTGCCCACCGACGTGGCGCGCACCATGAGCCTGGCGCCCATCCTGGCCAGCGACGTGGGCGCCCCGCACGACCGCCACCTGGATTTCGAGGAGAAGCGCGGCCTGCTGGGAGCCATCAAGCGCCTGCGCAACCGCGAGTTCCGCACCCTCACCGTCGAGCTGTTCATGAAGTCCTTCGACATCCCCCAGCGGGTGATCACCGAGACCCGGCTGGCGCTCGAGCCGCCCGACGTGCTCATCCGTCCGGAACTCGACGTGGGCTTCGGCGTGGAGGACATCCACCGCCTGGACGAGGCCGTGGCGCTGGGTCACCGGGCCGCGTGCGACGCCCTCGATCGCTGGGAAGCGGACCGGGACCGGCCCCGGCCCCCGACGGAGAAGGCATGAAGATCCTGGCCATCGCCGACGCGGTGGCGGCCTCCGTCGGATCCGCGGACTTCCCCGCCACCTTGCCGCCCTTCGACCTGCTGGTGGCCGCGGGCGACGTGCCGGGCCACGTCCTCGACTTCCTGGCCACCCGGCTGACCACGCCCCCGGTCTACGTCCACGGCAACCACGCCCTGGACGACCTCCGCGATCCCCACGACGGCGCCCGCCACCCGGTGGGCGGCTGCCTGGACGCCCACGGCCGGGTGCTCGCGCACCAGGGGCTGCTCATCGCCGGCATCGAGGGCAGCCTGCGCTACCGCCCCGGGCCATACCAGTACACGCCGCGGCAGATGGCATGGCACGCGCTGCGGCTGACGCCGCCCCTGGCCTGGCAGCGCTGGCGGCACGGTCGTCGGCTGGACGTGCTGCTGACCCACGCGGCGCCGGAGGGCCCGCACGCCGGGGATGACCGTCCCCACCACGGGGTGGCCGCGTTCAACCGCCTGCACCGCTGGTGGCGGCCGCGCGTGCACATCCACGGACACGTCCATCGGCACCGCGCCGACATGCGCCGGGAGTACGTCTCCCCCGAGGGCGTGCGGGTGATCAACGCCTACGGCGTGACCCTTGTGGATCTCTGAGGCCGGCTAGCCGCCGCGCGCGCCCGGGCGCCGCAAGACCGAGAATGCGGGTGTGTTTTTACCTGCTTCTGCATAAAGGAATCCCGGGGTCTGCCGATGCCATCTCCTGAGGATCAATGGACCGAACGACTCCAGGAGAGCCCCCGTGACCGGAGACCGACACCGCGGGCCGAGAACGCCCATCTGCCGTCTCGCCATCCAGACCATCCTCGCCGGCCTCGCCCTGCTGTCCGGCCACGCGCCGGTGGCCGCCGCGGGCACGCCCCTGTCCCCTCCGGAACCGGCCCCCGCCGGGCCGCCCCGGCATGTCCTGGTCCTGCACTCCTACCACCGTGGCCTGTCCTGGACCGACCAGCTGGACGACGGCCTGCGCCGCGCGCTCGCGGATCAGCAGCCCGTGGAGTTGCATACGGTCTACCTGGATGCCAAGCGCCACCCCCTCGCGCAGACCGAGGAGTTGCTCCTCGCCCTGGTCGCGTCGCGGTTCGCGAACCGTCGCCCCGACGTGGTGGTGGTCAGCGACAACATCGCCCTCGACCTGGTCCGCCGGCACCGCGGGCGGCTGTTTCCGGACACGCCCGTCGTGTTCTGCGGCATCAACGACTTCCAGCCGCGGCTGATCGATCCCTCGGGGTGGTACACCGGCGTGGTGGAGCGGACGGATCCCGCCGCCACGCTGGCCCTGGCCCGTCATCTGCGACCGGATGCTCGCCGCTGCGTGGTCATCGCCGACGACACGCCCACCGGTCGGGCCGAGCTGGCCGCCGCCCGCCGCGCCCTCGGCGCCGCGGTGGACGGCTGGCAGGTGCGGTACTGGACGGGGCTCGGACGCGACGACCTGCGGAGCCGCCTCGCGTCGCTGGATCCGGACCGCGACGTGGTCCTGCTGACGGTCTTCAACCGGGACGCGGAGGGCCGCTACGCCAGCTACGAGGAGAGTGCAACCTGGATCGCCGCGGCCTCGTCGGCGCCGGTCTTCGGGCTCTGGGACTTCTACCTGGGTACCGGCGTCCTCGGCGGCAGGATGGCCAGCGCGCGCGACCAGGGGCGGATCGCCGGCCTGATGGCTGGCCGGATCCTCGCCGGCCAGCCGGTGCGCGCGGTCCCCATCGAGCACCGGAGCCCCAACCACGTGCTGCTGGAGGCGGACGCCCTGAGACGGTTCGACGTGGCCCTGGCCGATCTGCCCGAGGGCGCCCGGGTCCGGCAGGACGGTCGCGAGATCTACCGGGCCGCGCCGGGGACGGTGCTGCGGATCGGTGTCCTCGCTCGCAACGGCGCCGATCATTGCCGCGCGCAGTGGCTGCCCACGGTGGACGCCCTCTCCCGCGCGCTCCAGCCCGTCCGGTGCGAGCTGGTGCCGCTGGATTTCCCGGAGGTCGCCCCGGCGGCGAGCGCCGCCACGGTGGATCTCCTGCTGACCAATCCACTGCTGTTCGTGCAGCTGGACGCCGAACACCGGCTCTCGCCCCTCGCCATGGCGGCGCATCGCGGACCGGCGCAGGACGTCGACCGCTTCGGCGGGGTCGTGTTCTGCCGGGCCGAGCGCGAGGATCTCGACCAGCTCGCCGATCTCCGCGGACTCTCCCTGGCCGCACCGGCCGAGCAATCGTTCGGTGGCTGGATGGCGATCCAGCGCGAACTGGTCGACGCGGGACTGGACCCGCGGTCGGATCTGGCTGCCCTCGACCTCGTCGGCACGCACGTGGCCGTGGTCACGGCCGTGCGTACCGGAGCGGTGGATGCGGGCGCCATCCGGACCGGCCAGCTCGAGGACCTGCAGGCCGCCGGCCTGGTGGATCCCGACGAGTTCCGGATCGTCGGACGCCGGGCCGCGGCGGGCTTCCCCCACGCCTGCTCCACGCGCCTGTATCCGGAGTGGCCGGTGGCCGCCCTGCCCCACGTGAGCGATGGGCTGGCCCAGGACGTCACCGTGGCGCTGCTGGGGATGGGGCGAGGAGGCGACGCGGACCAGGCGCCCGGGGCGATGCGCTGGCAGGTTCCGCACAGCTATCAGCCGGTCCGGGACTGCCTGGCGGACCTGGGCGTGCCGCCCTACGACCAGCGCGGTCTGCTGTCCCGGGCCCTCGCGCGCTACTGGCCCTGGCTGCTGGCCGGGACCTTCGGCTTCCTCGGCGTGGCCCTGCTGGCCGGGCGATTCGCGCACCTGAACGCCCACCTGCGCGCCATCGGTCGGCGCCTGCGCTCCAGCGAGAAACGGCACCGGGCCATGTTCGAGCGCAACCGCTCCGTCCAGCTCCTGATCGATCCGCAGGACGGGGCCATCGTGGATGCGAACCCCGCCGCCTGCCAGTTCTACGGCTACGGCCACGCGGAGATCCGGGCCCTGCGCATCTTCCAGATCAACACGCTGCCCGCCGACCAGGTCCAGCGCGGCATGCAGGCGGTCCTCGCCGACCAGCGCGGCGCCCTGCAGTTCCGCCACCGCCTGGCCACCGGAGAGATCCGCGACGTGGAGGTGCGGTCCTGTCCGTTGACGGTGGAAGGCCGCAAGCTCCTGTACTCGGTGGTCCATGACGTCACCGAGCAGCGACGGGCCGAGGCCCGTTTCCATGACCTGCTGCAGCGTCTGCGCACCATCACCGACACCGCCCGCGACGCCATCCTCATGGCGGGGCCCGACGGGCGGATCACCTTCTGGAATCCCGCCGCGGTGGAGCTCTTCGGCGCCACGTACGACCAGGCCATGGGCGCGCCCATCGGCCGGTTCGTGGACCGGGAACGCTTCGCGACCGCCCTGGAGGCCGCCGGCCGGGCGAGGCCCCGGACCCGGTCGCTCGGCAGCCACGGCGAGCTCGTGGAGCTGACCGCGTACCGTCGGGACGGCTCGCGGTTCCTGGCGGAGATGTCGCTCACCGCGCGGGAGCTGGACGAGGGCCGGTACGCGGTGGGGATCCTCCGCGACGTCACCGATCGCAAGGAGCACGAGGAGCAGCTCGCCCGCTCGCAGGAGGTGCTCGAGACCATGAACCTGGAGCTCGAGCAGAGCATCGCGCGCGCCAACGCGCTGGCCATGGAGGCCCAGATCGCCAGCATGGCCAAGAGCGAGTTCCTGGCCAACATGAGCCACGAGATCCGCACGCCCATGAACGGCATCATCGGCATGACGGGGCTGCTCGAGGGGACCGCCCTGAGTGAAGAGCAGCAGCAGTACGCCGCCACGGTGCGGACCTGTGGCGAGCAGCTCCTGGCGCTCATCAACGACATCCTCGACTTCTCCAAGATCGAGGCCGGCAAGCTCGAGTTCGAGGAGCTGGACTTCGATCTGGCCCAGGCGGTGGAGGAGGTGGTCGACATCGTGGGCGTCAAGGCCAGCGAGAAGCAGCTGCAGCTGCTGTGCTACGTGGCGCCGGAGATCCCGCCGGTGCTGCGGGGCGATCCGGGACGCCTGCGCCAGGTGATCATCAACTTCGTGAACAACGCCGTGAAGTTCACCGAGGCTGGCGAGGTGGAGATCCGCGCCGAGCTGGCGGCGGCCACCGCGGCGGAGGCCACGCTCCGCTTCAGCGTCCGCGATACGGGGATCGGCATCCCTGCGGACCGCCAGGACCGTCTGTTCCAGTCCTTCTCCCAGGTGGACGCCTCCACCACGCGCAAGTACGGCGGGACGGGCCTCGGCCTGGCCATCTCCCGTCAACTGGCCGAGTTGATGGGCGGCGAGGTGGGCGTCCAGAGCGCCGAGGGCCAGGGCTCCACCTTCTGGTTCACCGCCCGGCTGGCCATCCCGTCGGCGGAAGCGGCGCCCCCTGACCTCGACGCCTTGACGGACCTGTCCGTGCTCGCCGTGGACGGCAACGCCACCAACCGGCTGATCCTGCGCCGGTACCTGGAGTCCTGGGGCACCCGCTGCGAGGTGGTGGCGTCGGCTGCGGCGGCGGCCTCGGCCCTCGAGCGCGCGCGCGACCAGGGCAGCCCCCATCGCGTGGCCATCCTGGACCGGCTGCTGCCCGATGGCGACGGACTCGAGCTGGCCGAACGGCTCGCCGCCGCGGGACACACGGCGGAGACGGCCATGATCATGCTCACCTCCGCCTGGCGCAGCGGCGACGCCGAGCGCCTTCGACGTGCGGGTGTGCACCAGTCGCTGCTCAAGCCGGTGCGGCGCGCGCTGCTGGCGCAGGCCCTGCTGGGGACCCTGGTCCCGGCCGGACCGGAGCGAGACGCCGGGGCGACCGGATCGGCGGGCGGCGAGACGGCGGCCGCCGGCGACCCCCCGCTGCCCTCCGACCTGAAGATCCTCCTGGCCGAGGACAACGTCATCAACCAGCGCGTCGCGCTGCTGCTGCTGGAGAAGAACCTCGGCCTGCGGGCCGACGCGGTGGCCAACGGCCTGGAGGCCGTCGACGCCCTGCGGCACGTGGATTACGACCTGGTGCTCATGGACTGCCAGATGCCGGAACTGGACGGCTTCGCGGCCACCCGCCGCATCCGGAGCGCCAGCTCGGCGGTGCGCGACCGGACCGTTCCCATCATCGCCATGACCGCCAACGCCATGAAGGGCGATCGCGACGTCTGCCTCGCGGCCGGCATGGACGACTACGTCCCCAAGCCCGTCAAGGCGGACGACCTCGCCGCCGCCATCCGTCGCGTGCTGGTCGGCCGCGACCGCTCGCCCGGTGCCCGGACGGACAGCCTGCCGGTCCCCGCCGGCTAGCCGCCCAGCTTCGCCGCCACCTCCTGGCGCCGCCGCTCGCGCCGCCGCTCGAGATCCGCGGGATCGGCCGCGGTCACCGCCGCGTGCGCCGCGCCGAAGGCGATCCGGTTGCCGAGGATGGGCTGGTCGTAGTTCGCGGCACGGTCGCGCAGGTCGGTGTCCTCGTGCACGCGCAGCAGCTCCTCGCCATCGGGCAGGAAGACCGTGGTCACCCGCTCGCCCGGCCCGGCGGTCACGGCCGCCTCGCCGACCACCTTGTACGACCCCGACCGCGGCGCCAGGTCCAGGGCCACGGCCGTGCTCTCCAGGTCGAACGCCTCCCGCGCCACGAGCGTGCCGCAGCGCGTGCCCAGCAGCACCGAGCCGGCGATCTCGCCGGCGTCGATCCTGGCATCGACGAGCACCGAGTCGCGCACCGTCACGCCGGGGCCGAGGACGGTGTCGCCGCAGAGCAGGTTGCCGTGGCGGTCGAACTCGCCCTCGAGGCCGGCCAGCGCGCGGGCGATGCGGCCAGCGGGGCCGTGGCCGCGCAGGGCGAGGTAGAGGTCGTGCATCTGGCGGTGCTGGCCGATGTCGCCCCAGTACTGGTCGCCGAAGTCCATGGCCACCATCTTCACCGGCCGGCCGTGGCGGGCGGCGAAGCGGTCGAGGGCGCTCACCAGGCGGGGCAGCACGCCCGGCAGGTCCTGCTCCAGCTTGCGCATGGCCGCGCTCTCGCGGCGGGCGCGGCCCCAGGCGCGCTCGCGCTCGGCGGGCCGGTCCATGGCGGCGATGCAGAGGGCGGTGAAGAGCTGGGGGTCGAGGTCGGGCCGGCGCTTGCGGTCGGCGTCCGGGTCGCCCACCTCCTCCTGGAATTCCTGCAGCAGGACGTCCAGCAGGGCGCTCGAGAGGGCGATGGAGCCCAGGTTCACGCCCCCGTGGAGCTTGCCGTCGCGACGCTGGATGAGGCCGCGGTCGGCCAGGGGCTCCATCTCCGTCAGCGGCCGGCGCGGGATGAACGCGGTGATGCGGCCGTCCGGCGCCACGCCCACCCAGTCCTTGCCGGCGGCGGTCTCGGCGGTCATCTCGCGCAGCGACACGAAGCGCACCACGTCCGCGCCGTCGAACCGGGGATCGCGGCCGGTGAGGTCGCAGGTGGGGATCTGCACCTCGTCGCCCCACTTGACCACCAGGCCCTCGAAGCCCGAGCGGCGCAGGTGGGCCTCCACCGGGGCGAAGGTGCGCAGGGCCAGCTCCACGGTGGTCAGGGCGCGGCGCCGGCCGTCCTCGGTGACGCGGGTGGGCGAGATGATGGCCGGCTTCTGGCCGCACTCGGCCTCGGTCCACGGCGTGGCCCGGGTGCCCTCGCCGAAGACGAAGGCCACCAGGGCGCCGTCGCCGGCGCGCAGGTGCGGGCGCAGCCGCTGCCAGAGAAGCAGCAGCCCGAAGGCCTGGTTCACCGGCAGGTCCTCGTGCAGCGAGTGCGCCTCCCGCGCGCCCAGGGCCGGGCGCGCGGCGTCGAGCTGACGCTGCCAGAAGGCCTGGGCGGCGGCCGAGCCGCTCACCGTGCCGATCACCTGGGGCGGCTCGCCGCTGGCGAAGAGCCGGTCGGTGGCCGCGATGTTGTGGCGGATGGCCGCCTCGAAGCGGAAGGCTGCCGTCGCGGCCAGCAGCTCCCGCAGCAGGCCATCCGGCTCGCGCAGGCCCAGGGCGACGATCTCCTCCGCCCGGGCGGGCGTGTCGGCCGTGGCGTAGATCCGCAGCTGCGGCGCGTTGCCGGACGGGCGCACGTGGACCACGTCGCCGCTGGCGCAGCGCACCCGCAGGCCATCGAGGACGTCCACCTCCTCGGGGGGGCCGAAGCCGCGGTCGGCGGTCAGGTGGGCGGCCAGAGCGTCGCGGATCTCCAGCCAGCGGCCGGCGAGGGTGGGGTCGGCCGCGTGGTCGGCGCCGTCGTGGTCGGTCCAGCGGACCTGGTCGTCCGCGAAGCGGACCCGGCGCACGCCCGGCTCGCCCACGCCGAAGCGCTGCAGCAGGGCGCGGCTGGCCGCGGGATCCACCGCATCGAGCAGGCCCGCGCGGCTGAAGCGCGGGGGCAGGGCGGCCACCAGCTCGCCCGGCGCGACCCCGCGCGTGCGCGCGGCGTGCAAGGCGGCCACCAGCGGGAGCACGGCGTCGCGGGTGGGCAGGGCGGCCAGTTCGCCGCCGCCGTCGATGGTCAGGGCCGAGCCGGTGAGGAAACCGCCGTTGGCCTCCCAGCCCACGCGGCGGGCGCCATCCATGGCGGCCATGGCGGCGATCACCCAGGGCGAGCCGATGCGGGTCCGCTGGACCGCCACGCCGCGGGCGCCGAAGTGGCGGTCGATGAGGTCGTTGCTGCTCACCGGGACGGCGATGGCGTCGGCGCCCAGGGCGTCGGCCACCACGGCGCCCAGGACGTCGCCGCCCATGAACTCGAGCGTCCCGTCGGCCGCCACGCCGAGAAGCAGCGGCCGGTCGCTGTCGCCATCGGTGGAGACCACCGCGTCGATGCGGCCATGCTCGGCCTGCACCCGGTCGGCCAGATCCTGCAGTGCGGCCAGGCGCTCGGCGGTCAGGGCCTCGGTGTCGATGGCCACGAACCCGGCGGACCGGCCCACGGGGATCACCTCGGCGCCCAGGCCACGGAGGATCTCCGGCACCAGCTCGCGCCCCACGGCGGAGTGCTCGTAGAAGGCCAGGCGCAGGCCGGCCAGGGCGTCGGCGGGGAAGGCGTCCAGGTAGCGGCGGACGTAGAGCGCGCGGGCGGCGTCGGTGGTGGCGGGCAGCTCGGGGACGAACGGCGTGCGCAGCCAGCCGTCGTCGTCGAACATCGACAGCTCCGGCCGGCAGGCGTACTGCTGGCGGCGCACCCGCGCCACCGCGGCCAGGATGGCGGACTCGTCGCTCTTGAGCACCTCGCCGTCGGGCCGATTGAACTTGATGCCGTTGCGGTCGAAGGGGATGTGGCTGCCGGTGACCATGATGCTGGGCCAGCGGCGCTGCAGGCCGAGGTGGGTGAGCGCGGGCGTGGGGATGGGGCCGCACCAGACCGGGCGCAGCCCCGCATCCAGGATGGCCCGGGCCACCGCGCGGGCGATGCTGCGGCCCGGGCCGTGGGTGCTCGGGCGCAGGTCGCCCGCCATGGCCACCGGCGTGCCGGGCACCGCGGCGCTCCCGGCCACCAGGAAGTCCAGGAAGCCGCGGGCATTGACGTAGGCCTCGAGGTCGGTGATGTCGTCCACCAGGCCGCGCAGGCCGCTGGTGCCGAAGGCCAGCCGGGTGGGGGCGCGGCCACGGAACGTGCCGGGATCCTCGCCGCCGGGCACGCGGGCGCGGAAGACGGTGGCCGGGCCCGCGGCGGTGAGACGGTAGCGGGCGCCGTGGGGGATGAGCGCCGCCTGCCCGCCGGCCAGGGCGAGGGCGGCGTCCTGGCCCTCCACGATGACGGTGACCGTGGCGGGCGCCGTCCCGTCGGCCGCGGCGAGCACGAGCAGGGTCTCCGGGCCGTGGGCGGTGCGCGTGACGGTCTGGCCGGCGCCCAGGCGGAGCCGGCGCAGGTCGAACTCGGCGGCGGGCGCGGGGTAGAGGGACTCCACGCCATCGTCGGTGGGCAGGGGCGCCAGCACCGGCGGCCGCCCGGCGTCGAAGCGCACCACCTGCAGCAGCTCGGCCGTGTCCACCAGCTTGGGCGTCAGCCCGGCTCGCAGCACGTTGTCGGAGCTGGCCATGATCTCCACGCCGGCCCCGTGCAGGTAGGCGTGGGGCACGCCCGCGGGCAGGAAGAGCGCCTCGCCCGGCTCCAGGTGCAGCAGTTCCAGGAGGAAGACCAGCAGCAGCCCGTGGTCGGGCGCCCCGCCGGCGTCCAGCTCCCGGTGCGCCCGCAGCGCCCAGTGGGCCGGCGTGCGGGACGACAGCGGCGCGCGGGCATCCTCGATGGCCAGGCGATCGACGAGCTTCTGCAGCGCCGGCGCCGCCGCCGCTGCCGGGACGGCGAACCAGGCGGCCAGCAGGTCGCGGACGCCATCGGGCCCGTCCGCCGGGTCGAAGTGCGGGAGCAGGGGGCGCAGCTCGGGCAGGCCATCGAGGGTCGCGGCGATGGCCCGGGGCGGACGGAAGCCGCAGAGCGCGTCGAAGGATGTGAGCGCCACGATCAGCTCCGGCTTGTGGTGCGGGTCGCGGTACCGGCGATCGGGGGCGGACCGCGGCACGCCGGCGGCCTCGTCGCGGGCGAAGCCGGCGGCGGCCTGCTCCCGGCTGGGATGTACCTGGATGGAGAGCGGCCGCGCCGCGGACAGGAGCTTGAGCAGATAGGGCAGGTGGTCGAAACGGGTGGCCAGCTCCGGGCCCAGGAAGGCGGGCCCCGCAGCGGCCAGCAGGCGGTCCAGCGGCACCTCGCCGGCGTCCGTGGCCGCGGTGGCGGGCGCGAGGGGGTGGGCCCCGTACCAGGCCTCGGCCACCGGCGCGTCGGTACCGGCGAGGCCGAGGGCGCGGGGGATGAACCCGGGGTCGCCCCAGGCGTAGTGCTGCAGGGCGGGGGAGAGGACCAGGGGGCCGACGGCGGGTCGCGACGCGGTCATGAGCTCCTCCAGGCGGGGCCGGCTGGTGCGGATCGGGTCGACACGGGCTTCCGCCATGATCGGCCGCGTGGCCGCGTCGTGCAACCGTCCGCGCCGCCGGTCAGCGCCGCAGACGCCGGCGCGGTCATCGCGAGATCCTGGCGAATATCTCACGACCTTGCCATGAAGCCGGGAAACCTGCTAGGATCCCCTCGCGCTTCGCCCCTGGCCGACAACCGTCCGTGTGTCGGCCCGCTCACCCGACATCCGATCGAGGGCCCCACCCCCGAGCGATTGGAGCCTCCATGCGACGCGACCTCCTGCTCGTGACCGTGACCACGTTGATCCTCGGTCTCGGCGCCGCGCTGGCTGCCGACACCGTCTCCTTCACCCCGGTGCAGGCCGGGCCCGGGGCGCCGGCCCAGGTCCTGGACCGCCACGCGCCGGACCGCCTGCTGGTGCAGTTCGTGCCCGGGAAGGTGCCCGCCGCCCTGGCCGCGCTGCCCTTCGTGCGCGGCGCGCGGGTGGCCGGCGAGGCGAAGGCCGCCGTGCCGGGCCTCGAGAGCGCCCTGCGCGGCGTGGACGTCCGGGCCATCGAGCGTCCCTACCACGCCCCGCGCCGCGCTGCGAAGGCCGCCGCGCTGGGGGTAGACCGCTGGTACCTGCTGCGGGTGGACACCGTGGACGACCTCGCCCGCGTCGCCGAGCGCGTCCGCGGCGCCGACGGCGTGGCCGCCGTCTCGCTGGACTGGCGGGCCTTCCCCGCGGCCGTGCCCAGCGATCCCCTCTACCCGGACCAGTGGGGGCATGACAACACGGCGCAGATGCTCTCCTACGACTGGGCCACCCACAGCCACGAGAACGGCGAGCCCGTGGGCACCGTGGGCTTCGACGCCAACGCCGAGGCGGCCTGGGACGGCGCCCAGGGCTATGGCGCCTCGGGCGTGGTGATCGCCATCCTCGACAGTGGCGTGGACATCGATCATCCCGACCTGAACCTGGTCGCCGGCTACGACTTCGGCGACAACGACGGCAACCCCGACGACGACTCCAGCTCGGCCGGCCACGGCACCGCCTGCGCCGGCGTGGCCGCGGCCATCGCCAACAATGGCGTCGGCGTGGCCGGCATCGCCGGCGGCAGCGCCGTGATGCCCTGCAAGGTGGCCGACAGCAACGGCAACATGTACTTCAGCTACATCCAGGACGCGATCTACTGGGCGGCCGACCAGGGCGCCGACGTGATCAGCCTGAGCCTGGGCGCGGCCATCGCCAGCGATCCGGCCACCGACACCGCCCTGCAGTACGCGTACGAGGCCGGCGCGGTGATCCTCGCGGCCACCGGCAACGAGAACGCCAGCACCATCAGCTACCCCGCCATCAACCAGCATGTGATGGGCATCGGCGCGGCCTCGCCCTGCGGCGACCGCAAGCGCAGCTCGAGCAGCCGCCTGGAGGTCAACAGCGGCGTCGACACCGATCCCAACGGCTACACCTGCGACGGCGAGCGCTGGTGGGGCTCGAACTACGGCTCCACCACGCCCGATGCCCCGGGCGCCGTGGACGTGATCGCGCCCACGATCCTGCCCACCACCGACATCGGCGGCAACGGCGGGTACGCGGCCGGCGACTACGACCTGTGGTTCAACGGCACCAGCTGCGCCACGCCGTACGCGGCCGGCGTGGCGGCCCTGATCAAGTCGGCCAACCCCGGGTTCACGCCCGCGGAGATCCGCGATGCCATGGTGAACACCGCCCAGGACATCGTGAACGTGGAGTCGGGGGCCGGCTGGGACCGCTACAGCGGCTACGGCATGGTGGACGCCGCGGCGGCCATCGGCGCTGGCGGCCCCGTGGCGCCCACCGCGGACTTCAGCGCCACGCCCACCAGCGGCGGCTATCCGCTGAGCGTCCAGTTCACCGATCAGTCCGCGGGCCCACCCACGAGCTGGAGCTGGGACTTCGGCGACGGCACCGCGTCCACCGCCCAGGACCCGTCCCACACCTACCAGGTGGCGGGCACCTACACCGTGAGCCTGACGGTGACCAACTCCGTGGGATCGGACACCATCACCCGGACCGATCTGATCACGGTCACCGAGCCCGTGCCCACCACGTTCATCACGGCCTCCGGAGAGAGCCTGATCCACGGCTCGGTCAGCGGCAGCTACCTCGACCTGGCGGCCGACGATGGCGTGGCCGAGACGCTCACCGAGGTCCTCGACACCAGCCATCCCCGCAAGCGGACCAGCTTCCTGGAGCACCGCTGGAGCTTCGACCTGCCCGCCGGCGGGGATGCCACGCTGCATCTCGCGGCGGCCAGGCCGACGAACGGCGACGGGGAGGACTTCCGCTTCGAGTACAGCACCGACGGCGCCACCTGGATCGCCCTGACCACCATCAGCAGCGCCACCGAGCAGCTGTTCAGCCAGAACCTGGGCGCGCTCAGCGGCGCGGTCACCGTCCGCGTGGTCGACACCGATCGCTCCTGGGACCTGGTCTCGCTGGATGCGGTGGTGGTGGACCATCTGGTCTTCGAGATGGGCGACGTGCAGCCGGTGGCGCCCACGGCGGACTTCGCGGCCGATCCGGTCAGCGGCGCCTATCCGCTGACGGTGCAGTTCACCGACCAGTCCAGCGGCCAGCCCACCAGCTGGGCCTGGGATCTGGGCGACGGCACCACCTCCACCGAGCAGAACCCCGGCCACGTCTACGAGGCGGCCGGGACCTACACCGTCTCGCTCACCGCCACCAACGACCAGGGTTCCGACACGCTCGAGCGCGTCGACTACATCACCGTCACCGAGCCTGGTACTGCCGACGATGCCATGCACGTCGGCGCCATGGTGGTCACGCGCAAGAACGCCGGGCCCAACGTCTCCGGCCTCTGCGACGTGACGGTGGTGGACGCCGGCGGCCAGCCGGTGGCCAACGCCACGGTGACCGTCAGCCACGACGGCCCGCTGAGCGGGACGCTCAGCGGCCTGACGGCCAGCGACGGCGTGGTCAGCTTCGAGACCGGCAAGGTGCGCAACCCCTCGGGCGAGTTCTGCTTCGAGGTCACCGGCATCACCCACGCCACGCTCACCTACGACGGCGCCGCCAACGTGGTCACGCGGGCCTGCGAGAGCGGCGGCGTCTACCAGGCGGGCGGCGAGCGCGCATTGCCCGACGCGGTGATGCTCACCGGCAACAGCCCCAACCCGTTCAACCCCGCCACGGTGATCGGCTTCGCGCTGCCGCGCGAGATGTCGGTGCGCCTGACGGTGTTCGACGTCCGCGGGCGGGCGGTGGCCGTGCTGGCGGAGGGGTCGTTCCCGGCCGGAGCGCACGAGGTCCGCTGGGATGCCCGGGACATGGCCAGCGGCCTGTACTTCTACCGTCTGCAGGCGCCGGGCTTCCAGGAGACCCGCAAGATGACCATCCTGAAGTAGCGTCGCGCGAGCGTCGCAGCGCGCGTTCCATGCCGCGGCCCCGTCCGGAGATCCGGGCGGGGCCGCGGTGCGAGGACGGCGCCTCGCACCGGCACCGGCTTCGGGATTTCGTCGGTGCCTTCCCGCGACTATCTTGGAGCGCAGACCGATCGCCGACTCTCACCACGAACGGGGAGCCCCGAGATGTCCGAGTTCCAGAGCGCCGAGCAGATCCTCGACTACGCCATCACCCAGGAGCAGAACGCGGTGGACCTCTACACCCGCATGGCCGACCTCACCACGGGCGAGGCGGCGAAGAAGATGTTCGAGGGTTTCGCCGCCGAGGAACGCGGCCACAAGGCCCGGCTGGAGAAGATCAAGGCCGGCCACCGCGAGCTGATCACCCGCGAGCAGGTACAGGACCTCAAGCTGGCCGAGTACCTGAACGACGTCGAGCTCGGTGAGAACCCCAGCTACCAGGACGTCCTGATCTTCGCCATGAAGCAGGAGAAGCAGGCCTTCCGTCTCTACCACGACCTCGCCGACCGCACCGCCGACCCCGAGCTGCGCGAGCTCTTCCTGGCGCTGGCCCAGGAGGAGGCCAAGCACAAGCTCCGCTTCGAGGTGGAGTACGACGAGCACGTGCTCACCGAGAACTAGGACCGGCCGCGCCACACCTCGTCGCTGGCGGTGGCCGGGCCCCCCGGGGGGCCCGGCCGCGCACGGCCCGCGATCGGCCGGGCGGCCGCGCGGCGTGCCACCCGAGGAGGTCGCCCGACAGGCACTCGACGAGGCTTTTCCTGGCGCGGTCCCGGTGATATGCTCGGCCGGCGTCGACCCCGGATCAATCGCCCAATCCTGGAGACGACCATGCCCATCTCCTACCGCTGGGACGCGGCGAAGCGTTTCCTCCGCACCACCGTCCGTGGCCACGTCACCGACGTGGACCTCACCGAGCACCTCGCCTGCATCGTGAACGACCCAGCCATCGCCGCTCCCATCCACGAACTGGTGGACCTGACGGAGGCCGAACGGCTCGACTTCTCGGCCGCCAGGCTGCAGCAGCTGGCGGCGGCCACCGTCAGTCATGGCGAGCGGTTTCGCGGCATGCGCACGGCGGTGGTCGCCCCCACCGATGTCGGCTTCGGCATCGCCCGCATGTACGAGCTCCTGGCCGACTCCCTCGGCTCCCCCATCACCGTGGCCGTGTTCCGGACCGTCGAGCAGGCCGAGGCCTGGCTCCAGGAACGGGACGCCACGTCGTGACCGGCGACGTGATCGCCATCCTCGCCGGTCTGG
>CAZWYF010000023.1:26194-54357 GCA_964637835.1 uncultured Fibrobacteraceae bacterium
GGAACGGGACGCCACGTCGTGACCGGCGACGTGATCGCCATCCTCGCCGGTCTGGTCGCCCTCACCCTGGGGGCGGAACTGCTGGTGCGAGGCGCGGCGTCCCTGGCCGGCCGCCTGGGCCTGACGCCGCTGGTGATCGGGCTGACGGTGGTGGCCTTCGGGACCTCGCTGCCCGAGCTGGTGGTCTCGGTCCAGTCGGCGGCGGCCGGTCGCGGGGCCGTGGCGCTGGGCAACGTCATCGGCTCGAACATCTTCAACGTGGGCGTGATCCTCGGGGTGGTGGCGCTCCTGCGGCCCATCGGCGTCTCGCTGGCGGTCCTGCGGCGCGATGCGCCCGTGGTGGTGGCGGTCTCGCTGCTGCTCGCCGGCGCCCTGCTGCTGCCGGTCCTGGGCCGGCTCGTGGGAGGGGGCCTGCTGCTGGCGCTGGTGGGCTACACCGCCTGGAACGTGATCCTGGCGCGCCGCGAGGCCACCGCCGCGCCGGCCGCGGCGTTCGAGGCGGGGGTGCCGCGACGGTCCGGTCGCTTCTGGCGCGACCTGTCGCTCGTGGTGGCCGGGCTGCTGATGCTGGTGCTCGGTGGGCGCTTCCTGGTGGAGGGGGCGGTGGGCCTGGCGCGCCAGCTGGACGTGAGCGAGCGGGTGATCGCCCTGACGGTGATCGCCGCCGGCACGAGCCTGCCCGAGCTGGCCACCTCGGTGGTGGCCGCGGCGCGGCGGCAGACCGAGCTCGCGGTGGGCAACATCCTGGGCTCCAACGTCTTCAACATCCTGGGCATCCTCGGCGCCGCCGCCCTCGTGCGTCCGCTCCGCGTCCTCGAGCAGGCCTGGCTCGACGTCGGCGTGATGGTGCTGCTGGCGCTCGTCCTCTGGCCGCTGCTGTGGACCGGCCGGCGCCTGCAGCGCTGGGAGGGCGTGCTGCTGCTGGCCGTCTACGCCGCGTACCTGCTGGCCCTGCTGGCGAGCGCGCCGGCGGCCATGGCGGCACGGGCGCCCTCGGTTTAGCGTCTGGAACGAGGCGGCCGCTGGCGTCGCCGCCACTCCGTTCGTCCATTTCCGGGAGGCCGCCTGCCGTGACCGATGCCCGCCCCGACCTGCGCCCGGTGATCTGGGGCGCCCTCTCCGGCCTGCTGGCCGTGGCCCTGGGCGCCTTCGCCGCCCACGCGCTCGAGACCCGATTCGATGCGGATCGCCTGGCCACCTTCCAGACCGCCGCCCACTACCAGCTCATCCACGCCCTGGCCCTCATCGCCGCGGCCTGGGTGGGCACGGTCGGGCGCCCGGTGCAGGCTCTCGCGGCCGCCCGCGCCTTCCTGGTCGGGACCATCCTCTTCTCCGGCAGCCTCTATGCCCTGGCCCTGACCGGCAGCGGCTGGCTGGGCGCCATCACGCCGTTCGGCGGCGTCCTCTTCCTGGCCGGCTGGATCATGCTCGCCATGGCCTGCCGTCGGCCCGCCGGAGGCGCCGGCTGATGCTGCGCGACCTCGCGCGCCGCCCCTGGCTGACGACCATCGCGCTCGCCATCCTGGGCGGCGGCCTGGCCGCCCTCGCCCACTCCCGGCTGGCGATCTGGCCGGCGGCCCTGCTCGCGCCAGCGGTGATCCTGCCGCTGGGCCTGGGTGCCTCGCGCTCCCGGCGCCTGGTGGCCGCCTTGCTGTTCGGCAGCGTCGGCTCGCTGGGCCTGGTCTCGCTGGCCTGGGTCCCGGCCCTGGCCGTGGCCCTGATCCTCGCGGCCGTCCTCGAGACCCTGGTGGCGCTCACCCTGCTGGCCACCCTGCACCGCCGCCTGCCGCCGGGCGTCCTGACGCTCGTCTACCCCTGCGTCGTGGTGGCGGCGGAGTTCGCCCTGGCGCACTCGCCCGTCGGCACGGCGTTCTCCGACGCGTACGCCTTCCACGCCGCCCCGCCCCTGCTGCAGTTGGCCGCCATCACCGGCTTCACCGGCCTGAGCTTCCTGGCGGCATGGATCGGCTCGGTGCTCGGCCTGGTGCTCTGGGCACCGCGCGGACGCGTCTGGGCCCTGCCGTTGGCCCTGGTGGTGGTGGCGCTGCTGGGCGTCCTGATCGGCGGCACCCTCGCCCTGCGCCGGGCGCCCGGCGAGACCATGATGGTGGCCGCCATCCACGCGCCCGCGCCGCCGGGCAAGCCGGAGGACCTGGCGCAGAACCGCGACCGCGTGGCCGCCTACGCGCCGCTGGCCGGCGAGGCGAGCGCGCGGGGGGCCCGCGTGGTGATCTGGCCGGAGATGATCCTCTCGGTGGAGGCCTCCTGGGAGGCCGCGCTCATGGACCAGCTCGCGGCCATCGCCCGCGACACCGGCACCTGGCAGGTGGTCGGCGTCTTCCATCGCGACCCGCCGCGCAACGTCGCCCACGTTCTTGATCCCCGCGGCCGTCCGAGCGCGGCGTACCAGAAGGCGCATCCGGTGACGGCCATGGAGGCGTCGGCGCCCGGCGCCGCGCCGGCGCCGGTGGTGCCCACCGGCCACGGTCGTCTCGGCGTGCTGATCTGCAACGACGACGTCTTCACCGACGTCTCCCGGCAGCTCGCGCGTCACGGCGCCCAGGTGGTGGCCGATCCCACCTGGGACTGGGCGGCCGTGGCCTGGCGCCACGCCCAGATCACCCGCGTGCGGGCCGTGGAGACCGGCGTATCTTACGTGCGCGCCACCCGGGGCGGCATCTCCCAGCTCATCGATCCGCGGGGGCGGGTCCTCGCGGAGCACTCCGTGCTCGCCGACCCGCACCAGGTGCTGGTGGGAGCCGTGCCGCTGGGGACCGGCGCCACGCCGTACGCCCGCGTGGGCAGCCTGTTCCCCTGGCTCGTGGTCGGCCTGCTGATCGGCCTGGTGATCGGCACCGTCCGCCCGCGCCGCCCCGCCAGCCCGTCCGCCTGAAGGAGCCCTGATGACCCTGCCTGCCTGGACCGGCGATCTCTTCGCCGCCATCGACGCCGGCGATGGCGACGCCATCGCGCGTTACCTCATCGACGTGGACATCTCCCGGCTCCACGCCTGAGGTCGCGACGTGCGCCGCGCGCTGGCCGCTGCCCTCCTCGTCACCCTCCTCGCGCGGCTCGGCGGCTGCGCCGATGGCCCCACGGTCACCGGTACGGTGACCTACCGCGAGAAGATCGCCCTGCCGGCCACCGCCGTGGTGGACGTGGTCCTGCAGGACGTCTCGCGGGCCGACGCCCCGGCCATCGAACTGGGGCGGGTCCGCCTCACCGGGGCCGGGCAGCCGCCGTTCGGCTTCGAGATCGCGTACGATCCTGCCGCCATCGACTCCACCCACAGCTACGCCCTGCACGCGCGCATCACCGTGGGCGAGGAGCTGCGCTTCGTCACCGACCGCCGCTACCCCGTCCTCACCCGAGGGCACGGCGACCATGCCGACCTGGTCCTGGCCATGACCCGCGCCCAGGTGCCGGCGGCCCCGGCCGGCGAGCCGCGCGCGATGCGGGGCATGGTGATCCTCGGCAAGGGGGCCGGGTCGGCGCGCTTCACCGACTGCACCGACCGCCGCGTGTACTCCCTGGCCCGCGGGGGCGACTTCCTGGCCCTCGAACGCGCCGTGCTCGTGTCGCGCCGGCGTCCGGATCACGGGCTGCTGGCCACGTTCGCCGGCCGGGTGGTGGGGCCTGCCGGCGCCGACGCCGACGCGCCGCTCGCCGTGGTGGTCGATCGCTTCGGGGGCGTCTGGCCGGGCGAGACCTGCGGCAATCCCGGGGCAGTGGGTTCGCTGCTGGACATGTACTGGAAGCTGACGCGCCTGGATGGCCAGCCGGTGACCGTGGCGCCGCAGCAGCGCGAGCCGCACCTCGTGCTGCACGGCGAGTCGCGGCGCCTGGCCGGGTCCGGCGGCTGCAACCGGATCACCGGATCGTACACGCTGCAGGGAGACACCCTGCGCTTCTCCGACCCCGGCGCCACCCGCCTGGCCTGCCCGGCAGGGATGGAGCAGGAGCGGAGATTCCTCGCCGCCCTGGCCGAGGTGGTGACCTGGGAGATGACCGGCGTCCATCTCGAACTCCGGGACGCTCGCGGACAGACGCGCCTGCGGCTCGAGGAGCGTCCGCTCCACTGATCTCGCGATGGTCCGGGCTTGCCCTGGACATTCATTGTCCGTTTTCTGGGCTCATGACCGGTGGCCGTACGGCGCGGCCGCGGTCGCCTCCGGCAAGAGGGATGGCGACATGACATCGGCACCCGAGGGATCCCGGGACACCCGGCGGCAGGCCGCCCGTCCACGGAACGGTCCGCTCACCGACGCGGACGTGCATCGCTATCGCGATCTGTTCGGCGTCGACCAGGAGACGCTGGCGCTGCTGGCCGGGGCGTCGCCCCTGGTCCAGGCGGACGTGGACGCGGTGGTGGAGGAGTTCTACCGCCGCCAGCTCGCGTTGCCGGAGGTGGCCGCGAAGATCGGCGCCCCCGACGTGCTCGCCCGCCTCAAGGATGCCCAGCGGGACCAGATCCACGAGCTCTTCGCCGGCCGCTGCGACCGCGAGTACATGGAGCACCGGCTGCAGATCGGTCGGGCCCATGAGCGCCTGGGTGTCGATCCGCAGCACTACCTGGCCGCCCTGCGCCTGCTCCGCGAGCTGGTCGTGGCGCGCCTGCGCGTGCGCCTGCAGGACCAGCCCGCCCGTCGCGAGGCGCTCATCCTGGCGCTCGACCGCCTGCTGTCGCTGGACTCGGCCCTGGTCCTCGACATGTACATCCACCGCCTGATGACGGCGGTGGAGGCGGCCAACGCGCGCCTGCAGGCGGCGAACCAGACCCTCGAGGCGAAGGTGGCCGAGCGCACGCGCGAGCTCGAGGACCAGGCCCGCCGCGACTCGCTCACCGGCCTGTTCAACGCCCGGGCCCTGCGCGAGCACCTCGGGCGCGCGCTGTCCCATGCCCAGCGGCGGGGTCGTCCCCTGTGCCTGATCTACCTCGACATCGATCGTTTCAAGCAGATCAACGACACCGCCGGCCACACGGCCGGCGACCGGGTCCTGCGCGCGGTGGCCGAGGTGCTGCGGCATTCCTGCCGCCAGGAGGACGTCCCCTGCCGGTACGGCGGCGACGAGTTCTGCGTGGTGGTCACGGACGCGGACCTCGACCGCGCCGAGGCCCTCGCCCGGCGCATCTGCGAGGAGCTCGCGGTGCGCGAGCCCGGCGTCAGCCTCAGCCTGGGGCTGGCGCAGACCGGCCCGGGCCGGTACGATCCCGCCGACGTGCTCATCGACCGGGCGGACCACAAGATGTATCAGGCCAAGCGCGCGGCCGGCTTCCAGATCCGGCGCTGAGCTGGCCGCAGGAGGCCGCGATGCAGGCTCGCAAGACCATCGCCCTGGTGGCCCACGACCACCGCAAGCGCGACCTCGCCCAGTGGGTGGCCTTCAACGTCGACATGCTGCGGCAGCATCAGCTGGTGAGCACCGGCACCACCGGGCGGGTGATCGCCGGGGTGGTCGGCGATCATGTGCCGCTGATCCGTCTGAAGAGCGGTCCGCTGGGCGGCGACCAGCAGCTGGGCGCCATGATCGCCGAGGAGCGCGTGGACGTGCTGGTCTTCTTCTGGGATCCCATGGAGGCCCAGCCGCACGACGTGGACGTCAAGGCCCTGCTGCGCATCGCCACCGTCTATGACGTGCCGGTGGCCTGCAACCGCGCCACCGCCGATTTCCTGATCACCTCGCCCCTGCTCGCCCAGGCGTACGCGCCCCGGCGCGACAGCTTCCAGGACTACCTGGACCGCCCCCTGGACCCGTGAGCCCCCGCCTGCTGGCCGACGTCCTGGTGGTGCTCCACCTGCTGTTCATCCTCTTCGTGGTGCTCGGCGGCCTGCTGGCGCTACGCTGGCCCCGGCTGGCCTGGGTGCACTTGCCGGTGGCCATCTACGGCGTGCTCATCGAGCTGGTGGGCTGGGTATGCCCGCTGACGCCGCTGGAGAATCGCCTGCGCCTGGAGGCGGGACAGGCGGGCTACGCGGGCGGCTTCGTGGAACACTACATCATCCCGCTGGTCTATCCGCCGGGGCTGACGCCGGCGGTGCAGGTGGTGCTGGGCCTGCTGGTGCTGGCGATCAACGTGGGCGTCTACGTCCTGGTGATCCGCAAGGTGCGTCGCCGGCGCGCGCAGGGCCGCGGCGCGCCCGCTCCCGGCGGATCCGGCCCGCCCGGCGAGGGCCGGCCATGAGCGCGCCGGTCACCGGCGCCGGCATCCTCGCCGCTCTCGTCGCCCTGGCCGACGCGCCAGCGGTGCCGGCCCTGCGCCTGGCGGTGGACGCGGGCCTGGCGGTCCTCGCCTGGCTGGTCCAGCTGATCATCTACCCCGCATTCGCCGCCATCGACCGCGCCGGCTTCTGCGCCTGGCACGCCGGCTACACCCGGCGCATCTCCTGGGTGGTGGTGCCGCTCATGCTCGCCCAGGCGCCCCTGCATGCCGCGGCGCTCTGGCGCCAGCCCACCGGCGTGGCCGCGCTGCAGGCCGCGCTGCTGGCGGTGGCCTGGCTGGCCACGTTCCTGGTGGCCGTGCCCTGCCATCGGCGGCTCGGCGCCGAGGGCTGCCGGCCGGCCGTGCTGCGCCGCCTGCTCGCGGCCAACGCGGTGCGCACGGCGGCCTGGACCGCGATGGCGTCGCTGTCGGCCAGCGTGATCCTGCGCGGCTGACGCCGCTGCCGGGTGGCAGGCGCGCGCGCCGTCTGCTAGGATCCGCGCACCCCCGACACCGCCCACCTGCGAGGAGCCCCCATGGACCTGCCCCGCATCCCCATCGACGAGTTCCAGGCCCGCTGCCACCACCTCTGGGACAGCCGCTGGCTGCTGCTGACCGCCGGCGACCTCGCCAGCGAGGACTTCAACATGATGACCGTGGCCTGGGGCAGCTTCGGGACCATGTGGCACAAGCCCTTCGCCCAGGTGGTGGTGCGTCCCACGCGCCACACCCACGGCTTCACCGAGCGTCACGCGACCTTCACGCTGTGCGCCTTCCCCGAGTCCTGTCGTCCCATCCTCAAGCTGCTGGGCACGCGCTCGGGCCGCGACATGGACAAGGTCCACGAATCCGGCCTCACCCCGGCGCCCGGCCTGGCCGTGCCCGCGCCGGTCTACGAGGAGGCCGACCTCGCCATCGAGTGCCGCAAGCTCTACTGGGACGACCTCGACCCGCGGCGCTTCCTCGATCCGGTGATCGAGAAGAGCTACCCCGAGCGCGACTACCACCGGGTCTACTTCGGCGAGATCCTGGCCGTGCGCGGGACGGCCGAGTTCCGGATCGACTGAGCGGCGCCGTGGCCATCCGCGCGCGCCTGAACGCCGCCCTGCTGGACCATGCCGAGGGCGTGCTGCATCGCGCCTACGGCAGCCGCAAGGTGCCCATGTTCGCCGACCTGCCCGCCACCGTGGTGGAGATCGGCCCGGGGCCGGGGGCCAACCTGCGCTACTACCGCCCCGGCACGCGCCTGATCGCCTTCGAGCCCGGCCCCGAGCACCACGCGCGCCTGCGGCGCAACGCCGCCCGCCGCGGCGTGGCCGTGGAGATCCGCGCGCGTGGCGGCGAGGATCTCGACCTGCCCGACGCCTCCTGCGACGCAGTGGTGGCCACCCTGGTGCTCTGCTCGGTGGACGACCCGGCCGGCGTGCTGGCGGAGATCCATCGTGTCCTGCGCCCTGGCGGCCGCCTGCTCTTCTGCGAGCACGTGGCCGCGCCGCCGGGTTCGCGCACCCGCCGCCTGCAGGCCTTGCTGCGACGGCCGTGGCGCTGGCTGGGCGGCGGCTGCACCCTGGACCGCGAGACCCACCGGCTGCTCCACGCGGCCGGGTTCGCCGCGGTGTGGATGGACTGCTTCACCATGGGCCGCCTGCTCGGGCCGGTGCGGCCCCACGTCTGGGGCGTGGCCATCCGCTGAGCGGACCGCCGCCGGGCAGACCGCCGCCGAGCAGACGGCCTTGCCGGCCGCTCCTTCCGGCCGCGCTATCCGACCGTCATGGTGGCCGCTTGCCGCGCCGGCCGGACCGCTCTACGCTGGCCCGAGAAGGTCGCGCATCCGCGCCCCGCCCCCCTCCGCCGGAGGTCATCGTGAAGGACCAGCCCGATCGCAAGCCCTCGCCCCGGCCACCCCGCCCGTGGCTGACGCCGGTGGTCCTGGGCGGCGTGATCATCCCCGTGGTGGTGGTCGCGCTCATCGTCCTGCTGCTCACCGGCTGCGGCGGCTCGCGGGCCGAGCCGCCGTCCAGCGCGGCGCCCACCCCGGAGTCGGCCACGCTGACACGGGTGGGGCAGTCCGCGCCCCCGGTGGCGGTGACCACCCTGGCCGACCGGCGCTTCGAGCTGGACGACCAGCTCGGCAAGGTGGTCCTGATCAACTTCTGGGCCACCTGGTGCCCGCCCTGCCGGCAGGAGATGCCGGCGCTGCAGGCCCAGGTGTGGGAGCGCTTCGGCGCCCGCGAGGATTTCGAGCTCATCTCCATCGCCCGCGAGGAGACCGCCGCGAGGATCGCGCCCTTCGTCGCCGAGCACGGCTACGGCTGGACCTTCGCCCCGGACCCCGACCGCACCGTGTACCAGCGGTTCGCCGAGGCGTTCATCCCGCGCAACTACGTGATCGGCCGCGACGGCGCCATCCTCTTCCAGGGCGAGGGTTACGAGGAGGCGGAGTTCGCGGCCATGGTGGAGGTGATCGCCGGCGCGCTGGGCCCCGCCCGCTGATCGCTGCCGGCCTGCAGATGGCACGCTCTCGCCGGGAACAACGCCAGCGCCGTCGCCGACAGGAGCGGCGCGCCCTGCGCAAGCAGATGCGCGGGGACGACCCCGCCGCCGCGGCCGCCGCCGCCGCGGCCGCCGCCGGGCGCGATGCCGCCGAGCGCGATGCCGCCGGCCGGCCGGCGGACCCGGACGGCCAGGCCCCGCGATCAGCGCCCACACGACCGGGCGGCCCCGCGCCCTGGCGCCGCTGGGGCGACCGCCTCGATTCCCGGTCCCTGCAGCAGATGGAGCAGGCGGCGAGCCTGCCGGTGGCCGTGGCCGGGGCCCTCATGCCCGATGCCCACGTGGGCTATGGCCTGCCCATCGGCGGCGTGCTGGCCACCGAGCAGGCCGTGATCCCCTACGCCGTGGGCGTGGACATCGCCTGCCGCATGCGCCTCAGCGTGCTGGACTGGCCGGCCCAGGATCTCGAGCGCCGCCGCCAGGACCTGCGCCGCGCGCTGCTGGGCGAGACCCGCTTCGGCACCGGCGCCGCCTTCGAGCCCGGAGCGCGGCGCGACCATCCCGTGCTGCAGGAGGACTGGTCGTTCTGCCCGCCGCTGCGCGAGAACCGCGACGTCGCCTGGCAGCAGCTGGGCTCCAGCGGCAGCGGCAATCACTTCGTGGAGTTCGGCCGCCTGGTGCTCGCGCGGCCCGAGCTGGGCCTGGAGCGCGGCACGTACCTCGCGCTGCTCAGCCACTCCGGCAGCCGCAACGTGGGCCTGCAGGTGGCGAACTTCTACTCCCGGCTGGCGGCGGCCATGCGCCGGGACCTGCCGCCGCCGCTGCGCCGGCTGGCCTGGCTGGATCTGCGCACCGAGCCGGGGCAGGAGTACTGGCAGGCCATGCAGCTCATGGGCCGCTACGCCGCGGCCAATCACGAGCTCATCCACGCGCACGTCCTGCGCGATCTCGGCGCCCAGGCCCTGGCCAGCGTGGAGAACCACCACAACTTCGCCTGGCGCGAGGAGCACGGCGGTCGCGAGGTGGTGGTCCATCGCAAGGGCGCCACGCCGGCGGCGGCCGGCGAGCTGGGCGTGATCCCCGGCTCCATGGCCACGCCCGGCTGGGTGGTGCGCGGTCTGGGCAGCGCGGCGAGCCTGCGCTCGGCCAGCCACGGCGCCGGCCGCGCCATGAGCCGCGCCCACGCGCGCAAGGTGCTGCGGGCGGGGGACGTCCGGAGAGAACTGGCCGCCCGCGGCGTGGAGATCCTGGGCGCGGACCTCGACGAGGCCCCCGCCGCCTACAAGGACATCGACCGGGTCATGGCCGCCCAGGCGGACCTGGTGGAGGCCATCGCGCGGTTCGATCCGGTGCTGGTGCGCATGGCCGGGCGCCGCCTGGCGGGCTGAGATCCGCCGTTTCCCGGCGGTCTTCTCCGGCAGCTTGCGTCCGCCGCCATTTCTGTGGATGGTTTGGTCATCCGGTCGCCTGCGACGCGGCGCCGGGACGTCCCCGATCGCTCCCCCTGGAGGCCGTGGTCATGGCTGCTGACGTCCAGATCCCCGTGAAGTCCGCGCCGCCGGTGTGCATCGCCCACCGTGGCGCCAGCGGGGAGGAGCCCGAGAACACCCTGCGCGCCTTTTCCCGCGCCCTCGCGCAGGGCGCCACCTTCCTCGAGCTGGACGTCCACCTGGTCCACGACCGCCTGCTCGTCATCCACGACGACACCCTCGAGCGCACCACCAGCGGGACCGGGCCGCTGGCCGCCCGCTCCCTCGCCGAGCTCCGCGCCCTGGACGCCGGCCACGGCGAGCGCATCCCGTTCCTGGAGGAGGTGCTGGAGCTGGCCCACGGCCGCGCGCGCCTGAACATCGAGCTGAAGGGACCGCGGACCGCCGGCCCGGTGGTCCGTTCACTGCAGGCCGCGGTCCAGGAGGGCGGCTGGCGTCCGGACCAGTTCCTGCTCTCGGCCTTCGACTGGCAACAGCTCGCCGCGGCGCGCGAGCTGGAGCCGGCCCTGCCGGTGGCGCTGCTGGCGGGCAAGGGCGCCGGCGGCGAGGTGCTGGAGGCGGCCGAGCGCCTGGGCGCCGAGGCCATCCACGTCTCGCGCTGGTCGGCCCGTCGGCGCCTGGTCGCCGCGGCCCACGAGCGCGGCCTCGCCACGCGGGTCTACCCCATCAACCGCGCCTGGGAGTACGATCTCATGCTCCGCCTCGGCGTGGCCGGCATCTTCACCGACTTCCCCGGCCGGGCGCTCACCTGGGGCGCCCTGGCGCCCGCCAGCGCCTGAGAACCACCGCCCGGGCCGACCCTGCTTGACAATCCCCCCCCCGCCGCTAACCTCGTCCCCGGACCCCCACCCATAGCCGAGGATGTCCATGCATCAGAAGGATCTGATCCATCCCGTCGCCGCCGACGCGCGGCATCCGCAGCTTCCCATCCGCCTCCAGCCCGCCCCGGCCCGCCGCCGGCCGGCGATCCGGGCATGGTCGGCCGGCGTCCTGGTCCTGCTGGTCCTGGCCGTCGGCCCGCATCCGACGGCTGCCGTCGGCGAGGCCGCCGGCGAGGCGGTGGCCGGTGCCGCTGACGAGGCGGCCACCGCTGCCGCCGACGCCGTCGACGCTGCTGACGCCGCCGCCGCTGCCGACGCCGTCGACGCGGCCGGGGAGCCGGCCGGCCTGGCCCGGCTGGACGGCAGGTTCGCCACCGCCATCCTGGTGGACGCGCGGACGGGGATGCCGCTGGCCGGGAAGAACCCGGACGAGCGCCGTCAGCCCGCCTCCATGACCAAGATGATGACCGAGCTGATCGTGCTCGAGCGGCTGGCCGAGGGCGACCTCGCGCCCGACGACGTGGTCACCGTCTCCGCCCGCGCCAGCCGCATGGGGGGCTCGCAGGTCTATCTCGCGCACCGCGAGGAGTTCACGGTGAACGAGCTGCTCGCCGCCCTGGCCATCCACTCGGCCAATGACGCGGCGGTGGCCCTGGCCGAGTACACCGCCGGCAGCGTCGAGGCCTTCGTGGACCTGATGAACTACCGGGCCCGGGAGCTGGGCATGGTCAACACCGAGTTCCACGGCGTCCACGGCCTGCCGCCCGCGCGGGGCCAGCTGCCGGACCTGACCACGGCGCGGGACATGGCCACCCTCGGCCGCGCCCTGATGGAGCACCCGGAGGCGCTGGAGTGGTCCAGCCAGTCCACCGCCCCGTTCCGCGATGGCGAGTTCACCCTCTACAACCCCAACAAGCTGGTGGGCACGTACCGCGGGCTCGATGGTCTGAAGACCGGTTACCACGGCCAGGCCGGCTACTGCGTCACCGCCACCGCGGTGCAGAGGGGCGTCCGGCTGCTGTCGGTGGTCATGGGCTGTCCCACCGATCGCGACCGCGCCACCGAGACCACCCGCCTGCTGGCCTACGGTTTCAACCTCTACACGGAGCAGGACCTGGTGCGGAAGGGCGAGGCGGCCGCCGACCCGGTCACCGTCCGCGACGGCAAGGCTGGCGAGGTTGGCGTGGTGTATGCTGAGGATCTGCGCGTCTCGGTTCCCGGCGGCCAGGTGGACGACATCGCGATCACCCATCATCTGGACGGGCCGGTGGACGCGCCGGTCGCCGCGGGCGAGAAGCTCGGCGAGGCCGTGGTGGAGCTGGACGGCTACGAACTGGGCCGGGTGGACCTGATCGCCGCCGAGACCGTCGCGCGGGGCAACTGGCTGGAACGCCTGCTACGCTGAGCCCGAACCCCGGGGGAACGTCATGACCGTCAGCCACCTCGGACCCCGCTGCCGCTGGCGCGTCGGGCGTCCGCTGGCGGGCTCGCTCCTGGGCGCTTCCCTCCTGATCGTGGCGGCCTGTTCCCCCCGGGTCCCGGTCACGGTGGATTATCCCGCCGCCGTCCGCTACGCGGCCGATGCCGACTCGCTGGGACTGGCGGCATACCTCGCCCTGCCGGCCGCCGCCCGCAGCAATCGCGCCGCCCAGGCCGACACCTGGCGCCAGATCGCAAGCACCGCGGAGGCGCCGGCGCGCGAATTGCAAGCCCTGCGCACCGTGGTCGGCCTGGTGCCCAGCGACGCCTCCGCCTGGCTCCAGCTGGCCCGGCGCAGCCGCTGGTTCGGCGATTACCAGCAGGTGGAGGACGCCCTGGCCGGCTGTCGCGCCGCCGTGCCCCACGCCACCGGCCGGCGCCACGAGGTGGCCGGCGGGGCGGCGCTCTGCGAGGCCTGGCTCCGGTACGACCGTGGCGAGTGGCGCAAGGGCCTGGCCTGGGCCGACAGCGCCTCGGCCCACGGCGCGGACGACGACGACGTCCAGCTCATCCGCGCCCTGCACTTCGCCGGCCTCGGCCGCAACCGGCGGGCCGAGGACGTGGCCTACCGCTTCGCGCGCCGCGACCACCGCGCCCACTGGATCTACGCCGTCTCCTTCTGGCGCCGCGGTGGTCCCCAGCCGGCCCATGGCGTCTTCACCGGCACCGGCGGCGAGTCGGCCTCCGGCGCGAGCGATTTCGTCAAGGGCGCCATGCGCCCGACCACCGTCCGGGCGGCCGAGGCCTATCGCGACTTCGGCACGGTGGAGGAACTGCTGGAGAACTGGTGGCTCGCCAGGCAGCAGTACGAGTACAGCGCCCGGTTCGTCGCCGGAGCCAGCCACCCCAGCGTGATCCGGGTCGACCGGCCGCCGCTGGGCCATCCGCACGGCAACCGCGAGATGCCCACCTGGCTGGCCTTCGACCGCTACCACGTCACCGGCTCGCTCTCGGCCTACTGCGCCCTGGCCTTCGAGCGCTTCGAGGCCGCTGCCGATCCGGTCGCCGCGGAGTTCTGGGCCGCCGCCGTGGTGGACGCCGCTGGCAGCCTGGTGCGCCTGGACGTGGATGCCGCCTGGGCCCGGCGTGCGCGGGGGCTGGTGCTGGCGGAGGTGCCCCGGCAGCGCGCCCAGGCCCGCGCCGACCTCGAGGCCGCCAACCGCTGGTTCGAGGCGCGGCGCGCCCCGGACCTGCGCACGCTGACCACGCTGGGCCGTCTCTACCTGCTGGCCGACCGCCCTGCCCGCGCCCGCCCCCACCTCGAGCGCGCCAGCGAGGTGGCGCCCGGGAACGCGCGCATCTGGGCCTCGCTGGGCCTCTCCTACATCCACGTGGGCGAGACCGAACCCGCCCTGGCCGCCCTGCGTCGGGCCCTGGATCTGGATCCGGACCTGGCGGTGGCCTGGTACAACCGCGGCCTGTTGCGCTACCACCTGGAGGACCTGCCCGGGGCGGTGTCGGACCTGGAACGGGCCCACCAGCTCGCGCCCCAGGATCCGGACATCGACCGGCTGCTGGAGCAGCTGCGCCGCCGGCTGAGCCAGCAGCCGGCCCGGGCCCCTGACGGCCAAGGTTCGTGATGCATCCGTGATCGGCGGCTGCTAGACTCCGCGGTCGTTCCCCTGCCCGGGCGCCGGCGTGCCCCGGGCCGCGGGCGCCGCCGCCCCGCGGCCACGCCGTGTCCGGCCCACGCGATCTGCCCGGAGAAGCCATGCGTCCGACCACCCGCGCGCTGATCTGCCTCTCGCTGGTTCTCATGCTGAGCGTCGTCGTGGCGCCGCGGACCCACGCCGCCGGCGCCGGCCTGGTGGCCCATGCCGGCCTGGCCGTCTCGGACCTGCACCAGCCCGACCTCTTCAGCGACGCCCGCCTCGGCCCCGCCGTGGGCCTGGGCTGGCACCGCCCCGTGGGCGCCGACGGCTGGCACCTGGGCCTGGAGGCCTGGTACCAGCGCAAGGGCTTCCGCCGCGGCACGCTCTGGAACCAGATCGGCCTGCAGATGCGGGCGGACGTGCTCTCGCTGCCGCTGCTGGTGTCCTACTGGTTTCCCGGCGTGCGCTTCGAGGGCCGCGCGTTCGCCGGCCTGGGCGCCGACGTGATCCTGGGCGCCGAGTACCAGGAACAGGACCAGGACACGTGGCAGGACGTGGCCGACCAGACCGAGAGCGTGGCCTGGGTGCTGGTCCTCGGCGGCGGCATGCGCGTCCTCGGCCGCTGGGACGTGGACGTGCGCTACCAGCACGGCCTCGCGCCGGTCACGGACTTCGACTGGACCGGGTTCGACGACCGCATCCCGGTCGACCACCGCTTCGAGGACGCCACCGACAGCACCTGGACCCTCTCCCTGGGCGCCTGGTTCTGACCGGCGCGGCTCGCCGCGTTTTCTGCTGGCAAAGTTCCTGCATGAGGCCTAGGCTCGCCCGGAGCGACCCCTGATCGTCGTGCATTCCGGCAGCGGCCGGCGCCGCCATCCGCGGCGCGGCCGGTCCGCGGCGCACCATCCCCGGAGGTAGTTGCATGTCCCGCAAGACCCTGCTCGTCCTGGCCGCCGTCGTCCTGGTGGCGGGATCCGCCTCGGCCCAGCTGCTGCCCAGCTTCGGCGTCAAGGGTGGCCTGAACTTCGCCTCGGTGGACGTGGACGACCTCGACGTCTCCACCCGCACCGGCTTCGCCGCCGGCCTCTTCACCCAGCTGACCGCGCCGGGCCTCAGCCTCCAGGGCGAGGTCCTCTACACGGTCAAGGGCTTCAGCGAGGGCACCCTGCTGGGCGCCACCGAGATCGACTACCGCGAGCACTTCATCGAGATCCCCGTGCTCGCCAAGTTCAGCCTGCCCCTGCCGGCGATCTCCCCCTCGGTCTACGCCGGCCCCGCGGTGAGCTTCCCGGTCAAGGGCGAGTTCAAGATGGGCGACGACGACTGGCAGGACGTCGAGGAGGACGCCGAGGGCATGGTCTGGAGCGTGGTCATCGGCGCGGACGTGACCCTCATGGATCGCCTCATGCTGGATGTCCGCTACGACTGGGGCCTCAGCTCCATCCGCAAGTCGGACTTCGGGGACGTGGACAACCCGGAGAAGGAGATCAAGGACCGCACCGTGTCCTTGATGGTCGGCTACAAGTTCTGAGTCGTGCGCCGGAGAGTGTCGGTGTCGCCCGGGGAGCCGGATCGTTCCGGCTCCCTGCGCTCGACGCCACCGGAACTCACCGCAGGTAGCTGGCGCCGGTGATGTCGATCACCGCCCCCGTCAGCGCATCCGCCCGCCCGCTCACCGCCAGCAGCACCGTCCAGGCCAGTTCCTCCGGCTCCACCACGCGCCCCATGGGGAACTGACCGCGGATCTCCGCGCCCTCCGGGCCGCCGAGGAAGTCGCGGGTCATGTCCGTCTCCACCCACGCCGGGGCCACCGTCACCACCTTGATCCCCCGGGGCGCCAGGGCCACCGCCAGCGACTGGCCCAGGGCGTTCAGGCCCGCCTTGCTCGCCCCGTAGGCCGGGGCCTCGGGCTCGCCGCGGTAGGCGCCGCGGCTGCTGACGTTCACCACGTGGCCGCCGCGACGCTCGAGCAGGGGCGCGGCGGCCTCGGCGATCAGCGCGGGGGCGGTCAGGTTGATGGCCAGGGTGCGGTCCCAGACGCGCCGCCAGTGCTCCGGGCTCTCGCCGCAGTGGGGCATGCGCTCGTAGATCCCCGCGTTGTTGACCACGATGTCCAGGCCGCCGAGCGCCTCGGCGGCGCGACCGGGCAAGGCGGCGGCGCGGTCGGGATCGGCGAGGTCGGCGGCCACCACGGCGTGGCCCTCGCCGGCGAGGTGGGCGATGAGATGGCGGGCGTCGTGCTCGGCGGCGCGGCAATGCACCGCGACGCGTGCGCCATGGCGGGCGAGGACGGCGGCGATGTGACGGCCGAGGCCGCGCGAGGCGCCGGTGACCAGGGCGCAGCGGCCGGACAGATCGATGGGGTCGGGGCTGATCGGTGGCATGCGGTCTCCTCGCGATCGAGAGGGCGTGGCAGACGTTCCGCCCGCAACATAGGTCCGGGCCGTCGGGCTGACAAACGGCGGTGGTGCCGCCCGATCACCACCCCGGGGCGCTCCCGCTCCGCCCCGCCGCCGGTGGCCGGGTCGGTCGGCGCGGACGGTGATCAAGCCGCGAGCGCGGCGGCCGATGCTCTGGGGTACGCAAGGAGGCGGCCCATGACCCGACCCGCGACGCGACCGGTCTTCATCGGCGGCGCCGGACGTTCCGGCACCACCCTGGCCGTGGATCTGCTCGGTACCCACCCTCACCTGTCTCCCATCTACGAGACCGACTTCGTGCTCGTCCTCGCCCGCCTGCTGCTGCGGCCGGCCGGCCCGCCGGAACTGATCCGCCGCCGCGTCTGGCAGGCCATGGACCAGTGGACCCGGCCGTTGCCGCATCGCCCGCACACCAAGCGCAGCCACGAGACGTACCGGCACGGGCCGCACCACGTGCTCTTCGACCGCCCCTTCGCGCTCGCCGTCACCGAACAGCTCCTGGACGACCTCGACCACGAACCGCCGCCGGTGGCGCTGCGCCGCTTCCTGGACCGGCTCTTCGCCCGGCACGCGGCCCTCGATCGCAAGCCGCGCTGGATCAACAAGACCCCGGCCTACGTCCAGCGACTGGACCTGCTGCACGAGCTGTACCCCGACCTGCTGTTCATCCACTGCCTGCGAGATGGTCGCGCGGCCACCGCCTCGGCGATGACGCGGCCATGGGGGCCGAAGACCTGGACCGACGGCGCCCAATGGTGGGTGCAGAACGTGATGGCGGGTCGGCGGTTCGCTGCCCGACGGCCCGCCGCCGTGGTCACCGTGAACTACGAGCGTCTGCTGGCCGAGCCCGACGCCCAGGTGATGCGGTTGCTGGCGGCGGCGGGGGAGGACCCCGCCACGGGCGTCGCGCTGCTGCACGCGTACCAGCGCGACGGCTTCCGCTTCGATCCCGCCCGGGCCGAGGCCTGGCGCGACCGGACCGATCCCGCCGGGGTCGCGGTGTTCGAGGAACGGGCCGGTACCCTGCTCGACGACCTGGGCTACGCCCGGACGACCGGCGAGACGGTGGGCGCCGGCTCCTGAACACGGGACGCGCCCCCGATCGGCAGCGATCGGGGGCGCGGTTCCCGGGTCATGGCTCCACGGAGGCCGGCGGCGCTAGTCGCGCTCGGGGAACCTCCGCGGCCGCTGGATCTCGATGGGATCCTCCTCGATGCGCTCGAGGAGCACCTCCACCGCCTTCGCCAGCTGCGGGTCACGGCCGGCGATGAGCTCGTGAGGCAGGTTATCCACCACGATGTCCGGATCGACGCCGTAGTTCTCCACCGCCCACTCGCCGTCCAGGCTGTAGAAGCCGAACTCGGGGAAGGTGACGTTGCCGCCGTCCAGCAGCGGGATGGTGCGGCTGATGCCCACCAGGCCGCCCCAGGTGCGGGTGCCGATCACCGGACCGAGCTCGTAGGCCTTGAAGTAGTAGGGCAGGGCGTCGCCGCCGCTGCCGGCGTAGGCGTTGCTGAGCATGGCCATGTGGCCGAGGAAGGCGGTGCGCGGGGTGCGCCAGTCCTCGCCGTGGCGGGGACGCCAGAGGTTCACCAGGCGCTGGCGCAGGATGTTCATGAAGAAGTCCGGGATGAAGCCGCCGCCGTTGAAGCGCTCGTCGAGGATCAGGCCGTCCTTGCGTAGCTGCGGGTAGTAGCCCCGCGCGAAGCCCTGCTGGCCGCCGACGGCCGTGTTGGGCAGGTGCAGGTAGCCGATCCTGCCGCCGGATAGCTCGTCCACGCGCCGGCGGTTGTCCTCCACCCAGGCGGTGTAGCGCAGGCTCCGTTCGCTGCGGATGGGCTCGACGGTGATCTCGCGGCTCCCGTCGCCGTCGGCCTCCGGGCCCACCTCCAGCAGCACCGGCTCGCCGATCCGGTCCACCAGCAGGCGGTAGGGGTTCATGGGCGCGGTCACCGGCACGCCGTCGACGGCCAGCAGGTACTCGCCGGCGGCCACCTCGCGGCCCGGGCCGTGCAGGGGGGTGTCCGTGCTGGTGTTCCAGTCGCGCTCGGTGAAGACGCGGGCGAAGCGGTAGCGGCCGCTGTCCTGGTCGAGGACCAGGTCGGCGCCCAGCAGGCCGGTGCCCACGTTCTTCGCCCGTGGCCGGTCGCCGGGCCGGGCGTAGGCATGGCCGGCGTTCAGCTCGGAGATCAACTCGCCCACCACGTACGTGAAGTCCGACCCGTGAGCGATGTAGGGCAGCAGCTCGCTGTAGCGCTCCCACATGCGGTCCCAGTCCACGCCATGCAGGCCGGGGTCGTAGAAGAAGTCGCGCTCGAGACGCCAGGCGTCGCGCAGCATCTGCCGCCACTCGGCGCGGGGGTCCACCACGGACTTCATGTCGTCGGTGCGCAGCGGCTTCTTCGCGGGCTTCTGGTCGGCCTTGGCGGCCACGATGCCCAGCTTCCCGCGCTGGCTGTAGATGAGCTTCTTGCCGTCGGCGGTCAGGTCGTACCCGTTGACGTTCTCGAGCACGGTCTGGGCCTCGCGCTCCTCGAGGTCGAAGAGCATCAGCGTGGTGCGCGGGCGCTCCTCGCGCGGGGTGCCGCCGGCCACGAAGGGGCGGCTGAGGTAGAACAGCTTGCCGTCGGCGAAGTCCAGGGCGAGGTAGTTGCCCGGTTCCACGTCCAGGGCGATCATGCGCTCGGCCAGGCCGTCGAGGTCGATCTCCAGGCGGGGCTCCTCTCCGTTCTCCTCGTCCTTCCCGTCCTCGCCTGCCCCGTCGGCGCCGTTCTCGCCCTTGCCCTTGCCATTCCCGTCGCCGTCCGCGTCGTCCTCGCTCGCGACGTCGACCTGGTCCACGCGCGGCGGGAACGGGTGCTCGAGGTCCTCGCGCAGGGTCACCAGGTAGATGCCGTCCTGGTTGGTCCACAGGGGCTTCAGATCGAAGCCGCCGAGGGTGGGGTTGAAGTGCTGGGCGGAGGTGAAGAACAGGTACTTACCCTCGTCGTCGAAGCAGGGCCAGTTCTCGTCGGTGAAGTCGTCGGTGACCTGGTGCCGCTCGTCCTCGCGGACGTCGTACAGCTGCAGCGTGCGGTAGCCGTTGCTCTCGGGGCGGGCGTAGGCCACCCAGTCGGAGTGCGGGCTCCAGGCCGCGCCGGTGATGGGGCCGGTCTTGCCGGTGTCGATCACCGTCACGTCGCCGTCCTCGGCGTCCACCAGCAGCAGCTGCAGGCCGGCGTTGCTCACCAGCAGGTGCTCGCTGTCGGGCGACCACGCCATGCCGTAGACCCAGGCGCCCAGGCCGCGGGTCAGGCGCTTCTCCTCGCCCCGCCCGGTGGCCGGGCGCAGATAGATCTCGTACTCGCCGCTGCGGTCGCTGAGGTAGGCCAGGGTCTCGCCGTCGGGCGACCAGGCCACCGACCGCTCGCGCACGTCGCCGGTGGCGGTGAGGTTCTTCACCGGGCCGTGCTCGGCGGGCAGGTCGAACACGTCGCCGCGGGCGGTGACGGCCACGCGGTTGCCATCCGGGGCGATGGCGTAGTCGCGCAGCCACCGGTCCACGCCGCGCAGTCGCGGGCGGGCCCAGACGTTGTCCGAGCGCAGGCTCACCGTCAGCTTGCGGGGCTCGGGCTCGCTCGCGGTGACGTCCAGCACGTACAGCCAGCCGCCGTTCTCGTAGACGATGGCGTCCTGGCCGAGGCTGGGATGCTTGACGTCGTACTCGCGGTGGCGGGTGACCTGGCGGTGCTCGCCGGTGGCCTCGTCCCAGGCCCAGAGGTTGAGCTTGCCGTCCTTGCGGTCGCTGCTGTAGTAGATGGTCTCGCCGTGCCACATGGGGAAGTTGTCGGTGCCGGCCCAGTCGGTGACCCGACGCGTGTCGTTCTCGGCGAAGTCGTAGATCCACACGTCCTGGGCCATGCCGCCCTGGTAACGCTTCCAGGTGCGGTTCTCGCGGCTGATGCGGTTGTAGGCGATGCGCTGGCCATCCTCGCTCCAGCTCGACAGACCCGCCGTGGGCAGGACCATCTGCACCGGCAGGCCGCCCTCACGATCCACCGTGAAGAGCTGCAGGTCGCGGCCGGTGTGGCTGGCGCGGGCGGACTGGAAGCGGACCCGGCGGCCGTCGGGCTCCCAGTCGATGACGCGGTCCCACCCCGGGTGATACGTCAGCCGGACGGGCTCGCCGCCCGCGGCGGGCATCACGTAGACGTCGTTGTTGCCGTCGTACTCGCCGCTGAAGGCGATCCAGCGACCGTCGGGCGAGAACTTCGGCATGCTCTCGAAGCCCTCCGAGCTCGTCAGCCGGCGGGCGTCGCCCCCCGCAGCGGAGACGGTCCAGAGGTCGCCAGCGTAGACGAACACCACCTGATCCTGGTGGATGTCCGGCATGCGCAGCAGGCGCATGTCGTCGAGGTCGGGCTCGGCAGGAGCGGCCACGCCGGTGGCCGAGATCAGCAGGAGCGCGGCGAGGAGCGCCGGCAGACGTCGCATGGGATACCTCCGCGGGGATGGTCGATGTCGTGGGCGACGGGAGACGGAGCAGCGCCCGGTCACGGCCCGGGTCGCGGACAGTATACGCAGAAACCCTCATCCGGTTGCAAGCCGGATGAGGGTGCCTCCGAGACGGGCGGTAAGGCGGCGGGGCCGTCGTGATCGGGGACGACCCCGCCGCGGGCTACTTGGCAGGCTGCGCGCGCGGCGCCACCGTGATCCGGTCGCGAGGCGCCGGCGCGACGCTCACCACCTGGGCGCCGTCCCAGACCACCGTGGCCACGGTCCACACGTCGCCGTCGCCGATGGTCTGGCTCTCGGTGACCACGGAGGCCTGGTCGGTGCCCTCGTGCATGGTGAGCATCACGGTGGCCTCGGTGGCCAGGCCGGTGCCGTGGTCGCTGTAGTAGTGCACCTGCACCAGGTACTCGCCGGCGGGCAGGCCGCTCTCGCCGGTGATGTTCTCGGGGCCGTAGCCGGTGACGTCGTCCACGTCCAGCTCCAGGCCCGAGGCGGTGGTCTGGTTGGCGAAGTAGCACTTCTCGCCGTCGGGGTCGGTCACCCAGAGGTCCACGTCCGTGCCGTCGGTGTCCCAGAAGAGGGTGGCGCGGAAGTCGGCGCGGGGGATGGCGGCCATGAAGCCCGCCCGGGCGCTGGCCCGCCGGTTGCCCGCGTGGGCGACCACCTCCAGGCGCCGGCGCGTGGTCTCCTCGGTGCCCGAGAGGATCACCACCTGCTCGAAGGCGCCGTCCTGCAGGGGCAGCCGATAGACCTGGTCGCGGTCCCGGTCCACCACCAGCTGGGCCGTCTCCAGCGCCGGATTGGCCACCGTGCCCGAGACGGTGATGATGCGGCTGGTCTGGGGCGAGGCGATGCGGGCCAGCTCGGCGTAGAAGTCCACCCGGTAGTCCAGCTCCTGGACCAGGGTGTGGCCGTCGGCGGTGAAGGAGAAGTCGAGGCGGGCGCGGGGACGATCGTAGTCCGCGGGGATGGGCACCGCCACCTGCCACCGCGTCTGGCGAGCGGCAGGCAGGGTCCAGGTCTCCGAGGTCACGTCCACGTCCAGGCCGTCGCGGCCCTGCAGGCGCGCCGTGCCGCGCACCTCCGCGTCGCCGCGGTTGGCCACCCACAGCCAGAGCGTGTCCTGCTCGCCGGGGTTGAAGTGGTGGTCCACCACCTGCTCCGCCAGGAAGTCGGTGCGGAAGACCTCCACCGCGAAGGGCGTCACCGTGACGGTGGTCGAATCGGTCGCCGCCTCGCCGGTCTGGTCGCGGACGGTGACCACGGCGGTGTACTCGCCCGCCGCGGCGGGGACGAAGGTGCAGTCCGGCCCGCCGGGAGTGACGCTCTCGCAGGGTCCGCGCACGATCCAGTCGAACGTCAGGTCGCGGCCCGCGGCGCTGGCGGCCACCGCGGTGGCGGTCACGCGCATGCCCGCGCCGGCCATGGCGGGCGCCGCCACCTCCTCGAGGATCAGCGACGCCTGCTGCAGGTGGCTGAGCGATAGCGACAGGGCGCCGGCGCCGCTGATGGGCCGGTCGCAGGCCACGGCGCGGGCCCAGCCGTCGGCCAGGGCCAGGACGTCGTACCGGCCCTCCGGCAGGTGGACGATCACCTGCGCGGCCGCGCCGCCCAGCAGCGCCAGCCGCGGGTCCTCCTGCGGCAAGCCGCGGCGGCGGAGCAGCACCATGGCCGGGCCGGTGACCGGCTCGCCAGCGGCGCCGGCGAGCAGCGAGAGGGTCACCTCGTGGGCCGCCGGCGGGGTCTCGCCCGCGGCGGTGAGCTGGTCGGGAAGCTCGGCCACGCTGGCGCCGCCGGCGCCGGTGGCGGGGAAGAGCCGGAGCTGACCACGCGCGGCGCGGGAGAGCAGCGCGAGGGAGGCCTCGCGCTCGGCCGCGTCGAACGCCGGCACCGCGGCGCGGCACTGGCGCTTGAGCGGGTGGTCGCCGTCCAGGTCGCCGTACCAGGCGGCCCGCGCGGCAGGCGTGTCGCCCTCCAGCTCGGTCAGGGGCAGCACGCCGCCCCGGTCCTGGTCCGCGAGGATCGCCTCGACCACGACCGCGTCCCGGGCGTCCAGACGCGCGGCCAGCGCCTCGGCCAGGCGACCGGTCACCGGCAGGGTCCCCTCCGGATCGGCCAGCGCCTCGCGCAGGCCCCGGATCCCGCCCAGCGTCTGCCAGGCCACCAGGAGCCCCTCGGCTCCCGTGCGGACCGACGCGGCGGCCACCGAAAGCACGTCCAGGGCCGTCGCGCGCGCCTGGTCGGATATCTGGGCCTTGTCGCCGCCCACCGGGGCGATGGCCAGCTCCAGATCGTGCCAGGCCTCGAGCTCGGCGGCGGCCGCGGTGCAGGCGGCCGCATACGCGCGGGCGGCCTGCATGGTGGAGTCGGGCAGGACGGTCGGGTCTGCCGCCAGGGCGGCAAAGGCTGCCCACCGGTCCTCGCTGCTGGCCAGCGCCGCGCCGGCCGCGTCGCCGGCGTCCCAGTAGCCCGACAGCGCCGCGCCGGCGCCGGGGTCGTTGAGGTCGATGGTGCCGCCAGCATCCTCGTCGTCGCGAGAACAGGCGGAGAGCAGCAGGACGACCGCTGCGAGGGCGAGGAAGGGGAATCGCAGCCACGGGCGCATGAGGGCCTCCCGGACAGGGCCTTGTCGAGGCGCGGAGAGCGTTCCACGCCGTGATCCGGGAGCGGGGTTGCCAGATATGTGCCAGGGGGGCCAGGCGCGGCCGGGTGGCTGCCGCGGCGCCCCGGTTCAGGGCGTGGGGGAGGCGGAGGTGGCGGCCGCGCCGGCCTGGTCGTCGGCCGGGGTGGTCCCCGAGCGCACGTAGACGCGCAGGCGCCACAGCAGCAGCGCGAGGAACACCAGGCCGCCCAGCGCATCGCCAGCGGCGAAGCCGTACCAGCCGGTGGCCAGGCCGCCCAGCTGCAGGCCCGCCCACACGCCCAGGGGCTCGAACACCACCCGCATGAGGCTGTTGGGCGCCATGCCCGCCAGGCCCTGGCCACGGGCCTGGAACCAGAAGGCGGTGATGTTGACGATGCCCAGCATGGGTCGCGTCAGCGTGCCCCACTGCACCAGGGGCGCGCCGGCGGCGATGACGGCCAGGTCGTCGTTGATGATGGCGATCGCCCGTTCAGGCAGCAGGATGATGGGCAACGACAGCGCCGCCACCAGGGTGAGCGAGAAGCGCAACGTCGTCAGGGTGATCTCGCGCACCCGCTCGCGATGACCGGCCCCGTGGTTCTGCCCGACCATGATCATCATGCTCATGCTCAGGCCCAGGGTGGGCAGGAACACGATGCTGTGGATGATCCGTGCCGCGCCGTAGCCGGCCACGGCCGCGGTGCCGAATCCCGCGATCATCTTGTTGATCAGCATGACCGACACCGGCAGGGCCAGGTTGGCGAGCGCCGCCGGCCCACCCACCCGCAGCACGTCCTTCAGCAGTTCCGGCCGGTAGGACCAGGCCCCGCGCACCAGCCGCACGGCGCGGTCGGCGGTGAGCAGCTCGCGCAGAACCAGCAGCGAGGCCACCGCGAAGCTGATCACCGTGGTCACCGCCGCACCCGCCACGCCCAGGCGCGGGAAGGGGCCCGGGCCGAAGATGAACAGCGGATCGAGGACGATGTTCAGCGCCAGGCCCACGGCCATCACCTTGAACGGGAAGGCGGTGTCGCCCTCGCCGCGGAACAGGGAGTTGACGCTCATGGCGAAGACGCTGAAGAAGCCGCCCAGGAAGTAGATCAGTCCGTACCGGTACGCCATCTCGCGGACCAGCGGATCGGTCGCCGGCGAGTTGAGCGTCGGCTCGATCCTCAGCAGGGCCAGCCCGCCGGGGATGAGCAGCACCGCGACGGCGGCCGACAGCAGGATCACGTGCAGCAGGAGGTTGGGGACCTCGTCGCGGCGGCCGGACCCGATCAGGCGCGAGCAGGTGCTGGTGCAGGCGGTGCCCAGGGCGCCGCCGAAGGTGTGCAGCAGGTAGGTGACGGGAAAGGCCGCGCTCACCGCGGCCAGGGCCTCGGTGCTGAACCGGCCGAGATAGAACATGTCCACGGCGCCGAAGAGGGTCACCAGCACCATGGCCAGGATCATGGGCACGCTCAGGCCGAGCAGCGTGGGCGTGATCCTGCCCGCGAGCACGGGATTGGGGCCGCCGCGTTCGGGACGACGGCCGAGCTTGCGCAACCGGTCCAGCCAGGGGGCCACGGGGCTCAGTCGTCCTTCGGGCGGGGGATGGGATCCGGCGAGTTCGCGACAGCGTAGACGAAGCCCGCCACCGCCGCCACGTTGGCCGCCAGGTCCTCCGGGGCCACCGCCTCGTAGACGTCGGCGGGGCCGTGATGGTAGCGGAAGTAGTCCGCGCCATGGACCCGGTGGCCCACGCCCGGCACGCCGCGATCCACCAGCGGGCGGATGTCCACGCCCGCCCAGCCGGCGTAGACCGAGTCCGCGCCCACCGGCGCCAGCGGCGCGGCCAGGCGGTCGAGGAAGGCGATGGTGGTGCTGTCCGCCCGCACCGAGAAACCGGCCGGTGCGAAGCAGCCCGCGTCGCTCTCCAGCGCCAGGACGTGCTGCTCGATGGCGTCGGCATGGCGCTCGACGTAGGCGTCGCCGCCCTGGCCGCCGAACTCCTCGCTGGTGTAGAGCACCACGCGCACGGTGCGCCGCGGCCGCAGCTCCAGGTCCTGCAGCACCTTCAGCGCGGCCACCATGATGGTGCAGCCGGCGCCGTCGTCGTGGGCGCCGCTGCCGGTGTCCCAGGCGTCCAGGTGGCCGGCGATCACCACCACCTCCTCGGGCCGCTCGCTCCCGCGCAGCTCGCCGATCACGTTGGCGCAGGGGCCGTCGGGCAGGGGCCGGGCCTCCATCATCAGCCGCACGCGCGGGTGCAGGCCGGCATCGCTCAGGCGGTGCAGCAGGGCGGCGCCCTCGGCGGTGAGCGAGGCGGCCGCGATGCGGGGGGTGTCGTCGTCCGGGTAGCGCATCACGCCGGTGTGGGGCGTGTTCTGGCCGAAGCCCGCCGGGCGGATCAGCGTCGCCACCGCGCCGTGGGCCGCCGCCCGCCCGGCGGCGTTGACCCGGTAGTCCACGTTGAAGCCATAGCTCCGCCACGGCGGATCGAAGACCACGATCCTGCCCGCCACCTCGTCCGCCCGCGCCTCCAGCTCCTCCCAGTCGCGCACCGCGACCACCTCGGCCTCCAGGCCGCCGGCGGGCGTCCCCACGCTCATCCCCAGGCCCAGCAGCCCCAGCGGCATCTCGTAGGGGTGGGTCAGGCGCGCCCACTCGTGTCCCCGCTCCCAGCGTGGGACCATGGCCTCCTCGCGCCATATCGCGTCGGCCCCGGCGCGCGCGAGCCAGCGCTCGGCCCAGGCGTGGGCCCGCCGCATGCCCTCGCTGCCGGCCAGCCGCGGGCCCACCTCGTCGGTCAGCTCGCGCAGCGCGGCGTGGGCGAAGGTATCGTCCAGGGCGTGGGCGAGGATGGCGGCCACGTCGGCGTGGTCGTCGGCCTGCGCGCGGGAGGGGATCAGCCCCGCCAGGACCAGGACCAGGACCAGCCCCAGCCCCAGGGCGGCGACCGGGCCCAGGCCCGGACGGGCGCCTCCCGGAGACCATGACGATGGCGTTCGCGGCGATACGGTGCGCAGCATGGGAACCCTCCTCCAGCAGCCGGAGTGATTGGCGATTTCAGGTGATCGGCCAACGATAAGATCCCGGCCGCCCATTGTCCCGGACCAATCGCGCGTCGACCTCGCGGCTCCCCGCGATGACCATAACTTGGCAGCAGTGACCCCGCTGACAGGAAGGCCCGGCATGACCCACGACCCGACCCCCTCCCGGCGCCACGATCGTCCGCGCGTGGTGATCGTCGGCGGCGGCTTCGGCGGCCTCAACGCCGCCCAGCACCTCGCCGGCGCGCCGGTGGACATCGCGCTGTTCGACCGCAACAACTACCACCTCTTCCAGCCCCTGCTCTACCAGGTGGCCTCGGCCGTGCTCTCGCCGGCGGAGATCGCCGAGCCCATCCGCAAGATCCTCAGCAACCAGCGCAACTGCCGGGTCTACCTCAACACCATCGGCGGCGTGGATCTGGACCGGCGGGTGGTGCACCACGAGGGCGGCGAGGCCCGGTACGACTACCTGGTCCTGGCCACCGGCGCCACCCACAGCTACTTCGGCAACGACCACTGGGAGCAGCACGCCCCGGGCCTGAAGACCGTGGACGACGCCCTGGAGATCCGCCGCCGCATCCTGCTGGCCTTCGAGGAGGCCGAGCAGGAGGCGGACCCCGACACCCGCCGCGCCAAGCTCACCTTCGTGGTGGTGGGCGCCGGCCCCACGGGCGTGGAGATGGCCGGGGCGCTCAAGGAGATCGCCGCCAGCACCATCCCCCGCGACTTCCGCAACATCGATACGACCACCTCCCGCGTGATCCTCCTGGAGGGCCTGCCCCGGGTGCTGCCGAGCATGCCGGACGACCTCTCCGCGCGGGCTCGCCGCGACCTCGAGCACCTCGGCGTGGAGGTGCGCACCGAGACCATGGTCACCGAGGTCACCGCCGAGGGCGTGCAGGCGGGAGACGAGTTCCTGCCCGCGGCCAACGTCTTCTGGGCGGCCGGGGTGCAGGCCTCGCCCCTGGCGCAGGGGCTGGGCGTGGAGCTGGACCGGCGCGGCCGCGTCAGGGTGGGGCCGGACCTCGCCGTCCCGGGCCATCCGGAGGTCTTCGTGGTGGGCGACCTGGCCCATGCCGAGGATCCCCGTTTCCCCGACGGCCTGCCCGGCGTCGCCCAGGTGGCCATCCAGGGCGGGCGGTACGTGGCGCGCACCATCGCCCGCGAGGCGCGCGCGCGCCAGTTGCCCGGCGCCGACGAGCCCGCCGAGCGCCCGCCGTTCCGCTACCGCGACCGCGGCAACCTGGCCACCATCGGCAAGAACCACGCGGTGGCCGAGATCGGCGGCCGCCACTTCGCCGGCTGGTTCGCCTGGGTGCTCTGGAGCGTGATCCACGTGGCCTTCCTGGTCAGCTTCCGGGCCAGGATCGCCGTGATGTGGAACTGGTTCTGGAACTTCCTGGCTGACAACAAGGGCGCCCGCCTGATCACCGGCTCGCCGCCGCTGAAGGTCAAGCGGCCGCTCCGCGAGGACGAGGTCCAGGACCTGCCGGAACGGGGTTGAGCCGGCGCGG
>CAZWYF010000024.1:0-4373 GCA_964637835.1 uncultured Fibrobacteraceae bacterium
CGGTGCCGTGATCGGCGCCGGCCGCGGGCGCCGGACCCACCACGAGTTCTCGCCCGCCGGGGCGGTCGCGCTTGACGCTGCGTGGCCGCCCCGGCTACCGTCTGGGCCGCTCCGCGATGGGGTGCCGTCCCGTGGCGCCGCTTCCGATTCCCGAGGTGAATGCATGATGGCATGCGAGACGAGGGCGCGGTGGGTCGGCAGGATGACCGGTCGGCCGGGCGTCCTGACGCGCGCGATCGGCGCGAACGGACCGATCGACCGGATCGGCGCGATCGGCCGGCTCGGCGTGATGGTCGCGATGGTCGCGTTGGTCGCGTTGGTGGCCGGGTGCGCCACCACCAGCGTGGAGTCGCGGCTGAGCGAGGACTGGACCGGCACGGTGGAGCACCTGTTCGTGGTGGCCCATGCGGGCACCCACTGGGACGAGGCGCAGGTCCAGGCCCTCAAGGGCTACCTGCTGCAGGACCTCGCCTGGTACTGTCCGCGCGTGGACGTGCTCGTCACCGGCGGACTGCAGCTCGAGCCGCCGGATCTCGCGGCCGAGGTGGCGGCCAGCGGCGCGCCCCACGTCCTGGAGGTCACGCAGCGGGCGGACAAGCTGCGGGAGTTCCTCCTCCTCTTCACCGGCCACGCGGGGTACCTGTTCGATGCGCGGCTCGTGCGAGCGTCCGACGGCCGGACCGTCTGGCGAGCGAACCTCGATACCGGCGGTGGCCTGAGCTCCCGTGATCAGCTGGTCGGCTCCATGGTGGATCGACTGGTCGAGCGCATGCTCGACGACGGCCTGCTCGCGCCGTACGGTGAGGGGCGGCGGCAGTAGCGCACCTGCGGTAGCGCGGCGGAGGTCGCGTGCCTGCGGGCGCGGCGGCGATCATCCGGAGCTCCGGCGGACCGGAGAGCCCGAGCGCGAAGGAGCGCGGCAGCGTGGATCCCATCCTGGTCGTCCTGATCATCGTCGGCGTGATCGCCCTGGGCATCTACTCGGTGGTCCAGGACCACAAGCGCAAGCGGCTGCTGCGGGCCTTCGCGCGGAGCCAGGGCCTCGCGTACCACGACGGGCGCCAGACCGGCTGGGATCGCGAGTACTCCGCGTTCAAGGTGCTGGACCGGGGGCACTCCGGGCAGTCGAAGCTGCACCTCGAGGGCGAGCGCGACGGCCGGCGCATCCGCTGCCTGGACTACCGCTTCACCACCGGCTCGGGCAAGAATCGCAAGACCCACCGCCGCAGCCTGGTGATCCTGGATGTCGGCGCGCCGGTGATCCCGCTGCGCATCCGGCCGGAGCACATCTTCGACAAGGTGGGCGAGTTCCTGGGCCTGGACGACCTCGACTTCGAGTCGTCGGAGTTCAGCCGGCGCTTCCACGTCTCCAGCGCCGATCGCAAGTGGGCCTACGCGGTGATCCACCCGCGCATGATGGAGTACCTGCTCACCCTGCCGGGCGACGTCCGGGTGGAGTTCGGCTTCCAGGAGCTGGCGGTGATCCGTACCGGCGCGCTCACCGCGACCCGCTGCCACCGCGACCTGAAGACGGCCACGCGCATCCTCGAGCTGGTGCCCGAGGACGTCCTGGCCGAGCTGCGAGGAGAGACCCCGTGAGCATCGAGCTGATCGTCATCGGCGTGGTGGTGGCCGTGCTGCTGTGGGCGGCCATCAACTACAACGCCCTGGTGCGGGTGCGCCAGCACGTGCGCGAGTCGTGGTCGGACATCGACACCGAGCTCAAGCGCCGGTACGACCTCATCCCCAACCTCGTGGCCACCGTCCAGGGCTACGCGCAACACGAGCGCGAGCTGCTCGCCCGGGTCACCGAGGCGCGCGCCCGGGCCCAGGCCTCCCACGGCAGCCCCGGCAGCCAGGCCCGCGACGAGGCCCCCCTGATCAGCGGCGTGCGCCAGCTGCTGGCCGTGGCCGAGGCCTACCCCGACCTGAAGGCCAGCGAGCAGTTCCTCGCCCTGCAGGGGCAGCTCGCCGAGACCGAGGACCGCATCCAGCGCGCCCGGCGCTACTTCAACGCCAACGTCCGGGAGCTGAACACCCGCGTGGAGGCCTTCCCGTCCAACCTGGTGGCGCGGATGTTCCGGTTCCGCCAGGAGGAGTTCTTCGAGGTGGAGGCGGCGGTGGAGCGGCAGGCGGTGGGGGTGTCGTTCGAGGGGTGAGGCGGCGGGCCGACGCGGGTCTTCGCGGTGGGCGGCGCCTGTTCTTCCCGCGGGCGGCGCCTGTTCTTCCCGCGGGGCGGGGGATCCGAGGCCCAAGAAATCTCGTAAATTGCCATATTGCAGCGTTTTGCATCGAAATGCACCCCCGGGGGATGAATTTGTCGTCATATTGACGACAAATTATGCGAGGGCCAGCGGACCAGGCCGCGGCGGCGTCCGGGGCCGTCCGGGGCGACCGGAGCGACCGGGGCGACCGGGGCGTCCGGGGCCGTCCGGGGCGACCAGAGCGACCGGAGCGACCGGGGCGACCGGGGCGACCGAGGCGACCGGGGCGAGCGGAGTGCCCGGGGCGACCGGAGCGACCGGAGTATCCGGGGCGACCCGGCCGACCGGAGTGCCCGGCGCCAGCCGCGACGTCCGGCTATTGAAAGGTCGTCCTCCGATCTGCTAGGATACCCCCGGTATCCCGACTGTATAGCGACCGTTATCGCCACCCGAGAAAGGCCCGATATGGATTCCCGCGATCTGCAGATCGATCAGGGATCTGCGCGCGATCTCCTGGCCGACCTCCTGGACCTGACAGCCCAGCTGCGCGTGGATTCCGAGCAGGAGCAGCGGAAGCTGTCCCGTGACGCGTCGACGGCCGAGGGGCGGGCCGAATGCCGCGGCTACGTCCGGGCGCTGACCGGGGTGATGGCGCGGCTCGACCGGGCCATCCTGCGGCAACTGCCGGAGCAGCAGCGTCCGCTGGTCCGCTACCGCGTGGAGGCGGAGGCTTCCCGGCGTCTGGCGGCCGCGCCGCAGGCCGACGAGGCCGAGAGCTGACCATGGAGGCCACGCACCATGCCGGCTGCGCCGCGGCCTACGGGCGCGGCGTGTTCCTCTGGCCGCTGCTGGAGGAGTTCCCGGAGCTGCCGGTCCACGCCATCGATCTTCTCGAACGACGCGTGGCGCGCATCCAGGCGGTGGCCCATGGTGGCTTCCCGAACCTGACGGCCGCGGTGGCGGATGCCCGCGCCCTCGATTTCCCGGACGCCGCCTTCGACGTGGTCACCGCCCTCGAGGTGCTCGAGCACATTCCGGACGTGGAGCAAGCCGTGGCCGAACTGGTGCGGGTTGCTCGCCGCTGGCTGCTGCTCAGCGTTCCCCTGCACGAGGACCGGAACCCCGGGCACGTCCACCTGCTGACCCGCGAGCGGCTCACCGACCTGGCCTGCGCCGCGGGCGCCGCCCGTCTCCGGTTCGACGCCGTCCGCGGCCACCTGCTGGCGATGATCCGGGTGGGAGCCGCCGATGAATGACCGCCAGTTCTCCGGGACCCCGCGCCCCGATCGCACGCGCATCCACAAGTACCCCCGTACGCAACACCTGCAGGGCTCCCGTCTGCAGCCCGGCGACGAGGACCTGGCCAGCGTGCCCTTCGCCGCGGTGGCCGGCCGGCCGCTCGTGGTGGAGGAGAAGCTCGACGGCGCCAACAGCGCGGTGAGCTTCGCGCCCGACGGGACGCTCCTGCTGCAGAGCCGCGGCCACTACCTGGTGGGCGGCCCGCGCGAGCGCCACTTCGACCTCCTGAAGCAGTGGGCCATGGTCCATCGCGATGCGCTGCACGAGGCCCTGGGGACGAGGTACGTCATGTACGGCGAGTGGCTCCATGCCAAGCACACCGTCTTCTATGACCGCCTGCCCCATTACTTCGTGGAGTTCGACTTGCTGGACAGCGAGCGCGGGGAGTTCCTCGCCACCGCGCGCCGTCGCGAGCTGCTGGCCGGCGCGCCGGTGGTGTCGGCGCCGGTGCTGGCGGAGGGGTCGTTCGGGGCGCTGGAGGAACTGACCGGCCTGGTGGGACCCTCCACGGCCATCGGCCCGTCGCACCTCGCGGTGCTGGACGCATCCTGCGCCGCGCAGGGTCTGGACCCGCGGCGCGCGCGGAGCCAGACCGATCCCAGCGGCCTCATGGAGGGCCTGTACCTCAAGGTGGAGGCCGCTGGCGTGGTGGCCGAGCGCTACAAGTGGGTCCGCCACGGCTTCCACCAGGCGGTGGACCTGGCCGAGGGGCACTGGCTCGACCGGCCCCTCATCGCCAACCGGCTGCGCGAGGGCGTGGACATCTTCGCGGCGAGTCCGGGGGACGCCTCGCTGGACGACCTCACCGGTCGCGGGGACGCCGCATCATGACCGCCGCCTCCGGAGCCTCGCCGCCGTGGCCGCCACCGT
>CAZWYF010000024.1:4473-10449 GCA_964637835.1 uncultured Fibrobacteraceae bacterium
GAGCTGCAGGAGCTGGCCGGCTGCCCGCAGGATCCGGTGTGGCACGCCGAGGGCGACGTGCTCACCCATACCCGGCTGGTGGTCGCCGCCCTGACCGACGACCCCGCCTGGCGGGCCCTCGACGCCGGCCCGCGCACGCTGGTCTTCCTGGCCGCGCTGCTGCACGACCTCGAGAAGCCCGCCACCACCCGCGAGCAGGACGGCCGCATCGTCTCGCCGCACCACGCGCCGCGGGGGGCGCGGCGGGCGCGGTGGCTGCTGGCCCGGCGCTTCGCGGCCCACGGCCAGCCGCTCGCCATGGCGCACCGCGAGGCGGTGGTGCAGCTCATCCACCGCCACACCGCGCCCATGCACGTCGCTGGCCGCACCGACCCCGCCCGCGCGGCGATCACCCTCAGCTGGCAGGCGCGCTGCGACTGGCTGGCCATGCTCGCGCGGGCCGACCTGCGGGGTCGTCGGGCCGGGGACCTGGACGAGAAGCTCGCGGCCATCGACCTCTTCGAGGGCGTCGCTCGCGAGGAGGGCTGCTGGGACCGGCCGCGGCCCTTCGCCTCGCCGCACACGCGCTTCGCCTACTTCCAGGGCCGCGACGTGGCGCCGGACGTGGAGCTGTTCGACGACACCTGCGGCGAGGTCGTCCTCATGAGCGGGCTGCCCGGTGCGGGGAAGGACACCTGGATCGCGACCGAGCTGCCCGACCGGCCGCAGGTCTCCCTGGACGCCATCCGCGAGGAGCTGCGTGTCGCGCCCACCGCCGATCAGGGCCGCGTCGCGCAGGTGGCGCGGGAGCGGGCCCGCGAGCATCTGCGGGCGCGGCGGCCGTTCATCTGGAACGCCACCAACACCACGCGCCGGCACCGAGGCGCACGGCGTGGAGTGGGTGCCGGGCCCGGCGGGCTGAGGAGTGCGGTGGGCAGGGGGATGACCCCGCGCGACCTTCCTCAGCGGGCGGCGGCGGTCAGTCACTCCAGCACCTTCAGCGGCAGGTCGATGCCCACGGTGGCGCCGGCCCGCATGAGGGCCGTGCCCATCTCGGCACGGCCGAAGATCACCAGCTGCATGGGGGCCCGCGGGCTGCCCACGCTGGCGGCGTTGGCGCCGTGGTCGATGCGGGCGAAGACGCGGGCGCCCTTCTGCTCGATGGCGGCGACCAGGCGGTCCGCGGTGGTGGCCACGTCATGATCGCTGGGTACGGCGACCAGGCCGGCGACGGCGGAGCCGGTTGCCGACGCGCTCGCGGGGGCCTCGCGGTCAGCGACAGCGGACGCGGAGGACGGGGCCCAGGAGAACAGGGACACGACGACGATCACTGACAACGCGGTGCGGCGCATGGCACGACTCCCTCGAACGGGCGAGGCCGGGATCGGCCAGGAGGCATCGTCCGGCAGGGCTCGGGACGACGGAACGACGGAACGACGGGACGACGGAACGGCGGGACGACGGAACGACGGGACGGCGGGACGACGGAACGATTCGCGTGCGGCTCGCGGTGGTTCGCCGGGGGCGCACGCGCGGCCGCCACGAGGACAGGGGACGCGAGTCGCGGGATACTGATAAGGGAAGATCATGGCCGGGTGTGCCGGGTGGGGGGATCCGGGGGCCCCCGGGCCACACGGTGCCGTTTTGCATGATGTAAGAAATCTGCGGAGAGTCTCCGCAGATTTCTTGCGATCCATCAAGTCCGCGACCCCGTCCATGCCACGCCGCGCAACGGGCCGCGTCGGACGCCGCGAACAGATCGGCCATCGCCGCGCTATCCCGCGAGCCAGCCCAGGAAGCGCTCCACCGCGGCGGGGTCGTCCAGGCGGTAGTCGGCCAGGGTGTCGCTGACGCCGGGGCCCACGTGGATGCCCAGGCCGCGGCGGGTGAGGGTGGCGAAGGCGTCCTCGTCGGTCTCGTCGTCGCCGATGTAGATCACCAGGCGCTGTACCGGGTCGACCTGCAGGGCGTCCATGAGCCAGGAGACGGCGTGGCCCTTGTCCCAGTCCAGGTCCGGGAGCAGCTCGGAGACGCGCTTGCCGGTGCGGATCCGCAGGTGGTCGGCGTCGGCTTCGGCGGCCTCCACCGCGGCGTGGACGCGGTCGACGTGCTCGGTGGCCACCTGGCGGTCGTGCACGGCGAGGGAGAAGCGCTTGCGCTCGAGGACCACGCCGGGGACGTCGGCCAGCTCCTCGCGCAGGCGCTGCTCGGCGGCGTCCACCTCCGGGACGGCGGCCTCGGCCTCGGGGTGGACCATGGTGCGCTCCGGGCCAGCGACGTCCGGGCCAGCGACGTCCGGGCCAGCGACGTCCGGGCCAGCGACGTCCGGGCCAGCGGCATCCGTCCCGGCGATGTCCAGGCCGTGGCTGCCGGCGAAGTAGAGGCCGGAGAGGCCCGACCGTTCTTCCACGTCCGCGCGGTCGCGGCCGCTGACCACGGCGACCACCGCGGAGGCGGCCAGCTCGCGGACGGCGTCGCGCATGGGGGCGCTGATGGTCGCGGCGTCGGGGTCGTCCACGATCTCGCTGAGCGTGCCGTCGAAGTCCAGGAACACCGCCAGCGGGCGGTCGGCGCGCAGGTCGGTGAGGGCGTCGAGGTGGGCGTCGGCGGTGGGGACCAGGCGGCGGAAGCGGACGTGGTCCAGGGCGGTGGTCACCAGGTGGGCGCCGTGCTCGCGCAGGGCGTCGGCGTGGTCGGGGTGGTCGCCGCGGTCGACGCCGATCACCAGGCCGCAGTTCTCCTGGGCGCCGGCGGCCACGCCGCTGGTGGCGTCCTCCACCAGGACGGCGCGTTCGGGCTCGGTATCGAGCGCGCGCATGGCGGTGCGGATGAGGTCGGGCTTGCCGCCGAGGCCGAGCTCGCGGGCGGTCTGGCCGTCGGCGATGGTCTCGAAGAGGTCGATGACGCCGGCGGTCCGCAGGACGTGACGACAGTTCCGGCTGGCGGAGATCACGCCCACCCGCAGGTCGCCGCGTCGCCAGCGCCGGACGGCGGCCACCGTGTCCTCGAAGACCTCCACGCCGTCGCGATCGAGGACGGCGCGGAAGCGGTCGTTCTTGCGGGTGCCCACGCCCCAGACCGTCTCGGCCGCGGGCGGGTCGTCCTCCGAGCCCTCCGGCAGCTCGATGCCGCGCGAGCGCAGGAAGTCGCGCACGCCGTCCAGGCGCGGCTTGCCGTCCACGTACGCGCGGTAGTCGGCCGAGGTGAACGGGGAGTGGTCCTCGTCCGCGTGGCCCGCGTCGGCGCGCGCGGCGAGCAGGCCGTCGAAGGTCTCCTGCCAGGCCTTCTGATGGACGCTGGCGGTGCGCGTGATCACGCCATCCATGTCCAGGATCACGGCGGCGAAGGGCCCGGGGGCGGGCTGGCTCATGGTCGGTCCTCCTGATGCTCGAGGTCGAAGGTCCGCGACTCGCCCGGTTGCAGCTCGTGGATGGTCCCGTCGATGCCCACGTGGGCGATGTCGCTGGTGCCCGCCTCCGCGGTCACCGTCACGCAGCTCTGGTGGAGCTCCAGCTCCAGCCAGCGGCCACGGTGGCGGATGCGCAGGTGCAGGTGGCCCAGCTCCGCGGGGAGCTGGGGATGGAGCCAGAGCACCCCGTCCTCGCTGCGCAGGCCGGTGTAGCAGCGCTGGACCAGGTCCACGGTGCCGGCCATGGCGCCGAGGTGGACGCCCTCGGACGTGGTGCCGCCCTGGATGTCGTCCACGTCGCTGGCCAGGGCGTCGTGGAAGAGGTGCCAGGATCGTGCGCGGTCCGAGCGCGAGAGCACCCAGGCGTGGACCACGCGGCTGAGGGTGGAGCCGTGGGAGGTGCGGTCGAGGTAGTAGGCGACGTTGCGGGGGATGAGCTCGTCGTCCCACTCGTACTCCAGGTTCGCGAAGATCTCGCGCAGCTCCTCGGCCGAGAGCAGGTAGAAGAGCATGAGCACGTCGGCCTGCTTGGTGGCCTGGTAGCGGTTGGGGTCGTCGCCCTCGGCGCCCAGGATGCGGTCGAGGCGCTGGATGTCGCCGTGGCGCTCGCGCAGGCCCTCCCAGTCCAGCTCCTCCAGCTCCTCCCAGCCCTCGAACTGGCTGATGATCCGGTCGCCGTGGAAGGGGATGAACATCCCGGTGGTGATCTCGCGCCAGACCAGCAGGTCCTCCTGCGTGATGCCCAGGGCCTCGCGCAGCTCCGCGCAGCGGTCGTCCGGCAGGCAGGCCATGGCTTTCAGGGCGGTGTTCAGGCACCAGACGGCCATGACGTTGGTGTAGGCGTTGTTGTCCAGGCCCAGGCTGTCGGTGTCGGGATACTGCGTGTGGAACTCGTCCGGCCCCACCACGCCCCGGATCTCGTAACGACCCCGCTCGGCGTTCCACTGCGCCAGGCCGGCCCACATGCGGGCGATCTCCAGCAGCATCTCCGCGCCGTAGAAGCTGAGGAACTCCTGGTCGTCGGTGACCTCGTGATACTGCCAGATGTTGTAGGCGATGGCCGCGTTGACGTGGCGCTGGCGGTGGGTGTTGTCGGGGATCCACTCGCCGGACTCCGGGTTCAGGTGCAGCTCCTGGTTCTCCTCGCGGCCGTCGCTGCCGCTCTGCCAGGGGTACATGGCGCCGGCCAGGCCGGACTGCGCCGCATGGTGGCGGGCCTCGTCCAGGCGCCGGTAGCGGTACATCAGCAGCGACCGCGTCAGCTCGGGCATGCGGTAGGTGAGGAAGGGCAGGGTGAACAGCTCGTCCCAGAAGATGTGGCCGCGGTACGCCTCGCCGTGCAGGCCGCGGGCGGGGACGCCGGCGTCCACGCCGATGAGCTGGGTGGAGACCGTCTGCAGCAGGTGGAAGATGTGCAGCCGCAGGACCAGCTGGGCGTAGCAGTCGCGGTTCTCGAGGCGCAGGTCGGCCCGCTTCCAGAGATGGCGCCAGGCCAGCTCGTGACCGCCGCGGAGGGTGGCGAAGTCGGGGAGCCGGCGCATCAGCTTGCTGACGTGCTCGGCGGGATTGCTGATGGCCGGGGTGCGGCAGCTGGCCAGGCCGAGCACCTTCTCCACGCGCAGCGGCTTGTGGGCCTCGCAGGCGACCAGCAGGTGCTGGGCGGCCACGCCCTGGTCCAGCGCGGTGTGGCGCTCGAGCGCCGCGGGCACGTCCCCCCGGAAGACGCGCGTCCGGATGGCCTGGGCCACGGTGACCCGGGACTGGCAGGTCCGGGAGCGCATGAGCACGGCGTCCTCGCCCACCGCGGCGGTCGCGAGGATCTCCAGGTGCTGGCCGTTGAGCTCGCGGTAGCGTTCCACGCCGGAGTTGGTGACCCGGCCGTCGATGGCGCTGCGGATCTCCACGGTGCCCGACCAGTTCAGCGGCGTGAGCGTCCACACCAGGGCCGCGGTGTCGCGCCGGCCCATGTGCACCAGGCGGGAGGACTCCACGCGGAACTCGCGATCGGCCTGGTCGCGGAAATGCATCTCGCGGTGGAGCAGGCCGCGGGCCACGTCCAGTTCCTGCCGGTAGGCGAGGATCTGGGCGCTGTCGGGCGTGAACCAGTCCTCGTCGCCGATGCGGAAGCTGATCATCAGCCAGTTGGGCCAGTTGACGATGCTCTCGTTGCTGATGATCCGCCCGGCCACCTCGCTCTCCAGGTGGTTGTAGGCGCCGGCCACGTAGGTGCCGGGATAGTGGGGCCCGCCCGCGCGGCACTCGGGCGCGGCGCCGCGGGTGGCGAAGACGCCGTTGCCCAGGGTGGTGAGCGCCTCGCGCAGGGGCTCGGCGGCGGGTTCCCAGGCCTCGTAGGCCAGCGTCCAGTCGGTGAGGGTGCGGTCGTTCATGGCGGCTCGCTCCCGTTCGTCCTGCCCTCGGGTCGCACGGAGGGCCCGGCACCCGGCGCGCCTGGCCGGGGGCGGGGGGTCCTGCGCCCACCTTAGTCGCAAAACGCGTCGATGGCAGACCGCCGCGGCGGCCGCCGGCCGCCGCCACGACGGCCGCCCGGTCCGCCGCCGGCCGCCACCGCGCAAGCCGCCCGGTCCGCC
>CAZWYF010000024.1:10549-11746 GCA_964637835.1 uncultured Fibrobacteraceae bacterium
TGCATTGAACTGGTTCGCCACGAGCTCCGACCGTGTCCTCGAGCACCTCGGCACCGGCCCGGACGGACTCTCCGACGCCGACGCCGAGCAGCGCCTGGCCGAGCACGGTCCCAACCGCATCCGCCAGACCAAGGAGATCAGCGCCTGGGAGGTGCTCCTGCACCAGTTCACCAGCCCGCTGATCTACGTCCTGCTCGGCGCCCTGGTCCTCACCCTGTCCATCCAGAGCTACGCCGACGCCATCGTCATCGGCGCCGTCCTGATCATCAACGGCACCGTGGGCTTCCTGCAGGAGTACCGCGCGGAGTCGGCGGTGCAGTCGCTCACCTCCATGATCACCCCGCGCGCGCGGGTGATCCGCGATGGTGAGCCCCGCGAGATCGACAGCGCGCACCTGGTGCCCGGCGACGTGGTGGAGATCGACCAGGGCCGCATGGTCCCGGCCGACCTGCGCCTGCTGGACGTGGAGTCGCTCCAGGTCAACGAGGCCGCCCTCACCGGCGAATCCACCCCCGTGACCAAGACCACCGAGACCCTCGCGGACGACCCCGACCTGCCCCGCGCCGAGCAGAAGAACCTGGTGTTCCTCGGCACGGGCGTCACCTCGGGGAGCGCCCGCGGCGTGGTGGTGGCCACCGGCCGGGACACCGCCATCGGCGAGATCGCCGAGCAGGTGGGCGAGTCGGCGGAGATCGAGACGCCCCTCGAGCGCCGGATCCGCCGCCTGACGCGCTGGATCACCGTCGGCATCCTGGGCACCGCCGTGGTGGCCATGGGCCTGGGGATGGCCTCCGGCAGGGCCTTCGAGGACATGCTCCTGCTGGGCATCGCGCTCTCGGTGGCGGCCATCCCCGCGGGCCTGCCCATCGTGGTGACGGTGGCCCTGGCGCTGGGCGTCCGGCGCATGGCCGAGCGCCACGCCCTGATCCGCCAGCTGCCCGCCGTGGACACGCTGGGCTCCACCACGGTGATCGTCACCGACAAGACCGGCACCCTCACCCAGAACCAGATGACCGTGCGTGCGATCACCACGCTGGCGGAGACCTACCGCATCGGCGGCGGGGGCGAGACCACCGTCGGAGAGGTCACGCGCGAGGAGTCGGCGGCGGCGGTGGAGGTGTCGGAGGGGTCGTCCCTGTGGCAGGCGCTGCTGATCGGCACGCTCTGCAGCCAGGCCAGCTTCACCGAGGACGAGGA
>CAZWYF010000024.1:11846-27560 GCA_964637835.1 uncultured Fibrobacteraceae bacterium
AGGCGCTGCTGATCGGCACGCTCTGCAGCCAGGCCAGCTTCACCGAGGACGAGGATGGCTTCCACGCCAGCGGCGACCCCATGGAGGTGGCGCTGCAGGTGGCCGCGGCCAAGGCCGGCCTGGACCGCGGCGCGCTCCAGGAGCGCTTCGAGCGGGTCCACACCGTGCCCTTCAAGACCGAGCGCCGGTACATGGCCACCGTCCACGAGACGGACCAGGGCCCGCTCACCCTGGTCAAGGGCGCGCCGGAGACCATCCTCGGGATGTGCGACCGCCGCCTGGCGGCCGACGGCGAGGACCAGACCCTCGACCGCGACGCGGTGATGCGGGCCCAGCAGGACCTGGCCGACCAGGGCCTGCGCGTCCTGGCCGGCGCCGTGGGCCAGGGTCAGGAGGCGGCCGACGCCACGCGCGACGAGCAGCCGACGGGCCTGGCGTTCGCCGGCCTCTACGGCCTGCTCGACCCGCCGCGCGACTCGGCCGTCGACGCGGTGGACCAGTGCAACGAGATCGGCATCCGCGTGGTCATGGTCACCGGCGACCACGCGCGCACCGCCGCGGCCATCGCCGAGAAGACGCACATCGACACCGAGGCCGCGGCCGCGGCCGACCTCGAGCGCGCCTACTCCGGCCGCGACCTGCGCGACCTCGACGATGATGCCTTCCGCCGCGTCACCGCCCACGTCAACGTCTTCGCCCGCGCCGAGCCGGGCCAGAAGCTGCGCCTGGTCAACACCCTGAAGGATGAGGTGGGGGAGATCGTCGCGGTGACCGGCGACGGGGTGAACGACGCTCCCGCCCTGAAGTCCGCCCACATCGGCGCGGCCATGGGCTCGGGCACCGACGTGGCCAAGGACGCCAGCGACATGGTGATCACCGACGACAACTTCGCCAGCGTCCTGGCCGCCGTGGAGGAGGGCCGCACCTCCTTCCGCAACATCCGCATGGCCACGTTCTTCCTGCTGAGCACCGGCGCGGCGGACGTGCTGATCATCCTCTCGGCCCTGGCGGTGGGCTGGCCGCTGCCGCTGCTGCCGGCGCAGATCCTCTGGTGCAACGTGGTGACCAACGGCATCGCCGACGTGGCGCTGGCCTTCGAGCCCGGCGAGAAGCAGCTCTTCCGGCAGCCGCCGCGCGATCCCGCCGCCAACGTGCTCAACAGGCTATTGATGGAGCGCCTGGTGATCGTGGGCGTCTGGCTCTCCGCCGGGGTCCTGTTCATGTTCCAGCGCACCGCCGGGCCGGGCATGGACGACCTGGAGGTCGCCCGCACCGCGGCGCTCACCACCCTGGTGCTCTTCCAGAAGGTCCACGTCTTCAACTGCCGCAGCGAGCACGTCTCCATCTTCCGCAAGCGCTTCCTGGCCAACCCGCTGCTGGTGGGCGGCGTGTTCACCTCGCTGGGCATCCACATCGGCGCCATGTACGCGCCGGTGACGCAGGACCTGCTGCGCCTGACGCCGCTGGATGGCCAGACGTGGTTGATGGCCATCGCCGTGGCCTCGACGGCCATCGTGGTCAACGAGCTGCACAAGAAGTTCCGTGCGGCGCCGGCGGGGCCCCGGTCCCAGTAGCGCCGGCGCTGCCGCCAAGGCTACCGCCACCGCCGCCGGTGCACCGCCGACGTCACCGCCGCCACCGCCGCCGCCGCGGCCGCGCCGCTCAGATCCGGTCGGCCGCCTTCGCGGCCGAGGCCGCGCGCCGCGCGAAGTCGGCCCAGGGGTCGTCCTTCTGGCCGAGGCGGCGCGGCAGGTTGCCCAGGTGATAGCGCTGGGCGTGGAGCTGGCCGTCGCCCAGCTCCTGCCAGTCCAGCGGCGTGGCCACCGGCCCGCCCGGCAAAGGGCGCACCGAGTAGGGCGCCACGGCGGTCTGGCCGTAGGCGTTGCGCAGGTAATCCAGGAACAGACGACCCCGGCGGGCGTCCTTGCGGGTGGCGACGGTGAAGCGGTCGGGGTCCCGCTCGGCGGCGCGCGCGCAGAGGCGATGGGCGAGGTCGCGGACGGCGTCGAAGCCGGTGGTGCGGTCCAGGGGCGCCACCACGTGCAGGCCGCGCGAGCCCGTGGTCATGACGTACGCCGCCAGGCCGGCGTCCTGGAGGGCATCGCCCAGGTCGCGGGCGGCGTCGCGGACCACGCCGAAGTCGTCGCCGGGGGGATCGAGATCCAGGACCAGGCGGTCGGGGCGGTCGAGCCGGTCGGCGCGGGAGAGCCAGGGATGGGGCGTGATCACGGCCTGGTCGGCCAGGTAGACCAGGGTGGCGGCGTCGTCGGCGCAGACCTGCTCCTGGGAGGCGCCCGAGCCCTTCACCGTGACCTCGCAGCCGGCGATCCAGTCGGGGAAGTGGTCGGGCCGCTGCTTCTGGTAGAACCCCCCGGCCTCGAGGCCGTCGGGGAAGCGCTGCAGCGAGAGCGGACGGCGCTCCAGGTAGGTCAGGATGCGGTCGGCCACCGCGAGGTAGTGGTCGGCGAGGTCGGCCTTGGTGGCGGCCGGGCCGCCGCCGCGGGCGGCCGGGAGCAGCTGCTTGTCGGGGTGGGAGACCGGCACCGTGCGCCGGCCGACGCGGTACTCGCGGTCCTCGCTCATCGGGGCTCCTCCTTGCGGACGTCCTCCGGGTCCTTGTCGCGGCGCAGGCCGAGGAAGCGGGGGTGGCGCAGGCGCTCGTCGTCGGTCCACTCGGTGAAGGCGATCTCGGCCACCAGGTCGGGCCGCACCCAGTGCACGCCCGAGGCGGGCAGGTCGCCGGCGGCGAAGGGCGGCGTCTCGCGCTCGCGCGACTGCAGGCGCTCGTGCAGGCTGGCCAGGGTGTCCTGGTCGAAGCCCGTGCCCACCTTGCCGGCGTACTGCAGCTCGCCCTCGCGGAAGAAGCCCAGCAGCAGCGCGCCGAAGCCCACGCGGGAGCCCTCGGGGTCGGTGTAGCCGCCGATCACCAGCTCCTGCTGGTTGCTGCACCGCAGCTTGAGCCAGCGGCGCGACCGGGAGTGGGCATAGGTGGAGTCGCCGTCCTTGGCGATCAGCCCCTCCCAGCCGCGCGCGCAGGCATCGGCGAGCAGCTCGTGGCCGCGGGCGTTGCGGTGGGGCGTGAAGCGGATGGGGTCGTCCCAGTCCAGGAGGTGGCGCAGGACCGCCTTGCGCTGCCGTAGCGGGACCCCGGTGAGGTCGTGGCCGGCGGCGTAGAGGACGTCGAAGACGTAGTAGTGGACGGCCACGCCGGTGGCGCGGGCGGCGTCGGGGTCGTCCTTCTGCATGCGGGCCTGCAGGCGCGCGAAGCTGGTGCGGTCGCCGGTGAAGGCCACCACCTCGCCGTCGACGATGAAGCCGTCGGCGGACTGGCCGGCCAGGGCCTCCTCGATCTCGGGATAGGCGTTCTCCAGCTGCTTGCGATTGCGTGAGCGCAGGCGCACCGCGCCGTCCTGCTTGAAGGCCAGGCAGCGTTCGCCGTCGAGCTTGCGCTCGAAGAGCCACCGGTCGTCGTCGAAGGCGTCGTGGACCAGGGTGGCGAGCATGGGCCGGGTCCAGCGCGGCTGGTCGGCCTGGCGGGCGTGCTCGCGCGCGTCCGCGTCCAGGCGGTCGAGCAGGCTCATGACTCGCCCTCCCGCGCGTCATGGTCGCCGGACTCGCCCTCCTCTCGCGCCACCTCCTCGCGCGTGCGACCGGAGAGCACCGAGCGCGGCTCGGTGCTGGTGGGGTTGCGGCGGGCGTCGGCCTGGTCGTCGTCCATCTTGATCAGCATCCAGCGGTGGTCGCCGCCCTGATCCCTGTCGCCCTTGCCGCCGGAGCCGGTGCGGATCAGCGCGTAGCCGCCGGTGAGCTTCTCGCCCTCGAGCCAGACCTCCACCTTGCCGTCCTCCAGGGCGGCGGCCATGTCGGTGCCGTCCTTCTCTTCGCGCAGGTTGCGGTACGGCCCCCGGTCCCAGACGATCACCGTGCCGCCGCCGTACTGGTCCTCGGGGATCACGCCCTCGAAGTCGGCGTAGTCCAGCGGGTGGTCCTCGGTGGGCAGGGCCAGGCGCTTCTCCGAGGGGTCGGTGGACGGGCCCTTGGGGACCGCCCAGGACTCGAGCACGCCATCGACCTCCAGGCGGAAGTCCCAGTGCAGGTTCGAGGCGTCGTGCTCCTGGATCACGAACTGCGGCCGGCCGCCGCCGCGGGACGACCGTTCGCCGCCGGGCTCCCGGGATCGCCGCAGATCGCGCTTCTCGCGGTACCGGGAGAGGTCATCCTTCTTCGCCATGGCGGGCACCTCCTTCTCTCGCCCACCGTAGGTCCGCGGCGGCAGATGGCCAGCGGTGGGGCCGCCGCGCAAGGTGCTTTACGGCGACGGGGATCTGCTCCACAATCGCGCCCGATTCCGGAAGACGGACGCCGCCGAGAGGCCCGGTTCATCGGCACTCGCGCCGTCCCGCGAACCCTGGCCAGAGGACCTGTCGATGCCCCGTGATCCCGACCGCCGCCTGGGCTGGGAGGTGGCCCGCGACCTCGAGCGCGAGAAGGCCACCATCTGGCAGCGCGTGGTGCCCGAGTGGCGGCAGATCCGCGCCGCGCTGGGCGGCCTGGCGGTGTTCTTCGTGGTCTTCCTGCTCGGCTGCTGGCTGGCCAGCAACTCCCAGCGCCTGGACAACGCGGTGATGGCCGAGCGCGGCTGGGCGGGGACCAGCGAGTGGGGACTGATCGCCAGCGTGCTCTTCCTGGCGCTGGTCTTCGAGTTCATGGATGCCGCGGCGGGCATGGGGTTCGGCACGGCGCTGACGCCCCTGCTGCTGGTGATGGGCTACCACCCGCTGCAGATCGTGCCGGTGGTGCTCATCCAGCAGACCGTCGCCGGCCTGGTGGGCGCCTTCCTGCACCGCGAGTTCCAGAACGTGGAGTGGCGGTTCCGGCCGCTGAGCGAGACGGTGCGGCTGTGCATCATCCTGGCCAGCTCGGGGATCATCCTGGTGGTGGCGGCCACCGTGGGCATCTACGGCGTCTTCGCGGTGGACAAGTTCTGGATCAAGCTCTACGTGGTGATCCTGCTGCTGGCCATGGGCCTGATCTCGCTGGTCCAGTCCCGGCGGGAACGACCCTACCGTCCCAACTTCCTGGTGGTCTTCGGCGCCGTCGCCGGCTTCAACAAGGGCGTCGGCGGCGGCGGCTACGGCCCGGTGGTGACCATGGGCGGCATGCTGGCCGGCGTGCCGGTCAAGAGCATGCTCGGCGTGACGGCCCTGGCCGAGGGATTCGTCTGCCTCGCCGCGGTGATCGCCTGGTTCGTCATGGGCGCCCGCGGCGTGGAGGTGGACTACGTGCTGCTGCCCAGCGTGATGCTGGCGTCCATGTTCTCGGCGGTTGCCGCGCCCTACCTGACGCGGGTCTTCCCCGAGAGGTTGTGGCGGCTGGTGGTGCCGGCGTACTGCCTGGTGGTGGTGGTGATCACCATCTGGCACATGTGGCCCGCGCTGGTGGAACGCCTCGGCGGCTGAGGTCCGGCCGGGGCGTGGGCCCCGGAGCTTCGCCGCACGCGAACGGCCGCCCGGCTCCCTGGGGAACCGGGCGGCCGTCGTGTCGGCGCCACGCGGACCGTCGGTAGCGGGCCTAGCGCAGCATCTTCCACAGGTACGCGTAGGTCAGGGCCCACATGTACCCGCGCTGCTTCAGGTTGGCGGCCATGCCGTGGCCGCCCTCGGTGTTCTCGTAGTAGTACACGTCGTGGCCCATGTCGTCCATCTTCTTGACCATCTTGCGCGCGTGGCCGGGATGGACGCGGTCGTCCCGCATGGAGGTGTAGAAGAAGGCCCGGGGGTAGTCGGCGTCCTTCCGCACGTTCTGGTACGGCGACCACGCCTGCATGTACTCCCAGTCGGCGGTGTCGGGGTCGCCGTACTCGGCCATCCAGCTCGCGCCGGCCAGGAGCTTGTGGTAGCGCTTCATGTCCAGCAGGGGGACCTGGCAGACCACCGCCTCGAAGAGCTCGGGGCGCTGGACCATCACCGCGCCCACCAGCAGGCCGCCGTTGGAGCCGCCCATGATGCCCAGGTGCTCCGGCGAGGTGATCTCGTGGTCGATGAGGTCCTCGGCCACGGCGATGAAGTCGTCGAAGGCACGCTGGCGGTTCTCCTTGAGGGCGGCCTGGTGCCAGCGCGGACCGAACTCGCCGCCGCCGCGGATGCTGGCCACCACGTAGACGCCGCCACGCTCGACCCAGGACGTGCCCACGGTGGCGGAGTAGCTGGGCTCGAGCGCCACCTCGAAGCCGCCATACCCGTAGAGCACCGTGGGGTTGCGGCCGTCCGCCTCGAAGCCCGCGGGCTTGAAGACGAAGTACGGGATCATGGTGCCGTCGGCGGAGCGGGCCTCCAGCTGGGTGACCTCCATGCCGGTGGCGTCGAAGTACTCCGGCGTGGTCTTGATCTTCTCGGGCGCCGCGCCGTCGCGCACCAGGAAGAGGCTGCTGGGGGTGAGGTAGTCGGTGTAGGTGAAGAAGAAGGTGTCGTGCTGGTCGCTGGTGCTGCCGATGCCCACCGAGCCGATGCCCGGCATGTCGACCTCCTCGCGCTGCCAGCCGTCGTCGCCCGGGGTGAGCTGCCACAGCCGGCTGCGCACGTTGTCCAGGGTGCTCAGCAGCAGGTGGCTCTGCGTGGTGCTGACGCCGGCCAGGGAGACGCGGGCCTCCGGGGTGAAGAGCACCTCGAAGTGGCGGTCGCCGGCCAGGAACGCGTCCAGGCCGATGGCCAGCAGGGCGTCCTGGGGATAGGTCTCGCCGCCCACCGTCCAGTCCGATCGCAGGCTCACCAGCAGGCGCTCCTCGAAGACGCCCTGCAGGTCGGCGTCCTCGGGCAGGTCCAGGCGCACCAGGTGGCCGTCGAGGACCAGGTAGTACATGCCGCGGAAGAACTCGGGGGTGCGGTAGACGAAGTCGTAGCGGCCCTCGGGGGTGTGCACGCTGTAGGCGCCCACCGACACGTCGCCGGGTTCGCCGGCGAAGACGGTCTCCGCCTCGCTCAGCGGGGTGCCCCGGCGCCAGAGCTTGACCAGGCGGGGGTAGCCCGATCCGGTGAGCGAGCCCTCGCCGAAGTCGGTGCCCACCCAGAGGGAGTCCTCGTCGCGCCAGGAGACGCGGGACTTGGCCTCGGGCACGATGAAGCCGTCGTCCACGAACTCCCTGGTCACCAGGTCGAACTCCCGGTAGACCGACGCGTCGCCGCCGCCGCGCGAGAGCACCACCATGGCCCGGCGATGGTCCGGCGGCAGGGAGAAGCCGCCCTTGAAGACCCAGTTCTCGCCCTCGGCCTCGGCCAGCGCGTCCACGTCCAGCACGGTCTCCCAGGCGGGGTCCTCGCCGACGTAGGAGTCGAGGAAGGTCCGGCGCCAGACGCCGCGGACGTGGTCCTCGTCCTGCCAGAAGTTGTAGAGCCACTCGCCGCGGAAGCCGGCGTAGGGGATGCGGTCGCGGGAGTTGAGGATCTCCAGCAGGCGCTGGTGGATGGGATCGAACTGGGGGACCTGCTCCAGCTCGGCGGTGTCCTCGGCGCTGCGGTCCTTTACCCACTCGACGGCCTTCTCGCCCTCCACCTCCTCGAGCCAGAGGTAGGGGTCGTCGTCGGCGGCCGCGCCGCCCGTGGCGGCCAGCATGCTGAAGAGGAAGGCGACGGTTCGCGGCAGGGTCATCGGCGATCTCCTCCGGGTTGCGGCGCGGTGACGGGCGAGGTCCTCGCCGGAAAGGTGGCAGACAGGGTCGGGGTCGTCGCGACGGGACGACCCCGCTGCCGCAAAACTCGGCATCCGTCGGCCGGCTGGCAAGCCGTGGTCGCCCGGCGCCCTGCCTGGCCGCCGGCGCGGACTCTCCCTATCCTGCCCGCGATGCGACCATCGCCGGCGCCCTCCGCGCGACCCGGCGTCCCCGATCCCGGAAGGACGGCCCATGAACGACCACGTCTACAAGTCCATCGAGCTGACCGGCTCCTCGCAGAAGAGCGTGGAGGACGCCGTGCAGACCGCCATCGGCAAGGCCGCCGAGACCGTGCGCAACATGCGCTGGTTCGAGGTGGTCTCCACCCGTGGCTACCTGGAGGAGGGCCAGGTGGCCTACTGGCAGGTGACGGTGAAGATCGGCTTCACGCTGGAGTAGCGGTTCGCGGCGCGCGGCGCGCCCTCGCGGCGCGCCCTCGTGGCGCGCCGGGTGACACGGCGCGGTCGCCGGGCTATGGTTCCGGCGACCGCGCCTTCGTCCCTGGCCCGCTCCCGGAGTGCCTGCCATGCCGCCTGTCCCGCGTCCCGGCCGCCGCGCCGCCCTCGCCCGCCTCGCCGCTCTCGCCCTCGCCCGCCTCGCCCTCGCCCGTCCCACCCTCGCCCTCGCCACTCTCGCCGCCTGCCTGCTCGCGCCGCTGGCCCGCCCCGCGGTGGCGGCCGCCGCCGAGAGCGACTTCGCCGCCCATTTCGAGGACCGGACCCTGCGCATCGACCTGCACCATGCCGGCGACGCGCAGACCGACCAGTACGCCCTCGACCGCGTCCTGCGCCAGGGCCCGTGGGCGGGCAGCCGCACCGTCCTGATCGACGACCTCGGCCTCGGCCGCTACCAGGCCCGCCTGCTCGACGCGAAGACCGGCGCGGTGCTCTTCTCCCGCGGCTACGACAGCTACTTCGGCGAGTACCGCACCACGGCGCCCGCCCGCGACGGCGTCTGGCGCGTCTACCAGGAGAGCGTGCTCGCCCCGCTGCCGCGCCGGCCGGTGGAACTGGTGATCCTGCGCCGCGATCCCGACGACGGCCGGCTCCGGGAGATCTTCCGCGCCCCCATCGATCCCGCCGCGGCCACCGTGGCCGCCGAGCCGGTGGCCAGGGACGTGATCATCCACGTGGCGCACCGCGGCGGCGCCCCCCACGCCGGTCTGGACGTCGCCATCCTGGGCGAGGGCTACACCCGCGCCGAGACGGGCAAGTTCGTCCGCGACGTGGAGCGCTTCGCCGCCGCCCTGCTGGCCCAGGAACCCTACGCCTCGCTGCGCGACCACCTCAGCGTCCGCGGCGTCCTGGCCATCAGCCAGGACCCCGGCTGCGACGAGCCCGGCCGCGGCGTCTTCGCCCGCACGCCGCTCGGCTGCACCTTCGGCTCGCTGGGCAGCGAGCGCTACCTCATGACCGAGGACGACCGTGCCGTCCGCGACCTCGCCGCCCACGTCCCCCACGACGCGGTGGCGATCATGGTCAACCACGACCGCTACGGCGGCGGCGGCATCTACAACGCCTTCTGCACCTTCACCAGCGACAACCAGTGGAGCGAGTACGTCTTCATCCACGAGTTCGGCCACCACTTCGGCGGTCTGGCCGACGAGTACTACACCTCGCAGACCGCCTACCTCGACCTCTATCCCCGCGATCGCGAGCCCGCCGAGCCCAACATCACCATCCTGGCCGACCCCGCCCGGCTGAAGTGGCGCCAGGCGGTGGCCCCGGGCACGCCCCTGCCCACGCCCTGGGAGAAGGCCACCTACGACCATCGCGACGAGGCCTACCAGGAACAGCGCGCGGCCATCAACACGCGCATCGGCGAGCTCATGCGCGCCGGCGGCGACCCGCAGCGGATCGCCCGGCTGAAGCAGGAGGGCGAGGACCTCTCGCGCACCCACCAGGCCTGGGTGGACAGCTTCTTCGCCGCCAGCCAGTGGGACGGCGTGGTGGGGGCCTACGAGGGCGCCGGCTACACCCGCGAGGGCATGTACCGCGCCGAGCTGGACTGCATCATGTTCAGCAAGGGCCTCAAGCCGTTCTGCGCTGCTTGCCGGGCGCACCTCGAGCGGCTGGTGCGTCGGGAGGGGGAGGCCGGCGTCACGCCGTAGGCCAGCGTCACGCCGCAGGCCGGCGTCACGCCGTAGGCCGGCGTCACGCCGCAGGCCCCGGCCGGCGCAGGTCCAGCAGGAAGGTGGTGCCGCGCCCGGGCTCGCTGCGGGCGATGGACAGGCGGCCACGGAACAGCTTGAGGCTCTCCTGCGACCGGACCAGCCCGAAGCCGCCGTCGGGCCGGCGGCTGCCCTCGCCGGCCAGGACGCGCTCGCGATCCTCCGGGGGGATGCCGCAGCCGGTGTCGTCCACCGTGATCAGGCAGCGATCGCCCACCACGTCCCAGGCCACCGCCAGCCGGCGCGTCCGGATGCCGTGCATGGCGCGGATGGCGTTGCCCACCAGGTTGTCCAGGAGGAAGCCGAGGTCGTCCGGGTCCATGATCACCTCGGGGCCGTCCGCGGGGGTCCAGGTCTCCGGCGCGACGGCCTCGCCGGCCACCGTGACGGTGATCGCGGCGTCGGCCAGGGCGCGGGACTGGGCGCGCAGGACGCCGGCGAGCACCGGCAGCAGCGGCGTGCGCTCCTGCTGCTCGGCGTCCTCGCGCACGCGCCGGCAGCCCAGCTGGAGCGCGACCTGGATCTCGCGGAGCCGGGCCGAGAGCGCGGCCAGCTCCCCGTCGCCGGCCCGCTCGTAGCGGTCGAGCAGCGCGGTCAGCTCGGTCACCGACTCGGCGAGCGATGCGGTCCGGTGCTCGCGCACGCCGATGCGGCGGGCCAGGCCCACCGTCTCGGCCAGCCGGTCGAGGGTGGTCTGGCGGGTGTCGCGGACCAGCCGGCCGATGGCGTCGTCGGGGCCGGTGCGCGGCCGCCGGCCGGCCATGGCGGCCTGGCTCTGCCACTGCAGCCGCTCGAGGTTCTCCAGGGTCCCGAACGTCTCGTGCCGCAGGACGCTGACGCGGTCCAGCAGGCGCCGGCGCCGCTGGCGGATCACGGCGGGGTCGTCGGCGCGGCGGCGGCGCCAGACCAGGCCGGCGGCGCCGCCGAGGACGACCACCGCCAGGGCGGCGGTGGCCAGGGGCCAGCGGGCGGGGCTCGGGACCAGGCGGAACTGATGCTCCGGATGACGCGAGACCAGGAGCCGATGCTCGCCGGGAACCACCTCCCAGGCCTGGACCTCGGCCGCGGGGAACCTGCCGGGATACTCCAGCATGGCCAGGGGTCGCAACCGGTCATCGATGATGGCGGCCCCCCGGGAGGTCAGGTCGAGGATCAGCTCGGGCGCCGCGTCGCCCACCAGGTCCACCACCTGGCGGAGCATGACGCGCTTGGGCGGAAACCGGACCTCCTCGCGGATGACCAGCCGCCCGTCCTGCAGCGCGAGCTTCCAGAGGGTGCCCTGGCCGCCGCTGACCACCACCGCGTCGCCGGCCGCGCCGGGAAGGACGGCGACCTGGTCGGGCGCCTCGGCCAGCTCCAGCGCGGCGACTCGCTCTCCGGTGGCAGCACGCCAGGCGGTGACGCTGCCGGAGTCCCCGGGGTCGTGCCGGGCCACGGTCACCAGCTCGACGACACCGTCGCCATCGAGGTCGGCGAGGGCCAGGGTGGCGCCGGACGGTTTCCGCTCCAGGGCCCGCTGCCAGCGCAGCCGGCCGTCGGCGCCGATGACGTGGACGTGGCTCGAGTCGTCCGAGGCGCCGTTGACGCGGGCGGGGGCCCGGTTGCCCACGCCACGGCCGGTGAGCAGGATCTCGCGGCGGCCGTCGCCGTCCACGTCGTGCAGGCGACCGCTCGCCGCATGCGGCGAGGGGCCCAGGGCGTGGGACCAGACCACCGTGCCCCGCGCGGGGTCCAGGGCCATCACCGCGCGGGCCTCGTGGTCGAAGCCGGCGGCCACCACCACGACCAGCCACTGGCCGTCGCCGTCCGGACGCTCGACGCCGCCCAGGGCGGTCAGGCCCACATCGTGGCGGCCGTCGGGGAAATCCCGCTCCGGGGGCGGCGACCAGTCCATGACGGCGAGGTCGTCCCCGGTGCGCGGGTCCAGCACCCAGATGCGGAACCGCGTGCGCAGGGAGTCCCTGCCCACGGCCACCAGCTCGCTGCGGCCGTCGCCGTCGAGGTCGTAGTCGGCGCCGAAGGTGGCCACGGGGCGGTGGAGGTGGAACGGGGGCGGCAGGGGCTTCTGCCACATGGCGGTGACGTTCCCGCCGCGGGGCGTCTCGCAGAGGATGCTGAAACCGGTGGGATGGATGTGCTCGACCAGGTCGTCGCCATCGACGTCCATCCACAGGCGGACCGGGCCGTCGCGCCCGCGCAGGAAGTGCTGCTTGATGCCGCGCAGCGGAACGGGTTCGAGGCGGTAGGGCAGGCCGTCCAGGTCGGCGACCCGTTCGCCGGGCCCGCAGCCTCCCGCGGCCGCCAGGACCACGGTCGTCGCCAGGGCCGCCAGGGCGGCCACGAGCGCGCGCGCGGGCCCACCGGTGGCGGGCACGCCGCGATCGTGGCGGTCGCCGCCACGGCTGGCGAGGGCGCGGCGCTGTCGGGATGATGCCAAGTCCGCTTTCCCCGGTCCACGAGTCCCGTGACCGATCTCCCGCGACGAGACTGCCACGGTGAGCACCCGATGTCAACCGGGCCGCCGCCGTCCGGAATCCGGCGCCCGCGGGAGTCCGCACCCGTCCGTGCGTCAACTCGCCCTTGAAACCGCGCTCCCGATGCCCGATTTTCGGGGCGCGACCCCGGCGACCCCGGCGACCCCGGCCGCCGGCCGCCCACGCGCCCGGCCGCCTGTGACGCCCGCGCGCCCGGCCGCCCGCGGCGCCAGGTGATCACGCGAACCCACGTCCCCGAGCCCCGAGGCCATCCCGCCCGACCCAGGAGTGCCGCCATGACCGGTCCCACCGCCGACCTCGCCACCCGCTACCTCGGCCTGCCCGTGCCCAGCCCGGTGGTCGCGGGCTCGAGCAGCCTCACCGACTCGGTGGACGGTGTGCGCGCCTGCGCCGAGGCCGGCGCCGGGGCGGTGGTGCTCAAGTCGCTCTTCGAGGAGCAGATCGCCGCCGAGGTGGCGCGGGAGGTGGCCGAGTCGGAGACCCCCAACTGGCACACCGAGGCCGCCGAGTACATCAGCGCCTATGGCGCCGAGAACGCCGTGGGCGAGTACCTGCGCCTGATCGAGGGCGCCCGCAAGGCCGTGAAGATCCCGGTGATCCCCTCGATCCACTGCGTCACGTCGCAGAACTGGCCGGCCTACGCCCGCCGCATGCAGAGCGCCGGCGCGGACGCCATCGAGCTGAACGTCTTCGTCTCGCCCGCCGACCCGCGCCTGTCCGCCCGCCAGATCGAGGACATCTACCGGGACGTGCTCGCGGCGGTGAAGAAGGAGGTGTCCATCCCCGTCTCGCTCAAGGTGGGGCACTTCTTCACCAGCTTCTCCGAGACCCTGGGCGACCTGGTCCGCCGCGGCGCCGACGGCCTGGTGCTGTTCAACCGCTTCTACGCCCCGGACATCGACATCGAGCGCCTGCAGGTGGTGGCCGGCCCGGCCTTCTCCGCGCCCGAGGAGATGAACCTGACCCTGCGCGCGGTGGCCCAGCTCTCCGGTCAGCTCCGCTGCGACCTGGCCGCCAGCACCGGCATCCACGACGGCGGCGCGGTGATCAAGCAGCTGCTCGCCGGCGCCCAGGTGGTGCAGGTGGCGTCCACGCTCTACCGCAACGGCGTCGACCAGATCCGCATGATCAATGGCGAGATCCGCACCTGGATGCAGGCCCGGGACCTCCGGAGCATCGAGGGCTTCCGCGGCCGCATGAGCCACGACGCCTGGCCCGGCGGGTCCGCCTACGACCGCGTGCAGTTCATGAAGCGCAGCGTGGAATCGCGCTGAGCGCGCCCATGGACGCCACGCCCCCCACGCCCGACCATCCCGACGTCCCCCGCCAGCAGCTCCTGGCCTGGCACGACGCCGCGCGCGAGTTCGCCCGCGCCGGCGGTCTGGCCACCCGGCGCTGGTTCGGCGACCGCGACCTGACCGTCGAGCGCAAGGCCGATGCCTCGCCGGTGACGGTGGCCGACCGCCACGCCGAGACCGTCATGCGCGAGGCCATCGCCGCCCGCTTCCCCGACCACCGCGTGGTGGGCGAGGAGCACGGCGGCGAGATCGAGGGCCGCGGCTGCGAGTGGGTGCTCGATCCCATCGACGGTACCCGCAGCTTCGTCCGCGGCGTCCCCCTCTACACCACCCTGGTGGCCCTGCTCGTGGACGGCGTGCCCCTGGTCGGGGTGATCTTCGCGCCGGCCACCGGGGAGCTGGCGAGCGCGGCCAGCGGTTGCGGGGCGCGGGACCAGGCGGGACGACCGATCCGCGTGGCGACCACCACCGCGCTGGCCCGCGCCTGGGCCCTGACCACCGACCCGGTGGATCTGCACCGCCGGCGACCCGCCCTGATGGCCGGCCTGCTCGACGGCTGCGCCGGTCTGCGCACCTGGGCCGACGGCTACGGCTACCTGCTGGTCGCCCGCGGCGATGCCGACGTGATGGTCGATCCGAGGATGAGTCCCTGGGACATCGCGCCCCTCGGCGTGGTGGTGCGCGAGGCTGGCGGCGTGCTCACCGATCTCGCCGGCCGCCCCGACGGTCTGGGCGCCAGCTGCCTGGCGGCCGCCACCCCGGCGCTGCACGCGGCGGTGCTGGCCCTGGGCGACTGAATCGCCGGGCCCGGAAGGGTCGTCCCGGCATCCTGGTGCCCCGGTGGGATGACGGAGATCGCGGGCGAGGCGGGCCGGGCCGCTCAGCGGCGGGCGGGAATCTCGTGCTCGTGCCCCACGATGCACACCTTGTTGCGCCCGGCCTCCTTGGCCGCGTAGAGGCCCTCGTCCGCCAGCTTGAGCATCTCGGTGATGCTGCCCACGTCGTCGCCGGAGCCGGCGACGCCCACGCTCACGGTGACCGAGCCACAGAACTCCGGCGACTCGATGCGGTTGTCGGCCACGGCGCGCCGTAGCCGGTCGGCCAGCTGCTCGGCGAGGCCGAGATCCGCTTCCGGGCAGATGGCCAGGAACTCCTCGCCGCCGAAGCGGCAGACGTCGTCGCTGGTGCGCAGGCAGGCCTTCATGGCGCGGGCGGTGTGCTGCAGGACCACGTCGCCGGCGTCGTGGCCATGGGTGTCGTTCACGCGCTTGAAGTGGTCGATGTCCAGGAGCATGCAGACCAGCGGCGTGCCGTGGCGACGGGCGCGCTGCCACTCCTTCTCCAGGCGGTCCATGGCGTAGCGCCGGTTGGGCAGGTCGGTGAGCTGGTCGTAGAGCGCCAGGTGGGTGAGCTTGCGGTTGGCCACGCTCAGCTCGGCGGCGAAGGCGCGGATGGCCTCCTGATCCCGGGCGGCGCGCTCCTGCAGGCGGATCACGCGGGCGGCGGCGCGCAGGCGGGCCACCAGGACCGCGTGGTTGATGGGCTTGGAGATGTAGTCGTCGGCGCCGGCGGCCAGCGCGGTGACCAGGTCCTCGCTCTGGTCGTTGCTGGTCATCATCATCACGTAGACGTGGCTGGCGTTCTCGGCGCGCCGGAGCGCCCGGCAGAGCTCCAGGCCATCCAGCCTCGGCATCATCCAGTCCGAGATGATCACGTGGGGGTTCCAGCGCAGGGCGCGGGCCAGGCCGTCCTCGCCGTCGGTGGCGGTCTGGACCTGATGCCCCTCCTTGATCAGCCGACCGGTGACGATCTTCCGGTCCAGCGGCGAATCATCCACCACCAGGATCCGTAGCGGCTCCTCGGGGGCGGTGTCCGGCGTGGCGAACGGCGCCACGGCTGCCTGGAGATCGCCCGGCGCCTCGCCCGGTCCCGCGGCCGGCGCCTCGCCCGGCGTCCCGGCCTGCCCCGCGGCCGGCGCGTCGCCCGGCGCCTCGCCCGGCGTCCCGCCCGGCCCCGCGTCGCTGCGTGCGGAGAGCTCCGTGAGCG
>CAZWYF010000024.1:27660-36277 GCA_964637835.1 uncultured Fibrobacteraceae bacterium
TCGCCCGGCGTCCCGCCCGGCCCCGCGTCGCTGCGTGCGGAGAGCTCCGTGAGCGTGGGCAGGTCCTCGGTGATGATGTCCAGGACCTGTCCCATGCGGGCCCACTCGGCCAGGGCGGCATCCACGGCCTCGGCGGTGGCCTCGCGGGGGAATCCGAGCCCGGTGGCGCGATCGACCAGGGCGGCCGCCAGCGGTCCGCGCGAGGACTCGCAGGCCACGCAGACCTCGGCCACGGCCGCGGCCGCGGCCAGCAACCGGGCCAGGGCGGCGGCGTCAGGATCGGGGGCGGCGGCGAGATGGTGCTGGACCTGCACCGCCTGCATGTATTCCGCCGGCAGTCCCCAGCGGGTCATCAGGGCGACGGTGACCTGGTCGTGATCGAGGAAGAGGGTCTCCTGCTCGAGGTCTCTCAGGGCCGTGGCGTCCACCCCGTCCCACCGCGCGAGGATCGTGGCGTAGCTCCGGGGGTGGACGCTGGCCAGGGCCAGGGAGCCCAGCCGCGCCAGCAGACCGCAGGTGAAGGCCTCCTCCGGCTGCACCCGGCGCACCAGGTGCGCCAGGGCCTCCGCGCCCACGGCCACCGCGAGCGAGCGCGACCAGAAGCCGTTGTAATCGAAGGCGGCGCAGGGGCCGCTGCGGGCGCCGGCCAGCAGGGAGAAGGTGAGCGCCACCTGCCGCAGGGTGCGCATGCCCAGCCGGACCACCGCCTCGCCCACCGTGCGCACCTCGCGGGTGCCGCTCAGGAGCGAGGAGTTGGCATATTGCAGCACCCGGCCGGCGAGGGCGGGGTCGGAGGAGAGCACCTGCCGCAGTTCGTCGACCTGGGCGTCGGCATCCCGCGTCAACTCGAGGATCCGCAGGGCCACGCCGGAGGGCGAGGGCAGCTTGTCCGAGGCGAGGACCTCGTCCAGGGGGGTGTGGTGGTGATCGGCCAAGTCGCGCTCCAGTGGCAAGCGGCGTGGTCGCGCGGGCGGCAGAGGGCGAGATCCGTCGCGTGACCGGTGCCGCGCTGGTGGATCTGATCATCGGCCAGCGGCGGGAGAACTTGACGTCCCGGTCCCGGCGGGATGTCGACGCCCTCCCGGTGCCTCCTCAGTCCAGCTTCAACGCCGCCCGGATCTCCCGCTGCACGGTGTCCACGCCCGCGGTGCCGTCCACCGTCACCACCAGTTCCTTGCCCGCGAAGAGCGCGAGCACGGGCTCGGTCTGCTCGTGGTAGTCGGTCAGGCGGGCGGCGATGGCGGCCTCGTTGTCGTCCGGCCGGGTCACCAGCTCGCTGCCGCAGACGTCGCAGCGGTCGGGGACGGCGGGGCGATGGTGGATGAGGTTGTAGTCGAGGCCGCAGCCGGAGCAGAGGCGTCGGGAGAGGACGCGCTCCTTGACCACCGCGTCCGGGACGGCGATGTGGATCACCGCGTCGATGTCGTAGCTCTCCAGGAAGAAGCGGGCCTGGGCGGAGTTGCGGGGAAAGCCGTCGAGGATGAAGCCATAGTTCCAGTCGTGCCGCGTGAGGCGCTCGTGGACCAGGTCGGCCACCATCTCGTCGGGGACCAGCTCGCCGGCATCCACGCTGCGGCGCACCCGCGCCCCGATCTTGGTGTGGTTCTGGATGTGCCAGCGGAAGATGTCGCCCACCGAGATGTGGACCAGGTCGAGGGACTCGGCCAGCAGCCGGGCCTGGGTGCCCTTGCCGCAGCCCTGGACGCCCATGATCACGTACTTGTGCATGGAGAAGCCTCCGGAGCGGGGTCGTTCGCCGTCCTGCCGATCATCGGCAGGACGGGCGACGGGCTCAACCCTCTTCTGCGGGGGCCGGTACGAAAAGACCGCCCCGGAGCACGGGGCTCCGGGGCGGTCTGGACACCTCGGGGACCGGACGGCAGGCCGCCGGTCGCGCGGGATGTTTCCGGTCTAGAAGGTGAACCAGACGCCGGCCTGGGTCACGTTCTGGCCGAAGGTGGTGATGGTGGTCATGCTGTCGCCATCGCCCTGCGGGGAGTCGGACTGGAAGGCCAGGCCGTGCTGGAAGGTCAGGCCGAAGCGCTCGGCCAGACGGACCTCGGCGCCCAGGTTCAGCGCGACGCGGAAGCTGCTCTCGATGGGGCCGGACAGCTCGTCGTAGCTGGCGAACATCAGCGCGGGGCGCACGAAGAAGAAGCTGTCCATGTAGTCGTACATGACGTAGGTCACGCCACCCTCGACGAAGAAGTTGGTCGCGGTCTCGGTGTCGGCGGCGTCAGGGACCGTCACGTCCATGGACTCGAAGCCCAGGCCGACGTCGACGGCCAGGTTGTCGGAGGTGAAGTAGCGGACGCCGACGGGGGCGTCGGTGTTGGAGAAGCCAAGGGCGAAGTCGCCCTTGCGCTCGGCGGCGCCAGCCACGGTGGCCAGGGCCAGGACGGCGATCAGGGCGGTCAGCGTGATCTTGCGAAGCATCGTCAATCCCTCCCATGGGAAGTTCGGGGACGTGGTCGGCAACCGGATGACCTCCGGACCCGACGCTCGAACGGGAGCAGGATAATGCCTCCACGCCGGGCGTCAAGTATTTCCCAATCCCTTGACGCCACTGATCATCCACCTTCGCCGGGGGCCATCTCCAGGCGCCGGGCGGCCAGATCGGTGGCCAGATCGGCGGCCGGGGCGGTGACGGGACGGGCCATCGCCATCGCCTCCCGGTCAGGGAATCAGCGCCAGCGCGCCCTTGTCGGGCTCGATGGCATGGGCGCGCACCGTCACCGGCTCGGCGTCCAGGCTCATGGCGTCGCCTGCATCCAGGGCCGACATCCAGGCCGCGCGCAGGTCGGTCACCTGATAGAGGCGTCCGCCGGCCAGGAACACGCCGTCGGTCACCGCGTCGCCCTCCAGCTCGACGTGCACGCGCTGGATCCAGCGGCCCTCGGCATCGTGGACGTCGAAGCTGGTGAAGCGACCGGCGGGGGCCCGGTACATGTCCCGTGCGCTCTGCACCCACAGGGAGCCGTCGGCGCCGAAGTGCAGGCGTTCGATGGCCTGGTGGGTGTCGGCGATCTCGAAGCGGGAGCCCGGATTCCAGCGCGTGATGCGATCGTAGATGGCCTGGGCGACCGCACGTTCCTCGGCGGTGCGCTCGACCAGCTGGTGATCCGGCCGTTCGATGATGTGGGCGAGGGTGCCGTCGGCGTTCCAGACGTGGATGCGGTGGGCGTCGAAGTCCAGGGCGGCGGCCACGCGGCCGTCCGGCGCGGCGGCCCAGCGCCGCTGGAAGTCCACGAAGTCCTGTTCCGCGAAGGTCCAGTTGCCGAAGTTCATCGGCCGCGAGTCCTCGTGGAAGCTGGCCACCTCGTTGCCCGCGGCGTCGAACGCCTTGAGGTAGCTGAGTTGCCGCTGTTCGCCCTCCTGCCGGGACCAGGCGCTGCCTGACAGCACGATGCGGCCCTCCTGACCCATGCCGCGCGACGCGCTCTGCATGTTGCCACCCTCCTTGAAGGGCAGGGCGTAGCTGTCGCCCGGCAGGCCGTCGGGCGTGAGCATCACGATCTTCCCGGGCCACGACTGGAGCACGCCGATCTGACCGGTCGGCGCCCAGAACATGTCCGCGGCGTTGCGGAATTCCCCCGGGCCCTCGCCCTCGCGGCCGATGGTGGCGAGCCACTCGCCACCGGGGTCGATCACCTGGATCTCCGAGAGCTGGCTGTCGAGCACGTAGACGTTCCCGTCGCGTCCGGCGATGAGCTCGCTGACGATCCCCAGCAGCACGTCGCTGTCCTCGTCGCCCAGGGTCCACAGCTCCGTGAGCGGCAACGTGGTCTCGCCGGCGGCGGGGCGCGCGGGGTTGCGGACCACGGTGCGGCCGTCCTCGACGACGACCTCGCCTTCCCAGGCCACGGCAGCGGTGGCCGGGGCGAGCAGCATGAGCGTGACGACCAGGAGGCCCAGGTTGGCGCCCACGGGGGCGAAGACGGCGGCAGGCAATTGCTTCATGGCAGTCCTTTCGGGTGGTGGCGCCGCGGGCCGGCAGCCCACGAAAGACGGCCTATACGCTCGGTTTTTTTGCGTATTCGTCAATGAGGGCCACCCCGTGCTGGCGGGGTGGCCCGGGGTGGCGAGGCGGGCGCCGGCGTCAGTCGCGGGGCTGGAACGGGCGGCCCACGTAGTCGTAGAGCCGCTCCTCGTACTCCTGATTGATGGGCGCGCCGGGATCGTACTCGGGGCAGTCGCGGATCTTCTCGCGGGTCAGGTCCACCACCAGGGTGCGATCCTCCCAGCGCACGCCGCGCAGGCGGGCCAGGGGCACCAGGACGTGCTTCCCCGGCAGCCAGACGCGGGTGTCGATCACCGCGTAGCGGATGTTCCAGGTGGCGTCGTCGACGATGAAGTCGTCCACCTTGCCGATCTCGCCGTCGCGGGCGTCGATGCGATAGCCGACCACCTCGTCGAGGGAGTGCAGGTGCGGGTCCTCGAGGTCGGGTCCCTCCTCCTGCTCGCCGGGCTGCCGGGCGCCGCCGGCGAACAGGGCGCCAGGGTAGGTGGCGTCGGCCCAGAGGCCGGCGCCGCCCCAGTAATAGGGCCAGCCGAAGTGCTCGTGGTACCAGCGCTCGTACTGGCGGGAGACCGGCGCGTGCTCCTCCAGCTCGGGCGCGCTCTCGATCTGCTCCGGCGTCAAGCGCACCGGGAAGCGGTGGGCGAGCCAGTCGGGGTCGCCCAGGGCGATGGGAGAGATCAGGACCTTGCGTCCCGGCAGCCATTTGCTGGTGTCGGCCACCATGTAGCGGATGGTCCAGGTGGCGTCGTCGAGGAGGAAGTCGTGACACCGGCCCACGTCCTCGTCGCCGGCCTTCAGCACGTAACCGGTGAGTTCCTTGGCGCTGCGAAGCATGTTCGCGACCCCCTTTCGGATGACCCCGACCGCGGGCGCCTGACCAGAGATCGGCCGGCGCCCCGCCCGGGGGCGAACGTCGCTCTGATCTCAACGTAGCAAGGGGCCCGGTGGCAGCAACCTCACCGGGACCACCAGGCGAGGTTCTCCAGGTACCAGCGCAGCTCGCCCGCGGTGCGGAACTTGCGGGCGATGAGGTCGCGCCGCAGGCCGCAGCAGACGTCCTTGAACTCCGGCGGCTGGCGGCGGTAGGTGCGCTGGCCGCCGCCGCAGTCGTAGAGCACGCGGACCAGGTCGCAGACGTCGTCCTGGGCGGCTCCGGCCACCGGCCGGCCCGGCGGGTACAGGTCCACCAGCTTGACGTCGAAGCCCAGGCCGCGCCGCGCCACGATCACGTTGCCGGCGTGGATGTCGCCATGGTACTCGCCGCTGGCGTGGATGTCCTCCACGCCGCGGGCCAGGGCGTGCAGCAGGTGCAGGGCCTCGAAGGACTGCAGCCGGCCGCCCGGCTGGCGCCGCAGCAGGGCGGGCAGCGATTCCCCTTCCACGTACTCGGAGACCAGGACGGCCACGCGGTGCTCCCCGAAGGTGATGACCTCCCGGGTGTAATACTGCATCACCACCGGGCAGTGGCGGAGCTTGTGCAGCTTGCGCGCGTTGTAGCGGGCGGTGCGGCCGCGGGGATCGCGGTGGGGGAAGAAGAGCTTGGCCGAGCGCTCCACGCCGGTGCCGTGCTCGCGCACGAGGTAGACCTCGCCCTCCCAGCCGCGGCCCAGCCGCTCCTGGACGCGGTACTTGCCGGCGATCAGGGTGCCGGGCTCGAGGTCGAAGGACCGGATCCGTCGGCTGCTGCCAGCCTCGCGCGCCACCATGCCCACCTCCGGGTCGGGATCGCCGGTCGCCACGACGGGCGGCGCCGGCAGGAGATAGACTATCATCACGCCGCCCGGGGCAAAGGGGGATCTTGGCTCCGGGGCCCGGCGGAGCTTGCCGTGCACGGTCGGCGCGGCTCCCGCCCCACGGGAAATCTGTACTCAATGGTGGACATTTCCGGTCGAATTCCCGGGAAACAAGGCCGTGGGCCCCGGGATTCCGGCGCCCAGGGGCGATATGACCGAGCGATATGAGTCAACCCTGGAGCGGTGATCCCCATGAAGCTGCGCGAGAGAGTCGTGATCCTGATGGTGGCGTGCCTGGCGGTGATCCTGGGCGGAGCGGCCACGTACACGCTGCTGAGCGTCCGGGGGATGTCGTCCGGCTCGCGGGCCGAGCGCGCCCGCGTGGTGGCCGAGAGCATCACCCACGCCATGGAGGTGTTCGGGGAGATCGGCGACATGGAGGCGCAGGACCGCTTCGTGGCCGGCGTGAGCGCGGAGGAGGGCATCGCCGAGGTGCACGCCGTGCGCGCGCCCGCCAGCGTGGCCGATTTCGGGGAACGCGAGGCCGCCCGGGTCCGCGACCGCTGGGACCAGCAGGTCATCGACGAGGGGCGGCCCGTGACCGTGACCGACCGCGACGCCCACACCATCCGCACCGTGCTGCCGCTGATGGCCTCCGAGAGCTGCCTTTCCTGCCATGATACCGAGGAGGGGGCGGTGCTCGGCGCGGCCAGCGTCACGGTGGACACGGCCGCCGAGGACGCGGCGGTGACCGCGCTCTCGCGCAACGTTCTGCTCGCCTCGGCGTTCGCCGTACTGGTCGCCGGCGCGCTGCTCGCCCTGATCATCACCCGTGGGGTGATCGCCCCGGTGCGCCGGGCCGCCGCGTCCATCATCGCGGGCGCGCGCCGGACACTGGAGGCCGCGGGCGAGTCCCGCAGCGCCGGTGAGCAGATCGCCCGCAACACCGGCGAGCAGGCGAGCAGCCTGCAGCAGACCGCCGCCAGCCTCGAGCAGATCTCTGCCCAGGCCCGCGAGTTCCACCAGAGCGCGTCGAGCGCCGACCAGACCGCCGACCGGACCGCCTCCGCCGCCCGGAGCGGGCATGAGGCCATGACCCGCATGACCGCCTCCATCGAGGCCATCCGGCAATCGGCCGACGAGACCTCCCGCGTGATCCAGACCATCGACGAGATCGCCTTCCAGACCAACCTGCTGGCGCTCAACGCCGCGGTGGAGGCCGCGCGGGCCGGCGAGGCTGGCAAGGGTTTCGCCGTGGTGGCCGAGGAGGTGCGCAGCCTGGCGCAGCGTTCGGCGGAGGCGGCGCGCAGCACGGCCGACCTCCTGGAGGGGTCGCGCCAGCAGGCCCAGGAGGGTGTGGGCGTGGTGCAGGACGTGGCCGCGGTGCTCGCGGAGATCGCCGAGCAGGCCGCCCGCTCCAGCGAGCTCATCGGCGAGGTCTCCAGCGGGAGCGACGAGCAGACCCGCCACGTGGCGGAGATCACCGCCGCCATGAGCGCCCTCGACCGGGTCACCCACTCCACGGCCGCCAGCGCCCAGCAGTCGGCCGCCACCAGCGCCGAGCTCACCGGCATGGCGGAGCAGCTGCGGCAGGTGGCCGACTCCCTGGGCGAGCTGGTGGGCGAGGCGGTGGCCGGGACCGTCTGAGTCCGCACCGTCGCCGCCCACGGCCGGCAAGCTCGTCCTTGCGCTCGGCGGCCGATCGCGGAACCATGGACCGGCATCCCCGACCAAGGAGGCCCGGCCCATGACCCTGCCCGACGTCCCCTTCCTCCAGTTCAGCCTCTGGGACCGGTCCCTGCAGGACTGGCTCGTGGCCGCCGCCGTGCTCCTCGGTGGCATGGCGCTGCTGCGGGGCGTCCTGGGGATCGTGCGCTCGCGGCTGCCCGACCCCCGGTCCACCGACACCCGGCCCGGGGTGCGCTCGCTGGTCGCTGCGCTGGTGCACTCCAGCCGCGCGCTGCTGCTCGGGCTGCCGCTGATCCTGCCGGCGAGCGCGCCCCTGGCGGTCTCCACCACCATGGCCAGCTGGCTGGGCAGCCTGGTGGTGATCGCCATCGTGGTCCAGGCGGGGGTCTGGGGCAACGCGCTGCTGAGCGCCTGGGCCGCCGACCATCGCCGGCGCCACGCCGATGAGCTGGGGGGCGCCCGGATCACCACCCTGAACGCCATGCTCTTCATGGCCCGCGTGATCCTCTTCTCCGTGGTCCTCCTGGTGGCCCTGGACAACGTCCCGGGCGTGAACGTCACCGCCCTGGTGGCCAGCCTGGGCATCGGCGGCATCGCCGTGGCCCTGGCCCTGCAGAACATCCTGGCCGACCTCTTCGCCTCGCTCACCATCACGCTGGACAAGCCCTTCGTGATCGGCGACTTCATCATCGTGGGGGACTTCCTGGGCACCGTCGAGCACGTGGGCCTGAAGACCACCCGCATCCGCAGCCTCAGCGGCGAGCAGCTGGTCTTCGCCAACAACGACCTCCTCTCCAGCCGCATCCGCAACTACGGCCGCATGCAGGAGCGGCGCGTGGCCTTCCAGTTCGGGGTGCTCTACCAGACCACGGCCGATCAGCTCGAGGCCATCCCGCAGCAGGTACGCGAGCTCATGGAAGCGCTGGAGCAGGTGCGGCTGGACCGCGTCCACTTCAAGAACTTCGGCGACTCCTCGCTGAACTTCGAGGTGGTCTACTACGTCGAGGACCCGGACTACAACCTCTTCATGGACAAGCAGGAGGCCATCAACCTGGCCCTGGTCCGCCGCCTGGCCGCCATGGGCGTGGAGTTCGCCTACCCCACGCGCACCATCCACCTGGCCGGGGGCACGCAGCTGGTGACCGTGCCGCCGCCCGGCACCGGCGGGGACGAA
>CAZWYF010000024.1:36377-52720 GCA_964637835.1 uncultured Fibrobacteraceae bacterium
GGCGGGGACGAACCTGGCGGGGACGAACCTGGCGGGGCCCAATCTGGCGGGGCCCAATCTGGCGGCCGCGGAGCGGCCGACGCGTCGGCCGGCGAGGCCGGAAGCGCGGCCGGGGGTGCTTCCTCGCCCCGGCCGCGGGGAGGCTCCCGCCCTGCGGGCGCAACGTGAGTATTAAATAACAGCTAAGCGCGATCTGTTCACGACAGTGTCCGGAGCCCCGCCGAACTGGACACGGTCATCTTGACGGAGCATCAAGTCCGCCGTGGTGGGCCGTCACCGGCTCGCGGTGCGCGGCATCTTGTCATGTTAAATGTTTCATGACAGGCACTTGAGCAGATCGGGCGCGGCCGGACCTCCCGGATGCGACGATCCGTGCGGCGCCGGCGGCCCGCCCGGACCACGCGGGATCGAGCCACGCATAAGAGAAAAATTAATCGTTAAAATCTTGACGGACAATCGGGTCCTCACCATCTTCCCGGGGCCACCGCCCAGCGGGCTTCAGCCACGGGAGACCGGATCATGGCCAGAAATCTCAAGCGCATCGCCAACATGCCCTCCATCCGTCGCCTGCCGCTGTACCTCGCGGAGCTCGAGCGCCTCCGCGTGGCGGGCGAGCGGTGGGCCTCCACCACCCGCCTGGCCGCCGAGCGCGACATCGACCCCACCCAGGTCCGCAAGGACCTCGCCCTGACCGGCGTGGTGGGCCAGCGCAAGCTCGGCTACCCCGTCGAGGACGCCATCCGCTCCATCGAGGAGTTCCTCGGCTGGCACCGCGACCGCGAGGCCTTCCTGGTGGGCGCCGGCCACCTCGGCACCGCGCTCCTGGGCTTCCAGCCGCGGTACCGGCCGGGCATCCGCATCGTGGCCGCCTATGACAGCGACCCGGCCAGGCATGGCGCCGAGCTGCACGGTCGTCCCGTCCGGCCGCTGGAGGACCTGGTGGACGACGCGCGCCGCCTCGGTGTCCGCGTGGGCGTCATCACCACCCCCGACGCCGCCGCCCAGACCGTGGCCGACCGCCTGGTCGCCGGCGGCATCCTGGCCATCTGGAACTTCACCAGCGTGGCCCTGAACGTCCCCGACGGCGTGGTCGTGGAGTATGCCGGCCTGCGGGCCAGCCTGGCCATGCTCGGCAGCCGGCTGCAGGAGCGGGAAGCCGCCGACGCGCCGGCCGTCACCGAGGAGGTGTCGTCATGACCACCGCCGAGGCCACCCTGCGCAAGCGCCAGTTCGAGAAGGTCTGCGCCATCCTGGCCGACCACGACCACGATCCCGGTCGGCTGATCCCCATCCTGCAGGCCGTGCAGCACGAGTACCGCTACCTGCCGGAGAAGGTCCTGGGCTTCGTGGCCAGCGCGCTGGACGTGCCCGCGGCGCGGGTCTACGGCGTGGCCACGTTCTACGCCCACTTCAGCCTCGAGCCCAAGGGCAAGCACGTGATCCGCGTCTGCGACGGGACGGCCTGCCACGTGCGCGGGTCGTTGCAGCTGCTCGACGCGCTGCGCGCCGAGCTGGGCCTCGCCGCCGACGAGCAGACCACCGGCGACATGCTCTTCACCCTGGAGACCGTCTCCTGCATCGGCGCCTGCGGCCTGGCGCCGGCCATGGTGGTGGACGAGGAGATCCATGGCCAGCTGACCGGCGAGCAGGCCGCGACCATCATCCGCGACCTCCGCCGCCGCGAGGGTGCCGCCGCGGGAACCGCCGCCGACACCGCCGCCGCCGCCGCGGCCGACGCCGCGGCCGGCGCCGACGCCGAAACCGCCGCCGAAACCGCCGGAAACGCCGCCGACACGCCGACCACCCCCGCCGATCAGGAGGTGAGCGCATGATGCCTCGCGACGCCACCCTGGTGGACCTCGCCGCCCTGGCCGCCGAGCACGAGCGCCTGGCCCGCACCACCACCCGCCGCATCGTGGTCTGCGCCGGTTCCGGCTGCATCGCCAGCGGCGCGGTGGCCGTCCACGCCGCCCTGGTCGAGGCCGCGCGGACCGCCGGCCTGGAGGTGGTGGTCTCCCTGCGCCGCGAGGACGAGGGCGCGCACCGCGACGGCGCCGTCCACGTCTCCGCAAGCGGCTGCCAGGGCTTCTGCCAGATGGGCCCGCTGGTCTGCATCGAGCCCGACGACATCCTCTACGTGAAGGTCGGTGCGGCCGACGCCGCCGAGATCATCGCCGGCCTGCGGGACGACCAGCCCGTCCAGCGGCTCCTCTACCGCGAGCCGCGCACGGGCCAGGTCTGCCGCGGCCACCGGGAGATCCCCTTCTACCAGCTGCAGACCCGCCGCGTCCTGCGCGAGTGCGGCCTCATCGATCCCGAGGACGTGCGCGAGTACGTGGCCCACGGCGGGTACGCGGCCGCCGCGCGGGTCTGGCAGGGCATGGCCCCGGAGCAGGTCTGCGACGTGATCGAGCAGGCCGGACTGCGCGGCCGCGGGGGCGGCGGCTTCCCCACCGGCCGCAAGTGGCGCCTGACCCTGGCCCAGCCCGGCCCGCACAAGTTCGTCATCTGCAATGGCGACGAGGGAGATCCGGGCGCCTTCATGGATCGCTCGGTGATGGAGGGCAATCCCCACAGCGTCATCGAGGGCATGCTCATCGCCGCGCGCGCCGTGGGCGCCGACCGCGGCGTGGTCTACGTGCGCACCGAGTACCCCCTGGCCGTCCGCCGCATGCGACGCGCCGTGCGCGACGCCACCGGGCTGGGCCTGCTGGGCGAGGACGTCCTGGGCACCGGCCGACCCTTCCACCTCGAGGTGATGGAGGGCGCGGGCGCCTTCGTCTGCGGCGAGGAGACCGCGCTCATGGCGTCGGTGGAGGGACGCCGCGGCATGCCGCGGCCCAAGCCGCCGTTCCCGGCCGCCAGCGGGCTGCACGGCAAGCCCACGGTGATCAACAACGTGGAGACCCTGGCTGCCGTGCCCCTGATCCTGCGCGACGGCGTGGACGCCTTCCGCGCCCTGGGCACGGAGAACTCGCCGGGGACCAAGACCTTCGCCCTGACCGGCCACGTGGCCAACACCGGCCTGATCGAGGTGCCCTTCGGCACCACGCTGCGGCAGATCGTCGAGACCATCGGCGGCGGCGTGATCACCGACCAGGGCGAACCCGCGGACGACGGCTTCAAGGCCGTGCAGATCGGCGGGCCGTCGGGCGGCTGCCTCACCGCCGAGCACCTGGACCTGCCGCTGGACTTCGACAGCCTGGGCGCCGTGGGCGCCATGGTGGGCTCGGGCGGCCTGGTGGTCATGAACCAGCACACCTGCATGGTCCAGGTGGCGCGGTTCTTCATGCAGTTCACCCAGAACGAGAGCTGCGGCAAGTGCGTCCTCTGCCGCGAGGGCACCCGGCAGATGCTGCACCTGCTGGACACCATCATCGCGAGCGAGGCCACCGGCGCCACGCTGCCCCTGCTCGAGCGCACCGCCCGGGCGGTGGCCACCGCCTCGCTCTGCGGCCTGGGCAAGACCGCGCCCTCGCCGGTGCTGTCCACGCTGCGCCACTTCGGCGAGGAGTACCGGGCCCACGTGGCGGGCGAGTGCTGCCCCGCCGGCCGCTGCACCGCGTTCGCGGTGCCCGAGATCCTGGCCGACCTCTGCCGCGGCTGCACCCTCTGCGCCCGCAAGTGTCCCGTCGGGGCCATCGCCGGCGAGAAGAAGCAGCCCCACGTCCTCGACCCGGAGGCCTGCGTCCGCTGCGGCGTGTGCGCCGAGGTCTGCAAGTTCGACGCGGTGGTCGGCCTCTAGCCGACGTCGTCCGGCGCCGCGTGTGCGGCCGCCCACGGGAGTCATGTCATGAGCACGCAGAACACCATGATCGTCGACGGCCGCGAGGTCCCCATCGCCGGCGAGCGCAACGTCCTGGAGCTATGCCGCAAGGCGGGCATCGAGATCCCCTCCTTCTGCTACCACTCCGACCTCTCGGTGTTCGGCGCCTGCCGCCTCTGCCTGGTGGAGCTCGAGGGCGGCGCCGTGACCACCAGCTGCACCCTGGTGCCGGAGCCGGGCCTGCGCATCCGCACCTCCACGGCGGAGATCCGCGAGATGCGCAAGGTGGGCGTGGAGCTGCTGCTGGCCAGCCACGACATGAGCTGCCCCACCTGTCCCAAGGGCAGCAACTGCAAGCTGCAGAATCTCGCCCGGCGGCTGGGCGTGCGCGAGGTGCCCTTCCCCATCGCCGCGCCGACGCTGCCCGTCGACCGCAGCTCGCTCGCCGTGGAGATCAACCCCAACCGGTGCGTGCTGTGCGGCGACTGCGTCCGCGCCTGCCAGGAGCTCACCGGCATCGGCGCCCTGGACTTCGCCCACCGCGGCAGCCGGGCCGCGGTGTCCCCGGCCTTCGGCAAGCCGCTGGCCGACGTGGAGTGCGTGGGCTGCGGCCAGTGCGCGCGCGTCTGCCCCACCGGCGCCATCATGCCCCGCAGCGAGGTGGAGGACGTCTGGGACCAGCTGGACGATCCCCGCAAGACCGTGGTGGTGCAGATCGCCCCGGCGGTGCGCGTGGCCATCGGCGAGGCGTTCGGCCTGGCGCCCGGCGAGGTGAGCACCGGCCAGCTGGCGGCCGCCCTGCGGCGTCTGGGTTTCGACCAGGTGGACGACACCGCCTTCGCGGCCGACCTGACGGTGATCGAGGAGTCGGCCGAGCTCGCCCGGCGCCTGGACCAGGACCAGGCCCTGCCGCTGCTCACCTCCTGCTGCCCGGCCTGGGTGCAGGCGGTGGAACGCTTCTATCCCGAGCTGCTGGGCAACCTGAGCACCTGCCGCTCGCCCCAGCAGATGTTCGGCGCGGTGGCGCGGCGCACGCTGCCGGACCGGCTGGAGGTGGCGCCGGAGGACCTGGTGGTGGTCTCGATCATGCCCTGCACCGCCAAGAAGGCGGAGGCCCGGCGGCCCGAGTTCGTCGGCGCGTACGGCCAGGACGTGGACCACGTGCTGACCACCCGCGAGCTGGCCCGCATGATCGACGAGCGCGGCCTGGTGTTCGCCGAGCTGGAGCCCGAGCCCCTGGACCTGCCCCTGGGCTTCAAGACCGGCGCCGGCCTGATCTTCGGCAGCAGCGGCGGCGTCAGCGAGGCCGTGCTGCGGCACCTGGGTGCGGTCCGTGGCCCCGCGCAGCAGCTCCAGGCCACGCCCGATCCCGACGGCGTGCGCAGCCTGTCGGTGGCCCTGGGCGACCGCGTCCTGAAGGTGGCCGTGGTCCACGGCCTGGCCCGCGCGCGGGAGGTCATGGACCGCATCCGGGGCGGCAACCCCGACGGCTACCACCTGGTGGAGGTCATGGCCTGCCCCGGCGGCTGCGTCGGCGGCGCCGGCCAGCCGCCCACCACCCTGCCCGACGCCCACGCGCGCCGCGCCGCCGGCCTGCGCGAGGCCGACCGCTCCCTGCAGCTGCACACCAGCGCCGACAACCACCTGGTGCAGGCCTGCTACGCGGAGATCCTCGGCGAGCCGGGCAGCCCGGTCGCCCACCAGGCCCTGCACACCCGCTACCACAGTCGCCGCCGCCTGGCCGAGGACGCCCTGTCGATCATCGGCGGCGACCTCGGCGATCAGCTGACGGTGCGCGTCTGCATCGGCAACAACTGCCACGCCCACGGCTCGCAGGACCTGCTCCGCGGCATCCTGGACTGGGTCACGGAGAACGACCTCGCCGACCGCATCGACGTGGGCGCCACCTTCTGCTTCGAGGACTGCGGCCAGGCGCCCAACGCGCGGGTGGGGGACCGGCTGATGTCGTCCTGCACGCTGCCCGATCTGGTCGCCGCGGTGCAGACGGCCCTGGCGGCCGTGGCGGCCCGGACCGCCGAGCGTGTAACCTGAGCGCATGAACGCGCGCACGCGGCTCCTGTGGACGGCGGTCTTCGGCTCGGCCTTCGGCTGGGTGGAGGCCGCCGTCGTGGTCTACCTGCGGGCCATCGTCTATCCCGGGGGCTTCGCCCTGCCGCTGGCGCCCATCGAGCCCCGGCTGGCGGTGGTGGAGCTGGCCCGCGAGGCGGCCACCCTGATCATGCTCGCGGCGGTGGCCATGCTGGCCGGCCGCACGCGCTGGCAGCGGTTCAGCGGCTTCCTGGTGGCCTTCGGCGTCTGGGATCTGGCCTACTACGTGGGCCTGAAGGCGGCCCTGGACTGGCCGCCGGGCCTGGCCACCTGGGACGTGCTCTTCCTGCTGCCCTGGCCGTGGCTGGGACCGGTGTACGCGCCGGCCACGGTGGCCGTGCTCATGGTGCTCTTCGGTGGCCTGGTCTTCCGCGCGGAGGAGCGCCGGCCCCGCCGGGCCGACCGCTGGTCCTGGGCCCTGGGCGCGGCCGGGGCGCTGGCCCTGCTGGCGAGCTGGCTGGGCGACCTGGACGCGGCTCTCGCGGGGGCGCCGCCGCAGCCCTACCGGTGGCCGCTCTTCGTCCTGGGCTGCGCGCTGCTCATCGCCTGCGGCTGGCGGTTCCTGGCGGTCGAGCGAACGGAAGCTGATTGAGGATTCATTCTCGCCAGCCTCGACGTCCTCGCCGTTTCCTGCTATATAGGCCAGATTGTGAGTCGATCACCGCGGCGCCCGCATGGCGCCGTGGGGTTCATCCTGCCAGGCAGGATTCATCTTGCCAGCCAAGGAGTGTGGCATGCTGGAGTTGAAGAAGGGCGTGGACATCCTCGCCGAGGTCAGCGGCATCCGGACCATCGACGAGGCCCGCAGCGTACTCGAGAGCAACCTCGATGAGGCCAACCAGCGCAAGCTCGCCGCGATCACCTGCGAGGAGGCTCTCATCAAGATCGCCGGCGCCATCGCCATGTGCGGTCCCGACTCGGTCTTCGTCAACACCGGCAGCCCCGAGGACATCCAGTGGGTCCGGGAGTACTCCCTGCAGAAGGGCGAGGAGAAGCCCCTGGCCAGGGACGGCCACACCATCCACTTCGATCTGCCCCAGGACCAGGCCCGCCTGGTGGGCCAGACCTACTACATCGTCAACCCCGACGAGAAGGCCTCGGCCCTGGCGAAGACCCTCCTGCGCGACGACGCCCTGGACTACGTCAACGAGTACATGCCCCGCATCGCCGAGGGCATGACCCTGATCGTCGGCTTCTACACCCGCGGCCCGGTGGGCGCCGAGGCCACCATCCCGGCCATCGAGATCACCACCAGCGGCTACGTGGTGCACTCGGCGGAGCTGCTCTACCGCAACTGCTACGACGCCTTCGACAGCGAGGTGGAGCGCAAGGGCGTCTTCTTCACCAACGTCCACTCCGAGGGCCCCAACCGCCCCGAGGACGTGCCCGACGCCCGCATCCTCATGGACCGCTCCTGGCTGACCACCTTCTCCACCTTCTGCACCTACGCCGGCAACACCCTGCTGATGAAGAAGGGCAACCACCGTTTCGCGGTGGACTACGCCACCTACTACCGCGTGGAGCAGGAGCTCTCCGAGCACATGTTCATCACCGGCATGACCGGCCCGGATGGCCGCAAGACCTTCTTCGCCGGCGCCGCGCCCTCCGGCTGCGGCAAGACCACCACCGCCATGGTGGGCAGCGATTTCGTGGGGGACGACCTCGCCCAGATGTGGATCGCCCCGGACGGCACCCTGCGCGCGGTGAACCCCGAGGCGGGCATCTTCGGCATCGTGGAGGACGTCAACCGCGAGGGCGACCCGCACCTCATGGCCGCCCTGCGCGACAAGGACACCGAGGTGATCTGGTCCAACGTCCTGGTCTCGCCCGACGGCGTGCCCTACTGGAGCGGCTGCGGCGAGGAGCTGCCCGAGGAGGGCCACAACTTCCAGGGCGCCTGGCACAAGGGCAAGACCGACGCGAATGGCGACCCCATCCCGCCGTCCCACAAGAACTCCCGCTGCACCCTGAGCTGCACCGAGATCGCCAACCACAACGCCGAGGCCAACGCCGATCCGGCCGGCGTGCCGGTGAAGGTGATCACCTACAGCGGCCGCGATGCCGACACCATGCCGCCGGTGTGGGTGGCGAAGAACAGCGACCACGGCGTGGCCATCGGCGCGAGCATCGTCTCGGCCGCCACCGCCACCGAGGTGGGCGCCAGCGGCGTCCGCCGGCAGCCCTGGGCCAACGCCCCGTTCATCCCCGGCCCGCTGGCCGACTACATGACCGCCCAGTTCCGGTTCTTCAACAGCGAGAAGTTCAGCGACGCGGGCCGTCCGGTGATGGCCGGCCTGAACTACTTCCTCACCCACGCCGCCCGCGGCGGCGAGGGATCCGGCCTGCTGGGCGAGAAGAAGGACGTCAAGGTGTGGCTGGGCTGGCTGGAGCGCTTCGTGCACGGCGAGGTCGAGGGCATCGAGACGCCCATCGGCATGATCCCGCGTCACGAGGACCTGAAGTCCCTGTTCGACGACATCGGCAAGGAGTACCCGCGGTCGCTGTACGACAAGCAGTTCGCGCTGTACATCGACAACATCATCGCGCGCATCGACCTGCAGACCGAGGCCTACGGCAAGGAGGAGAACCTGCCGGAGCAGCTGTTCCGCGTCTACGAGGAGCAGCGCGCGGGGCTGCAGGCGCTCAAGGAGAAGCACGGCGCGGTGGTCAGCACCGAGCAGCTCGAGGCCGGCGCCGCCGGCGCGGCCGGCTGAGGATCCGCCGCTGATCGCGGCGAGGACGTCCGATCCCGCCGGTGAAACGAGGAGAACGGGCCGCCTGCCCCCGCCGGGGTGGCGGCCCGTTCGCGTGACGGGCTGCCCGCCGCCTAACCGCCGCCCGCCGTCCGGCCGCCTAACCGCCGTCCGCCGCCCGGCCGCCGCCCGCCGTCCGGCCGGCTAACCGCCGTCCGGCCGCCTAACCGCCGCCCGGCCGCAGGCTGGCGAGCACCCCGGCGTTGGTCGGATGCTTCTCCAGCAGCCGCAGCAGCCCGACCATGGCCTGCTCCGGCTCGGCGGCCGCCGCGCCGCGGCGCAGCAGGGTCACCGCGGCGTACTCGTCCTCGTCGTAGAGCAGCTCGTCCCGGCGGGTGCCGCTCTGGCGCAGGTCCAGGGCCGGGAAGACGCGCCGCTCGGCCAGGCGCCGGTCCAGGACCAGCTCCATGTTGCCGGTGCCCTTGAACTCCTCGAAGACGAGGTCGTCCAGTCGCGAGCCGGTCTCCACCAGGGCGGTGGCCAGGACGGTGACCGAGCCGCCGTTCTCCACGTTGCGCGCCAGGCCGAAGAAGCGGCGCGGGATCTCCAGCGCCCGGGAGTCCAGGCCACCGGACAGCGTGCGCCCGGAGCCGGCGCCGTGCTGGTTGAAGGCGCGGCCCATGCGGGTCAGGCTGTCCACCAGGATCACCACGTCGTGGCCGCACTCCAGCTCGCAGCGGGCCTGGGCGAGGCAGAGCTCGGCCAGGCGCACGTGGGCGGCGATGTCCTGGTCGTTGCTGCTGGCGAGGACCTCGGCGGGGACGCGGCGGCGGAAGTGGGTCACCTCCTCGGGGCGCTCGTCCACCAGCAGGACCACCAGGCGGGCGTCGGGTGCGTCGGCGGCGATGGCGTGGGCGAGGTCCTCCAGGAGCTGGGTCTTGCCGGTCTTCGGGGCGGCCACGATCAGGCCCCGGGTGCCGCGGGCCACCGGGGCGAAGAGGTCCACCAGGCGCATGGAGGGATGGCCGCCGGCGCCGAGGTCGAAGCGGGGTTCGGGGTTGATGGCGGTGAGGTCGGGCAGGAGGGTGCGGGCGGCGAACGCCGCCGGGTCGCGGCCGCAGACGCTGGTCACCGCGGCGAGCGCCGGGCCCTTCCTGCCCTTGCCGGCCGGCCCGGCCACCATGGCGCCCGTCACCAGCCCGTGCTTCTTGATCAGCGCCGACGGGACGAACACGTCCTCGCGGGCGGGGACGAGCGATCGCGCCGGGTCGCGCAGGAAGCCGCCGCCGCGGGGATGCAGCTCGAGCAGGCCGGCGGCCTCGGAGGCGCCGGCGGGTCCGGGGTGGCGGGCGGTGGCGGAGTCGCTGGGGGTCACGGGATTCCTTTCGACCGTGGCGGGACGTCGGCGGATCGCGTGGTCCGCGAGACGGCCGGGGTGGCGTGGCCCGTGGCGGCATGACCCCGGGGCGTGGCGAGAAGGTACACGGAAGCGTCCTGCGGATCCAGCGGCGTGGATGGTGGCGCATGGTCATCCCCCGGGGAAATACGGATATCTTTGTACATATGGTCACGTTCCCGTGATATGATCCGTCATGGCGCGACCTGCCTCGCCTCGCTGCCCTCACACCGCGCGCGCCGTGACCCGTCTGCTCCGGTCCGTCACGCACGACACGGCAACATCATGAAAGGGGATGCCATGCGATCCTTGCGCACGCCCGTCCTGCTGGTCCTCGCCGCGCTGTTCGCCACCGCGGCTCATGGCCAGGTCGCCACCTCGCTCATCGTCGAGGGAGGTCCGGTGCCCGGCGCCGAGGACTACACCGTCAGTTCCCTCAGCAACGTCGACGCCAACGGCGTCGACGGCTTCAGCTTCACCGTCGCCGTCGTCGACCCCACCGGCGCCGAGGTGGATGGCGCCTGGGGGACGTATCTCGGCGACGTTCCGCCCACGCTCCTGCGCACCGAGCAGGGCTACGCCGACTACATCCAGGGCAACTGGGAGAGCTTCTTCGGCATGTCCGACGACGGCATCGCCTACAGCCCCAGCTGCACCCGCACCTCCGACGGCGAGACCGGCCTCGATAGCGTCTGGCTGAACGACGACTGGGCGGCCATGGAGGAGGAGCCCTTCCCCTACCGCGACGGCTGGTTCTGGCGCTTCGCCAGCCGGCCCGGCGTCACCCGTGACGGCGTGCCCTACTTCGTGGGCGGCATCACCTCGGTCCAGGGCGGCTCCACCGAGGAGCGTGGCCTGTTCTTCGGGCCCGACGGCGAACCCGTCTACATCGGCGGCACCGTGATCGACGGCCTGCCCGATCCCGTCGCGGCCACCACCGGCAACGTCAGCTTCGACTTCCGCTTCTCGCCCTACGGCACCTACGTCATCGCCGAGGTCCAGACCGACACCGGCGACTTCAACACCGACAACCACATCGTGATCAACGACACCGTGATCACCATCGACGGCCTGCCCCTGAGCGAGGGCGGCCCGGTGGCCGAGGCCGCCGGCGGCCTGCCCGGCGAGCTGTGGGACAACTGGGACTACCTGGGCATCAGCGAGGCCGGCGACTGGCTGGTGACCGGCGACACCTCGCTGCCCACCAGCGAGGACGAGTTCCTCATGCTCAACGGCCAGATCATCCTGCGCGAGGGCCAGGAGATCGACGGCCTGATCCTCGACGGTCCCATGCAGCACGCCTACCTGGGCCCCGACGGCGACTGGGCCTGCGTCTGGGACGGCGACACGGGCACCGAGGTGGTGGAGATCCTCATCGTCAATGGCGAGGTGGTCCTCATCGAGGGCATGCCCGTGGACATCGACGGCGACCTCGAGCCCGATCCCGACGCCATCCTCACGGACATCACCGGCATGGCCATCCTGGCCATCAGCGAGCGCGACGATCAGGGCCGGGCGAAGGTGTACTTCACGGCCGACATCGAGGCCCCCGGCGCCCTGGCCGGCGGCGGCGGCGAGATCATCCGCGCCGGCGAGGAGACCGGCCTGGAGGAGGACTACATCGAGCTGCCCGGCACCCGCGTGGAGCTGGAGCACGGCATGGTCTGGATCGGCGAGGCCACCGTGCCGGTGGAGGACCCGGACGTGCCGGGCGACGAGCTGCCCACCGCCCGCCTGGCGCTGGACCAGAACTATCCCAACCCCTTCAACCCCCAGACCACCATCGCGTTCTCGCTGCCGCGCAGCGGCGCGGTGCGCCTGGACATCATGGACCTGCAGGGCCGCCTGGTGCGCACCCTGGTCGACGAGGTCCGTGGCGAGGGCGCCCACCGGGTGATCTGGGACGGCACCACCGAGAGCGGCCGCCGCGCCGCCAGCGGCACCTACGTCTATCGCCTGACCACCGACGAACGCGTGCTCAGCCGCTCCCTGGTGCTGGTGAAGTAGGCGCCCGCCACCCGGCCGGCCGGCCACGAGCCCGCCACCGGGCCACCCCGGCCGGCCACGAGCCCGCCACCGGGCCACCCGGCCACGAGCCGGCCACGAGCCGGCCACCGGGCCACCCGGCCGGCCACGAGCCGACCCCGCGCCCCGGGGCTCCGCGTCCCGGGGCGCGTGCTTTGCCGCCACCTCCCCCGGATCCACCCCGAAACGACAATTTCTTAACAGTATAGTTTCGGAATTAACAATCCCCGGTCGACCGCCTCGCCGCCCGGGCGGACGGGCGATTCCGTCGTCGGCCGGAGGGATTCCTTGATCTGAACTTGACCTGGTGGTCCTGGACCCGCGAAAGCGAGTTCATCACGCCTCATGGTGGGGGCATGTTCTTGACCGGAGGTCAATGCGGGCCCGGCATTTTCGGGCTGGTCGGGATGAAAATGCGGCCCGATGATCACTTATTGATTGTTTTTTCTTTCACGTTTAGCATCTTGGGCTCAGATCTCCCGTGGCGGGGGACCCGCGCGCCTTGAGGCGGCATCAAGTTCCGGGCGCCTGGCGCCCGACGGTTCTCCGCCCGCCCGCACCCGCCCAAGGAGAGTGTCCATGGTCCTGCTGACCGAACGTGACCGCATCCGGCGCTCGCTCGCCGAACTGGTGGAGCACTACGGCGCCCAGCGCAGCAGCCTGCTGCCCATCCTCCAGGAGATCCAGCGACAGCACTACCACATCTCCGAGTATGCCATGCAGGTGGTGGCCGACCTGCTCGGCATCCACCCCGTGGAGGTGTTCGCGGTGGTGTCGTTCTACAGCTTCCTGGACTTCAAGCCCAAGGGCCGGTTCATCATCCGGGTCTGCCGCACCATGTGCTGCCACATGCAGGGCAAGGACCGCGTGGCGCGGCAGCTGGAGACCGACCTCGGCATCCGGTTCGGCGAGACCACGCCCGACGGCCGCTTCACCCTCGAGTGGGCCAACTGCATCGGCATGTGCGACCTCGGGCCCGCCCTGCTGGTGAACGACCGCGTCTACACACAGGTCACGCCGGACAAGGTCCACCACATCATCGAGGAGTGTCGCCGGGTCTTCGGCGCGCACCACCTCCAGGCCCAGGAGGTGTGACCATGATCAAGAGCTTCATCCACAAGCGACTGACCTTCCGCGACATCGACCCCGACGCCGGGCTGCGCCAGGCCACCGAGCTGACCGGCCCGCAGATCATCGAGACCATCAGCGCCTCCAACCTGAAGGGCCGTGGGGGAGCCGGGTTTCCCACCGGCGCGAAGTGGAAGTTCTGCCGCCAGGCGCGGGGCGACCAGAAGTACGTGGTCTGCAACGCCGACGAGGGCGAGCCCGGCACCTTCAAGGATCGCGTGATCCTCACCGAGTTCCCCGACCTGGTGTTCGCCGGCATGACCATCGCCGCGCGCGCCGTGGGCGCCACGCGTGGCATCCTCTACCTGCGGGGCGAGTACACCTACCTGCGGGACGGCCTGGAGGCCGCCCTGCAGGCCCGGCGGGAGCGCGGCCTGCTCGGCGACCGCGTGATGGGCCATGCGGATCTCGCCTTCGACATCGAGATCCGCATGGGCAGCGGCGCCTATGTCTGCGGCGAGGAGACCGCGCTCATCGAGTCGCTCGAGGGCCACCGCGGCGAGTCCCGCAACCGCCCGCCGTTCACCGCCGACACCGGCATGAACGCCGCGCCCACCGTGGTCAACAACGTGGAGACCTTCGCCTGGGCGGCGTCCATCCTCGAGCGCGGCGCGGACTGGTTCCGCGTCATCGGCACCGACCAGTCCACCGGCTTCAAACTCTTCAGCGTCTCCGGCGACATCGATCGACCCGGCGTCTACGAGCTACCGCTGGGCATCTCGGTGTCCGACCTGCTCGTGGCCGTCGGCGGCGAGAACGCCCGGGCGGTGGTGATCGGCGGCGCCGCCGGCCGCTGCGTGCCCCGGGAGGAATTCGCGCGCAAGGTCTGCTACGAGGACGTCCCCACCGGCGGGGCCGCCATCGTCTTCGGGCCGGGCCGCGACATGCTCGACGTGGCCGAGAACTTCCTGGAGTTCATGTGCGAGGAGAGCTGCGGGCAGTGCACGCCCTGCCGCGTGGGCAATCCCAAGCTGCTGGAATGCGTGCGCATGCTCAAGGGCGGCACCTGCTCGGCCGCCTACCTGCGCGAGATCGTGGCCCTGGGCGAGTCCATCCACATCGCCAGCAAGTGCGGTCTGGGCCAGTCCAGCGGCAACGTCTTCCTGTCCATCGTGGAACACTTCCGCGACGAGATCATGGGTCGGGCGGTCACCGCCGTCTGAACCGCAGCACCGAGGAGTCACCATGGCCGAGAAGATCATCATCGACAACGGTGAGTGCCGGGCCCCCACCTCGATGCGGCGCAGCCGACCCGAGGTGGAGCGCGACGCGACGCACCCCGTGACCGTCACCATCGACGACCTCGAGACCACCGTGCCGTTCGGCACCACCATCCTCGAGGCCGCCAAGAAGCAGGGCGTCAAGATCCCCACCCTCTGCTTCCACGAGGACCTCTGCATCGCCGGCGCCTGCCGGATCTGTCTGGTGGAGGTGGTGGGCCACCGCGTGCTGCACGCGTCCTGCGCCTACCCCATCACCGAGCCCATCCAGATCCTCACCAACACGCCGCGGGTGCGCCGCGCCCGCCGCCACATGATCGACCTGTTGCTCAGCGAGCACGTGGGCGAGTGCTACACGTGCTGGCGGAACAACAACTGCGAGCTGCAGGGCCTGGCGAAGGAGTACGGCGTCCGCCACTTCCGCTTCGGCCACGCCACCGAGCGCCGCACCCAGCCCGACACCTCCAGCTACGCCGTCACCCGCGACATGGACAAGTGCGTCCTCTGCCGCCGCTGCGTCCGCACCTGCATCGACCTGCAGGAGGTGGGCGTGCTCGAGGCCATCGGCCGCGGCCACGAGAGCAAGATCGGCACCTTCATGGATCGCGACCTCGGGTCGGTGGTCTGCATCAACTGCGGGCAGTGCATCAACCGCTGCCCCACCGGCGCCCTGCGCGCCAAGGACCCCGGCGACGAGGTCTGGGCCGCCATCGACGATCCCACCAAGCACGTGGTGATCCAGACCGCACCCAGCCCGCGCGCGGGCATCGGCGAGTGCTTCGGCCAGCCGCCGGGCACGCCCATGACCATGAAGATGAACACCGCGCTGCGCCGCTGCGGCTTCGACCGCGTGTTCGACACCAACTTCACCGCCGACCTGACCATCATCGAGGAGGGCACCGAGCTCATCCTGCGCCTGCACCGCGCCCTGGTGCAGAAGGACCCCGCGGTGGCCCTGCCCCAGTTCACCAGCTGCTCGCCGGGCTGGGTCAAGTTCCTCGAGCACTTCCATCCCGAGTACATCCCCAACCTCAGCTCGGCCAAGAGCCCGCAGCAGATGTTCGGCTCGCTCATCAAGACCTTCTACGCCGAGCGGGCGGGCGTGCACCCGGCGGACATCGTCTCGGTGGCCCTGATGCCCTGCACGGCGAAGAAGTACGAGTGCAACCGGCCGGAGATGTGCGACAGCGGGTACAAGGACGTGGACTTCGGCCTGACCACCCGCGAGCTGGCCCGCATGATCCAGCAGGCGGGGATCGACCTGCCCGCCATGCCCGACAGCGACTTCGACGACCCCTTCGGCACCGCCACCGGCTCGGGCGTGATCTTCGGCGCCACCGGCGGCGTCATGGAGAGCGCCCTGCGCTGCGTGATCGAGCTGGTGACCGGCCGCGTGGTGGAGGACTTCTACGACCACGCCGACATCGTCCCCATCCGCGGGTTCGACGGCATCCGCATGGCGGAGATCCCCATCACCGAGACCGGCCCCGTGCCGGAGATCATCGCCCACCTGGTGCCCGACTGGGACTGGCTGCGCGGGGCGACCCTCAGGGTGGGGGTCGCCCACGGCACGGCCAACGCCAAGCGGGTCCTGGAGGACATCGCGGCCGGCGGACCGTTCAGCGAGTGCCACTTCATCGAGTTCATGGCCTGCCCGGGCGGTTGCCTGGGCGGTGGCGGCCAGCCCATCCCCACCAGCCCGGAGATCCGGGCGAGGCGAGCGGAGGCCATCTACGCCGAGGATGCCGGCGCCCGGGTGCGCAAGAGCCACGAGAACCCGGCCATCGCGCACATCTACGAGGAGTTCCTGGACGACGGGCCTTGCGGTGAGAAGAGCCACCACTTGCTGCACACCCACTACACGGAGCGAGGCAAGTACATCGGCTAGCTCGTGGCCGAAGCGTGGGTTGTGCCCCGAAGAATGGGTTGTGCCCCGAAGAATGTTGACATTCCCTGGGAGCCGGAACGGTCCGGCTCCCTTTCACTTACGCCCCTAGAACGCATAC
>CAZWYF010000025.1:0-51393 GCA_964637835.1 uncultured Fibrobacteraceae bacterium
GCTGGCGGCGCCGGTGGCTGGCGGCGCCTGGCGGCACTGGCGGCCGATGCTTGACGATCGGGCCCGGCGCCGGCAGGCTCGGCCGGTTCCTCGTCCGCCATCGTGGAGGTTCGTCATGCCACCGGTCGTCCGTCTCGTCGTGTTCCTGATCTTCCTGCTCGTCGCCGGCAACGTCGGCGCCATGGGCGCCGACGCCGCCGCGCCCCCCACCCTGGCCTCCGGGCCGGTGGCCGGGCCGGTGGTGATCACCCATGGCGGCGTGGGCTCGCCGCCGGCGTGGTCTTCCGACTGCCAGGACGCGGCCGCCGCCGGCGCCGGCGGCTTCAGCAAGGGCGCCACCGCGGCGCTGGACGCCGCCTGCGCCGCGGTGATCCACCTGGAGGACATCTGCCGGTTCAACGCCGGCACCGGCGCCAACATCCGGCTCGATGGCACCACCGTGCAGATGGATGCCGCGGTGATGACGTCGGACGGGAGCTTCGCCGCCGTGGCCGCCATCGAACGCGTCCTCAACCCCGTGCTGGTGGCGCGGGAGGTCCTGGCGACGCCGCATCGCCTGCTGGTGGGCGAGGGCGCCACGCGCTTCGCTCACGTGCGGGGCTTCGCCGATCAGGTGCCCATCTGCGACGAGGCCGTCCGCAAGAACCGCGAGCGCATCGCCCGGCTGCTCGCCGGCGACGCGGGCGGCGGCTACACCGATTTCGCCTGGCGCGCGCACTGGAACTATCCCACCCCGCCGCCGGACGCCCCGCCGGCCGGGCCGGGCCAGGAGGACCGCACGCCGGGCGACACGGTGGGCGCGGTGACCCGGGCCGCCGACGGCAGCTTCGCCGCCGCCCTCTCCACCGGCGGCACCAGCATCACCCTGCACGGCCGGGTGGGGGACGTGCCCATCTACGCCTGCGGCTGCTATGCCGGGCCGGCCGGCGCGGTGGCGTGCACCGGTCACGGCGAGGAGATCATCCGCCATGCCATGGCGCGGCTGGTCTACGAGCGGATGGCCGCCGGGGAGACCGCTCGCGAGGCGGTCCTGGCAGGATGCGCGGTGTTCGGAGAGGAGTGGTCGCTGGGACTGATCGCGGTGGGCCGCGAGGACTGGGCCGTCGCGGCCAACCGCGAGATGGCCTGGGGGCGCGCCACGCCCTGAAGCGTCCCACCACGCCCTGAAGCGCCCCTAGGGCCCGCGGGGCAGCACCTCCGCGGCGCTCCAGCCGTCCTGGCCAGTGAACACCATGACCAGGCGGAAGGACTCGCCGGTGTCCCCGAGGCTGCCGCAGGCCACGGCGAACGCTCGCAGGCCCGCTGCCGTCTCCAGGTCGAACACGGCCACCGGTTCGGTGGAGCCGGTGGTCGCCACGCCCACCGCCAGCGGCCCGATGGGCAGGCCAGTGCCCGCGGCGGGGCTGGTCTCGGCGAAGGCGAGGCCAGTGAAGTCGGCGACCGCCGTCAGGGTGCCGCCGCTGACCGTGCCCACGTCCACCGGCGGCGCATCGGGGCTGGCGTGCACCACGCGCACCAGGGCGTCGCCGGCCGGACCGTCGAACCCGGCCGCCGCCGGCAGGATCTGGAAGCCGGGCGTATCGCCGCCCAGGTAGCCGGTGGCCACGGCCAGGTACTCCACGCCCGGCTCCAGGTAGGGCGTGGACCCGCTCGCCGCCACGTCCGTGGCGCCCGCCACCCGGAAGTCCAGGACGTAGGCGCCGGGCCACACCTCGAGCCTGCCGCCGAGTCCACCGAACGCCAGCCCGGTCACCACCTCCACGCCGTCGGCGTCGATGTCCACCGGCGGCGCGTCCGGGCTGCCGTGCAGGGCGTGGACCACGGCCTTCGCGTCCTGTCGCACCAGACCGATGGCTCCCTCCGGTCCCACGGCCAGCAGGCCGAAGCCATCGCCCTGGGGATCGCCCCCGACCAGGCCGGTGGCGATCACGAAGAGGTCGTCCCCCTCCGGCAGCGCGGGCATGGTGAACACCGCCGCGCGAGCCGGCGGCTGGCCGGCCCAGACCCCGATGCGCACGGGCTCGCCCGCGGGCAGCGCCACGCCGGCCGGCCCGGTGTCGGCGAAGCGGGCGAGATCCGTCACCTCGGGGGTCCCGTCGTTGGCGACGTCCAGCGCCACGGCCGGGGCATCGGGCGAGGCATGGACGATCCGCGCCGCCGCGTTGCCGGCGCCGGGGTCGACGAAGTCCTCCTCGAGGGCCAGGACCCGCAGCCGCGTCAGCGGATCGCTGCTCTGCAGCAGACCGCCGACCACCGCCGTGTAGGTCTCCCCCTCGGCGAGCAGCAGCCCTTCCAGGGTGAACACGGCGGGCGCGGTCGGATCGGCGCCGTGGCCGCGGATCTCCACCGAGTAGGTCCCCGGCGCGACGGCGAGGTAGTCGCTCGCCCCGCCGTAGCCGAGGGCCGTCACCACCGGGGTGTCGCCCTTGTTGACGTAGATGTCCACCAGCGGGGCATCGGGGGAGGCGTGGACCACGCGGAGCCTGGTCTGGTCCTCCGCTGAGGGGGCGGTCGGGGCGTCGTCGTCGCCGCAGCCGGTCAGGCCGAGGCCCAGCAGCGCGACCAGGGCGGCCAGGGCGACCTGGAGCGTCAGTTCGCGGGAGTGGGTCATCGGTCGGTCCTTTCGGGGGGGGGCGCAGGTTGGGTCGGGCGCTGGTCGCGAGGGAAGCCGGCCGGGGGCCCGGGGGCCGCGGCGATGTCACCGGAGATGCGGAGGGCGGGACGGACCCCTCTCGATCACGTCCCGCCCTCGAAACGGGGCAAGGAGGTCGGCCGAATTTGATCCGACACTCCTCACCCTCACCGGGCGGCGCCACCTTCCCGCCCGGACTTCGTCGCTAGAGGTTGCTGGGGATCAGCACGGCGTCGATGACGTGGATGATCCCGTTCTGAGCCTTGACGTCGGCCTTGACCACGCTGGCGTCGTTGATGGTCACGCCCGGATCGATGCCGATGGCCACCTTCTCGCCGTTGAGGGTCCGGGCCGCGCGCAGATCGGCCACGTCCTCGGCGGACACCTCGCCGCTGGCCACGTGGTACAGCAGCACGCGGGTCAGCTTCTCCTTGTCGGCCAGGAGCGCCTCGAGGGTGCCCTCGGGCAGGCTGGCGAAGGCCTCGTCCGTGGGCGCGAAGACGGTGAACGGGCCGTCCTGGTTGAGTGTGTCCTGCAGCCCGGCCGCCTCGATGGCCGCGGTCAGCGTCGTGAAGCCGGCCTCGCCGGCGAGGTCGAAGAGTCCGGGCGTGACCGCGGTCGCCGCGGCAGGCCTGGCGGCGTCCTTGGCGGAGCCGCAGCCCCCGGCGAGGGCCGGGCCGGTGGCCAGGCCGAGGCCGAGCACGATGGTCGCGGCGGTCAGGATTCCGGTCCGGTCGGTCGACATGGTGTCTCCACCCTTCTCTGGGGATCTCTATTTCCAGCGGCGCGTCAGAGCGCCGGGGATCTTCCTCTCGCTGTCTCTCGGCGGGGTCGTTCCCGCCGTCCACGCGATTCAAGATAGATGAGGTCCAGCATGTGTCAAGGCCAAGACTTGCTTTTTTATGGATTTTTCCTGGACATCAGCCAGGTCGGCTGTCCAGGTAAGGGGCCAGTCCCGAGAGATCAGGGGGCCGGGAAGGTGGCGCGGAGGATCAGCAGGACCATGATCAGGCCCAGGGCGTGCTTGGTGAGGATGGCGACCAGGCGCCCGATGAAGGCATGGGTCCCGATGCGCACGCTGGGTTCCAGGCGCCGCTGGCGCCACCACTCGCCCAGGACGCAGCCGCCGAACGCCCCCACGAACGACCCGAGCACCGCCCCCACCACCGGCACCACGCCATTGCCGAGCACCGCGCCGAGCAGCCCGCCGGCGAAACCGCCGAACGTCCCCAGCCCGGTGGCCCCCTTGCGCAGGACGTAGAAGTTGCCCAGCACGAACTCGATGAGTTCGCCCAGCACGGCGAGGCCGGCCAGGATGCCGAGCAGGGTCCAGCCGATGGGATCGAAGCCGGTGACCAGGGCGTGGATCAGCGCCAGGCCCAGCAGCACGAAGTTGCCGCCGAGGCCCAGGTACACCAGCAGCGAGGCGATCAACAGCAGCAGCGCCCAGAGCGTGTAGCCGAACCAGCCGCCCACCGACTGCAGGATCTCCATGACGTCAGTGGGCCCCGCTCGAGGTCAGCAGCTTCTCTCCCGCCTCCACCCGCACGTCCAGGGTGTTGCGCGCCGGCGGCAGGGTGCAGTTCCAGCGCTCGGCGTCGTAGGCGCAGTACGGGTTGTAGGCCCGGTTGAAATCCACCTCGATCATGCCGTCGTCGGCTAGTTCCAGATCGAGGTAGCGGCCCCCCGGAAAGGTGGTCTCGCCGTTGGTGGGATCGGAGAAGGGCAGCCAGAGCTGACTCTCCGGCCCCTGCGCCGGCCCCAGGACCGCCAGCTCGTGATCGCGGTCGCCGTGCCGGAAGCGGACCACGCCCCGCACCACGTAGGGCACCGTCCCGCCCTTGCGCAGATCCAGCGCCAGGGTATCGCCAGCGGCGGCGGGATGCAGGGGCAGCCGGTAGCGCCAGGTGGCCTCGGGGAAGTAGTAGTCGAGCCCCTCGAAGCCCTGCTGCAGCGAATCGGGCAGCGGGCTGCGCACCGGGTCCATGAAGACCTCGTTCTTCTCGATGCGCCATTCCACCAGGTCGATCTCCCAGGCCTCGGTCTCGGCGGCGTCCATGGCCACCGGCCCGGGAGCGGGTTCCTCGGCGCAGGCGACGAGCAGCGGGAGCAGGGCGATGGCCAGGCAGAGCGGCACGAGATCCAGGCGGTGGAACGACAGCATCGATGGTCACCTCGAGGCGCCGGGCGGCGCCGGTTGACGGCCGTGACGTGCAGCGGGAGCTTGCATCGCCAGGAGCATACTTTACCATGGTCGGCGCCCACGCCATGCGGGAAGCCCGGCCGACCGCACGGGGAACCCGATGCTCGCGACGAGGCGAACATCCCGTGACGACGACTCCGAATGATAACAGAACGGCGCCTGGCGCCCCAGGGACTTTCGCCGCCCCCTTGGTGGTCGGCCTGGTGGCGATCATCGGCCGCCTGCCCGCCCTGGGCGCCTGGTGGAACCAGGACGACTGGGGCCTGCTCGGTCGCGCCCGCGGCCTGGTCGGCGACCCGGACGTGCCGGTGCGATGGCTGGCGCAGGACCTCTACTGGCAGGCGATGGTGCCGCTGGCGGGGCTGGCACCCGGGCCCTATGCCTCGACCCGCATCCTGCTGCACGCCCTGGCGGCGGCCGGCGTGGTCCGTCTGGCGGCTCGCTGCCGGCTGAGCCCGGCTCAGCAGTGGCTGGCCGGACTGATCATGGCCGCCACGCCGCTGGCATTCACCCCCCTCTACTGGGGGGCCGGGATCCAGGACCTGATCGCGGTGGCGGCGGGCGTCTGGGCCCTGGAGCGCTGGCTGGTCCGTGGCCGGGGCGCCACGCTGGCCGCGGTGGCCCTGGCGGTGATCGCGGTGGCGGCCAAGGAGACGGTGGCCGGCCTGCCGCTGCTCATGGCCTGGCTGAGCTGGCGCGGCCCGGCAGCGGATCCCCGCACCTCGAGGTCGCGCGTCGGGTATCTGCTGATTCCCCTGGCCGCATCGGCGGGCGCCGTGGCCCTGGCCCTCGACCACTTCGCCACCGACCTGCAGGGGCCCTACGCCCTGGGGAACCCCGGGCTGGCCGCGACCAACCTGGTGACCTACGGCTGGTGGCTGCTGTTGCCCGGCCCCCAGTTCCCGCCCCAGCCGGCCGTCTGGCAGCGGGCCATCGGCGGGATGCTCTGGCTGGCGTGGATCGGCTGGGCGCTGTGGCAGTGGCGGCGGGGTCGTCGCGATCCTGCCTTCGCCCTGCTGGGTGCCGGGACCATGCTGCTGCCCTTGTTGAGCCTGGCCCGCCACGTGGCGCCCGACCTCGCCTACCCGGTGGAGCCCTTCGGCGCCCTCGCCCTGGCCGGCCTGGCCCCGCGCCACTGGCGGCCGCGGGGCCCGGTCCTGGCCGTGCTGGCGGTGCTGGCCTGCGCCTGGGCGCTGGTCGGCATGCGCGGACGCCTGGATCTGCGCGGCGAGGACGGCCTGCCCGCCGATCCGCTGGTGCGCCGGACGGCGGCCAGCTGGGCCGCCTGCCGGCACCTGCGCCAGTTGCCGTCGCCAGACGCCGGCCTGGTGCTGCTCCAGCCACCGTTGACGCCGCAGACCGCGCGCATGACGGCCGCGCTGGGCGAGGACAAGGTCACCGGCTCGCTGCTCTATCACAGCCTCGACGGCGCGAACGGCCCCCGGGTGCTGCTGGGCGCGGACGTGCCGGTGCGCTGGGCCAGCGGCCTGCTCCTCGTCCCCGAGACGGCCTTCGTGGCCCTCGACGGCGGCGGCCGGGTGATCCCCTGGGGGCCGGTCCCCCAGGCCCTGCTCTACCAGACGCTCACCGACGTGGGCGCCGGCCTGTTCGAGCGCGCCCGCCGCCATCTGCTGCGCGCCAGCCTGCTGGTGGGCCCCGGCGGCACCTTCAGCCTCGCCTTCGATCCCGACCTCCTACCCCTGGGCCTGCAGCGGGTACTGGCCAACCGGGACGCCTTCCTCGCTCATCTGGACGACACCGCCGCAGCCGACGCCCCCACGGCCGAGGCCCTGCAGCTCAACTTCCAGCGCCTGGTCGCCGCCTGCACCGGCGACGGGGCCCAGCCCGGAGCATCGCCGTGAACGAACTCAGCGCCTTCCTCGACACCACCGTGGGGTCCTTCTCCTGGGGGCAGCTACTGGCCGCCCTGGGCGCGATCGCGGCCGCGTTCGTGCTGCGTGCCATCGCCTCTGGCTGGGTCGGTCGTCACCTGGTGGCCCTGTCCCGCCGCACGGAGACCGCCTCGGACGACGTCATGGCCGACGCGCTGATCACGCCGCTGGGCTGGACCCTGCCCCTGATGGGCATCTACGCGGCGCTGCGCATCCTGGCCGTGGACAATCCCACGTTGCTGGAGATCGCCGACAAGGTGTTCGTGGTGGCCATCACGCTGGTGGTGACCTGGACGGTGTTCAAGTTCATCGATGCGGCGGCCATCCTGGCCGTCGAACGCAGCGACCGGGCCACCACCCCCATCGACAACACCCTGGTCCCCACGCTGCGCAAGGCGCTCAAGGTCTTCGTGGGCGTGGTGGTCTTCGTGGTGGTGGTGCAGAACCTCGGGTACTCGGTGAGCGGCCTGCTGGGCGCCCTGGGCGTGGGTGGCCTGGCGGTGGCGCTGGCCGCCAGGGACACCCTGGCCAACCTCTTCGGCGGCGTGACCATCCTCATCGATCGCCCGTTCAAGCCCGGCGACTGGATCACCCTCCAGGGCGCCGACGGCGTGGTCGAGGAGATCGGCCTGCGCTCGACGCGCATCCGGACCTTCGCCAAGACGCTCATCTCCATCCCCAACTCGACGCTGGCCGGCGCCACGGTGGAGAACCACTCGCTGATGCCCAGGCGTCGCATCAAGCTGACCGTGGGCATCACCTACAGCAGCACGCCCGACCAGGTGCGCGAGGCCGTCCGCCGCATCGAGGAATCGCTGCGCCGCAACCAGGAGATCCACCAGGAATTCCTCATGGTCAAGTTCACGGCCTTCGGCCCGAGCAGCCTGGACCTCTTCGTCTACTGTTTCACCGTGACCACCGACTGGGTGGCCCACCTGCAGGCGCGGCAGGACGTGCAGCTGGAGATCATGGACATCCTCGAGGAACTGGGCCTGGAGATCGCCTTCCCCACCCAGACCATCCACCTGGCCGATGGCGCGGCCGCCCCCGTGCCCGAGCTCGGCGGCTGATGCGGCTGGCCGTCTCAGCGCCGCCGGACCCGGATCCAGCCCTCGCGGCGCCGGTCCACCGCGCAGTCCAGGCCGATCAGCGTGGTCGGCCGCGTGCCGCGCGGCGTGGTCATCGCAGGAAGAGGATGGCGCCGCCGGCCACGGCCACCGCCGCCCCGATCACCGCCAGGGGCGCGGGCCGGTCGCGGTAGACGAACGAGGCGGGCAGGAGCACGAAGACCGGCACCGCGCTCAGCAGCACCTGCGCCACCCCCGCCTCGGCGTACCGGAGGGCCAGGATGGAGATGTAGACCGAGAGGTACGGCCCGAGGAAGGTGGCGGTGACCAGCGCCAGGGTACCGCGGCGGTCGCGCAGCGGGCGCAGGAGCTTGCGCACGCCGTGCTGCGGCAGGGCGAGCAGCCAGTAGGCGCCCCACGCGAAGACCATGCGCACGAAGGTGGCCGACAGCGGATCGACCTCCACCGCGCCGCCGGCCATGCCCATCTTGACGAAGGCCGAGCCCAGGCCCTGGCCCGCCGCGGCGATCATCCCCAGCGTGTAGCCACGGACCAGCAAGGCGCGGTCCGGGTCGGCGAAGCGGCCGCCGCCGGGGTCCTTGCCGAGGACGGCGAGCATCACGCCGCCCATGACCACGGCGATGCCCGCCAGCGCCTGCACGCCCAGCGACTCGTCCACCAGGAACCAGGCGGCGACCACCGTGAACACCGGCGCGGTGGCCATGGCCAGCATGCCACGGCGCGGCCCGATGAGGGTGAAGGCGCGGAAGAGCGCCGAGTCGCCGACGGCCAGGCCCACGATGCCGCTGGCGCCGATCCACAGGATGCTGGCGAGCGGCGCCTCGGGCCACACCTGGCCGAAGACCAGCAGGTTGGTCACGCCGAGCAGGAGCATGCCGCCGAGCAGGCGCAGGAAGTTGAGCGTGGTGACGCCCAGGCGGTCGGCGGCCGCGGTGAAGAAGACCGACGTCCAGGCGAAGATCATGGCGGCGAGCACGCCCATCCACTCGCCGAAGCTGGGGATCTGGGTCATCGCGGTCCTTCGTGGCGGAGCAGCCGGACGCCGTGGGGGGGTAGCCGCAGGACGAGGCGGCCGGCGGTGATCGCGGCGCCGCCGTCAGCGAGCTGGTCGACCAGCTCGCCGTCCGTCCAGCCGAGCGCGGTGGTGTCGAGGGTGACGCGGCGCGGCCGGTCCGCGCGGTTGACCGCGGCGAGGCGGGCCTCGTCGCCGAGGATGCGGGCGAACACCAGCACGTCGCCCCGGGCATGAAGGACGCTGACGCCGCCGGACGCAAGGACCGGATCCTGCCGGCGCCGCGCGATGAGGCGACGATGCCAGCGGTGCAGGTCGTGGTCCCAGGCGGCACGGTCCCAGACCATGCCGGCCCGATTGTCGGGATCGGCGCCGCCGCGCAGGCCGATCTCGTCGCCATAGTAGACGCAGGGCGTGCCCGGCCAGACCAGCTGCAGGAAGACCGCGAGCTTCAGCCGCGCGGGATCGCCGCCCAGGGCGGTGAGCGCGCGGGGCGTGTCGTGGCTGCTCAGCTGGTGGAGCTGGGCCTGGGCCGTGGCGAAGGGCACGCGGGCGCGGACCTCCAGCAGGCTGGCGGCGAGCTGCTCGGCGCCCGCCGCGCCGTCGGCCAGCGGGGGCCGTCCACGCAGACCGCGTGGGGGCAACGGCTCGGTCCCGGTGAGCCAGCGCAGGACGGGGAAGTGGAAACCCTGGTAGTCCTGCACCGCGTCGAGCTGGTCGCCCTGCAGCTGGGCGGTGGCGTCGAAGAAGTGCTCGCCCAGCAGGAAGGCCTCCGGGCTGGTCTCCTTGACCGCCGCGCGGAGTTCCCGCAGCACCTCGGCGTTGAGCTGCACCTCGCCGCAGCGGCCGAGCATGTTGGCCACGTCCAGGCGCCAGCCGTCCACCGCGTACGGCGGCCGCAGCCAGCGCCGGACCACGCTGTCCGGACCGCCGTAGATCTCCCGGCGCAGCCGCGCGCTGCGGTAGTCCAGCTTCACCAGCTCCTCGACGCCCAGCCAGGACTCGTAGCGGTCGGGATGGCGCCGGAAGTAGAAGAACTCCGTCCACCGCGAGTGGCGGTCCTGCCAGGCACCGGGCGTCGGGAAGGCGCCACGGCGATTGAACCAGCGGTGGCCGGCGCCCACGTGATTGAAGACGCCGTCCAGCAGCACGCGCAGGCCCGCCTCGTGCAGGGCGCGGCAGAGGGCGGCGAGGTCCTGGTTGCTCCCCAGGCGGGGATCGACCACGTGGTGGTCCCAGGTGTCGTAGCGGTGGTACTGGCCGGCCAGGAAGATGGGGGTCAGCAGCAGGCCCCCGACGCCCAGCTCCTGGAGGTGGTCGAGGCGCCGGCGCACGCCGGCGAGGTCGCCGCCCATGAAGGCGGTGGCCCCGCCGTCGCGGTAGCCGGCCGGGCGCTGTCCCCAGTCGAGCAGGCGGCCGGCCCGCGGCAGGGGGATGCCGGCCTGCCGGGCGCGCACCGCGGCGGCGGCCTCCGACCCCGCCCGGTCGAAGCGGTCGGGCATCACCTGGTAGAAGGTGGTGCCGGCCAGCCAGCCGGGCGGGGGATCCTCCAGGTGCACGAAGTCCCACGCGTCGCTCACCGCGACGGCCCGCAGGCCGCGCTGGTCCAGGTGCCAGAGCGCGCCGTCGGCCGCCTGCAGCACGAACCGGTAGGCCAGGCGGGAACCGCGCGGGGTGACCGCGCCCTCCCAGCGTTCCCAGGGGCCGTCGCGCACGCAACGCAGCGCCCGGTACTCCGGCTCGCCATCGGGGTGGGCGCGGAGCCAGGCCGCCTGCAGACCGGAGGGCGCCAGGACGCGGAAGGCGGCGCGCAACCGGCGCCGCCCTCCGCGGGTCTCGACCCGGGCGAAGTGCCCGGTGCCGTCACTGTACGGCGCGAGGGCCACCGCCGCTCAGATCGCGCGCGTGGCGCGCCGCAGCCAGGCCCGGTGCTCCCGGTCCAGGTGCGGACTCAGCTCCCGGTAGACCCGGCGGTGATAGGTGTTCAGCCAGCGGATCTGCGCCGGCGACATGAGCGCCACATCCACCAGGGAGGTGTCGAAGGGACAGAGGGTGACGGTGTCGAAGCGGAACCAGTCGCGATCGGCGGTGCTGAGCTTCTCGTCCTTGACCACGAACGCCAGGTTCTCGCAGCGGATGCCGAACTTGCCGTCCTCGTAGCAGCCGGGCTCGATGGAGAAGAGGTTCCCCGCGCGCACCGGCGGCGTGTCGATGTCCTTGAGCGAGTGCGGCCCCTCGTGCACGCCCAGGTACTGCCCCACCCCGTGGCCGGTGCCGTGGGCGTAGTCGCTGCCGGCCAGCCAGAGGTGCCGGCGCGCGTACATCTCGATGCGGCGGCCGGTGGTCCCGGCGGGGAAGGTGGTGAGCGTGCAGTCGATGGTGCCCATGAGCACACGGGTGAAGCACTGCTTCATGTGCCGCTGGGGCTTGCCCAGGGCCACGGTCCGCGTGATGTCCGTGGTGCCGTCGGGATACTGTCCGCCGCTGTCGATGAGGTAGAGGCCGCGCGGCCGGAGCGTGGCCGCGGTCCTGGGCGTGGCCGAGTAGTGGATGATCGAGCCGTTGGCCGCATAGCCGCTGATGGTGGCGAAGCTGTCGTCGCGGTATTCCTTCGCCTCGGCCCGGAAGGCGCGCAGCTGGTCGGCCGCGGTGATCTCGGTGACCCCACCTTGCGGGACGGCCTCCTCGAGCCAGCGGAGGAACTTGACCATGGCCACGCCGTCGCGCACATGGGCCGCCTCGATGCCCTCGATCTGCTTCGCGTTCTTGACGGCCTTCATGGCCATGATGGGCGACGGCTCGAGGTGCTGGGGACAGCCCTTGACCTGGTTCTGGATCCAGCGGTTGGTGGCGCCGGGATCCAGCCAGACGGTGGGCTTCCGCTTCGCCTTGCCCGTGCCCTTCGCCAGGGCCTTCAGGTCGCGGCCCACCTCGCCATACTCCTTGATGGTCACGGCGCCGCCGAGATGCTTCATGGCCGCGCCGGTGACCTTCTCCGGATCCACGTACAGGGTGCAGGTCTTGCCCGTGAGCACCACGTAGGCCGTGGCCACCGGCGTGAACAGGATGTCCTGGCTACGGATGTTGAGCAGCCAGGCCACCGCGTCCAGGGCGCCCACCACGTGGACGTCGCAGCCCGCGCCATCCATCTCCGCCCGCACGCGTTTCAGCTTGCTGCCCACGGTCTCGCCCGCGTAGCGCGAGGCATGCACCTCGAGGGGGGCCTTCGACGGCTCCGGCTGATCCTCCCAGATCCGGTCCACCAGGTTGCGCGCGACGTACTTCACCTTGATGCCGCGGGGCGCCAGCTCGCGTTCGAAGGTCTCCGCCTGGTCGATGGAGATCACCGTGGGGTCCACGCCCACGGCCTCGCCCTCCTTCAGCTCGCCCGCCAGCCACCCGGTCATGCTTGGCGTCTCTGGCCGACCCATCTTCATCAGCTCGATGCCGCTGCCCTCGAGTTCCAGCGAGGCCTGGTAGAAGTACCGGCCGTCCGTCCACAGGCCGGCGCCCTTGCGGCCGACCAGCAGTTCGCCCGCCGAGCCGGTGAAGCCGCTGAGCCAGGCGCGGCGCTTGTAGGCCTCCGGCAGGTACTCGCTCAGGTGCGGGTCGGCGCTGGGGACGTAGTAGGCGGCGAGGTTCTGCTGCGCCATGAGCTCGCGCAGGGCCTTCAGCTTCTCGGGCGTGGTCATGTCGGCCTCCGGGAGGGGGTTCGCGTCGCTGGATTCTCGGCTTGCAAGGCGGCAGCATAACACCCCCCCGGCGCGAGGCCAAGGCGAGGACGACCCTGCCGGTGGGCCGTCCCGGCCACCGGGGTCGTCCCGCCCCGGGGGGCTGCGGATCCCCGATACTTGATTATTTTGGTATCGAATCAACGACCCGGACACCCGACCCGGACACCCCGAGACCAGGAGGGACCGACTCATGGCTTTCCAGACCCCGGACCTGCCCTATGCCTACGACGCGCTCGAGCCCCACATCGACGAGGCCACCATGCGGGTCCACCACGACAAGCACCACGTGGCCTACACCACCAAGCTGAACAACGCGGTGGAGGGCACCGACTTCGCGAACAGGACCGCCGAGGAACTACTCCAGGATCTGGAGGCCCTGCCGGAGAACATCCGTACCGCGGTGCGCAACAACGGCGGCGGGCACGTGAACCACAACCTGTTCTGGACCGTCATGGGCCCCCACGGCGGCGGCGAGCCCGAGGGCGTCCTGGGCCAGGAGATCAACGACACCTTCGGCTCCTACGAGGGCTTCAAGGACCAGTTCGCCGCCGCGGCCGCCGGCCGGTTCGGCAGCGGCTGGGCCTGGCTCGTGGTGGGCAAGGACGGCAAGCTGGCCATCACCTCGACGGCCAACCAGGACACCCCCCTGAGCGAGGGCCTGACGCCCGTCCTGGGCCTGGATGTCTGGGAGCACGCCTACTACCTGAAGTACCAGAACCGCCGCCCGGACTACATCGAGGCGTTCTTCAACGTCATCGACTGGACCACCGTCGCGAAGAACTTCGCCGACGCGACCTAGCGCCCGGTGTTGCCGGGCCCCGGTGGCCAGGACCACCGGAGCGGCGCGCGAACGACACCCCCCGCGGGCCGTGAGCCCCGGGGGGTGTTCCGCGTGATCGCCGGTCCGCGATTGACCGCGCGGGCGCCCCGGCGGTATCCTGGGATACGAGCGCACCCCTGGATCCTGACCACCCCTGAGATCGTGAGTGTCGCCATGTCGCGTCACACGATGCCCTTGCTGCTGGCCGTGGCCGGCTGCCTGGTGCTGGGACTGGTGCTCGCCGGCTGCCTGGCCACGGGCGCCCAGCGCCTGGTCGCCACCCGGGCGGCGGGCGCGCGGATGGTCCCGCGGACCATCGCCATCCATCCCCTGCTGAGCACGGTGCCCACCGCGCCCGGATCGCGGCAGCTGAAGCCGCTGCAGACCGAGCGCCGGGCGGGCGAGGTGACCCTCCAGCCGCCCGCGCGCACCCAGTTGCTGGTCACCGGCCCGAGCCAGATGCTCACCGACCTGCTGGAGGCCGAGCTCAGCTACGCCGGTTTCCGCGTCAAGGCGCTGCCGGTGCAACCGGGGCGCGCGGACGACGGGACGGCCGACACCTTCGGCATCGGCCTCGACCTGCTGGCACGGTTGCGGCGGGAGTATGGCCTGCAGGCCGTGGTGGTGGGCAATGTCCAGTTCACCGGCGGCCCCATGGCCGTCGAGCAGCAGCAGGTCAGCGCGGCGTTCCTGCGCATCATCGACATCGCCAGCCTGGACGTCCTGGCGCACATCGCGCTGGAGCCGGGTCCCGGACTGCCGATGCCCGATATCGCGGCGGCGCTGGCCGGCGAGATGGCCCGCCTGACCGGCGCCGGCACGGATCCGGACTAGTCTCCGGGCGGCGTGGCGTCCCGCTCGGGGGTGACCGTCGGGCGGATCTCCACGGTGCCCGCGTCACCGGTGGCCGGCGCGGCGTCCGTCCCGGCGGCGGGCTGGCGCGGCTGGCCCGAGCCGGCGGGCACCGAGTCCTCCAGGGCCGGCCAGGTCGCCAGACGCGATTCGAGATCCTGCAGCCGGGCCAGCAGATGCTCGCGCTCGCGCTCGAGTGCCTGCTGCTGGCGACGCAACGCCTCCCGGCTCTGGTCCTGGGCCGAGGACGCCCTGGCGCTCACCAGGGTCATCCCCTCGCGCACCGACGCCACGCCCCGGCTCATGGCCGCGACCTCGCCGGCCACGCCGTCGAGCTCGACGCGGACGCTGTCCATGTCGGCGGCGAGCAGGGCCTGGACCGACTGCCATTGCTGGGTGGATCGCGCCACGTTCTGCTCGGTTCGCGCCATGGCGCTGTCGAGGGCCGCCAGGCGCGGCTGGAGGCGTCGCTCCACCGCACCGACGGCCTCGCGAGCATCGGCCAGGCGGTCCGAGAGGTCGGCCAGGCGGGATTCGGTCTCGCGCTGGGCGATGGCCTCCTGGCGCATGGCCGACTCCAGCTCGCTCTTGGTGGCGACGCCGAAGACCGAGCAGCCGCCCAGGACGGCGGTCAGGATGATCAGGACGATCGATGTGGTCAGGATGCGGAGCATGGGCGTACCTCCCGCCAGGCGCGTCGGTCGACGCGCGATCGGACCGCGTGAGCTGCTCTCGGCGGCGGGGTGGCAATCCAGCCGCGGGGATCGGACCCCGCACTTCCCTCAGGTAACGAAATCCGCGGCCGCCTGGCAACCGGCGGCCGGGCTCAGCCGAGGCGATTGAGGCCGTTGAGCGCGGCCACGCGGTAGGCCTCGGCCATGGTAGGGTAATTGAAGGTGGTGTGGATGAAGTAGTTCAGCGAGTTCCTCTCGCCAGGCTGCGCCATGATCGCCTGACCGATATGCACGATCTCCGCCGCGTTGTCCCCGAAGCAGTGGATGCCCAGGATCTGCAGGGTCTCGCGGTGGAAGAGGATCTTGAGCATGCCGGTGGTGCGGCCGGTGATCTGCGCCCGCGCCAGATGCTTGAACATGGCGTGCCCCACCTCGTAGGGCACCTTCTGGTCGGTGAGCTCGCGCTCGTTCAGCCCCACGGAGCTGATCTCCGGGATGGTGTAGATCCCGGTGGGGATGTCCTTGACCAGGGTGTACTCGGTGGCGCCCTCGGTCAGGTGGGTGGCGGCGAAGCGGCCCTGATCATAGGCGGCGCTGGCCAGGCTCGGATAGCCCACCAGGTCGCCCACGGCGTAGATGTGCGGGTGCGCGGTCTGGAAGTTCTCGTTCACCGGGATCGAACCGCGACCGTCGGGCGCGATCCCCAGGTTCTGCAGGCCCAGCCGGTCGCTGTTGCCGGTGCGGCCGTTGGCCCACAGCAGGAAGTCGCCGTGGATCACCTTGTTGGACTCCAGGTGCAGGGTGACGCCGTCGTCGCGCGGTTCCACGCGCGCGTACTTCTCGCTGTGGTCCACGCGCACGCCCATCTCGCGCAGGTGGTAGGCCAGGGCGTCGATGATCTCGTCGTCGAGGAACGCCAGCAGCTGGGCCCGCGTGTTCACCAGGTTCACCCGCATGCCCAGGCCGCGGAAGATGGACGCGTACTCGCAACCGATCACGCCGGCGCCGTAGATGGTGAGCGACCGGGGCGTCTCGGTGAGCTTGAGGATGGTGTCGCTGTCGCAGATGCGCGGGTGGGCGAAGTCCACGTCCGCGGGCCGGTACGGCCGCGAGCCGGTGGCCAGGAAGAAGGCGTCGGCGGTGTAGCGGCGCTTCTGGCCGCTGGCCGCGAGCACCTCGACGGTGTGGGGGTCGAGGAAGCTGCCGAGGCCGGCGAGGATCTCGACGTCGTTGCCCTCGTAGAAGCCGCGGCGCAGCGACACCTGGGCCTCGATCACCGTCTGGGAATGGCGCAGCAGCGTCTGGTAGTCGGCGTCCTGGAACTTCAGCCAGTTGGGCTTGCGCTGGATGATCTGCCGCAGGGCCTTGCTCGGGATGGTGCCCTTGTGGGTGCAGTTGCCGCCCACCTCGAAGAACGACTCCACCAGCGCTACCCGCTTGCCGGCCTTGGCGCACTTCATGGCCGCGCCCTCGCCGCCGGGGCCGCTGCCGATCACGATGACGTCGTAGTCGCGCTCCATGGTCCTCGCTTCCGGGGTCGACGGTTCCCGCGCCGCGGCGGGCCCTCCCGCGCGGCCAGGCGCCACCGCACCATGGTAAGGCCTGGCGCCGCGTTGCGAAACCCGGCGCCACGACGGGGAATCGCCGGACACCCTGACGCCCCCGCGGCGACCGGCGCCGCCGCGGGACCTGCCCGACGGCAGGAAATGTGCTAGACTCATCCGACCGACCGCATCCGGACTCGCCACCGCGTCAGGGGTCGTCCATGAACCGTCTCATCAGCTCATGGAAGCTTCCGGCCCGGCTGCTGGCCCTCGCCTGCAGCCTGCTCGCGGCCGCCCCGCCACTGGCCGGCGGCGCCTCCGGCGGCGCCGCCGGAGGCGCCGCCACGGGCACGCCCCCGGTCGCTCTGCCGCAGCTGCAGACCGCCGCACCCACCGGACGCATCGTCCTGCAGTACACGCCGGAGGCCACGGGGGACGACCGTGCCCGCGTGGCCGCCCTCGCCGGCGCCGCCCCCCATCCCCGCGTGGCCCCGTCGCTGCTGCAGCGCGCCGCCGCCAGGGACCGCGGCCCGCTGCCCGCCCTGGCCGACCTGGCCCGCTACGCGGTGGTCGACCCGGGCGTGGCCGACCGCGACGCGCTGGTGCGGCTGGCCGCCCGGCTGGCCGCCGACCCCGCCGTCGACCTGGCCTTCCTCGAGCCGCGCGCCGTCCCGGCCGCCCTGGGCTTCGACGCCTTCACCGGCCGCGGCCCCGCGCCCGGCGCGTTGCCCGCCGCCGCCGTCACCGACACCACGCCCGACTTCTCCCTGCAGCAGGGCTATCTCGACCTCGCCCCCGACGGCATCGGCGCCCGCGCCGTCCGGCCCATCCCCGGCGGCCGCGGCGCCGGCGTGGCGGTGGTGGACGTCGAGGGCGCCTGGCTGTGGGCCCACGAGGATCTCCCCGAGCCCTTCCTGGACCTGGGCCTCCACAGCGAGGAGCTCTCCTGGCGCAACCACGGCACCGCCGTCGTGGGCCAGATCCGCGGCATCGACAACGAGCTGGGCGTCGAGGGCATCGTCCCGGACGCCGACGTGGGCGGCAGCAGCATCTTCGGCCAGGGCTTCCCCCAGGCCCTGCTCGCGGCAGCCGAACATCTGCAGCCCGGCGACCTGGTCCTCATCGAGCTGCACGCCCCCGGTCCCGAGAGCAACGACAGCGGCAGCCAGTACGGCTACGTGCCCATGGAGTTCTGGCAGGACAACTTCGACGCCATCCGCGCCCTGACCGACCTGGGCCTGATCGTGGTCGAGGCCGCCGGCAATGGCCAGCAGGACCTGGACGACCCCGTCTACCTCGGCCTCTTCGATCGCGAGCAGCGCGACTCCGGCGCCATCATGGTGGGCGCCACCGACGGCAGCGCCCTGTGGCCGGCCTGGTTCACCAACCACGGCAGCCGCGTGGACCTCAGCGGCTGGGGCGAGGACGTGGTCACCTGCGGGTACGGCGACCTCCAGGGCGGCGCGGAGACCGCCTGGTACACCGCCCGCTTCGCCGGCACCAGCAGCGCCTCGCCCATCGTCACCGGCGCGGTGGCCGCCCTGCAGGGCATGGTGGCCGCCCAGACCGGCCTGTCCCTCGACGCGGGCCTCGCCCGCACCATCCTGCGGCAGACCGGCACCCCGGCGCAGGGCGACCAGCAGGTGGGCCCGCGGCCCGACCTGGTGGCCGCCTGGGGCCTGGTCCAGCAGCAGGGCGTCGGCGTGATCACCGGCACGGTCACCGACGCGGACACCGGCCTGCCCGTGGCCGGGGCCACCGTCGCGCTGGTGGGCGGCCAGTCGCAGGTGACCACCGACGCCGCGGGTGGTTACCGCCTGGGCGTGCTGCCGGGCACCCACGAGCTGCGGACGTGGTCCTACTTCCACGCCGACCACGTCGAGGCGGTCACCGCCGGGGCCGGCGAGACCGTGCGCGACCTGGTCCTCGAGCCGTTGCCGCTGGCCACCATCGGCGGTGTCGTGCTCTCGGCCGCGGGCGACCCCGTGGCGGGCGCCGAGGTGCTGGTGCTGGGCGAGCCGGTCCCCGCCGCGCAGAGCGGCGCCGACGGCACCTTCGTCCTGCCGCCGGTGCCCCTGGGCCGGCCCCACCTGCTGCAGGCCGGTGGCGTGCCTGGCCTCGGCGGGACCACCCTCACCGTGGACCATCCCGCCGGCGACCTCACCGTCAGCCTGACGTTGCCGACCACCGATCACGGGTTCGAGACCGGAACCGAGGGTTTCTACGCCAGCGGGGACCTCTGGCAGCGAGGTCGTCCCGACGCCACGGGGCTGGGACCCGGCACGGCCTTCGACGGCGACTGGTGCTGGGGCGTGGGCCTCGATGGCGGCGGCTACCCCGACGACGCCGAGGGTCGGCTCCTCGGCCCCATCCTGCTGGGCGGCGATCTCCATGGCGACCGCCTCTACCTCAGCTTCCACTACTGGTCCGGCACCGAGGTGGGCTTCGATGGCGTGCAGGTGGGCGTCAGCGACGGCGTCACCACGGAACTGGTCACGCCGCTGGGCGGATACACCGACCTGGTCCTCGGCGGCCTGGATCATCAGCCGGGCTGGTCGGGATACACGGGCGGCTGGCGCACGGCGGTCTTCGACCTCACCGGCCAGCTCGACGCGCCGCTGTGGCAGGTGGTCTGGACCTTCGGCTCGGACGGCAGCGTGAACGACGCCGGCTTCCTGATCGACGGCGTGACCCTCGACGCGGTGGACGTGGTGGTGGCCGCGCCGGATGCCGGGGTGCCCGATGCCGGCGCCACGCTCGCCGCCTGGCCCAACCCCTTCAACCCGCGGGTGAACCTGGCCTGGGAACGGCCGCGGTCCGGCCCGCTGGACCTGGCGGTGTACGATCTCCGCGGACGGCTGATCCGACAGCTCCTGGCCGGCGAGACCGTGCCCGCGAGGGGCCACGTGGTCTGGGACGGGGCCGACGGCCGGGGTCGTCCCGCGCCCAGCGGGGTCTACCTGGTGCGCCTGGGCGACCCCGGCGCGCCCCGGGCGGTGCAGCGCATCACCCTGGCGCGCTGACCGGCGGGAGCGCCGGCACCCTGCCCGAGCCGCCACCGCCCGCCGGCCCGGCCGCCCGCAGTCAACCAGGACTGCACAGGCGGCCGCAGAGGGGTTATATTCCCCGGGTTCCGTCCATCCCGTGCGGCCCCCTCCCCAGGGGGCCGCCGCCTACGAGCCCGGAGGTCCGTCCCGTGATCCGTCACGTCCTGCCCCCCCTGATCCTGCTCTGCTCGCTGCTGGCCGCTGCCGCCGTGGCCGCGGCCCCCGAGCCCTTCTCGGTCCACGACATGCTCGCCATGCAACGCCTCGGCGACCCGCAGGTCTCGCCCGACGGCGAGCTGGTGGTGTTCACCGTCCGCGAGACCGACCTCGAGAAGAACGGCGGGGTCACCAGCCTGTGGCTGGTGGAGCCCGACGGCGAGAATCTCCGTCAGCTCACCCGTGGCGAGGGCGGCGCCTGGAATCCCCGCTGGTGCATGAATGGCGACGTGCACTTCCTGAGCGCCCGCTCGGGCAGCGCCCAGGTCTGGGCCATCGATCCGCACGGTGGCGAGGCCCGCCAGCTCACCGACGCGCCCCTGGACATCCAGGCCTTCGAGCACGCGCCCGCGGCCGGCGGCCTGCTCGCAGCCCTGGAGGTCTACCCCGGGATGACCCCCGAGGAGACCGTGGCGCGCGACGAGGAGCAGGCCGCCGACCCGCGCACCGGCATGGTGTACGACGAGCTGCTCTTCCGGCACTGGGACACCTGGGAGGACGGCAAGCGCAGCCACCTCTTCCTGCTCGACCCCCGCACCGGCACCCTCACCGACCTGATGCCCGACCTCGACGCCGACGTGCCGACGCGCCCCTGGGGCGGCATGGAGCAGGTGGCCGTCTCCCCCGACGGCAGCGAGGTGCTCTTCACCGCCAAGATCCTGCCGGGCAGCGAGCCCGCCTGGAGCACCGACTACGACATCTACGCCGTCAAGACCGACGGCTCGGGCGAGATGCGCTGCCTGACCGAGGCCAACGAGGCCTGGGACACCCAGCCGCTCTTCGCGCCCGACGGCAAGAGCGTGGTCTGGCTGGCCATGGACCGCCCCGGCTTCGAGGCCGACCGCTTCCACGTCGAGCGCCGCACCTGGCCCGGCCTGGAGGAGCTCGATGACCTCCACCTCATCCAGGACGACCTGAAGCTCAGCCCCCACAGCCTGCTCTTCGACGGCAAGGGCCGGAAGCTCTACGTCACCGCCCCTTACCTGGGCCAGGGCGCCATCTTCAGCCTGGACGTGCGCAAGGGTCACACCGAGCTGGTGGTCCGCGACGGATCCAACCGCAGCGTCACCTGGGCGAATGGCCGCCTGCTGTACCTGAAGAACCACCTGCGCTCGCCCAGCGAGATCCACACCGCCAGGGCCAGCGGCAAGGACGAGCGGCGGATCACGGGCCTGAACGACGAGGCCCTGGCCGCAACCCTCATGGGCGAGCCCGAGCAGTTCACCTTCACGGGCTGGAACGGCGAGACCGTCCACGCCTACGTGGTCAAGCCGTACGACTGGAGCGAGGAGGCCGCCGCCAGCGGCCGCACCTGGCCCATCGCCTTCCTCATCCACGGCGGACCGCAGGGCAGCTTCGGCAACGACTTCCACTACCGCTGGAATCCCCAGGCCTACGTGGGCGCCGGCTTCACCACCGTGGCGGTGGACTTCCACGGCTCGGTGGGCTACGGCCAGGAATTCACCGACTCGATCAGCGGCCACTGGGGCGACCGCCCGCTGGAGGACCTGCAGAAGGGGCTGGACGCCGCGCTCGAACGCTACGGGTGGATGGACGGCGACAACGTGGTGGCCGCCGGCGCCAGCTACGGCGGCTACATGATCAACTGGCTGCACGGGCAGGATTTCGGCAAGCGCTTCAAGGCCCTGGTCTGCCACGACGGCAACCTGGACGAGCGCATGGCCTACTTCGACACCGAGGAGCTGTGGTTCCCCGAATGGGAGCACGGCGGCACGCCCTGGGAGAATCCCCGGGGGTACGAGAAGCACAACCCCGTCAACCACGTCCAGAACTGGCACGTGCCCACCCTGGTGGTCCACGGCGCGCTCGATTATCGCGTGGTCGACACCCAGGGCATGAGCACGTTCACGGCGCTGCGCCGCCTGGGCGTGCCGGCGCGGCTGCTCTATTTCCCGGATGAGAACCACTGGGTCCTCAAGCCCCACAACTCCATCCAGTGGCACGAGGAAGTCATGGACTGGCTCACCCGCTGGATCGATCGCTAACGGAGGTCTTCACCGATGAGCAACGCCAACCAACACGCCCAGGCCCCCCCGCCCCCGCCGGAGCAACCGGCGGGAGTGGCCCAGAAGCTCCTCGACTGGGTGGAGCGCGCCGGCAACCGGCTGCCCCAGCCGGTCACGCTGTTCGCCGCCCTGATCGCCGTGGTCCTGGCGGCCTCCTGGATCGCCTCGCTGCTGGGTACCGAGGCCACCCATCCCGGCACGGGCGAGACCATCGTGGCGGTGAACCTGCTGAACGCCGAGGGCATTCGCCGCATCTTCACCGAGATGGTCACCGTGTTCACCTCGTTCCCGCCGCTGGGTCTGGTCCTGGCCGTGATGCTGGGCATCGGCGTGGCCGAGCGCTCGGGGCTGGTCGCCGCCGGACTGAAGGGCTTCGTGTCGGCCATGCCGCGGCGTCTGGTCACCGTGGCCCTGGTCACCGCGGGCATGCTCTCGAGCATCGCCGCGGACGCGGGCTACGTGGTCCTGGTGCCCCTGGGCGCGGTGATCTTCCGCAGCATGGGCCGACACCCGCTGGCCGGGCTGGCCACGGCCTTCGCCGGGGTCTCCGGCGGCTTCGGCGCCAACCTGGTGCTCACCGGGCTGGATCCCCTCATGGCCGGGTTCACCCAGCCCGCCGCGCGGATGATCGATCCGAACTACGTGGTGGATCCCACGGCCAACTGGTTCCTGCTGGCGGCCTCGGTCCCCGTGGTGGCGGCGGCCGGCACCTTCGTCACCGAGCGCATCGTCGAGCCGAGGCTGGGCAAGTGGTCGCCGGCGGAGGGCGAGGCCCTGCCCGGCGAGGACAGCGGCGCGGCCGGCGGCGACGCCGGCGACGCCGGCAGCTCCGGGGACGATGATACCCGCGACCTGACCGGCACCGAGCGCAAGGGCCTGCTCTGGGCCAACCTCACCACCGTGGCCCTGCTGGGCGTGATCGCCTGGGCCTCGTTGACCCCGGGCAGCGTCTTCCAGACCGCCGCCGGCGAGATCGGCCCGCTCTACGCGAGCATCGTGCCGCTGATGCTCTTCCTGTTCTTCATCCCGGGCCTGGTCTACGGCCGCATCACCGGCAGCGTCCGCACCGACAAGCAGGTGGCGGACATGACCGCGAGGTCCATGTCCGACATGGGCGCGTACATCGTGCTGGCCTTCGTGGCCGCCCAGTTCGTGGCCTACTTCAACTGGTCGAACCTGGGCGTGATCTTCGCCATCGGCGGCGCCGATGCGCTCAAGAGCGTGGGCTTCACCGGGATCCCCCTGATCGTCACCTTCATCCTGGTGTCCTCGCTGATCAACCTGTTGATCGGGTCGGCCTCGGCCAAGTGGGCCATCATGGCGCCCATCTTCGTGCCCATGCTCATGCTCATGGGCTACTCGCCGGAGCTGACCCAGGCCGCATACCGCATCGGCGACTCCTACAGCAACATCCTCACCCCGCTGCTGCCGTACTTCCCGCTGATCATCGTGTTCGCGCAGAAGTACCAGAAGGATCTCGGCATCGGCACCATCATCTCCATGATGCTTCCCTACGCCGTGGTCTTCGCCGTGGTGCGCATCGTGATGCTGGTGTTCTGGATGCTGCTGAAGATCCCGGTGGGGCCGGGTGCGCCGCTGGAGTACGTGCCATAGCGAACGACGTCCCGCCAGTCGCCAGCCACCGGCGTCCCCGGCTCCCGCGCGAGCCGGGGACGCCAGGAGCCCTCCCCACGGACCGCGAGCCGCCATGATCCTGCTGGACCATCCCTACGTCTCCGACCTGCTGCGCCACACCATCCTGCACCACCGGCTGCCGGTGGTGGCCACCACCGCCGCGCGAGCGCTGGGATTCGCCACGGCGCCCGGCGCCGTCACCGAGGCGCATGCCCGCGACCATGTCCTGGGGACGCCCGGCGCCCGCCTGCTGAGCAACAGCGAGAACGCCATCGGCTGGGTGGCGGAGCAGCTCGCCGGGACGCCGTGGCCGGCCGCCGTCGACCGCCTGAAGGACAAGCTCGCGTTCCGCGACCTCCTGCGCGACGCTCACCCGGAGTTCCACTACCAGGCCGTCCGACCCGAGGAGCTGGACCGCCTGGACCCGGCGGACATCGGGTACCCCTTCGTGATCAAGCCGGCCGTGGGCTTCTTCAGCCTCGGTGTCCACGTGGTCGCCCGACCCGCGGACTGGCCGGCCGCCCGCCAGGCCCTGGCCACCGGGCTGGCCTCCCGTGAACGACCGTATCCGCCGTCCGTCCTCGACCACGGGCGCCTCATCATCGAGGAGGTGGTGACGGGCGAGGAGTACGCCATCGACGCCTACTACGACACCGATGGCGAACCGGTGATCACCGGCATCCTGCACCATCGCTTCAGCTCCCAGGCCGACGTGGGCGACCGCGTCTACGTCACCGGCGCCGAGGTGATCGAGGCCAACCTCGCGCGCTTCACCGCCTTCCTGGCGGACCTCGGACGGCGTGCCGGGCTGCACGACTTCCCCGTCCACGCCGAGGTCCGCGTGGATCGGAGCGGCCGCATCGTGCCCATCGAGGTCAACCCGCTGCGCTTCGGCGGCTGGTGCACCACGGCCGATCTGATCACCCTGGCGTACGGTTTCAATCCCTACCTGGCGTTCCTGGAGAACCGGCGTCCGGACTGGCCCGCCCTGCTGGCCGCGCGCCCGGGCAAGCTCTTCGCCGTGGTGGTCCTGGACAACAGCACGGGCATCCCGGCGGAACGGATCCGTCGCTTCGACCTCGCCGCCGTCGCCGCGCGCTTCGTCCGCCCGCTGGCGGTCCGCCCGGTGGACCACCGGCGCCATGGCGTCTTCGGCTTCCTGCTGACGGAGACCCCCGCGGAGGCCGCGGCGGAACTCGAGGCCATCCTCCACGACGATCTGCGGGCCCACGTCACCGTCTGAGCGGAGCCGTGCAGGACGCCAGCACGGCGTGGGCGATTCGCCCCACGCCGCCGCCGGCCCGGCCTGGCGTTTCGCAAGCCGGGCCCGGCCGGCCCGACCTGGCGGGCCACGACCCGCCGCCAGGGGGCACCATCCGGCATCCGCGGCGCCGGCCCCGCCGGGGTCCGGGCCCGCGGCATGGAAGTTGGATCCCCGGGGCCGGAGACCTGTGCCGACCCTCGACCCGAGGTGGATCCATGAGACCGGGTTGCTTCCTGATCATTCCGGTGGTCCTGCTGGCCACCGTCGCCGACCCTGGCGTCGCCGATCGCGGGCCGTCGCGGCTGACGCGCGTGGAGACGGAGCCGGCCCGGGCCGACACCGCCGTGGCGGTCGTGGACGACACGGCGCCCGCCGGATCCCCCCCGTCCGCGGAAGCGCGGCGCCCCCTGGCGGTGGACAGGCCGGCGGTCCCGCCGCGGGCGCTCCTCGAGCCGGATCTGCAGCTCGCCGGGACCGGCCGCGACGCCGTGGCGAGCTTCCAGGTCCAGGCCCACGATGCCGTCAGCTGGGAGCTGACGGTGGCCGAGGTGGGCGGTCCGGTGGCCCGGGTCTTCCGCGGCGAGGGTCCGCCGCCGGCGCGCATCGACTGGGACGGGCGCCTCGGCGACGGCGGGTTCGCCTGGAGCGGCCTCACCTATACCTATCGACTGGCCTCCGTGGACGCCGCGGGGGCGGTCGGTACCGTCGCCGGGGCCGGTTTCACCCTGCCGGGGTACGCGCGCACCCATCGTGATGGCCTGACGATCGTTCTGGCCGGCGCCCGGGTCGCGCCGCGCCGGCGCGTCGTGCGGGCCGGGCTGGGCGCCGCCTTCCAGGGCGGCCCGCCCGGCCGTGGCGCCGATCCGGTGGCGGCGGCGCGGGCCGGCCTGCGCCCCGCCGCCCGGCGGCTGGAATCGGCACCGCGCTGGACGCGGCTCCGGGTGGAGGTGCTGGGGCCGGACCGGGAGGCCGCCCTCGCCCTCGGCGACGCCGTCAGGCGGGCGCTGATCGAGCTGCTCGCGCGGCCGGATCTGGAGGTGGACCTCTACGTGGGCGCCGCCCCGGCCGCCACCGTGGACGGCGCCGTCCGCATCACCGCCACCCGCTGACCGCGCGGATCGCCCGGCGGATTGGCCGGATCCAGACAGCGTGACCTCCATGCAGGACAGTGTCCCGGGGCGGGGACAGAGAAACCGGGCCGCGGTAGCCAGCCGCGGCCCGGTCGATCTCGACGACGGAATCCGAGTAGTGGGAAGGAGTTGCTCCGCCGTCTCCCGTTCCTCCACGCTGAGGAACGGCGCTTGCGCCACCCCGGCACCGCCCGGGGGCGGGACGGCGTGACGTCCCGGTCTTGCAAATCCGCGGCCAGGATCACCGCTAGCGGTAGAACTCCTTCACGCTGCTCCAGCTATGGGGCTCGGTGGCCACCGGGTCGCACGTGGAGTCGCCGTCCTCCCAGGCGTGGGTGAGGGTCTCCTCGTCCGCCGCGTCGCCGTCCAGGACATGGACGCGGTTGCCATCGATGCCCTCCCAGGTCTCGCAGCCGTCCTTGCGGAACTTGTACTGGATCTCCAGCGGGATGGCCTGGCCGGGCTCGAAATAGAGACAGGCCTGGTACAGATCCGGGCCCACCTCCATCATCTCCAGGCCGGTCCCCCATCCGGTGAGCTGCGGCAGGTTGCCGGTCACGCAGACCGGGCCGCTGTTCTCCACCCCCTCGAGGCAGACCTGGAAGCAGACCTCCACCTCGCGGTCGAGGGTCTCGCCGAGGCCACAGCCCATGGGCAGGTCGCTGTAGCTGTCCGGCTCGAGGACCACGCTGTCCGTGCCGTCGGTGGGCAGGGTCAACGGCCGGTTGCCGGCATCCTCCCACTCGGTGCAGTCGTTCTTCTTGTACTTGTACTCCACGGCGGGGTTGCTGCCGGCGGCGAAGGTGATGGCGACCTCCCAGAGATCGCCGTCCACCTGGTTCATGAGCACGCCCTCGCCCCACTCGCCGATCTCGGGCGCCGAACCGACGACGCACGGCGCGCCGGTGAACTCCTCGCCACTCATGCAGAGGGTGAAGGTGACGGCGACGTCCACGGGCGTGACGTCCACCACGTCGTAGCGCAGGGGCGGCGGATTGCCCTCCTGATCGCCGGTGATCTCGAAGGTGGTGCCATCGGCGAGGTCGTCGAAGACCACGGTGACGTCCACGTGGCCGGCGCCGAGGAGGTGCGCCTGCGGGATGAAGCCGATGTACTCGTCGTTGTCGCCGACATCGGTGTTGTAGGTCATGGCGACGGCCATCTCCACGCCGTCGTCCACCATGTAGAGCAGGGTGGCCTGCAGGTCGGGACCCTGACCGGCCTGGTCGGTGACGCCTTCCTTGTAGACCTGGGCCACGACGAACTGGTCCGCCGTGGGCGTGATCTGGGCTCCGTGGTTGGGAAAGGCGTTGCCGGCCCAGCCGATCTCCGCGTGGGCCCCGCCGGCGAGCAGCAGCGAGGCGATGGCGAGCATGAGCGATGTGCGCATGGCATCCTCCTGGGACGGTGGCCGGATGACGGCGAACGGAGGACCCGATCGCCGGCACGGAGTCGGGCCCGGACATCGTATCCCATTTCCAGGACTTCTTGAACCGTTTCTTTGCGTTTCGAGTGCTCCGCGGCCTCAGGCGGCGGTGCGACCATGCCGTCGTCCGAGCAACGCCTCGGCGGTCACCTGCAGCCCGAGCAGCAGACCGAAGACGCAGACGATGGCCGCGCCCGTGGGCAGGTCCAGGGCGTAGCTCGCCGCCGCGCCCAGGATCACGGCCAGCAACCCGGTCGCCAGCACGTAGAGCATCTGCCGCCAGCCGCCGGAGCGGCCCCGGCGATAGGCCATCACCGTGGGCACCACCAGCAGGGTGAACACCAGCAGCACCCCGGCGATCTGCACGCTGCTGGTGACCACCGTGCCGAGGGCGGCGTAGAACAGGAAGTCCCAGCGGGCGAGGTCCAGGCCGCGAGCGCGCGCGCGGTCGGGGCTGGCGCTGATGAGCGAGAGGCGCCCGTGGGCCCACCAGAGCACGACGCCCAGCGCCGCATAGAGCACGGCTGTCTTGAGCACCTCGGTCCAGGTGACCCAGAGGATGGAACCCACCAGCAGGTGCCGGATCTCCTCGCTGCCATGGGGCACCTGGGTGAGCACCAGGATCATGGCCGCCGAGAACACCGCGTAGATGATGCCGATGTACGCCTCCTGGGGGATGCGCTGGTCGCCGGTCCGGGTGGCGCTGATGAGCAGGGCGCCGAGGAAGGTGGCGCCCAGGCCGGAGAACCAGGCCACGTCGGTGCCCACCTCCGCGCCGAAGAAGAGCGCCAGGGCGACACCGAAGGCCGCCACCTGGGCCAGGGCGATGTCCACGAAGATCACGCCGCGGCGCACCACGTGCCCACCGAGGTAGCCGTGCATGGTCACCAGCACCAGGGCGGCCACCACCGGGGCGGCCATCATCCCCACGAATCCGGTCATTCCCCTGCTCCTGCTCCCGCGCGCAGCCGCGCGAGGATCACGTCGAACATGGCGGGGTAATCCGCGGCCTCCGGAACCGAGGCCACCGCCGCGGGCAGCACCACCAGGCTGGCGTCCATGCGGTCGGCCGCCTTGCGCGCGACGTCCAGGTGGTTCCAGGGCGCGGCGATGACCTCCCGCACGCCGGATGCCGTCGCGCGCTGGATCAACCGATCCACGTGCCTCGGCGACGCGTTGATCCCCGGCCGGTGCTCCACGGCGCCCAGCAGCTCGAGGCCGAGCCAGTGGGCGAGATACTCCCACTGCTTGGTGTGGTGGACCAGTGGCCGTTCGCGGACCGGCGCGGCGGCCTCGTCCCAGGCGGCGATGCGTGGGGCGAGGTCGTCGGCGAGGGCCTCGGCGCGGGCGGCGAAACGGGCGGCCGCCGCGGGCCTCAGCTCCCCCAGGCGCGTGGCCATCAGCCGGGCCACGGCCACGCCGTTGCGCGGATCGAGCAGGTAGTGCGGGTTGCCGTGCGGATGGACGTCGCCCTGGGCACGGCTCACCGGCCCGTCGGGCACCTCCAGGACGTGCTCCAGGGCCGCCGAGCAGTCCAGATGACCGGGACGACCGGGCCGCACGGCCGGATTGCGGGCCTTGTCCAGCAGCACCGGCAGCCAGCCCACCTCCAGTTCGAGGCCGTTGTAGCAGAGCAGGTCGGCCCGGCCCAGGGTGCGCGCCAGCGACGGCCGCGCGGGCAGGAAGTGGGGGTCGTACTCGCCGGGGCAGAGCACCTCCACGTGGACGTCCTCGCCGCCCACCTGCCCGGCCAGCCAGCCGAGGTCGGTGAGGGTGCAGACCACGCGGAGCGGTTCCTCGGCGACGGCCGGCGGCGTCATCGCGGCGAGCAGCCCGCCGCAGAGCGCCAGGGTGATCACGAGCCGGGACATGTTCGCCACCTCCTAGTACAGGTGCGCCGGGTGCGACCCGATGGTGAAGTTCAATTGCAGGGAGAAGAGCCACTCGTCGAGGTCGCCCACCTGGTCATCGTAGCGCGCGGCCTCCAGGCGGACGGCGGAGAACTCGCTGGGCGTCCAGGTGAGATTGGCCCGGTACTCCCGCACCTCCTCCCACATCCAGAGCGCCAGGTGCTCGTGGTGCTCCTCCTCCTCGGCGTGCTCGTGGTCGTGCTCGGGCAGGTCGCGGTCCAGGGCGCCGGCGCCCAGGCCGAGCCACCAGTTGCGCGCGAAGCGGTACTGGGCGTGGGCATACCAGCCGAGCGGATCCCGGGCACCCTGGTCGGGCCGCGGCAGGATCACCTCGCCGGTGACCGTCAGCGCCGGCCCGCGGCTGGCGCCGGCGGAGACCCACTTGAAGGTGACGTCGGCGCCCCAGACGTCCAGGTCGCCCGTCAGGACATCCTCGGCGTGCTCCTCGGTGAGCAGGTAGCCCGGGCCGAGGGGGCCGTGGAGCCACGAGCCGCCGACCTCCAGGGTGGACTCCATGGACAGGTCGAAGAGGTTGGTCCAGCGGGCGCCGAGGGCCAGGTCCCGGGATTCGCCGGCGAAGATCTCCGCCTTGCCGTCCACGGCGTAGACGGTCAGGTCGCTGTACCAGGGGGCGGGCACGGCGTGGGCCAGGCGGGCGCCCACCTCGGTGAGGGAGTGGTCGCCGAGGAACGTGCGCACGGCCACCGGCGCGTCCACGAACGGGAACTGGTGCGTGTGCAAGGGGACGTGCTTGCCGAACGGCAGGTAGTCCTTGCCCAGGCGCAGGGCGAAGCCGTGGGGCAGGCTGGTGCCGTCGATGTAAGCCACCTCCACGTGGCCGGTGTAGCCGCCGTGGGCGTGGGCGTCCGCCTCGGCGTCCTCCTCGGCGTGATCATGACCACGCTCGGGGTGGACGGCGAAGACCAGGTTGGCCTTCCAGTAGGGGTCGACGATGGAGGTGAGCTGGACCTCGGCCTCCTGCAGGTCCACGCCGTTGTACGCGGCGTCGGTGACCTGGTCGGCCGCGCGGCCGAGCAGCAGGGTGTTGACGCTGATGGCGGGGTTGAACTGGCGCGAGACGCCGGTGGCGGTGGTGCTGCCGTCCTCGGCGGGCGCCGGGACGGCCGCCATGCCGAAAAGCAGGGCGACGGAGAGGGCAGCACCCGCGGGCGTGCCGATGATGAGCTTGCGCATGGAATGGAGCCTCCAGGCTTCACGGTTCACGGAAGACGGCGAACCGGACGGACGGGCCGCGAGACGCCGCGGCCGTGGGCCGGTGCCGGGAACCGCCGCAGGACGCGGCGGGATCAGACCGTGGCGGTGACGGGAGGCGCGCGGACGCAGGGGATGGGCCGGGGCGTCACGCCGCCGTCGGCGGACGGCTCGGCGAGCACGGGGCCGGCCGGCTCCGGGGCCGGAGGGGTCCAGGTGGCCGTCACGGCGGGCGGCGTGCCCTGGATGAGGCGACAGACGGCGCAGTGGTGGCCGGAGGGGTCGTCATGCTCCTGGCTCGAGACCGGTCGCTCCGGCACGTCGCACGCCGACCCGTGGGCGCAGGCCACGTGCAGGCTGCCGAGCAGGCTGGCCGAGGCCAGCGCGAGGGCGCCGGCCAGCAGCAGGGCGCGCCGGGCGCGCCGCGGGGTGGCGGGGGTGGACGACATGATCGGCACACGGTAACGTGGACGGGAGTGATCGCAACCCTGTTGCAGGAGGTCGCCCCATGCGGAGCCACCGCAAGGAACTCTGGTTCGAGATCCCCACCCGCCGCGCGTTCCTGAACATCACGCCCCAGGTCCAGGCCTGCCTGGTCGACAGCGGCGTGCAGGAGGGCCTGTGCCTGGTCAACGCCATGCACATCACCGCGTCGGTGTTCATCAACGACGACGAGTCGGGCCTGCACCACGACTACGAGCAGTGGCTGGAGAGCCTGGCCCCCCACGAGCCCATCGATCAGTACCGCCACAACCTCACCGGCGAGGACAACGGCGACGCCCACCTCAAGCGCCAGATCATGGGCCGCGAGGTGGTGGTGGCCATCACCGGCGGCGCTCTCGATCTCGGCCCCTGGGAACAGATCTTCTACGGCGAGTTCGACGGGCGCCGGCGCAAGCGGGTGCTGGTGAAGATCATCGGGGAGTAGCGGGTCGCCCCGCCAGGGCTTCCCCGGTGGTTCGCGGCCCGGCCCGGCGGATCAGCGCCCGATGATCCGCAACAGGCGCTCCTCGCTGCCGTCGGCCAGGCGCGAGCCCTCGTGGCGCAGGGCGTCCAGGTCGGCGGCATCCTGGGGCGCGCTGAGGAAGCGGCCGGCCAGGAAGTCGAAGTCGCCGGTGGCCAGGGCCGCCACCAGCGTGCAGGCCGCCTCGGGCGTGACGTCTCCGCCCTCCTCCAGCCGGCTGCCGGTGTGGCGCATCCAGCGACGGCCGCGCTCGGTCTCCACGAACTGCGCGGTCATCCGGGTGCGGATCAGGCCCGGCGTCATGGCGAACGCGTGGATGGGTTCGCCGGCCTCGGCCAGTTCGTACTGCAGGTTCTCCGTCAGGCGCATCACCGCGGTCTTGCTGGCGGCGTAGGCCGACGCGTGGGGAAACGGCGTATGCACGCCGCCGCCCACCAGGTTGACCACGCGGCCGCCGCCACGCGCGATCATCGCCGGGATGGCGGCGCGGCAGCCGTGATAGACGCCCAGCACGTTGACCGTCAGGTCCTGTTGCCACTCGCGGGGATCGGTCTGCCAGAGCGGGCCGATGGCGGCCAGCGAGCCGGCGTTGTTGACCAGCAGGTCCAGGCGATCCCAGCGGTCGAGAGCCAGGTCCACGGCCTGCTGGACGTCGGGGAAGTCGAGCATGTCGGTCAGGGCGATGGCGGCCTCGCCGCCGGCGTCGGTGATGGTCTTCGCGACCTCGCCCAGCTCCTCGGCCGAGCGGGCGCAGAGCAGCACCTTCATCCCCTGGCCCGCGAGATGCTCGGCGATGGCCCGGCCGATGCCGCGGCCGGCGCCGGTGACCAGGGCGACGTGTCCGGTGAGGTCGTTGCTCATGGTGGGCTCCGCTCCTGAGTTTCGGGGTCCCGGGGGCGCCGGCATGGGTTCATGGCCCACGCTAGCGGCGGGCCCGCACGCTGGCAACCGGTGGCGGCGGGGTTCGTCGATGCGGTCCGGGGCGTTGACGGGGCCCGTGCTGGGACGCCCGGCGTGCGGGCCCGCGCCCGGTGCGCCCGCCAGTGCCCATTGCTCGCCAGAAGAGCGCCGCCAGTGTCCGCGAGGGACACCGGCGGCGCTCTCGCTGGCCCGGGATGCTGGCTGGCCCCGGGGTGCGGGGAACGCCGGCTAGCGGACCAGCGTCAGCGCCCCCACCTCCTGCAGACCGCCGGCCTGCAGGCGCGCGAAGTACGTGCCGCTGGCCACGCCGCGGCCCGTGCGATCGCGCCCATCCCAGCGGGCTTCGCCCGTTCCCGCCGGCCGGACGCCGTCGACCAGGGTGCGCACCAGTCGGCCCTGGACGTCGTAGATGTCCAGCCGCACGTGCTGCTCGGCCGGCAGGCTGAAGCGGACCATGGTCTGCGGGTTGAAGGGGTTGGGGACCGCCCCCAGCAGCGCCAGGGCCTGCGGGGCGCTCTCCACGCCGGTGGTGGTGCCCACGGTGAGCGAGAGCGGCACCACCAGGGTGGGGTTGTCGGGATCGTTGCTCGTCAGGACCACCTCGGCCGTGTGCTGGCCCTCGGGCAGGCCGGCCGCGTCGATGGCCACCTCGACGAGGGTGAAGCCCGCCGGGGCCAGCGTGCCGCCGGCGCCGGCCAGGCCGAGCCACGGCGCCGTCGCCGCCGCCGTCCAGGCGAGGTCCTCCACGCCCTGGTTGAGGACCAGCAGGTCCACCGTGGTCTGGCCATCGCGGGCCACCTCCGCGGTGAGCTGGGCGGGACACGGCACGGCGCGTGGCGCGGGGGCCTCCCCACCGGGCAGGGTCACCAGGTCGAGGAAGCCGCGGTCGCTGCTGCCACCATTGCTGGTGGTGGAGTAGCGCCAGCGGAAGGTGTGATCGCCGGCGGTGACGGGGTAGGTGAAGAGCGTCCACTGGGCGGCGTCGTCCCAGCTCTCGATGGTGGCGAAGCCATCCCAGAAGGCCAGGGTGCCGCTGCCCTGGGTCTTGACCCAGAAGCTCATCTCGCCTTCGGCCGCGATATCCACGTCCAGGCGCAGGATGGAGGTCTCGCTGCCACCCAGCTCGCCGCTGCGCGCGCTGAACTGGCCCTCCTGGGCGTCCTGGTCGGTGATCTCCCACTCCGCCTCCCCGGCGAAGGTCCAGGCGAAGGCATCGAGAGCGCCGGATTCGAAGTTGTCGGCGGCCACGGCGCGCAGGTAGAGGTCGCAGCGGTGATCGCCCTGGGCGGGCAGGACCTGCTCCACCGCCCCTTGCCCGGGCAGGCTCGCGCGCACGGTGTACTCGGCGGCCAGGGGCAGGGCGTAGGACCAGGCGCCATCGGCCGTGGTGACGGACACCGGCAAGGGCGTGCCCACCACCTCGATCACCGCGCCTGCCGTGGGATCGGCGCCGGGCACGGCGTCCCCGGGGCCGTAGACCGTGCCGCTCAGCTGGACGGTGGGCAGGGGGACGAGGCGCAGCTCGGGAGAGATCTCATCGCCGGCAGGCACCTCGTAGACCTCGCTACCGTCCTCGTAGCCGAAGGACGACACCATCACCGTGGCCGGGCCGGCCGGGGCGTTGAGACGGTAGCCGCCGTCCGCATCGGTGGTGACGGTCACCGGACTGCCCTGCAGCTCGACGGTGGCGCCGGCCACCGGCGCGCCGGTGACGTCATCCACCACCACGCCAGCCACGGCGCCGTACCCGGACAGGGCGGCCGACACGGCGGCGTAGGCGTCGATGATGCCGTGCCCGTAGACGTTGTCCTCGCCCACGGCACCGAGGTCGGTGCAGGTGTCCATGAGGATCTGCTTCATGGTGATCACGTCGATGTCCGGGTTGGCCGAGCGCATGAGCGCCACCGTGCCGGCGACGTGCGGGCTGGCCATGGAAGTGCCGCTGAAGAAGGCGTAGCCGTTGCCGGGCACGCTGCTGTAGACGTTGACGCCGGGCGCGGAGACCTCCGGCTTGATCCGCAGTTCCTCCGGCCCGCAGCTGGGCCCCGCGGGCCCGCGGCTGGAGCTGGTGGCGATGCTGAACGGCGGCGTGGTCTGGGTGGAGCCCACCGAGAAGCTGTCGTAGGGCGTGGTGGCGCGGTCGGCCGGCGAGCGCAGGGTCATGCTGCCGGGACCCTCGTTGCCGGCTGCCCAGACGTGCATCACGCCGGCGGCCTCGCAGGCGTCGATGGCATCCCACCAGGCGGAGTAGCAGTCGGGATAGCCGAAGTTCTCGTTGATGCCCCAGCTATTGTTGGCCACGTCGGGGACGTCGTCGCTGGTCGCCGGGTCGCCATCGGGGTCGGCCAGCCATTGCAGGGTGGCCAGGACGGCGTTGCCCAGGCTGCCGGCCGGCACGATGGTGTTGGCCGCGATCCACTCCGCAGCCGGCGCCACGCCGATGGTGTCGCCCGAGGCCAGGCCACAAATGGTGCCCATGGTATGGGTGCCGTGGCCGCCGTTGTCCTGGGGGAAGCTGCCGGGGTTGCCGTCCAGATCCAGCCAGGCCTCCGACGCGGGCGCGGTGTTGCCGCGCCAGCGATCCCGCAGGGCGATGTGGTTGCCGTCGACGCCGGTGTCGAGGTTCGCCACCAGGGTGCCCTCTCCCCGGACGCCCAGGTCGGACCAGACGCGACGGGCGCCGGTGTTCACCACGCCATTGGTGATGCCGATGCCTCGGTCCTTCTCCGTCACCGCGCGCATCTCCACCGGCTCGATCAGTTCCACCGCCAGGGGCGGCTCGAGCACTTCCACGTCCAGGCGGGCGGCGAGATCGCGGACCACGGCGGCATCCTTCGCCACGACGTGGACGGCGTTGATGATCCAGTACGGTTCGTACGCGGTGATCTCACCGAGCTGACGGCGGACCTCGAGGTCGGCCAGCAGGGAGGCCTGGGAGCGGCGCGCTCGTTCCTGGAGCGTGGTGACCACCGTGTGGTGGCGCTCGGCGAAGGACGCGCCGTCCTCGTGGAGCTGCCAGTCGAGCGCCTTGATGTCCACGCGGTCCTGCAGCACCACCAGGGCGGCGACCGGCTCGTCCTGGGACTTGCCCTGCAGGTAGTCCTCCATGGCCGGGCTGAGCTCGCCGGCGGTGGCGGCGGGAACGGTGGTGAGCGCCGTGGCGGCCACGACCAGGCACACCAGGGTCGAGAGTCGGGGAAGAGAAACGAACGTCATGATGTCCTCGGCTCGGTGGGGTGGGTGGTGGCGGGACGAGGGATGACGGGCAACGGTGCATGTTCGCGATCGCTGAAATCATATCAGAATCGTTCGCGTTCTTCAAATGGCGATCTGCGGAGGGGGCGGAGGCGGCGGTCCGGATGAGGACCGCCGCCGGCAGCCTGCAGGCCACCGGCGGCGGGTCGAGGATCACCGGGCTCCGGAACGGATCCAGAGGCCGGGCCGGGCTGGATCGGTCGTCCTAGCGGACGAGCACCAGGGACTTCACCGTGTGCTGGCCGGCAGCCTGCAGGCGGGCGAAGTAGGTCCCGGAGGCCACCGAGCGGCCTCCGTCATCGCGGCCGTCCCAGCGAGCCTGGTTGGGTCCCGCCGGCCGGGTGTCGCTGACCAGGGTGCGCACCAGGCGTCCCTGGACGTCATAGAGACGCAGGTCCGCGTGGCCGGTGGCCGGCAACGAGAAATGGAGGGTGGTCTGGGGGTTGAACGGATTGGGCACCGCCCCCTTCAGCGCGAAGGCCTGCGGCGCGTCGCCGGCGGCGGTGACGTCTCCGGTGAGGTTCAGCGTCACCGGGATCGCGAGCGCCGGGTTGGTCGGATCGTTGGAGTCCACCGCGATGGTGGTGGTGTGCGTGCCCGGCTGCAGCAGGTCGGTCAGGAAGGCCACCTCCACGACGTGGTAGCCGTAGGCCTCCACCGTGGCCGCAGGACTGCCGAGCTCCAGGAAGTCGCCCGCGGTGGTGGTCACGTCCAGCATGGCGCTGCCCTGGTTCATGACCACCAGTGGCAGCGTGGAGGTCTGGCCCGGATCGAGCGTGACCTCCAGGGCCCAGGGCGTGGCCACGGCCAGCGGCGTCGGAGAGCCGCCGCCGGGGAAGACGACATCGTCGATCCAGCCGCAGTCCGACCCGTCGGACACCGACCAGTCCTTGTCGTAGTTCCAGCGGAAGGTATGCACCCCGCCGGTGACCGTGGTGGTGTACTGGGCCCAGCCCACCTCGCCGGCCCACTCGGCCCGCTTGCTGCCGTCCACGTAGAACTCGAGGTAATCGTAGTTCGCCTCGCTGGAGACCTTGTACCAGAAGCTCACCTCGCCGCCGACACCGCAGTCGACGGTCACCTCGATGGCGGAGTTCTGCATATTGCCGATATCGCCGGACCGGGCGGCATGGCTGCCGTCGTGCACGGTGGCGGTCTGCACGAACCAGTCCGCATCCCCGCTGGACGACCACGGCAGCATGGTCAGGTCGCCGGACTCGAAGTCGTCCTGGGTCAGGTCGCTGAGATAGAGGTCCACGTCCACGTGGCCGAGCACCGGGACCAGCTGGCTGATGGCGCCATCGCCGCCGAGCCCCGCCTGCAGGACGTAGTCCGCGCCGGTCGGCAGCTCGAAGGCGAAGCGGCCGTCGGCGCCGGTGGTCACCGTGCTCAGGGGCGTGTCGGCCACCGAGATCTGGGCGCCGTCGGCGGGCGTCCCGCCCAGCGGCGCCTGGCCAGCCATGTAGACCGTGCCGGTGACGCTGGCGGCCGGCATGGCCTCCAGCCCCAGATCCTGCGTGGTGGTCTGGTCCTCGACGATCATCACGGTCTGGACCAGCTCGCCGTAGCCGAAGGCGTTCACCCGCAGGGTGGCCTCGCCCTCGGGCAGGGTCAGCGAGTAGAGACCGGCCGGGCCGGTGACCGATGCCTGCGGCCGGCCATCCACGGTGACCGTCGCGCCCTCGATGGGCAGACCGGTCTCCTGGTCCGAGACGATGCCCTGGGCATAGCCGATGCCGCCCATGACGTAGAGGACCGCCTCGTAGGCATCGAGGAAGCCGTGGCCGTAGGTGTTGTCCTCGCCGGCGGTGCCCAGATCGTTGGCCGTCTCCATCAGCACCTGCTTGATGGTGATCACGTCCAGGTTGGGGTTGGCCGCACGCATCAGGGCGACCACGCCGGCCACGTGGGGACCGGCCATGCTAGTGCCCGAGAGGTAGCCGTAGCCGCCGCCGGGGAAGGAACTGTAGATGTCGCTGCCGGGCGCGGAGATCTCCGGCTTGACCCGGTTCTCCACCGGGCCACAGTCCGGGCCGGCCGGCCCGCGGCTCGAGAAGCCGCTGACGGCGAATGGCGCGAAGTTCTGGGTGGAGCCCACGCTGAAGCAGTTGTAGAGGGTGGTGGCGCGGTCGGCGGGCGAGCGCAGGGACTGGCTGCCCGGCCCCTCGTTGCCGGCGGACCAGGTCAGCACCACGCCGGCGGCCTCGCAGGCGTCGATGGCGGCCCACCAGCGGCTGTCGCAGTCGACGTAGCCGGAGAAGTTCTCGTTCACGCCCCAGCTGTTCTGCACCACGTCGGGCATGTCGTCGATGGTGCCAGGGTCGCCGTCGGGATCGGTGAAGAACTGCAGGCAGTCGAGGATGTCGTTGTCGAAGCCGGGGTTGGCGCCCTGGTCGATGGCGTTGGCGGCGATCCAGAGGGCCTCCGGCGCGACGCCGATGGTGTCGTCGTCCGCGATGCCGGCCATGGTGCCCACGGTGTGGGTGCCGTGACCGTTGCTGTCGGACGGGAAGGTGGTGCCGCCATAGACCACGTCCAGCCAGCACTCCTCGGCGGGGGCGAAGTTGCCGCGCCAGCGCGACGCGATGGCTGGGTGGTTGCCGTCCACGCCGGTGTCCAGCGAGCCGATGACCGCGCCCTCGCCCCGGATGCCCAGTTCGTCCCAGACCCGGCGCGCCCCCACGGCGACCACGCCGGGGGTGATGCCGATGCCGCGCGTGTCCTTCTCCGCCGGCCGGTCCACCTTGATGGGTTCGATGAGCTCGGGCAGCAGGTCGAGTTCCACCACGTCCACGTCGGCGCGGGCGGCCACGGCGCGGATGGCGTCCTCGGACCCGGTCACCGTCACGGCGTTGATGATCCAGTAGCTCTCCCAGCCGGCGATGCCGGCGCCCTTGCGGGCCTGCAGGTCGGCGATGAGCGCGTCCTGGGTCGCGGCAGCCTTCTGCTGCAGCGCGGTCACCACGCGGTAGTGGCGGTCGGCGAGGTCGGCCCGCTGGTAGTGCAGGTCCAGGTCCAGGGCGGTGATATCGACCTGGTCCTTCAGGACCACGAGCACCTTGACGTCGCCGCCGGCGTGCTTCTCGGCGAGGTAGGCCTCCAGGCCCGGCGCCAGCTGACCGGCGAGGGAGGAGCCGGCCGCGAGCAGGACCAGCAGGGGCAGCAGCATCTTGACAGATCGCATGAAAGACGCCCTCCAGGGGGATGAAGTGGACACGAGGACGCGGGCCGGGGGGATGCAGCGAGCGTCGCGTGGGGATACTCGACGGTGAGTATGCCAGGAATTCTTCACGAAAACGTCACGGGAAACGGTCCTGTTCCGCGATGCGGTGGTCGCCTGGCTGGACGCGCGGGCCAGACCGGGCCGTTGTCCGGACCGCCCCCCCATGTTATGGTGCCCGCCCCCCGACCGCTCCTGACCGTCTCCGACCACCGATCCGGGAGGGACCATGCTGAAGGACAAGCTCGTGCTGATCACCGGCGCCAGCAGCGGCATCGGCCGCGCCTGCGCCGAGGCCTTCGCCCGCGAGGGCTGCCCGCTGATCCTGGCCGCCCGCCGCCGCGATCGCCTCGAGGCGCTGGCCGCCACGCTGGAGACGGAGACCCACCTGGTGGCGCTGGACGTCCGCGACCGCGAGGCCGTCGAGGACGCCGTGGCCAGCCTGCCGTCCCGCTGGTCCGCCCCCGACGTGCTGGTCAACAATGCCGGCCTCAGCCGCGGCCTCGAGCCCATCCACGCGGGCGATCCCCACGACTGGCAGGAGATGATCGACACCAACGTCAAGGGACTGCTCTGGCTGACGCGCGCCATCCTGCCCGGCATGGTGGAGCGCGACAGTGGCCACGTGATCAACATCGGCTCGATCAGCGGCCACCAGGTCTACCCCGGCGGCGGCGTCTACTGCGCCACCAAGTACGCCGTGCGCGCCCTCACCGAGGGCCTGCGCCTCGATCTGCTGGGGACGCGGGTCCGGGTCTCGAGCGTGGACCCCGGCCTGGTCCGCACCGACTTCTCCCTGGTCCGTTTCCACGGCGACCAGCAAAGAGCGGACCCGGTCTACCAGAAGTTCCCCCCCCTCCAGCCCCGGGACGTGGCCGAGTGCGTGCTCTTCTGCGCCTCGCGGCCGCCCCACGTGGCCATCGCCGACCTGGTGGTGATGCCGCAGGACCAGGCGTCCGTCTCCGCCTCATACCAGCGGGGGGTTTGAGGTGACGCCTGGCGGGGACGGGTTTCGGCTCTGATCGCGCATGTCCTCGCGCAGCGGGGCCCTGGACGGGCCCCGCTGCTGCTGCGGAGTTGCGCGATCAGAGCCGAAACCCGTCCCTGCCCCCCGCCAGTCCCAGACCCTGAGTGGGAGAATGGGGGGAAGCCGGCGGTCTCGGGAGCGTCGCCGTCGGGCGGAAAGGGCGCCCCCCTTCGCGCACGGCGCCTCTCTTCAGGAGCCCCACGCACGCCGTGCGTAGGGGCCGCCCCCCTGCACCGTCATCTCGCGCAACTCCGCAGCAGAACGGGGGCCGGTCCACGGCCCCCGTTCGCGAGGACATGCGCGAGATGACGGTGCAGGGGGGCGGCCCCGGCCCACGACAGACCACATGCGTGAGGCCCCTAAGAGATCCCAGGCTCGATCCGGACGATCTCGAAGGTCCGCAGATCCGCCCCCTCCCCGTGGGTGACGGTATCGCCCACCTTCCTGCCCATGAAGGCCAGGGCGAGCGGGGCGCGGTAGTTCAGGATGTTCTGCTCGCTATCGGCGTCCCAGGGGCCGAGGAAGGTGTAGACCACGTCCTGGCCGGTGGCCTGGTCGCGAGCCGTGACGCGGGTGCCGATATTGACGGTCTCGCTGTCGGCCATGTCCAGATCGATGGTCCGGGCCTGCTTGAGCTCCGCCTCCAGGGTGGTGGCGCGGCTGGCGAGCTGGTCGCGCTTCTCCAGGGCCGCGGTCCACTCGCTGTTCTCGGAGAGGTCGCCGTGGGCGGCAGCCTCGCCGATCTGCTTCGCCACGGCCGGGATCTCCTCGTCGCGGATGTGATCGAGGATCGCGTGCATGCGGTCGCGGCCGGCCTCGGTGGTGTAGATCACGCCCTCCTCCTGCCAGGGCCAGGTCTGCTCCTGGAAGAGGTCCGGATGCTCGGCCCGGAGCATCAGCTTCAGGCGCGAGCGCAGGGACGGGTTGAGGCCGTCGTTGTCCTGCATCAGCGGGCGCAGGCGCATGAGGGTCGCGGGATCGGTCTCGCGGATCACCTGGAGCAGGGGCGCCGCCTTGTTGCAGGTCAGGTCCGCCCGCGCGTTCTCCAGCACCTTGAGATGGCGTTCCTCGCCGCTGACGGCGTAGAGGTGGCCAACGGCGTGGGTCATGGTCAGCAGGGCCTCGAGGATCCGCAGGGGGTCCAGCTCGGCGAAGTCGCCGAGGGCGCGGGCCAGGGTGCCCGAACCATGACGATGGCGCCAGAGCCAGCTGACCAGGTCGGGGCTGGCGGTGGGTCGCTCGAGCGCCTGGGCCAGGGTGACCCGCAGCTCGGCGGTCTTGCCGCCCTCGATCAGGCCCCGGGAGAGCTGGTCACAGAGCCGCCGGCCGGAGCGCAGCAGCACGGCGCACCAGACGTCGGCCCAGTGCCCGGGCTGGGACTCGCGCAGGTACTCCAGGCTGGTCACCAGCAGGGTCTCCGGCAACTCGGTGACCAGGCCGCCGGGATCGGCGATACGCCCGAGGACGGCGAGAGCGGCGCGGGGGTTGGGGCGGGCCACCTCCACGCCGCGGGCCGCCACGCGGGCATGGACGGCCAGGCCGGCGAGCGCCATGGCCGGCTGCTCCGCGAGCCTGGCCACCGCCAGCTTGGCCGCCGTGTTGCCGTAGTGCACCAGCAGGTCCGGATCGGCGGGATAGCGGGCGTCCTTGCGGGCGGTCTCCGCCAGGTAGTCGAGCACCAGCTGCAGCTTCGCGGCGGAGCCGCGGGTGCGGTCGAACTGGCGACGCAGCCGATCCTCGTATCGATCGGCCTGACGACGCCGGCGGAAGCTGGGCTGGGTGCCGGCACCCATCTGCAGCATGGGGTCATGCTTGAGCTGCTCGCGAGCCTCCCGCCACCACTTCTGCCAGCCCTTCTCGCCCAGCAGGGCGCTGACGTGCTGCTTGAGGGCCTTGTAGGTCAGCACGTCGTCCAGCTCGGCCTTGATGGCCAGCTTGACGAACCCGGGCGGATCGGTGGCGGCCAGATCGCGCAGCTGGTCGGGAGCGTAGAGGACCAGGGCGGGGAAGAAGTCGTCGGGCTTGGGAACGGCCTTCTCCAGGGTCGCCGGGCCGTACTCGCTGTGACGGTCCACGAACCGCGCGGTGATCACGCCGGTCTCGGCCTTGACGGTCTCCACCACGCCCGGCATGACGAAGTTGTAGTCCACCAGGAAACACCCCGGACGCAGCCGGCAGTAGCGGTCCAGCTTGCCGATGGCCTGGGCCTGGTCCTGGTCGGCCCCGGCGAGCAGGGCGATGAGTCCCTCGAGGGCGTCGTAGTCCGGGTGCGCGGCGCGATAGAGCCGATGCAGGTGCTGGCGGACGCCCGGGGCGTCGATGGGCAACTGACGGGCCGCCTCGCGGGCGGCGTCCAGGGCGTCCCGGACCCCGTCGCGGCTCTCGATCTGCTCGATCACGGTGGCGGCGAAGGTGTCGGCCCGCTCGTGGTCGCCCAGGCGATAGACCTGGCCGGCGATGCCCAGGAGATCCTCGGCGGGGTAATCGGCGTTGGCCACGGCCTCGGGCCACAGCTCGCTCAGCTTGTCGAACTGCTTGCTGTTGGCCAGCTTGCCGAGCTTGATCAGGCTGGGGGGTCGGGGGGCGGAAGCATCCTGCATCAGGCGGTCCTCGCGAAGAGACGGCACGGAGAACGACGGGGCTCACGAAATCGCGCCCCAAGATAGCGTCTCGGGGCGCGATGCGAAAGACGGGGCCGCGGGGCGGCCGCCGGGGGCCGACGATCGGCCCCGGACCGGTCACTTCACCATGGTCATCTTGCCGATCTCCACCTGCTCCCCGCAGACGTAGCGGGTGATGTACGTGCCGGTGGACTGCATCTGGCCGCGGTCGTTCCGGCCGTCCCAGGTGACCTCGTGCCAGCCCGGCACCGCCTCGATGGCGAAGGTGCGCACGCGCTCGCCGCGCAGGTTGAAGATCTCCAGGGCCAGGCGCGTGTCCGTCGCCGTGTCCTCGGGGACGCCGTAGGCGATGCGGGTCTCGGGGTTGAACGGGTTGGGGAAGTTGGGCCGCAGGGCGGGCTGGGCCGGCGGCGCCGTCTCGCCCGGACTGCTGCGATCGACGTCGAAGTAGACGGGATCGGACCAGGGACCCGCCGGCGAGGGGCGACCGGTGGCGTCGTAGCCCACGACGCGAACGCGCTGCAGGACGCCGCGCTCGGCCTCGAGGGTGTAGAAGGTGTCCTCCACGGTGGCGACCAGTTCCTCCATGGCGCCGCCCTTCTGCACGAAGACCTCGTAGCGGACGGCCAGGGCGCGGGGCTCGCCATCCTCGTCCAGCGACGGACACGGGGCCCAGCCGAAGGTCACGGGGACGCCCTCCGGGTCCTGCGCCAGGGCCAGGCCCATGGGGGCGAGCACGATGATGACGACGATCCAGAACAGGCGGATGAGGTGCGGGCGTGTCACGGTCAATCTCCTCGCCGGTTGCCGAACTCGACGCCCTCGCGGGGCGCTTGCCGGCAAGAACTGCAAGGGACGGACCATGCCTGCCGGACCGGGTCGACTCGATGCGACCTCGGCGGCGGATCCCGCAAGCACCTATCAGGAAGTCACTTGAGTGATCCGCGCGCTTCCGGAGCCGCGATCGGTCGCGGCGCCGCGCCGCGGGGGGAGTGCCATGGTCGGGCAGCGGGCCCAGCCAGCCGCGGCCGGTGCTTGCGAATTGCAAGCCCCGGCCGGCAAGCCGGAGGAAGAGCCAGGACGATGGGGTCAGTCCTCGCCGTCGCGAGGAAGAGGGCCGGACCAGCCCGCGTCGCCGGGACCGGCGCCTTGCTGGTACGCCCGGTCCTCGGCCGCCGCCTCGCGAGCGAGGGCGCGGCGATTGCGCACCACCTTGGCGACCGCACCGACCAGGAAGACCAGCGCCATGATCACGAAGAGGGTGGGCCAGCGGAAGATCATCAGCACCCAGCCGTAGCGCAGGCGCATGGCGCCGTGGAAGCGGCTGGCGAAGACGTGGGCCTCCTCGCCGGTGGCCGCCCGGAAGCCCGTGGCCCAGTCGGCCTGCTGGCGGACCGCCGTCAGGATGCGACGCACGGCGCCCGGCCCGTGCTCGGCCTCGAGCCAGTTGACCGCCATCAGGCTGGTGCGATAGGCGCGCTGGGCCGCGGTGGCCCCCCGCGGAAACGGCCCGCTGATGCTCGCCAGCGACGGCAGTCGTCCCTCGAGGATCACGCCGAGGGTGTCGGTGAAGCGCCACTCGCCGCTCGCGCGCATGGCCACGCCCTCGTGCAGCCAGGTGGGCAGCCGCACGTCGCCGGCCGCCTGGAAGAGCAGGGCATGGGCCATCTCGTGGATGAACACCGCCTGCGGCCCCGGCCCCACGGCGCGGATCCGTTGATGGTCGAGGGCGATGAGTCGGCCCGGCGGCAGGGCCACGCCCACCCCCCAGTCGGGCAGGCGGTCGGCGAAGTAGGCGTCGAAGCGCTCGCTGGGCAGGATCAGGCAGTGCACGGTGTCCGGGACCACGCCGTCGGGCAGGATGTCGGCCGCCAGTGCGGCCCCGTGTTCCTGCCACAGTGCGGCGCAGGCCTCGGCCAGGGGACGGGCGGCCGCGTCCTCCAGCCGGAAGACCACCGGTGGCGGGCCGCCGCCGGGCCGCTGGGCCGCCGCCGGGGCCAGCGCCCCCGCCCCGACGAGGACCAGGGTGGTCAGCAGGGTCGCCCACAGCCATGCACTGGCCGACCGGACGGATCGCTGGACGCTGGGCGATGGAGACAAGCGGGCGCTCCCGGTTGACAGTGGCCGCCAGGGCGACCGAAGATCGGCTGCCAACGATCATCGCGCCGCGCCGGCAGCACCGCAAGTCGCCGCCCGCGGCATCGCCCCCGGAGGTGCCCATGGATCTGCCCGACCTCGCCCCGCTGCGCGACCGTCTCGGACCCGACACGCCGGTGGCCGTGCTCACCGGCGCGGGCATCTCCGCAGCCAGCGGGATCCCCACCTTCCGCGGCAAGCAGGACGGATTGTGGGCGCGCTACCGCCCCGAGGAGCTGGCCACCCCCGAGGCCTTCGCCCGCGACCCGGAACTGGTCTGGCGCTGGTATGACTGGCGTCGCGGCATCATCGCCGACCACGAGCCCAACGCCGCCCATCACGCCCTGGCCGCCCTGCAGGAGCGCACGCCGCTCTCCCTGGTGACCCAGAACGTGGACGGATACCACCAGCAGGCCGGCAGCCGCGACGTGATCGAGTACCACGGCAGCATCTGGCGCCTGCGCTGCAGCGGCTGCGGACGCGAGGCGGAGGATCGGCGCGTCCCGCTGCCGGAGTGCCCCCGTTGCCAGGCCTGCGGGGCGCGCCTGCGGCCGGCGGTGGTCTGGTTCGGCGAGGGCATCCCCGCCGACGCCCACGAGGCCGCCACCCTGGCGGCGGCGCACTGCCGGGTGATGCTGGTGATCGGGACGGCCGGCGCGGTGTATCCGGCCGCCGGACTGGTGGACCTGGCGCGCAGCCGCGGCGCCTACGTGGCCGAGTTCAACCTCGAGCCCACGGCGCTCAGCGGCCGCGTGGATCTGCTGGTGCCCGGGAGCGCGGACGTGACGGTGCCGCGGCTGGTGGACTGACGCGGGCAGCGGCCGGTTCGCCACCGGCACGCGCCGCGTGGGACGGTGTGGGAGGGTGCGGAACGGCACGGAGCCCGCGACCGGGATGGTCGCGGGCTCCGGCGTCTGCCGTCGGCGTGGTCGTCCCCGTCACTCCAGCGCGATGGGCACCTCGAGCACCAGGCGGCCTTCGCGGTCACCGGGGCGGCGGTCGTCCAGCGCCTGGTCGTCGAACTCGACCGCGCCGAAGAGGCCCATGCCCGCGGGCGCCGCCGGCCAGCTGTCGGCGAAGCTCAGGCCCAGCTCGGCCGGCACGCCGCAGTACAGGCGCAGGGCGCCCCGGCCCGGGCCGTCCACCTCGCCGCGCACCGGGCGCGCGAAGTGGTAGCGCTCCTGGACCTCGAAGCCCCAGTCCTTCATGTCGGGCGCCAGGGCGAACGCCCCGACCACCTGCAGGGTGTAGCGGGCCTCGTCCTGGCCCTCGGGCAGGCTGATGCCGGTATGCGCCTCGGTGCCGTCGAAGGCGCCCATGCGCACCGCCTTGCCGCTGCTGTCGAGGATGTTCACCGCGCAGTCGGTGTGCAGGTTGGCCACGGCCGCGTCCATCACCAGGTGGAAGCTGGCCCGCGGCGTGGTCCGATCCAGGGTGAACGGCAGGGTCCACTCATCGGTCTCGCTCAGCTCGACGGTGTGCTCCTTCTGCCAGCCCTCCACCGCGGCGCTCGCCTGTCCGCGGAAGACGCCGGGAAAGGCGCGGGTGACCGTCAGCTCGCCCCGGGCGTCCTCTCCGGCATCGCCCCGTGGCAACGCGGTGATGGTGGCCGGCTCCACCGCATAGCCGTCGCAGCTGACGGTCAGGCGGTAGTCGGTGTCCTCCAGGTTCCCGATGGCGGCCGCCACGTTGATCTCCCAGGTGCCCGGGAACAGCTCCGGCGGCAGGACGGTCATGTCGCGGAGTGGATGCTCCTGGACGTCGGCGTAGCCGCCCCAGCCGCCGCGGACGCGGCCCTCGGGGTCGCAGATCTCCGTCAGCGCCCGGGCGCCCTTGCCGGCGCCGACATCCTCGCTCACCTCCAGGCGCACGCGCATGGCCGTGGCGCCGGCGGGCACGTCCACGTAGTAGCGGTGGACCCAGCTCGCGGGCAGGTCCTTGCCGGTCCAGGTGCGGGAGAAGCCGTTCTCCACGCTCAGCGGCTCGCCCACCACCACGGTGTTCCAGAGGTAGAACTCCCGGGCCGCCAGGCCGCCGAGGTCGCCCCCGGTCTGGCTGGCGATCACCCGGGCGGCGTACAGGCCGGGCTCCTCGAGGCGATCGCCGTCGTAGGTGACGCTGACGGTGACGGCGGCCTCGCCGCGGACGTAGTCCTTGCCGGTGATCAGGTCGAGCCAGTCGGCCTCGCTCTTGAAGGTGAACGCGCGCAGGAAATCGTCGCGCGCGTCGGGGCCGAGGTCGGGATGGAAGATGGGCGAGACCCGGAAGACGACCTCTTCGGGGGCCGTGGGCACGCCGCCGGGCACACGCCAGTAGGCGGCGCTGGCGGTGTGGTCGTCCTGGAAGGGGCAGGCGGTCTCCACGTGGTACCAGAGCACGTGGTGGGCGGACTCGCTGCGGGCCAGGTCGCGCAGGACCGGCCAGCTGCCGGCCACGTTCACCAGGCCGCCGCCCTGGGTGTTGAGCTCGAGGCCGTCGATGCGGCGGGCGCCGGCGATCATGGCGCGCTTGAGCATGCCCCAGTGGGTGGTCAGGCCCTCGTCCCGGGCGGCCGACAGCAGCAGGGCCGCCGCGCCGGCGGCCTGGGGGCTGGCCATGCTGGTGCCGTTGTAGCGGCCGGAACCGTCGGCGAAGCCCGGCAGCGTGGAGAGGGCGGAGCCGGGGGCCACCACGTCGGGCTTGGGCGTCTCGCCGCCGCGGCTGGAGAAGGCGAACATGGTCTCGCGGGGCAGGCGGGCGTCGTAGAGGTCGGCCCCGGTGGCGGGCGAGAGGTAGGCCCCCACCGAGATCACGCTCTCGCTGGTGGCGGGCAGGCCCACGGTCGAGAGGCCGGGGCCCTCGTTGCCGGCGCTGGTGCAGACGTAGAAGTCGGGGTTGTCGGCCAGGAGCTGGTCGAGCCAGCGGCCCATGGCGTCGTCGCCCTCCTCCACCGAGCCGATGCCGAAGCTCATGTTGACCACCACGGGCAGGCCCCAGCGCTCGCCGAAGGCCACGGCGTGCTCGTAGGCCTTCTTCATGGACCCGGTGCGGGTGGCGCCACCGGCGAGGCGGTTGTCCCCCAGCTTGCAGCTGATGAGGAAGGCGCCCGGGGCGGCGCCGTCGAGATCGGCCAGGCCGTTGACGTCGTGGCCGGCGGCGATGCCGGCGCAGTGGCTGCCGTGGCCGCCGTCGTCGAAGTGGAACTCCGCCACCGGCGGGGTCATGGCGCCCAGGAAGTCCTCCTGCGGGCGGACGTTCACCGCCCAGGCCATCAGGTCGCGGCTGTCCGGGGCGTCCGGGGCGCGCAGGCCGAAGCTGTCGTGGTCGACGTGGTAGTCGCGCAGGACCTGCTCGTCGGCGAGGTCGCCGTCGCCGTCGGTGTCCACGGCCACCAGCCACACGCGGGCGCTCGCGCGCTCCTCGGCCACCCGCTCGGCGGCGACCTCGTTCAGGCTGGCCAGCAGCTCGTAGCCCTCGCCGATCCCCAGGGCCTGTTCCACGGCGGCGCGGTCGGCCTGCCAGACCAGGAAGCCGAAGCGGTCGCCGGTGTCGCCGTCCTCGTTGAGGTCGTGCACGCGGGAGTTGTCGAGGAACTCCGCCTCGGCGATCACGCCGACGTAGACCGGGCCGCCGGCGGGCGGAGCCACCGCGAACTGGTCGGCGCCTCCTAGCTGCAGGCCGTCCTCGGTGCGCCAGACGCCGGCCTCGGCGTCCCACTCGGCCGCCGCGGTGGTCCAGTCGCCCTCGGTGGAGAAGTCCCGCACGTCCAGCACCTTGGCCAGGCCATGGGACGTGGTCTGCAGGCCCGGCACGTCCAGGTCCACGCCGGTATCCAGGATGGCGATGACCACGCCGCGGCCATCCCACGCGGGATGCGCGGCGCGCCAGTCGGCGGCGCCCATGTCGTTGCTGGGCAGGAAATTCCAGGCGTCCTGGGCCGGGGCGGCCAGGGCCAGGGTCAGCAGGGAGGCGGCCAGCAGCAGGGCGGCGCGCGGGGACCGGAAAGGCATGGTACTCCTCCAGTGTGCAGGCGGGAGCGGCAAGACCCGGGACGGGGACCGGACCTCACGACGATAACCGGCGATCACCCGCCAGACAAGGCCGGGACCGGCCCTGCTGCGCGCGCCCGGGAGGTTGCGCGCCGCCGGCGAGGCGCCCATGTTCTGGGCGTTCCGCTCGTCCCGTGACGGCCGCACGATGCTGCCCATCCCGACCGCGGTGGTGTATACTCGCCACGGCCGGCCGCCGGCGCGGCGACCGTCGAGAACCCCCTGCGCGGTGCCTCCGGATCCCGGTCCACCGCGACCTCCATCGCGAAAGGGAACGCCCCGCCATGCACGACCTCCACGACAAGGGTCGCCACACCCGCATCATCCACGCCGGCAACCCCATCGACCCCGTCACCGGCGCCGTGTCGGTGCCCATCTACCAGTCCAGCACCTTCGCCTTCAAGAACGCCGATCATGGCGCGGCCTCCTTCCGCGGCGACCCCGAGGGCGGCTACATCTACACCCGCCTGGGCAACCCGACCATCGGCGCCCTGGAGGAGAGCGTGGCCACCCTCGAGGGCGCCTGCGGCGGCCTGGCCTGCGCCACCGGCATGGCGGCGGTGAACCTGGTCTACTACGCCATCCTCTCGCAGAACGAGCACGTGGTCTGCACCGAGTCGCTCTACGGTCCGAGCCGCATGGTCCTGGAGACCGAGTACCCGCGCTTCGGCATCGAGGCCACCTTCGTCGACACGTCCGATCCCGAGAACGTGGCCGCCGCCATGCGCCCGGAGACGAAGCTGGTCTACCTGGAGACCCCGGCCAACCCGACCCTCAAGCTGGCCGACATCGCCGCCATCAGCGAGATCGCCCACGCCCACGGCGCGGTGGTCTGCGTGGACAACACCTTCGCCAGCCCCTACCTGCAGAACCCGCTGGAACTCGGCGCCGATCTGGTCCTTCACAGCATGACCAAGTTCCTCAACGGCCACACCGACGTGGTCGCGGGCATGGTGGTGGCGAAGGACGAGGACCTCTTCCGGCGGCTGCGCAAGGTCCATCTGAACCTGGGCGGCACCATGGATCCGCATCAGGCGTGGCTGGTGCTGCGGGGCATCAAGAGCCTGGGCCTGCGCATGGAGAAGGGCCAGGACAACTGCCTGAAGCTGGCCCGGTTCCTGGAGGCGCATGCAAAGATCGACTGGGTGCGCTACCCCTGGCTGGAGAGCCATCCGCAGCACGACCTCGCCCGCAAGCAGATGCGGGGCGGGGGCGCGGTGATGAGCTTCGGCGTCAAGGGCGGCCTCACCGCGGGCAAGCAGCTCATGGACAACCTCGAGGTCTGTACCCTGGCCGTGAGCCTGGGCGGCATCGAGACCCTCATCGAGCACCCGGCCAGCATGACCCACGCCGGCATCCCGCAGCACGAGCGGGAGCAGGCCGCCATCACCGACGACCTCGTGCGCATCGCCGTCGGCTGCGAGGACTACGCCGACCTGGAGGCCGACCTGGCCCGGGTCCTGGACACGATCTGAGCCGCGCCGCGGGTGCGCCCCTGACCGGGGGCGCACCCGGCCCGGGTCGTCCCGCCGAGATCGAGGAGTGTCGATGAACGAGCAGTGGATCCGCGCGGACCGCATCCTGGACTCCTGGCAGACCATCCACTGGGACGTGGATTACACCGCCCACCCGCTGCTCGACCCCGCCTTCCTCGCCCGCCCCTCGCGCCTGCGCCGCTTCCTGAACCTGACCTACGACCGGATCCGCGCGGACGAGGCCGCCTACCACCGCGAGGCGGCGCGCCTGGTGCGACCCCTGCGGGCCGGCACCACGGAGATCCCCCCCTGCGCCGACGACGTCCTGATCGTGGCCGAGTTCCTCGGCGAGGCCGACGTCTACCTGCAGTCGACCATCGACCTGCTGCCCGAGCGCGCCCGCCCGGCGGTCACGCCGCTCGGCGCGGTCACCGCCACCAGCGACCTGCGCGACCTCATGGGCCTGGCCCTGCGCAGCGACGACGCCCGCCTGCGCTTCGAGGCCCTCCGCAAGATCCACCTGGCGAATCTGCTGCTGGACATCGACCACTCCCGCCACGTCCAGGACGGCCCGCTGCATCTGACCTACTTCCAGGAACTGCTCGACCGCGGCATCTGGTGCCACAAGACGCAGCAGTATCCCGTGGAGATCGGCTTCCACATCGGCGAGGACGGCGAGACCATCCGCTACAGCAACCGGCCCCGGCCGGGCGACCAGATCTGGCGCTTCGACTCCGCCTTCCTCGAGGCCCGCGGCCCCGGCCGCAACCTGGCGCTGGACGTGCTCTACCACAGCTGCCGCTTCAAGCGCTCGGTGGATCGCGTGAGCTACGAGGTGGTCGACGGCCAGCACCACGTGATCGAGAAGGTGCGCTGGCAGGAGATGAAGCAGCACCGCAGCGGCTCGATCCTCTCGAAGATGCTGCGCAAGGGCATCAACAACCCCGACCAGATCGGCGACATCCTGGGCGCCATGTTCATCGTCGCCAACGAGGAGGCCCTGGACGACCTCCTGATCCTGCTCGACGCCTGCGTGGGCAACCCCTTCGGCTGGCGCAACGTCACCGACAGCCTGGGCCCCGCGCTCGAGGGCAGCCGGCTCAACCCCCATTCCGGACGTGGCTTCCGGGTCTTCAAGGGCGACGTCGACGTGCTCTTCCCCGGCCGGTTCCCTGGCCAGTCGCCTTACCGCTTCACCGTCGAGATCCAGATCCACACCCTGGAGAGTTTCCTGCGCACGGTCTGCGGCGCCCACCACGCCAACCACCTGGCGCTCAAGCTGCGGCAGTTCCTCATGGGGCTGGTGCCGGTGCTGCTGCCGGCGGCGATCTACGGGACGGGGTGGTTACAGCAAGATTGAGGGGGCGGGCGGCGCTATCGGGGCACCACTGCTTCGGGGCCGAGGGCCAGGCGGGCCAGGGCCAGGGC
>CAZWYF010000026.1:0-13952 GCA_964637835.1 uncultured Fibrobacteraceae bacterium
CGCCGGGAACGCCGGGGCCTGCGGCCGACCCGGGGGCCAGGGCATCGCCGGGGATCCGGCCTGGCGGTGGTTCGCGGCCGGGCTGCTCGCCGGGCTGGCGCTGCTGACGCGTTACGCCGGCGTGGTGTTGCCGGTGTGGTTGGTGCTGGTGGCGTGGTGGCGGAACGGTGCCGGGGTCGCCGCCACGCGCCGCCGCCCCGTGCTGGCCGCGGTGGCCGGCTGCCTGCTTCCGGTGGCGCCGTGGGTGGCGCTGAATCTGATCCAGGCCGGGGTGCCGCTGGCCACGGCCAACGCCGAGAACGTGGTGCGGGAGTTCGGCGCCGGGGCCACGATCCCCGGGGCGGCCTGGCACCTGCTGACCAACCTGCCCGCGCGCCTGGTGGCGTCCGGCGAGGCGTTGTTCGGGCGCGCCGGCGCGGCGGCGGCCGCCATCGCCCTGGCGCTCATGATCCCGCGGCGGCGGCCCTGGCGGCATCGCGCCCTGCTGCTGTGGCTGGCGCTGGCGCTCCTGGTGCTGGCGACGGTGTTCTTCCGGCCACGCTTCGCCCTGCCCCTGGCGCCGGTCGGCGCGCTGGCGGTGGCCTGGCTGCTCCTGCGGCGCCTGGAACGACCCCGTCCCGCGCCCGGGGCCCGGGCGCCGGGCCTCCGCGCGCGCGGTCCGGCCTGGGTGGTGCTCGCCGTCCTCGCGCTCGTGGGTCTGCCTCGCATCGTGGATACGGTGCAGTTCCATGCCGAGCGACAGCCGCGCGACCTGCAGGGAGTGATCGGCCATCTGGCCTCGCTGCGGGAGGGCCCCCCGGGGGGCCCCGGGGGTCCGCGGCGCGGGGCGGGCGACGCGGTGGTCATGGCCCGCAAGGCGCACGCGCCGTTCCATGCGGGCGTGGGCTGGCGCCCCTACCCGTCGCGGCCGCTGGCGGCGCGGGAGTTCCTGCAGCGCGCCCGGGCGGTGGGCGCGACCCACGTGCTCGCCGGATCGGTGGAGCGGGACCATGCCACGGTGGGTTTCGATCTCGGTCGTCTGGGGAGCCTGACGGGTGTCGAGACGGCGTACGCCGATCCGGCCCAGAGGCTCCTGCGGCTCGACCTCGCGGTGCCGACCGATTCGCTGGGCCGCGATCCGCGGCTGCCCGCGCTGCGCGAGGTCCTGGCCGGAGCCCGGCGGGCGGACGACCCGGTGCGCACGCTCGTGGCCGCCCGGGCGGTGGCGGGGGCGCTCACCGCCGTGGGCCGCCGGGTCGAGGCGCGGGACGTGCTCCAGGAGGCGGTGGCGCACGGCGCCACGGCGGTGCCGGCGGCGCAGCCGGAGCTGCTGCGGGTCCGGGTGGACCTGGCCTGGGTGGCCCTGCTCACCGATCGCCCCGCGCTGGGCATCGACGCCGTGGGCCCGGTGCTCGAGGTCTTCGCCGCCCAGGACGACCACGCCCTGGCCGCCCGCGCCTGCGAGTTCCTGGGCCTCTGCCTGGCGGAGCGGCGGCGGCCCGACGACGCCCGAGAGGTGCTGCACGCCGCGGCGGTGTTCTGGGAGGCGGCGGGCGAGCCGGAGGCGGTGGCCCGGGTGCGGCGATTGCGCCGGGGGATCTGAGAGAGCGGTGCGGGAACGCGGCCGGAGGGAGCGTCCGGCCTACTGCTTCAGCGTGTCGGCCACCGCCTTCAGGCGTGCCTCGGCGCGCTGGCGTGCGAGCAGGGCGCGCTCCTTGTCGATGACCGGGTCGGTGGACAGCAGCCGCTCCTTCGCGCGCTCCAGCGCGGCGCGGGCGCGGTCGGCATCGACCTCCTCGGCCAGCTCGCAGCTATCGGTCATGATGTTGACCGTGTTGTGGCTGATCTCCACGAAGCCGCCGCTGCAGGCGAAGAGCTGGGCGTTGCCGACCTCGTCCCGGCGGATGGTCACCACGCCGGGCATCAGGCCGGTGACCAGGGGCGCGTGGTTGGCCCAGACGCCCAGGTAGCCCTCGCTGCCAGGCAGGGTGACCGAGACGGCCTCCGCCTCGAAGACCACACGCTCGGGCGTGACGATGTTGACCTTCAGCGACTTCATGATCCCGCTTTCTGACTACCTCGCTCGCCGCTGCTGGCGAGCGATCGGCCGGCCGCGGCGCCGGGACGCCGCGGCCGACGGTCTCGATTACGCCGTGGCCTGCATCTTCTCGTGGTTCTCCAGCACCTCTTCGATGGCGCCGCAGTAGAGGAAGGCCTGCTCGGGGATGTGGTCGTACTCGCCGGCGATCAGGCCCTTGAAGCTGCGCAGGGTGTCCTCCAGCTTCACGTAGCGACCCTCCTTGCCGGTGAACTGCTCGGCCACGAAGAAGGGCTGCGAGAGGAAGCGCTGGATCCGGCGGGCGCGCTGGACGGTGATCTTGTCCTCGTCGCTGAGCTCATCCATGCCGAGGATGGCGATGATGTCCTGCAGGTCCCGATAGCGCTGCAGGATCATCTGGGTCTGCCGCGCGATGTCGTAGTGCTCCTGGCCCAGGACCCGGGGGTCGAGGATGCGGCTGGTGGAGTCCAGCGGGTCGACGGCGGGGTAGATGCCCAGCTCGGCGATCTGCCGCGAGAGCACCGTGGTGGCGTCGAGGTGGCTGAACGCCGTGGCGGGCGCGGGGTCGGTGAGGTCGTCCGCGGGGACGTAGATCGCCTGCACCGAGGTGATCGATCCGCTACGGGTGGACGTGATGCGCTCCTGCAGCTCGCCCATCTCGGTGGCCAGGGTGGGCTGGTAGCCCACGGCGCTGGGCATGCGGCCCAGCAGCGCGGAGACCTCGGAGCCGGCCTGGGTGAAGCGGAAGATGTTGTCGATGAAGAGCAGCACGTCCTGGTTCAACTCGTCGCGGAAATGCTCGGCCATGGTCAGGCCCGAGAGCGCGACGCGCAGGCGGGCGCCGGGCGGCTCGTTCATCTGGCCGAAGACCAGCGCGGTGTTCTCGATCACGCCGGACTCGGACATCTCGAGGTAGAGATCGTTGCCCTCGCGGGTGCGCTCGCCCACGCCGCAGAACACGGAGTAGCCGCCGTGCTCGGTGGCGATGGCGTGGATCAGCTCCTGCACGATCACCGTCTTGCCCACGCCGGCGCCGCCGAACAGGCCGATCTTGCCGCCCTTGGCGTAGGGCGCCAGGAGGTCCACCACCTTGATGCCCGTCTCGAAGATCTCGTTGGCCACGCCCTGGTCCTTCATGTCCGGTGGGGAGGCGTGGATGGGGCTGGTCTTCTCCGGATGCGGCACGGCGCCCTTGCCGTCGATGGGGTCGCCGAGGAGGTTGAACAGGCGGCCGAGGCACTGCTCGCCCACGGGCACGGCGATGGGCTCGCCGGTGTCCCGGCCCTTCATGCCGCGGACCAGGCCGTCGGTGGAGTCCATGGCCACGGTGCGCACCATGTTGTTGCCGGTGTGCTGGGCAACCTCGGTGATCAGGTCGATGCCCCGTTCCTCGTCCACGATGTGGATCGCGTTGAGCATGGAGGGCAGGTGGTCGCTGTCGAACTCGAGGTCGACGGTGGGCCCGATGACCTGCTTGACCACGCCGTAGTTCTCGGCCATGTCAGTCTCTCTCCTCGTTTACAGGGCGTTGGCGCCGCCAACGATGTCCAGAAGCTCCGCCGTGATGGCCGCCTGCCGCTCGCGATTGCGCTGAAGCGTGAGCGACTCGATGAGCTCGCCGGCGTTCTCGGTGGCGGCGGTCATGCTCGTCATGCGCGCCGCGTGCTCGCTGGTGAACGCTTCCATGAGCGTCATGTAGATCCGGTTCCGCAGGTACAGGGGCAGCAGCACGTCGAACAGTTCGGCCTGGCTGGGCTCCCAGATGTAGTCGAGGTCCTGGACCTCGCGGTCCTCGCCGTCGCCCGCCACCGCCTCGGGCGCGATGGGCAGCACCGGCGCCTCGATGGGCCGCTGGGTCATGGTGGAGACGAACTCGGCGTAGACGATCTTCACCTCGTCGAACTCGCCCGCGAGGAACGCCCCCACCAGCGCATCGCCGATCTTCTGGGCGCGCATGGCCTCGATCTCGCCGCCGAGGTCGTCATGACGGGCCCAGAGGGGAAACTCCCGCCTGGCGAAGAAGTCGCTGGCCTTCTTGCCGATGGTCAGCAGCTCCGTCTCGACCCCATCGGCGCGCGAGGCCTGGTAGACCTGCTGCGCCTTCTTGACGAGGTTCATGTTGTAGCTGCCGCAGAGGCCCTTGTCCGAGTTGACCACCACGATCAGGCGGCGCGTCACCTCGCGCACCTCGAACAGGGGATTGGCCCCCTGCGAGGACCCGGCCAGGTGCTCCACCAGCTTGATCAGCTTGCGGGAGTACGGCCGGGCGGCCAGCATCTTGCCCTGCGAGCGGTTCAGCTTCGCCGCGGCCACCATCTTCATGGCCTTGGTGATCTGCTGGGTGCTCTTGACCGAGCGGATGCGCTTGTTGAGAGCCTTGACGCCGGCACCAGGCACGGCTACCTCCCGTGGCGCGCGCTACTGGCGCTGCGCCTTGAACTCCGTGATGGCGGCCTTCAACCCGTCGACGGTGTCGTCGGCGAGCTTGCCGCTCTGCTCGATGGCGTGCAGGACGCCCGAGTGCTTCTCGTCCAGGAAGGCCAGGAAGTCGATCTCCCACTGGCCCACCTGATCGATGGGCACGTCGTCGATGGCGCCCTGGCTGGCGGCGAAGATGATCGCCACCTGCTTCTCCATGGACATGGGCACGTACTGGTCCTGCTTGAGGATCTCGACCATGCGCTCGCCACGGGTCAGCTGCCGCTGCGTGGCCTTGTCCAGGTCGCTGCCGAACTGGGCGAAGGCCTGCAGCTCGCGGTACTGGGCCAGGTCCAGGCGCAGCGAGCCGGCCACCTTCTTCATGGCCTTGGTCTGCGCCGCGCCGCCCACGCGCGACACCGAGATGCCCACGTTCACCGCCGGCCGCACGCCGCTGTAGAAGAGGTCGCTCTCCAGGAAGATCTGGCCGTCGGTGATGGAGATCACGTTGGTGGGGATGTAGGCCGAGACGTCGCCCGCCTGGGTCTCGATGATGGGCAGGGCGGTGAGCGAGCCGCCGCCCTTCTCGTCCGAGAGCTTCACCGCGCGCTCGAGCAGGCGGCTGTGCAGGTAGAAGACGTCGCCGGGGTAGGCCTCGCGACCCGGCGGCCGGCGCAGCAGCAGCGACATCTGCCGGTAGGCGTTGGCCTGCTTGGAGAGGTCGTCGTAGACCACCAGGGTATCCTGGCCCTGCCACATGAAGTGCTCGGCCATGGTGCAGCCGGTGTACGGCGCGATGAAGAGCATGGGGGCGGGCTCGCTGGCGCCGGCGGCCACGATGGTGGTGTACTCCATCGCGCCGTTCTCCTTGAGCGTCTCGTAGACGCCCACCACGGTGGACTGCTTCTGGCCCACGGCCACGTAGAAGCAGCGGACGCCCTTGCCCTTCTGGTTGATGATGGCGTCGATGGCGATGGCCGTCTTGCCGGTCTGGCGGTCGCCGATGATCAGCTCGCGCTGACCGCGGCCGATGGGCGTCATCGAATCGATGGCCTTCAGGCCGGTCATCAGCGGCTGGTTCACCGGCTGACGATCGATCACGCCGGGCGCCTTGACCTCGATGGGTCGGGTCTCGTCGCTGGGGATGGGACCCTCGCCGTCGATGGGCCGACCCACCGCGTTGACCACGCGGCCGATCACGCCCTCGCCCACGGGCACCGACGCGATGCTGCCGGTGCGCGTGACCTGGTCGCCCTCCTTGATGTGGGTGTCCTCGCCGAAGATGGCGACGCCCACGGAGTCCTCTTCCAGGTTCAGCACCATGCCCATGATGTCGCCGGGGAACTTCACCAGCTCGCCGGCCATGACGTCCTGCAGGCCGTACACGCGGGCGATGCCGTCGCCCACCTGCAGGATCGTGCCGACGCTCTCGACCTCGAGGTCGCGGCCGTACTTCTGCAGCTCCTGCGACAGGACGGAGCTGATCTCCTCGGGCCTCAGTTTCACTGCCGAACTCCTTCGGACTATCGGAGGGGCGCCTTCTCGAGGGTCTCGTGCAGCCGGGCCAGGCCGGTGCGCACGGTGCCATCGATGATACGGTCGCCCATGGTCACACAGACCCCGCCGATCACGGCGGGATCCACCCTGTTTTCGAGGACGATGGTCTGGCCGGTGAGCGCCTCGAGCTTCTGGCGCAGCTTCGCGGCGAGGTCGTCCGCCAGCGGGATCGCCGTCACCACGTCCGCCCGCTGCAATCCCCGATGCGACGCGAGCCGCAGGCCGAAGGCCTCGTGGATGTCGGCGAGGTGGAGGATGCGGTCCTTGTCCAGCAGCAGCTCCAGGAAGTTCAGGAGCGTGGGCTCGACGCGGCCGCCGAGCGTGTCGTGGATCAGGGCCTTCTTCTCGTGCGTGGGGACCTGGGGACTCTGCATGAAGTGGCGGAGGTCGCCCCGGTCGGCGACCACCTCGATGAGCGAGTCGAACGACTCCTCGAGGCCATCGAGCACGCCCCGGTCGAGCGCCACCTCGAGCAGCGCCTGGGCGTAGCGATCGGCGACCTTGCGATCACGCATGCCGCTGCTCCCCGACGCTGTCGATGTAGTGCTCGATGAGCTGGCGGTGCTTGGCCTCGTCCAGGCGCTCGCCGATGAGCTTCTCGGCCGCGCCAATGGCCAGGTCGACCACGTCGTCGCGGAGCGCCTGCCGCGCCTTGAGCGATTCCAGCTCCAGATCCTGCAGACCCTTGGCCCTGGTCTGGTCGACCTCGCCGCGGGCCTTCTCGACGATGCCGCCGGCCAGCTCCTCGCCCCGCTTGACGGCCTCCTGGACGCGCTCGCGCTCGATCACCTTGATCTCGCCGAGCTTGGTCTCGAAGTCGGCCTTGAGGCTCTCCGCCGACGACAGCTCGCGCTCGGCCGCAGCATAGTCCTTCTCGACCTTCTCGCGCCGCTGGTCGATCATGTCCAGGATCGGATTCCATGCGAACCTGCGCATGATCCACAACAACAGCAGGAAGCCGAGGATGGTGGTCAGTAGCTGTGGCCAGTTGGGGGCCAGGCTCATGAACTGCTTCCTTCGCCGTGGCGACCGCCGGTGTTGCCGGCGGGAGCGATCGCGTCACCCCCGCCGACGGACGTTCCGAAGCACACACCGGTCGGCGCCGGTTGGGTCGCGGTCTGCGCTACTGCTGGAGCAGGAGGACGGCGATCAGCGTGTAGATGGCGAGAGCCTCGATGAAGGCGCAGCCGATGAGCATCGCCGTCTGGATCTTGCCGATGGCCTCGGGCTGACGACCCATGGCGTTCATCGCCGCCTCGATGGCCTTGCCCAGGCTGATGGCCGAGCCGAACGCGGCGAGTGCAAGTGCCAGGACCAGGATGCCATTGGTTTCCATGTCTCCTCCTTAACGGGTTGCTTCGGAATCTGGCGGGCGGGCCCGCCGGTCGAGTCCGGACCTCTTCCGGAACCTAGTGCGCCTCCTCCTCGTGATCGTGAGGAAGCATGAGCGAGATGTACACGGTGGACAGGAGCGTGAAGACCAGGGCCTGCACCGTGCTGACGATGAGCACGAGGAAGTAGAACGGCACCTGGAAGGGGATGCCCGGGAAGAAGCCGGCGATGGCGCCGCCGGTGTCCCCGAACTGCCCGAGCAGGAAGCCGGAGAACTGGGCCCCGAGGATGATCATCACGGCGATCAGCATCTCCTCGCCGTAGATGTTGCCGAACAGACGCAGCGACAGCGAGATGGGCTTGATGATCTCGCCGACGATCTCCAGCGGGAAGATCAGGACGGCGAACGCCCAATCGATCGGGCTCTTGGGCTGTCCAGCGAAGTGGTAGAGGTAGCCGCCCAGGCCATTGGCGCGGATGCCGATGTACTGCACGTAGAAGAACGTCAGCAGGCCGAGGCCCAGGGTGGTGTTGGCCAGGCTGGAGGTGGACGAGAACCCCAGCGGGACCAGGCCGGACCAGTTGTTCAGCAGGATGAAGAGGAAGAGGGTGCCCAGGTAGGGGGCGAAGCGGCGGGTCTCCTTGCCGAGGACCTGCTCGAACATGCCATAGAGTCCGCCGAGGATGGTCTCGACGAACATCTGTTTCCGCGTCGGGTCCCGCTCGCGCAGGTTACGGCCCACGGAGATGAAGAACACCGCCATGATGATGATCACCAGGAAGGAGAAGAAGACCTCGCGCCAGGCGTAGAGGGCCTCCTCGGTCTTCTTGACGGCGCCGGGGTCGGCGTCCTCGCCCATGAAGACGGGCACGAGGTTCTTGACCAGCAGCTTGTAGATGTTGTCGAGGTGGATGCCGCCCCCGTGGTCGTCATCGGCCCCGGCATGATCGTCATGGGCGTGGTCCAGCGCCGCCTCGGCGGCTTCCTCCGGGGTCCCCGGCAGGGGATGCTCCTCTGCGGTCTGCCGGTCGTGGTCCCGGCCATGCGCCTCCTGTCCGGGCGCCGCGACCACGGCGCTCGCCAGGGCCAGGGTCAGGAGCAGGGCGAGGGCAGTCGTTGTCGTCCGCTGGTCACGCGTCTGCATCGTCACCTCGAAGGGTAGCTTCCCGGGGAGTGGCCGACCGACCGGTCAACGCAGCCAGGACGAGGGCGATCAGCATGATCGTGAGGCCGACGGCCATGCCGATCACCGGAAACGGGCGGACAATTAATATCCAGAACGCCGATCCGTAAACAGTGAATTTGGCCAGCAACCAGAGAAAAACGCGCCGGAGGTCGCGCCGCGCCCCCGGCGGCACCACGGCCGCGGTGATCACGCCCTCGAGCGCGCGCAGGTTGAGGGCCGCCCCGGCGGCGCCCACGAACACGCCAAGTGCATGGGATGGCGACCATAGCAGCGCCGTCACCACACCGGCCAGCAGACCGCCGGCCACCGTTCCCAGCTGTGCGCGCCGCAACAACCGGCCGTCCATCAGCGGTCTCCGCTCCCCTGCTTGATGGCCTTGTAGACCTGCCGCGCCGCCGCGGCGAGGCCGAAGAACACGCCGCCGACCTCCCACCAGACCGGGCCGTCCCATTGCTGGCGGGCCAGGTGCCCGAGGTACCAGCCCACCGCCGGCCCCACGACCAGCATGATGGGGATCGCCGTGTAGGTGCCGATGTCGCGCATGTTGCGGCGCGACTCGGGATCCAGGCGCTTGCGGGGCAGCATCGACACGGATCCTCGCGCGGGGCGGACGGTGGCTCGGGCAACAGACAGCCGCATCGCCTCCGCGGGCGATGCGGCCGTCATCCTACCGGGGGCGCGCCGGGCTGGCAACGCCTGTTCGAGACCGATCGCGGCGTTCTACTTCTTCAACGCGTCGGTCGGCTCGGTCTTCGTGGCCGGGGGCGGGGCCGGGGGGCCGGCCTCGCCGGGGGTCTTCTTGGCGCCCATGGAGCAGTTGCCCTCGAAGAAGACGCCCTCGTCGATGACCAGGCGCTTGGTCTTGATGTCGCCCTCGAGGTGCGACCCGCTCTGCAGCTCGATCTTGTTCTCGGCCTCGATGTTGCCGAAGAACTGGCCGCCGATGATGGCGTTCTTGACCTTGACCTTGGCGTGGACCACGCCGGTCTTGCCCACGACCAGGCTCTCGGGCACGGAGATCTCGCCCTTGAACTCGCCCTCGATGCGCAGCGTGCCGCGCACCTCGATCTTGCCGTCGAACTTGCAGCCCTGCGCGATGATCGACGTCTGGCCGGCGCTGACGGTGGTGTTTTCAGGCTCCTTGCCGAACATTTGGTCCTCCTCGGTCCGGAGCGGGCCCCGGTGGTTGACTCCTGGTGGCTGCGAGGGATCCGCCCCCCCGGCCGCCGGTGGTCATCTACGGTGTCGGCGGGTCCCCCGCGAGGAACTCGCGAGGATCGACGGCCATGCCGTTGTGCCAGATCTCGAAGTGCAAATGTGGGGCCGAAGCCTCGCCCGAGTCGCCCAGGTACGCGATCACCTGACCCCGCCTGACCTGTCCGCCCCGGGCGACCGCCGTGCTCTGACAGTGTCCGTAGACCGTTAAGTAACCCAAGCCGTGCTGGATTTCAACAAAGTTCCCCAGGAAGGGATCCTCTCCTGTCCGTGCCACCACGCCGTCGCCGGCGGCCAGAATCGGTGCGCCCGCCGGTCCGGCAATGTCCAGTCCGGGGTGCGGCCGCACCCCGCGGGCCACCGCGCCCTCGGCGAATTCCCGCGTCACGTAGCCGCTGGCCGGCCAGGCATCCGGCGGCGGGGTCATGACGGCCGCCGCGATGGACGTCAGGTCGCCCCCGACCATGGCCGCCGCCGTGGAATCGTCGGGGTCGACGCCGAGCATGAGCAGGAGCTGCTCCTGCAGGCCGCGCATGGCCGCCACCTCGGCCTGCAGCTGCGCGGCGCGGGCCAGCTCCACCTCGGCCACCTCCAGCTCGGCCTCGAGCGCCGGCACCCGCAGGGACTGCCGCAGCGTGCCCGCGTAGGTGATCAGCACGTAGGCCAGCATGCCGGCCAGCAGCAGCCCGAGGACGCCCAGCAGCCAGACCATGCGGTGGCTGATGGTGAACTCGCGCATGGCGCCCTCGTCGCCGCTGATCAGGATGATGCGTGTGAATCGGCTCATGGAGTCTCCTCGCGGCCGGTTCCCGGCTGCCCGTCCGGTTCCAGCCGCTCCCGCAGCCCGAGTCCGGGGCGCGGAAAGGTGAGCAGGAAGCGGGCGCCCCCGCGGTGGTGCCGATCAAGTTCGACGCGCCCGCCATGCTCGTGCATGATGCGCGCCACGATGCTCAGTCCCAGCCCCGTGCCCTTGCCATAGCTCTTGGTGGTGTAGAAGGGCAGGAAGATCTGGTCGCGGTGCTCGGGATCGACGCCGGCGCCGGTGTCGGTGAAGCTGACCAGCACCTCGCCCGGGCCCGCGGGCTCGATGCCGATGGTGATCCGCCCGCCGTCGGGCATGGCATCCACCGCGTTGACCAGCAGGTTGAAGAAGACCTGGTCCAGCTCGCTGCGATTGCCGAGCACCGCGAGCTCGGGATCGGCGTCCAGCTCCACCTCCACCCCGGCCACGCGGAGGTTCTTCTCCATGAGGTAGACGGTCTCATGGACCGCGTCGCGCAGCGGCACCAGCTGCCGTTCCTCGCTCTGGGGCCGGGCGAAGTTCAGCAGGCCCTTGATGATCTGACGGCACTGCTCCGTCTGGCGGATGATCCGGTCCACGTCCTCGGCGTCGTCCTCGCGCAGCTCGGCGTCCGCCAGCATCTGGGCCGACAGCAGGATGGACCCCAGCGGCGTGTTGAGCTGATGGGCGATGCCGGCGGCCAGCTGGCCGATCCCGGCGAGCTTCTCGGTCTGGCTGATGCGATCCTCGAGCTGGCGCTCGCTGGTCACGTCCCGCGCGATGGCCACGAACCGGCCCTCGGTGGCCAGGCCCGCCACGGGGCGGCGAGGCGCCGGTCGCCGTCCCGTCTCGTGCTCGGTCGGCAGCGGGGAGAGCGTCATCTCGACCAGCCCGTCGGCCCCGCCGGCACGCCGCAGCGGGAACTCGAAGGCCAGGCTCCGCTGCAGGCGCTCGGCATCGGTCATGGCGCGGTCCAGCTCCAGGCCTTCGCAGCGGTGGATCTCGGTGAAGGGTCGTCCCAGGACCGCGCGCCGCGGGGAGCCGAAGAGCTGCTCGGCGGCCTTGTTCCACTCGCGGACCCGACCGGCGCCGTCGAGCAGGAAGATGGCCTCGCCGGCGTGGTTGATGATGGTGCGGTGCTTGTGCTCGGAGCGGCGCAGGCGGAGCTGGGCCCGCTCGCGCGAGCGGACGCTGGACCAGACGGCCCCGGCCGCGGCCACGGTCAGCAGGTGGAAGGCCGCCAGGCTCAGGACCAGGCCGCGGGAACGGTCGGCGCGGTCCTGCGCCCCGCGGGCGAGGGGGCCGGCGAGCTCGAGCAGGTTGAAGAGCAGCAGACCGGTCGAGAGCACGATCAGCGCCAGCAGCAGGAGCCGCAGGCGGGCGACGGATATTCCTCGCAAACGGCTTTTATCCAATATCTTACGCTCTCAATCCAGGGACGTCTCGACGCCCATCATGGCCAGGAGCCGTTCGAGGTCGCGATCGTCGAAGAAGCTCACCGCGACCCGCCCCTTGCCGCCGCCATCGCGCTCGATCACCACCGGCGAGCCGAAGTGGGCCTCCGCCCGCTCGCGCAGGGCCCGGATCTCGGGCGACTCGGCGGCGGTGCCGCCCTTGCGCCCGCCGGGCCGGCGCCGCCGGGCGCGTTCCCGCGCCGCGAGCGTGCCCTGGGCGCGCCGCTCCACCTCCCGTACCGACAGGCCGCGGCTGCGGCAGAGGCGCGCGAGCCGCAGGCGGTCGGGGCCGGCCGCCACGGCGAGCAACGCCTTGGCGTGACCGCGCGTGAGCGTCCCGTCCTCCACCAGGTCGCGGATCTCCGGTTCCAGGCCCAGCAGGCGCAGGGCATTGGCCACGGTACTGCGGCTCTTGCCCAGCATGTCGGCCAGTTCCTCCTGGGTGGCGCCGTAGGCATCGAGCAGGCCCTGGTAGGCCACCGCCTCCTCGATGGGCCCGAGGTTCTCGCGCTGGATGTTCTCCAGCAGCGCGATGCGCAGCGCCTCGGTCTCCTCGTAGGTGCACGGGAGCGCCGGGATGGTGCGCAGGCCGGCGAGCACGGCGGCCCGGACCCGGCGTTCTCCCGCCACCACCACGAAGCGCGGCGCCTCGCCCCGGGGCCCGGCCGCCGGCAGCGACTCCCCACGGCGCAGGGCGCGCACGAGCACCGGCTGCAGCACGCCCACATCCTTGATGGAGGCCGCCAGCTCCTGCAGCTTCTCTTCCTTGAAGACCTTGCGCGGCTGGTCGGGATTGAAGGCCAGCTCGTCGACCGGCACCTCCTCGATGGCGCGGCCGCCGGTGTGGCCGAGCGGGCCGTCCGCATTCTGGATCAGCGCCGAGAGTCCCTTGCCGAGCACCCGGTTCTTGGCCATGGCGGTCAGCCCTCCTGGCTGGCGGAGACGCCATCGTTGGCGGTGATCACTTCCTGCGCCAGGGCCAGGTAGCTCTGGGCCCCGAGGCACTCCACGTCATAGAGCAGGATGGGCTGGCCGAAGGAGGGCGCCTCGCTCAGCCGGACGTTGCGCGGGATCCGCGTCTGGTAGACCACGGGCCCGAAGAACTCGATGGCCTCATCGGCGACCTGGTTCGATAGACGCAACCGCTTGTCGTACATGGTGAGCAGTACGCCCTCGAGCTGGAGCTCCCGGTTCAGGCTCCGCTGGACCAGCTGCACCGTGCTGAGGAGCTGGCTGAGCCCCTCGAGCGCGTAGTACTCGCACTGGATGGGAATCAGCACCGAGTCCGCCGCCGTCAGGGCGTTGAGGGTGAGCAATCCGAGGCTCGGCGGCGTGTCGATGATGATGAAGTCGAAGCGCTCGCGCTGCTCGGTGAGCGCCCGCCCGAGGAAGTGCTCCCGCCGACGCTCGTTGACCAGTTCCACCTCGGCGCCCGCCAGTCGACGATCCGCGGCGATCACGTCCATGAACGGGACCTGGGTGTTCTGGACGCAGGACATGAGCGAGCCGGTACCCAGCAGGAACTCGTAGGAGGTGGAGTCGCGCGGCTCCAGGCCCACGCCGCTGGTGGCGTTGCCCTGGGGATCGAGGTCGATCAACAGGACACGCTTCTCGGCCACGGCCAGGCTGGCGCACAGGTTCACGGCGGTGGTGGTCTTGCCCACGCCGCCCTTCTGGTTGGAAATCGAGATGACCTTGCCCATGGAGGATCCGTCCGGGAGTAGAGATCAGGTGTCGGCCACCGGGAGGGTGGCGCGTGGCTCCGCAATGTAGAGCAGGGCGAGCGACGGTGTCCAGCGGGGAAGTGGGGTCGCGGCGCGGCGACCAGGGAACCCCACGCCCTGTCACGGCTTGGTGGGCGGTGTTTTTCGCGCGGCACATCCGCGGCGGCCTCCGCGGGCCCCGGGGATGTTCCACGTGGAACGTTCTCCCGCCGCCGCGGCCCCGCCACCGCTGTTCCACGTGGAACA
>CAZWYF010000026.1:14052-18446 GCA_964637835.1 uncultured Fibrobacteraceae bacterium
GTTCCACGTGGAACAACGGAAGCGACGGCGAACCGGGCATGGCCGGACCCGGGAACGCGCTCGCCGCCACCCGGCCGACCAGGGCCCCCGAACCTGGTCCCCGCGACGGCGACCGGTCAACGATGGTAGCTGGTCAGGAGGAGGCCCGGGTCCCCCGCGCCGAGGACCTGCGCCCCCGCACGCCGCCAGGGAGTGCCTGCGTCCGCCTGGAGATCCACGAATTCGGCCTCCAGCCGCTCGCGGTCCTGTTCTCCCGGTTCCAGGAATCTCACGATGACGACCCGGGCCCACCCGGGCCCGGCCGCGCCCCCGGACAGGCCGCCGAGGACCTCCCGGTCCCGCAGCCGGAGCGCCTTGAGCGAGATCAGGACCGAGGGAGCCGCGGGCTCTCCAGGCCGACCGTCGGCCTCGCCCCAGCGGGCGCTGCGGACCTCGAGATCCCCGAGCGCCATGCGCCGGGCGACCCGTTGCAGGAACCACGCCCGCTTGTGCCGCGGCTCGACCAGGATCTGACCGCCGCCGTACCCCCGCTGGTCGCGGATGGCGCTCCAGACCAGGCCGGGCAACCCCGCGCCCGAACCGATGTCCACGTAGGTGGCCTCCACGAGCGCGGGATCCTCCGCCATGGCGGCGTCGACCAGATCCCAGCCCGCCCGGCACTGTCGCACCAGGTGGCCGACCAGTCGCCGCGTGTCCACGCGGCTCACCAGGTTGATCTGCTGGTTCCAGCGGAGGATCTCCTCCTCCAGGACCTGCAGGCGGGTTTCCAGGCTCCGCTCGCCCGGTGCGCTCATGCGCTCTCCTCCGTATCCGCCGCGCCCTGCCGGTGGCGCCGGATCAGGACCGTCAGCACCGCCAGGTCCGCCGCGCGCACGCCGTCGATGCGGCTGGCCTGGCCGAGGGTCGCCGGCCGCATCCGCGCGAGCTTCTCCCGCGCCTCCTGGCTCAGCGCGCCGGACCCGGCGATGGGCAGATCCCCGGGGATCTCGAGGGCATCGAGGTGGGCCAGGTCCGCAAGTGCCCTGTCCTGCTTGCGGATGTATCCCTCGTACTTGAGGTGATTGGCCACCTCCTGCCGCAGGCCCGCCACCAGATCGGCGTCCGCGCCGGGATCCAGGGACGCCGCCACGTCCCGGTCCAGCGCCCCCAGGAGCGCGGCCCCGTCCGGCACGAGATCCGCGAGCCCGGCCAGGGTCACGCCTGGACGGCGCAGGAGATCGGCGGCGGAACCGGCGCCGCCGCCGGCGGGGTCGTCCGTTCGCCAGGTCGCCAGGCGCGCGAGCATGCGCTCCCGGGCGGCCGCGCGGGCGTCGAGCCGGTCCAGTTCCCCTTGCGGCAGCAGGCCGAGGGTGTGCGCATGGATGCGTAACCTGTTTTCAGCATTGTCGCAACGGAGATCGAGGCGATGTTCCGCCCGCGAGGTGAACATGCGGTAGGGCTCGGAGATGTCCTTGGTGACGAGGTCGTCCGCGAGCACCCCGAGGTAGGCCTCGCGGCGGGTGGGTACCCACGCCGGCAGGGAGTCGAGCGCGCGCACGGCGGCCACCCCGGCCAGCAGCCCCTGCGCCGCGGCCTCCTCGTAGCCCGAGGTGCCGAGGATCTGGCCGGCCAGGTGCAGGCCCGCCACCGCCCGGGTCTCGAGGGTGGCGTCGACCTGCCAGGACGGGACGCTGTCGTACTCCACGGCGTAGCCATGGCGCACCAGCTCCGCGCGCTCGAGGCCCTCGATGGAGCGGACCAGGTCGCGTTGCACGTCGGCGGGCAGGCTGGTGGAGATGCCGTTGACGTAGACCTCGTGGGTGTCCAGGCCCTCGGGTTCCAGGAAGACCAGGTGCCGGTCGCGGTCGGCGAAGCGTACCACCTTGTCCTCGATGGACGGGCAGTAGCGCGGCCCCTGACCGTCGATGGCCCCGCCGTGCAGCGGCGAGCGATGCAGGTTGGCGCGGATGATCGCGTGGGTGCGCGGGTTGGTGGCCGCCAGCCAGCAGAGGTGCGACGGCGGCCGGAAACCGCGCGTGCGGAAGGAGAAGGGCCGGGCGTCGGGGTCGCCGGGCTGCGGCGTCAGGCGGTGATGGTCGATGCTGTCGGCGTGGAGCCGGGGCGGCGTCCCGGTCTTCAGGCGGCGCAGTTCCAGGCCCAGCCGCGCCAGCTCCCCGCTGAGGCCCTCGCTGCTGCCCGCACCCTCGCGACCGCCGCGGGTGCGGCTCTCCCCCACGTGCATCAGGCCGCGCAGGAACGTGCCGGAGCAGAGGATCACCCGCGGCGCCCGGAGCTCCCGGCCATCGCCGAGCTGCACGCCGGTGATGCGCGGTCGCGGGTCGGCCGCGGCGGGGGACGGGTCGCGGTCGGTGCGCAGCCCCACCGCGTCGGCCTCCACCAGCGTCAGGCCCGCCTGGGCGGCCACCGCGGCAGCCATGTACTGCTGGTAGCGATGCTTGTCCGCCTGGGCCCGCGGTGCCTGCACGGCCGGTCCCTTGCGCCGGTTGAGCACCCGGAACTGGATGCCCACCGCGTCGATGGCCCGACCCATCTCGCCGCCGAGCACGTCGATCTCCCGTACCAGGTGACCCTTGCCCAGGCCGCCGATGGCCGGGTTGCAGGGCATGCGGCCGATCTCCGTGGCCGCATGGGAGACCAGGGCCGTGCGGCAGCCCAGGCGGGCGGCCGCCAGGGCGGCCTCGATGCCGGCGTGACCGCCGCCGATCACCACCACGTCGAAGCGCGTCTCGCCGTTGCCGGTGGTCACCATGGCGTCATGCTCACTTCCCCACGCAGAACTGTCCGAAGACCTGATCGAGCAGCTGCTCGGTGAAGACACGCCCGGTCACCCGACCGAGCTCCTGCAGCGCACCGCCGAGCAGCGTGGCCTGGACCTCGGCGCCGGCCGGCGCGGCGTCCATGATCTCCGCGAGGGCCGCGGCGCAGGCCTGCAACCGGTCCCGGTGGCGGTCCTCGAGCATCACGCCGCGAGCGGTCGCCTCGGGCACGCCGCCGTCGCGCGCCGCCTGCACCAGCGCCGAGCGCAGGGCCGGCAGCCCCCGCCCCGTCACCGCCGAGGTGACGATCGCGCCGGCGCTCGCGCCGGCGGGGTCGTCCGTCAGGTCCGCCTTGGTGGTCACCGCGATCACCGGGGCGTCCGGGGGCAGCAGGGGCGCCATCTCGGCCGCCAGCGCCTCGCGGGCGGCGGCGGGCGCGTCCGGCGGGGCGAGGGCCAGCACCACGTCGGCGCCGGCCAGCGCCGAGCGTGTGCGTGCGATCCCCCGGGCCTCGACCCCGGTGGCGCCGGCCCGCAGGCCGGCCGTGTCGTGCAGCACGAAGCGCAGGCCATCGAGGTCGCAGGCGGCAGTGACCACGTCGCGGGTGGTGCCGGCCTCGGGATCGACCAGGGCGCGCTCCTGGGCGAGCAGGGCGTTGAACAGGGAGCTCTTGCCGGCGTTGGGCTCGCCCACCAGCACCACCTGCACCCCCTCGCGCAGCCGGCGGCCCGCCGGCGCGAGCGCGAGCACCTCCGCGATGGCGTCCCGGGCCGCCGTCAGGATCGCGGCCACCTCCCCGGGCGACGGCTCCACGCCGGCACCCTCGTCGAACTCCAGCGATCCCTCGAGGCGGGCCAGCAACCGGCGCAGCGGCGTCTCCACCGCGTCCAGCTCGCTGGCCAGGCCGCCCGCGAGCTGCGCCAGGGCGGCGCGGGCGCCGGTGGCGTGGTCGGTGGCCACGAGCCGGGCCACGGCCTCGGCCTGCGTCAGCGAGAGCCGACCGTTCAGGAAGGCGCGGCGGGTGAACTCGCCCGGTCCCGCCGCGCGGGCGCCGGCGGCGCGGCACGCCGCCACCACCAGCCGGGAGGGTACCGGCCCGCCGTGGCAGAAGAACTCCACCGTGTCCTCGCCGGTGTAGCTGCGGGGAGCGCGCAGGGGCAGGACCAGGGCCTGGTCCAGCGCCTCGCCCGCCGCGGGCGCCGCCCCGCCGGGCAGCACCGTGGCCGCGTCGGCGGGCCAGCGGACCCAGGCCAGCCGCGCCCGGTGGCTCTGCACCGGCTCGGCCAGCGCACCGTCGGGCAGCAGGCGGCGCGCCACGGCCAGGGCTTCCGGGCCGCTCAGGCGCACCACGGCCAGGCCGCCCCGCCCCTCGGGGGTGACCACGGCGACGATGGTCCCGGTCTCCAGCATGCATCCTCCTGCGCCGCCAGGCGTGGCGCCGATCTGCGCCTCAAGATGCCCGCAGCGGTGGCCCGGCGCCACCGTACCGGGCCCGATGCCACCGCACCGGACACGAGGGGCCGCGCCCTCGCTGGACGCGGCCCCTGATGCGGATCCGGCACGCGATGGTCGACGGCGACCGCTCAGCGGTTGCCGCGCGTCTCGTCGTCGGTGTCGTCGTCGGTGTCGTCGTCGTCG
>CAZWYF010000026.1:18546-24746 GCA_964637835.1 uncultured Fibrobacteraceae bacterium
TCGTCGTCATCGTCGTCGTCGGTGAGGCTGGCGGCCGCAGGACCCGCGGCCGGGGCCGCGGGCGTGCTCTGCTCGCCGGTCCCGGCCGACCCGTCGGCGCTGGTCGACGCGGTCTGCTCCTGGCGGCCACGTTCCGTCGGTTCACCGTCCTCGGTGGGGACCTGGTCGGCGGGGCAAACCACCACGTACCTGCCGTCCGGGCCGTCCACCGTGTAGGTGGCCACGTCGTCGAGGTCGACGATCTCCAGGTGGACCACTCGCCGCTCCCGCGGATGCATGGGCGGCAACTCCACCTTCTCGCCGGTGTTGCGCGCCTCGGCGGCGGCATTGCGCGCCCGCATGATCAGGCCGTCGTCGCGCCGCGCGCGGTAGTTGTTGATGTCGAGGTTCATGGCGAGGCGATCGCCGGCCGCGTGACTGGCCATCTGCTGCACCAGCAGGTCGACCGCCTCGATGGACTGCCCGTGACGGCCGATGAGCACCGCCGCGGAGCGGTCGTCCACCACCAGCTTGACCTGGTGGTACTCGCCCTCCTGCACCTGCGCCCGGCCGACGAAGCCGCACCGGACCATGAGCCCGGAGGCCACCTTCTCCAGCAGCGCGGGCACGTCGGACGCATCCCCGGCGCCGAACGGCTGCACTCGCTCGCTGGCCTTGACGTCCACGGCGAGGACCTGGTCCTCGTCGGACGCGGCCGGCGCCGCGGACGGTGCGGCGTGGGCCGCCGGACGGTCCGCGCGCGGCGTCCGCTCGCCATCGCCCCGCTCACGCGGCGTCGCCTCGCGAGCCGTCGCCTCGCCGGGAGTCTCGTCGCGAGCGGCGGCGCGGGCATCCTCCCGGTCCGCCTCGACCGCGCGCGTGGGCGCCTCCTCGCGGGTGGGCGCCGCGGCCGCCGGCTGCTCGCGATCCTCACGACGATCACGATCGCGATCGCGGTCGTCGGCCTGATCCCGGCCGCCGCCGCCGGATTCCCCGTTGCGGGCGCCGGCGGTCACGGCGTCGTCCTCCTTCTTCCGGCGGCGGCGCGGGCGACGACGACGGCCCCGACGATTCTCGCCATCGTCGCGGCCGCGATCGTCGTCCTGGCGGCCCTCGGAACGGCCCGCGGAACGAGCCTCCTGCTTCTCTTCCTGGGGCTGGCCGCCGTCGCCGTCGTCCCGGCGACGACCCCGTCCCCGGCCACCGCGGCGGCGGGAACTGCGCCGCCGCTCCTCGCGATCCTCGCCGTCGTCGAGGCGGACGCCCTCGCCGCTGGCCGCGCGGCCGCCGCCGCTCGACCGGCCGCCACCGCCCGATCGGGCCGCGCGGCCGCCGCGGCCACCGCGGCCGCCACGGTCCGCATCGCGATCCCGGCCGTCAGCCTCCCCGCGACGACCGCCCGACTTCTTCTGCACCCGCACCACGGCCTGCCGCCGGCCGAGGCCGAACAGGCCGCCGCGCTCGCGCTGCAGGATGGTGATGTCGACTTCCTCGCGGCGCAGGCCCATCCGCAGCAATGCCTCGCGGATGGCCTCGTCCACGGTCTTGCCCGTGCTCTCCATGGTTTCGCTCATGATGTCTGCTGACCTCCCTCAGGCACCGCCGTCTTGTGGATTCGCCACGTCTGGTAGATGGTCACCACGTTGTTGACCAGCCAGTACAGCACCAGACCGGACGGCATCTGATAGAAGAAGAAGAGGAAGATGACCGGCATCAGCGTGTTCATCATGGCCAGCTGGCCAGAGGGCTGAGCGGTCGGGGTCATGCGCATCTGGAGGACCATGGTCGCCGTCATCAGCAGCGGCAGCAGGTTGAAATCGGAGCCCAGGAAGGGTAGCGAGAAGCCCAGGGAGAAGAGCGCGTCCGGCTGGGAGAGGTCGTCGATCCACAGCGTGAACGGGGTGTTGCGCAGCGCGATGGTGTGCGCGAGCGCCTGGTAGAGGGCCACGAAGACGGGCATCTGCAGCAGCAGGGGCAGGCAACCCGCCATGGGGTTGACCTTCTCCTTCTGGTAGAGCTCCATCATGGCCTTGCTCTGCTTCTCCTGGTTCCCCTTGTACTTCTCCTGGAGTTCCTTGATCTTCGGCTGCAACAGCTGCATCCGCTTCATCGACTGGGTGCTCGTGCGGGTCAGGGGGTAGAACGCCACCTTGGTGAGCACCGAGAAGAGGATGATGATCACCCCGTAGTTGGGGATGACCCGGCGCATCTGGTCCATGATCCAGAGCGTGGCCTCGGTGAGGGGTCGGAACAGGGCCCAGCCCAGATCCATGGTCCGGTCCAGACCCACGCCGAAGGCCTTGAGACGGTCCTGCTCCTGAGGACCGATGTAGAGGGTGAGGCCGGCGCCACCGATGGTGCCGCTGCCTCCGGGTCGCGAATCGAGGGCGATGGACCAGGTCTGCAGGTTGCGCGTCTGGTCCCCCGAGAGCATCACCGAGCCGGTGCGCGCCCCGGGGTCCTCGCCTCGCGGCAGGCCCACCACGGTGAAGTACTTGTTCTGGACACCCGCGAAGCTGATCAGGCCGCTGTCGAAGAACTCGACCTTCTCCACGTCCTTCTCCAGGCCGCCTCGCTTCTTGATCTCCAGATCTTCCCCCACCTTGGCGAAGGAACGGAACGCCGCCTGCTCGAGGCGGTCCTCGCCCCCTTCCGTGCTGGCGATGCCCTGGGGCCAGCCGAAGCGCACCTGCCGGGGGTCGCCCAGCAGGGTGCGCGCCGTCGCGGCCTGCGGTCCGACGGCGGCGACTTCCAGGTCCAGCGTGATGGAATAGGAATCGGCGTCGAAGGTATAGACCTTCCGGATCTCGAGGTCGCCCACCGTACGCCACCGGAAGGTGACGCTGCGGGTCCCCTCGTTCACCTCGATGGTCCCGGGCGCGTCGGCGGTGAACAGCTTGCGCCCGAGTTCGAGGTCGGTGGTCCCGAAGACCACCGCGTCCATCCCGTAGGGGACGCTCTCGTCGCCCTGCGGGAGGAGTTCCACGGCCCCGCCCTGGCCGTCGCTGTAGCTCAGACCCTTCCAGCCGATCACGCGCGCCCCGCGCTCGGCGAGGGTGATCTCGTAGCGGGGGGTGCGGACGGTGACCAGATCCTCCACGGCATCGCCGGCCACCGGCTCGAGGTAGTCCGCGGCGGTCATCTCGCGGCTGGACGGAGCGTCGGCGTCGCCGCCGGCGGGCAGGCGGTCGCCCGGCTCGAGGGCGTCCCGGTCCGGATCGGCCGCCGGGCGGGCGGAATCCTCTCCCATCGGCTCCTCGGACCGGACCTGCTCCCGGGCCCGCTCCGTGGTGACCGGAGCGCGTCCGGCATTCTGCGCGGCGTCATGGCGCATGAGCTCCGAGAAGCCCATGATCACCAGGAACATCAGGACGAAGGCCAGCAGGGTGCGTCGATCCATCGAGTCAATCTCCGGGGTGCTCGGGAACGGGGTCGAGGCCTCCGGGATGCCAGGGATGACAGCGGAGGATGCGGCGCAGCGCCATCGGACCGCCGCGCCACAGGCCGTGGCGCCGCAGGCTCTCGGCGGCATAGAGCGAGCAGGAGGGATAGAAACGGCAGACGACCGGCGTGAAGGGTGAGATCCACCGGCGGTAGAGCTGGATCAACGCGTAGGGCAAGCGCCACATGTCCGTTGCGGCCCGGCGACCGACGACCCTGCGACGGGGCAGGGGATCCGGTCCGGGGCCTGTTCCTCTCGCGGCTAGGCGTCGGCCGGCGTCCCCGGCTCCCCCGGGGAAGCGGACGCGGGCGGGCAATCCAGCAAACGGTCGAGTTCCTCGCTCACCTCGGGCAGCCGGGCCCCGACCATGCGGGTGCGGGCCACGGTCACCACCCAGAGCCCGTCGCCGGTGGCCTGGTCGGCCAGGTGTCGCTCAACGATGGCGGCGACGGCGCCGGCGGGCTTCTCGATGCGTTCGCGGATCGCCTCGCGCAGCAGACGCTTGGCGCGGTTGCGGGTGACGGCTCCGCCCACCTTCCGGCTGGCCACCACGGCCCGGGCGAGGTCGGCACCAGGGTACAGATAAAGCACGAAGAGGCGTCCCACTCGCTTGACGCCTTCTCCATACACGCGTGTGAACTCTCGTGAACCGCTCAGGGATCGCCAGCCGTGGCGGTCCCGATGCCCGGGTCTCAAGCGGACAGGCGCTTGCGGCCCTTGGAGCGGCGGCGCTTCAGCACGAGACGGCCCGCGCGCGTGGACATCCGCTTGCGGAAGCCGTGCTTGTGGGCCCGCTTCGTGTTGCTCGGTTGAAAAGTCCGCTTCACGGCTGGTCTCTCCTTCTTGGCGTCACGTCAATTCAGCCGCAGAAGGTTAAGTGTGGCCCCCGTTACTGTCAAGATTTTCCCGGAGTTATCCTCATCGCCCCGGGGCCGTCACCTGGACGCTTCCTTCCGGGACCCGGACCACCGCGCCGCGCCGGGAAGCTACGCGTGATCAGTAGCCTGCATGTCAACAGGAGGTTACGGGTCCCGGCGACGGAGTCTCCGAAAAACTGCTTGCTGCCCCCCGGGGTGCGTGATAGGTTCCCCACCGCTGACGAAAACTCCCAAAGAGAGAAGGAGGGTTATCCACAGAAGACGCATTCCTGGGGATAACCCACGGCACTTCAGCGGAAAAACCCGGTAACATAAATTTAGAAAACAAGTTATGAGGTTCATTGACCGGACGGTCGCCCACGTCCCGTCCGTTCTTATCCTCAGCGGGAGCAATCTTGGAAGCTGCGGCGAGGGACCCCCTGGACAATTACTGGCCCGAGATCCTGGGTGTCGTGCGCCGGAAGGTGCAGCAGCAGACCTACGACACCTGGTTCCTTCCCCTGGAGCCCGTGGGTGACAAGACTGATTACAGGATTTCCGTACCTAATCTCTTCTTCCTCGACTGGTTCAGCGAGCACCATCTGCCCACCCTGAACGAGTCCGCTTCCCACTATTTCGGTCATCGCGTGGACTTCCAGCTCGAGGTCCGGCCAGAAGGCGAGGCCGGCGAGGAGGAACTCTTCCGGCCGGAGCTGTCCCTCGCCCCTACGGTGGATCCTGATCGCGAGGTCGTCCCCGGACCGGAGCCAGGCCCCTCCCCCGGCGAGACCGCGGCGCGCGCCAACCTCAATCCCGACTACACGTTCGACAGCTTCGTGGTCAGCGGGAGCACCGACCTCGCCTATGCCGCCACCTCGGCGGTGGCCAAGCAGCCCGGTACCTACTACAACCCGCTGTTCATCCACGGCGGGGTGGGCCTGGGCAAGACCCACCTGCTGCACGCCATCGGCAACGCCATCGCCGAAGGCCGACCCGGGGCCCGGATCTGTTACCTGACCGGCGAACGCTTCATGAACGAGCTCATCGCCAGCATCCAGGACCGCACCACCCACGCCTTCAAGTCCAGGTACCGCAGCATGGACGTCCTGCTCATCGACGACGTCGCCTTCATCGCCGGCAAGGAGACCACCCAGGACGAGTTCTTCCACACCTTCAACGCCCTGCACGACGACCGGAAGCAGATCGTCCTGGCCAGTGACCGGCCGCCCAAGGAGATCACCACCCTCGAGGAGCGGCTGCGGTCACGCTTCGAGTGGGGACTGATCGTGGACATCCAGCCCCCGAACCTGGAGACGCGCATCGCCATCCTCCAGCGCAAGGTGGCCAACAACAACATCCTGATCGCCGACGACGTGATCACCTATATCGCCGAGAACATCACCGACAACGTACGCAAGCTCGAGGGGGCGCTGATCCGCTTGCTGGCGTTCGCCAGCCTGATGCGCAAGGAGATTTCCCTGGAGTTGGCTTCCGAGGTTCTCTCCTCCTACTTCGAAGGAAACTCCGCCGGACCGGTGCGGATCGCCGATGTCATGGAAGTGGTTGCCAGTCACTTCGGATTCACCGTCGATCAGCTCAAGTCCAAGCGACGCACCCAGGACCTGGCCCGGGCCCGTCAGACGGCGATGCACCTCGCCCGTGAGTTGACCGGCGCCTCCCTCAACCAGATCGGCCGTGCCCACGGTGGGCGCGACCACTCCACCGTCGCCCATGCCTGCACCGTCATCGAGAAGCTCCGCCAGTCCGATCCCCGCACCCGGGGCCTGCTGAAGGAACTGAACGAGAAGATCCGCACGGGACGACGCCCCTGACGGGCCCATGCCGTCGGTTCCCATCCTGCCTCGCAACGGAGCCCCCGCCGGCCGCACCCGCTGGCGGGGGTTCTCCCGTCCGGCCGGCGG
>CAZWYF010000026.1:24846-49602 GCA_964637835.1 uncultured Fibrobacteraceae bacterium
CCGGCCGGCGGCGTGGCGCTGGATGTCGGTGGCGGCGCCTCGGGCTACCGTCCCGGAGAGGAGAACGGGCCCCCGGCGCCCCGCTCCGGATGTCATTTGCCGGGGACAGGCGGGGGACAACCCCGGGGAACAACCTGCGGACAGGACGTCGTCCAGGGGGGACGGTCTCCTCCCGGCGGGTAACCCGGCATTCGCCCACCGGGTTATCCCCGCCTCGTCCCGACCCTCGCTGGCCCGGATCCCGGGCCAGCCATCCGTCAACGGGCTTATCCCCACCATCCCCCACCCCTTCTACGGACGACCACATGGAGAGATCTCAAGAGAAGAAGAAGAGGAGGCGGGGGACGGGCAACGCGCTTGATAGGCTCGGGGCGATCGCCTATCATTCCGCCCTGCCCGATCCCCGGGCCATCGGAGCATCCCGACCACCCTCAGCGGAGGCCGCCCGTGAAGTTCGAGATCCCGCAGGAAGAACTGCAGAAGGCGCTGGACCTGGTTTCCGGTGTGGTGCCGAACAAGACCACGCTGCCCATCCTCAAGAGCATCCTGGTCGAGGCCGGAGCGGATGGCCTGCGGTTCTCCGTGACCAACCTGGACATCTCCATGGTCACGGTCACCGACGCGGCCGAGATCGGCTCCGAGGGCCGGGCCGCCGTGCCGGCGGAGAAGTTCGTCAGCTTCGTGCGCAGCCTGGCGCCGGGATCGGTCGCGGTGGACCTGACCGGGGGCACGCTCAGCATCCGTTCGGGCAAGGCCTCGCTCTCCGAGCAGGTCCAGAATGCCGAGGAATATCCCAGCCTGCCGGAACTGGCCGACCAGGGTTCCCTCTCGGTGCCCGGCGACGTGATCACCGCCATGATCAACGAGACCGCGTACGCCGTGAGCCGCGACGAGACCCGCCCCGCGCTCATGGGCATCCACTGGGAAGTGGCGCCCGAGGGCCTGACCATGGTGGCCACCGACGCGCATCGCCTGGCGCGCAGCCGCCGCCAGCTGGACTGGGCCTGCGATCAGACGCGGGCGATGATCGTCGACACGGCGGGCCTGCGGCACCTCTCGCGGGTGGCGGCCCAGGCGGACGACGACGGCGCCATCGAGGTCTTCCTCGGCGAGAACCAGCTCAGCTTCCGCGCCGGCGGCACCATCCTGCACACCCGGCTGCTCGAGGGCCCGTTCCCCGACTACGACGCGGTGATCCCCAAGAACAACGACAAGCTGGTGACCGTGGAGCGCGAGGCGCTGGCGCGGGCCATCCGCCGCGTGTCCATCACCGCCGATCGGGTCACCAGCCAGATCCGTCTGGGCCTGGAGAACGAACGCATCGAGCTGACCGCCAGGGGCCAGGATGGCAGCCGCTCCGAGGATGAGATCGCCGTGGGCTACGAGGGCGAGGCCATGGAGATCGGCTTCAACTACACCTACCTGCTCGACATCCTGAAGAACGTGAAGACCGACACCGTCCAGTTCGCCCTGCGCGATGCCCAGAGCGCCGCGCTCATCGCGCCGGCCAGCGACGAGGGCGAGGCCGATCCCTCGCTGCTCTGTCTGCTGATGCCGCTGCGCCTCGCCGGCGACTAGGACGTCACCGGCCGGACCAGCCCCCGGGGCCGCCGCGACCTGGTTCGCAGCGGCCCCGTTCCGTCGGGACCGCTGGACCGGCCGAGCCGAAGGACCGTGCGGTCGTGAAGATCCTCTCCGCCCGCTGGACCGGATTCCGCAACCTCGCCGACCAGGAGGTGGCCTTCTCCCCCGGCGTGAACCTCTTGCTCGGCCAGAATGGCCAGGGCAAGACCAACGTGCTCGAGGCGCTGAACTTCCTGGCCCTCGGCCGCTCCCACCGCGGCGCCCGGGCGGAGGAACTGATCGGTTTCGACCGCGACGCGCTGCACGTGACCCTCGAGGTGGCGGACGAGCAGGACACGGCGCATCGCTTCGAGTTCGGGCTGGACCGCAGCGGCGGCCGGCGGTTCCGGCTGGACGGCGAGGTGATCGGTCGGCGCTCGGAACTGGTCGGCCGGCTGCCCACGGTCTTCTTCTGGCCCGAGAGCGTGGAACTGGTGCGCGGCGGGCCGGATCTCCGCCGGCGCTTCGCCGACCAGGGGCTCTCCGGCCTGGATCCCGACTACCTGCGCGCCCTGGCCGCCTACCAGCGGGCCCTGCGGCAGAAATCCCGTCTCCTGAAGGACCTGCGCCGCGGCCGGCGATCCCTCCGGTCGGCGGAGCAGGAACTGGCCGCCTGGAATCGTGACCTCGCCCGCCATGCCGTCCCGCTCGGCCTCGGCCGCGCCGACTGGGCGGCCACCCTCGCCCCCTGGGCCGCGGCGGGCTATGACGACCTCTGCGGCCAGGCGGCCGCGCTCGCCTTCGAGTACCGTCCCCGGCTCGAGCCCCTGGACCGGCTACCGGGGACGGCTGCCCGGACCGCCGATTCCGCCGGTCCGGCGGCCAGTGATCCGGCCGACGATCCGGCCGGCGCCGATGATGCGGACAAAGTGCATTTCCAGGCGGAAATTCTGGCGGAATTTGATTATATTGGGCCGGAAGAAGCACGGCGTGGTCGGCCTCTGACCGGCCTGCAGTTCGACGACTTCGACGTCCGCCTCGGCGACCGCGACCTGCGGGTCTACGGTTCGCAGGGTGAGACCCGCACCGCCGCCATCGCGCTGATCCTGGCGCAGAGCGACGTGGTCTACCAGCGGCGGCGGGTGCGCCCCGTGCTCTTCCTCGACGACATCTTCAGCGAGCTCGACCGCGAGCGGGCGCGACGGCTCCAGGAGCGCTGTGCACGGGACCACCAGATCTTCATCGCCTCCGCCCGGGCCGACGACGTCGCGGGCTGGTCGCCCCAGGACCGCCGCCAGTGGCGAGTCGAGGACGGGAGACTGACGGAGCTTCCATGAGCCGCAAGGACCGCAACCAGGGACCGGTCCGGCTGGACCGGATCCTCGACGGTGTGCTCGCCGACTGCGGGCTGTCCGATCGCCTGGCCGAACGGACCCTGCTCGAGGTCTGGCCGGAGATCGTGGGCGAGCGCATCTCCCGGCACGTCCGCGCGGTGGATCTGCGCGACGGCGTGCTGCTGATCAGCGCCGACCACGGCGCCTGGCGCCAGGAGGTCAGCCTCCTGCTGCCGAGGATCCAGGCCGGCTGCAACGCGCGGTTCGGCGAGGACACGGTCCGCGAGATCCGCTGGGCCCGTCCGTGGACACGACGTCCGCGGACCGACAACCACGAGTGACGGAACGGAACACCGCATGAACGCCGCCGAAGGTTCCAAGCAGTACACCGCGCAGGGGATCCAGGTCCTCAAGGGCCTGGAGGCCGTGCGCAAGCGCCCCGCCATGTACATCGGGGACACCGGACCGAGGGGTCTGCACCACCTGGTCTACGAGGTGGTGGACAACTCCATCGACGAGGCCATGGCCGGCTACTGCGACCGGATCACCGTCGTGCTGCTCCCGGGCGACGCGGTGCGGGTCACGGACAATGGCCGCGGCATCCCCGTGGATCTGCACGAGGCCGAGGGCAAGCCGGCCCTCGAGGTGGTGATGACCAGCCTCCATGCCGGCGGCAAGTTCGACAAGGGCAGCTACAAGGTGTCCGGCGGCCTGCACGGCGTGGGCGTCAGCTGCGTCAACGCCCTCTCCGTCGGGCTGGATGCCACCGTCCATCGCGACGGCAAGGTCTACCGCCAGACCTACGCGCGCGGGATCCCGCAGGGGACCGTCGACGTGGTGGGCGAGTCGCCGGGACCGGAGACCGGGACCATCATCTGGTTCCAGCCGGATCCGGAGATCTTCCCCGAGCGCGAGTACAGCTACGAGACCCTCCGCGCCCGGCTCCGCGAGCTGGCCTTCCTCAACCGCGGCATCCACATCGTCCTGCGGGACGAGCGTGGCGAGAAGCCCCGCGAGGAGACCTACCACTACGAGGGCGGCATCGTCGAGTTCGTCCAGTGGCTCAACGAGGGACGCAGCGTGGTCTGCCAGGCGCCGGTGTTCATCGAGGGCGAGCGCGACGGCGTCCAGATCGAGATCGCCCTGAACTACAACGACGGCTACGCGGAGAACCTCTTCACCTTCGCCAACAACATCAACACCACCGAGGGCGGCAGTCACCTCTCCGGGTTCCGCTCGGCGCTCACCCGCACGCTCAACGTCTACGCCGCCTCGGAGAACCTCTTCAAGAAGGACATGAAGGCGCTCAGCGGCGAGGACGTGCGCGAGGGCCTGACCGCGGTGATCGCGGTGAAGATCCCCGAGCCCCAGTTCGAGGGTCAGACCAAGACCAAGCTGGGCAACACCGAGGTCAAGGGCCAGGTGGAGGCGCTGGTGAACAACGCGCTGTCCACCTACCTGGGCGAGCATCCGCGCGAGGCCCGGGCCATCGTGGGCAAGTGCATCTCCGCGGCGCAGAGCCGGGAGGCCGCGCGGCGCGCCCGCGAGCTGGTCCGCCGCAAGAGCAGCCTGGACTCCGGCTCGCTGCCCGGCAAGCTGGCCGACTGCTCCAGCCGCGACCCCGCCGAGTGCGAGCTCTACCTGGTGGAGGGCGATTCGGCCGGCGGCTCGGCCAAGCAGGGCCGCGATCGCCGCTTCCAGGCCATCCTCCCGCTGAAGGGCAAGATCCTCAACGTGGAGAAGGCGCGCCTGGACAAGATGCTCGGCAACGAGGAGATCAAGACCATCATCACCGCGCTGGGCACCGGCATCGGCGAGGAGGTCTTCGACGTCGAGCGCCTGCGCTACCACAAGATCATCATCATGACCGATGCCGACGTGGATGGCGCGCACATCCGGACGCTCATCCTCACGCTCTTCTTCCGGCAGTTCCGCCAGATCATCGACGGCGGCCACATGTTCATCGCCGAGCCGCCGCTCTACCGCCTGAAGAAGGGCAAGACCGAGATCTACGCCCACACAGAGATCGACAAGGAGCGCATCCTGGCCGACCTCGGCGGCGAGAGGGGCGTCTACGTCCAGCGCTACAAGGGCCTGGGCGAGATGAACCCCGATCAGCTCTGGGAGACCACCATGGACCCGGACTCCCGCACGCTGACGCGGGTGACCCTGGCCGACGCCGCGAGCGCCGACCACATCTTCCGCATCCTCATGGGCGACGAGGTGGAGCCCCGCCGCCGCTTCATCGAGGAGAACGCGGGGTCGGTCGATCTCGACGACCTGGACATCTAGCGTCCTGGCGCGGCCGGTGTCCGTGGCCGCGCGCGGGACGTGATCACCTGGCCCCCGGGGGCCGGACAGTGGTGAGGAAATCGCTTGAGCGACGAACGCGACGACATCCAGCGCAACGAGGACGAGCAGGACCTGCCCGGTGGGCCCGCCTTGCCCGATGATCCGGACACCGGCCCCACGGTGAACGGCGAGACCATCATCGACGCGGGGATCGAGGACAAGATGAAGACCTCGTACCTCGAGTACTCCATGTCGGTGATCATCTCGCGCGCCCTGCCCGACGTGCGCGACGGTCTGAAGCCGGTGCACCGGCGCGTGCTGACGGCCATGAACGACCTCGGCCTGCAGCCGGGCAAGCCGTACCGCAAGTCGGCCAAGATCACCGGCGACACCACCGGCAACTACCATCCCCACGGCACCGCCGCGGTCTACGACACCCTGGTGCGCCTGGCGCAGGACTTCTCCATGCGCTACCCGCTGGTCGACGGCCAGGGCAACTTCGGCTCCGTCGACGGCGACAGCGCCGCGGCCGAGCGGTACACCGAGGCCCGCCTGACCCGGTTCTCCACCGAGCTGATGCAGGATCTCGACAAGGAGACCGTCGACTTCGTCCCCAACTACGACGGCTCGCGCACCATGCCGGCGGTGATGCCCGCGCGGGTGCCCAACCTGCTGGTCAACGGCGCCGACGGCATCGCGGTGGGCATGGCCACCAAGATCCCGCCCCACAACCTGGGCGAGATCTGCGACGGCCTGCTCGCGCTGCTGGAGAACGGGGATCTCGAGCCGGCCGATCTGCTGCAGCACGTCGCGGGTCCGGACTTCCCCACCGGCGGCATCATCCACGGCCGCAAGGGCATCTACGATTACATCACCACCGGCCGCGGCCGCGTGGTGGTGCGCGCGAAGACCGACATCGAGCTGGAGGACTCCGGCCGCGCCAAGATCATCATCACCGAGATCCCCTACCAGGTGAACAAGGCCGCGCTCATCGAGCGCATCGCCAACCTGGTGCGCGGCGGCGTCATCGAGGGCATCAGCGACCTGCGCGACGAGTCCGACCGCGACGGCATGCGCGTGGTGGTGGTGCTCAAGCGCGACGCCTTCCCGCAGGTGGTGCTCAACAAGCTCTTCTCCCACACCTACCTGCAGAACACCTTCGGCGTGATCAACCTCTCCCTGGTGGACAACCAGCCGCGCGTGCTGAGCCTCAAGGAGACCATGGAGCATTTCCTCGCCTTCCGCGAGGAGGTGGTGATCCGCCGCACGAAGTACGAGCTGCGCAAGGCCGAGGAGCGCGCCCACATCCTCGAGGGCTACCGCATCGCGCTGGACAACATCGACGCCATCGTCGAGCTCATCAAGACCAGCGCGTCGCCCGACGCGGCCCGCACCGCGCTCATGGAACGCTTCGGCCTGAGCGAGGTCCAGGCCCAGGCCATCCTCGACCTGCGCCTCGCCCGCCTCACCGGCCTCGAGCGCCAGAAGATCGAGGACGAGTACCGCGAGCTCATCGAGAAGATCGAGTACCTCAGGAGCGTGCTCGCCAGCCGCGACCTGGTGCTCGCCATCATCGGCGAGGAGATCCAGGCGGTCCGCGACCAGTACGCCGATCCGCGCCGCACCACCATCGTGGATGACGAGGGCGAGATCGACCTCGAGGATCTCATCGCCGACGAGCCCATGGTGGTCACCATCAGCAACCAGGGCTACATCAAGCGCATCCCGCTGGACACCTATCGCCAGCAGGGACGTGGCGGACGCGGCATCACCGCCATGCAGACCAAGGAAGAGGACTTCGTCGACTCCCTCTTCATCGCCTCGGCCCACCAGTACCTGCTGGTGCTCACCCAGAAGGGCCAGCTCTACTGGCTCAAGGTGCACCGCATCCCCAAGGGCTCGCGCTCGGCGCTGGGCAAGCCGCTGGTCAACCTGATCCAGATCCAGCCCGGCGACCGCGTCCACGCCGTGGTGCCGATCCGCGAGTTCCGCGAGGACCACTACCTGCTGATGTGCACCAACCTCGGCGTGGTCAAGCGCACCCCGCTCACCGATTTCTCCCGGCCGCGGCAGGCGGGGATCCGGGCGATCAACCTGCTCGAGGGCGAGCGCCTGGTCACCGTGCGCGAGACCGACGGCGACCGCCACGTGGTGCTGGCCGCGAGCAACGGCATGGCCGTCCGCTTCCACGAGTCCGACGCCCGGCCCATGGGCCGCACCGCCCGCGGCGTGCGCGGCATCGCCCTGGCCGACGACGAGGAACTGGTGGGCATGGTGGTGGTCGACAGCGACGAGACCGACATCCTCGCCCTCACCGAGCACGGCTACGGCAAGCGCACCCCCGTCACGGACTACCGCGTGCAGCGCCGCGGCGGCAAGGGCCTGATCACCATCAAGTGCACCGGCCGCAACGGTCGTCTCATGGGTGTCCGCGGCGTGACCGAGGACGAGGAGCTCATGGTGATCACCCGGCGCGGGACGCTCATCCGCATCGCGGTCTCGTCGGTGAGCCGCCTGGGCCGCAACACGCAGGGCGTGCGCATCATCAACCTGGGCGACGGCGACGTGGTGGCCAACATGGCCCGTGTGCCGGCCACCGACGAGCCCGAGGACGAGATGGCCCCTCCAGGCGCCGCGATGCCCAGCGAGGAAGCCGAGCTGGCGCCTGGCGACCCGGATGCCGACCTGGATGCCGGGACCGACGCCACCGCGGCCGGCGCCGACGAGCCGGCGCCCGGGGAAGAGGACCCCGAGGACTAGACCGACCCCTCCGGCGCGCCCGCGATCCTCCGGATCGCGGGCGTTTCCGTCGGCGGGACCTGGCGCCAGCAGGGTGTCCCGCGGCCCGCCCGCTGCCGCGATGCGGACCGCTTGCATCACGCCCCGCGGAGGATTACGATGCGGGTCGTTCCGGGCCGGCCACGGGGCCGGCGCCGGGACCGGGAAGGACAGCGCATGCTCCGGAATCGCAGCATCTTCGTGCTGCTGTCGCTGCTGATCAGCTGGCCCGCCATGGCCCGGTCCGGGTCCGTGGTGGAGTACGACCTCGCCCCGGACGTCGCCGCGACCCTCGGGTCCGACGGCGTGCTCGTGGTGACGGAGGCCGGCGCCCAGCCCGGCGTTCCGCGCCTGGTCAGTGCCTGGGACTGGCCGTCCGGCGGTCGACCCCAGCAGCCCGGAGACGTGTTCACCGCCGTGGCCCGCGAGGGCGACCCCGGCGGTCACCGCGGCTTCTCTCCCCACGCCGACGACGACGGCGACGGCCGCACCGACGAGGATCCCCTCGACGGCGTGGACAACGACGGCGACGGTCGCATCGACGAGGACTTCGCCGCCATCAGCCACCGGATGGGTGCCTGGAGTCAGGACCGCGGGCCGATCCGGCGCCGCGTGGAGACCTACCACTGGACGTGGCCGCAGCTCGAGACCCTGGTGGCCGCGCGCTTCGTCCAGGCCGGCGCCGAGGCCCTCGCGCCGCTCCGGCTGCGGCTGACCGATCGCACCGACTGGCAGCAGCTCGATCAGGTCTGTCTCGGCGACGACGTCCCGGAGACGGGTCCGCTGTTCCTGGCCGCGCCCCTCGCGTCCGGCGCGACCCCGCGCTGGCTGGGCGTGGTGGTGCTGGACCCAGGGGGTCCCCGCGATCGCACCGAGCGCATCCGCACCGCCGGCCACGAGCTGCAGATCCCGCTGCGGGACGGCGAGGTGGCCGTGGCCGTGGCCAGCGGCGTCACCCGCCTGCAGGTGATCGACGACCTCGCCGCGGCCGCGCGCCTCTTCGACGGCATGACCGATCCGGTCACCGGTCGCCAGGTGGGGTGGTTGCCGGCCGCAGCCCGACCCCGCGTTCCCGCCGACCGGCTGCCTGCCGCCGAGATCCTCGCCGATGGGCCCGGGCGCTTCGAGCTGCGGCTTGCGATGACGGCCGATCAGGTGCGGCGGTTCGATCCCGACCTCTTCCGCCTGGCCGACCGCGCCCTCGGCATCCCCCGCGAACTGGTCTGGCAGCCCGCGGCGGCCAGGGGCCGCGCGATCGGCTGGCCCGACGCGCCGGGCGCCGCGTGCGATCCGTATGCCGTGCTCGAGGCCCGGGGCGCCGGCGTGCTGCGCTACCGCTTCGCCGGTTCCGCGCCCGGCCTTCCCGAGGACCAGCCGCCACGGCTGGCGGCGGTGCTCGCCGATGGTCGCGCCGCGGAGCTGCCGCTGGCCCTCGTCGCGCCCGACACCAGCGCCACCCCCGTGGCCGGAGGAACGCTGCGCCTCGCGCCGCGGCTGCTCTCCACCTTCCCCAACCCCTTCCGCGTGCAGACCCGCGTCCGCTTCGAGGTTCCCACCACCGCCGGCGAGGCGTACGTCTGGGAAGGCGACGGTCCCCCGCCCTTCGAGCCGCAGCAGCGGCTCCCCTTCGCCGATGGCGGCGCGTCCGTCTCGGTGCGGATCTACAGCGTGGAGGGCAAGGAGGTGGCCACCCTCTTCGCGCAGCACGTGGGGCCGGGGATCTACGAGGCCGCGTGGGACGGACGCGACCGGATCGGCCGCACCGTGGCCTCGGGTGCATATATCTGTAAACTCCAAATCGAAAACTCGAGCGTCACGAAACAGCTGATATTCGTTCGATAACTCCCGTTTTTTTTGTCGTACCGAAAAAATATCCAAAATAATGGAAAGAATTGTGGATTTGGTCGTAGACAAACCCCCTTGACACCCCTTATCATATTTTCTCAGGAATGTGGAATTTAGTAATTCCGTTACATCTGTGCTCGACCCGAGGTGGATTTTCTCCTCCGGGGGGAATCATGGAAGAGAAACTGGCCGTCCAGCCGGAACATTGGACGAGCTTCGTCATCGAATTTCCGACGCTGCCCAAGCACCTCGCCGAGGGGCGCGAGGATAGCCAGCGGATCCTGTTCCTGTGTCCGGCATCCGAGAAGAACCCCACGGAGCTGTGCCTGGCGCTGTTCGGCCGCCGCATCGTGATGCAGCGGCAAGGCACCGAGGAGGGCACCCTCGCGTCGTCGCGCCTGCGGTTCGCGTTCCTCTACGCCCCGACGCTGCCCGAGCAGCCCGCGCAGCTGCTCCGGCGGTACGGCGACCTCGGGGACACGGTGGTGGTCCTCGCCAGCAAGACCAACGTGGTCCGCTCGGCGCGGGTGATCATGGATGCCCTGGCCGCACCCGCCAGCCCGCAATCCGCCCGCTCGCTCGACCAGACGGCCGCCGGCGTGGAACGCGACCAGCTGCCCATCGAGGGCGAGGAGGCCATCTGGGACGACCCGCTGCCGGACATCGTCCTGGTGGACGACGAGGGCAACGTGGTGCACGCCAACACCAGCCTGGGCGACTACCGCGCGGAATACGCCTGCCGCTACGTCCTGGCCCACTTCCACGAGAACGTCAACCGCGACAAGATGGCCGAGATGGTGCACCTCTCGCCGGGCTACTTCTCCAACCTCTTCCGCTCGGAGGTGGGGATGAGCTTCAGCGACTACCTGATCATGGTGCGCATCGAGAACGCCAAGGCCATGCTGCGGCGGTTCGAGCTGTCGGTGGAGGCCATCAGCAAGAAGTGCGGCTTCAACAGCCTGGCGCACTTCTCGCGGACCTTCAAGGATCGCTGCGGCCTCTCGCCGCTCAAGTACCGCAAGAGTCCGCACATCGGCTCCTGAGCCGGCGCGCACCGCCCGGATCCGGCCCTTCCTGACGGAAGGGCCTTTCTCGTGCCCGCATCCGGAGCTAACGTTGGTCACGAGCGCGGCCGGCCGAGGCGCCGGTCCGTCATCCCGAACCACCGAGGAACCACCGCCCTTGTCCCTGCTGACGCTCAACCAGGCCCGCTTCGACTACGGCCGCGAGGTGATCCTCGACGGTGTGGATCTCGCCCTGCACACCGGCGTCCGCTACGCGCTGGTGGGGCCCAACGGCGCCGGCAAGACCACCCTGTTCGGGGTCCTCGCCGGCGACCTCGCCCTGCATGGCGGCCAGCGTCAGCTCACCGGCGGCGTGACCCTGCGCTGGCTGCGCCAGCAGAGCGAGCTGGGCACCGGCCCGCAGGATCCCCGGACCCTGCGCGAGGTGGTGCGCGAGGAGGCCTTCGCCCGGGAACTGGCGCTGCAGGAGGAACTGGCCGGGGTCGCGGCGGCGCTGGCCGCCACCCCGCACGATCATCCCGATCACGAGGCCCTGGTGGCCAGGCAGGGGCGCCTGCAGACCGAGTTCGAGCGCCTGGAGGGCTACACCCTGGACGTGCGCCTCGATGCGGCCCTGGCCGGGGTGGGCCTGCCGCCCGCGGTCTGCGCCACCGCGGTGCCGCGCCTCAGCGGTGGCGAGCGGCGCCGCGCCGCCCTGGCCGCCGTGCTGCTGGCGCCCGCGGACCTGCTGCTCCTCGATGAGCCCACCAACCACCTCGACCTCGCCAGCTGCGAGTGGCTGGAGAATCACCTGCTGGGCCGCGCCGGCAGCGTGGTCATGGTCTCCCACGACCGCTGGTTCCTCGATCGCGTGGCCGAGCGGACGCTGCACCTGGAGCGGGGTCGCCTGGTGGAGTACGCGGGCAACTACTCCGTGTTCGTGCGCGCCAGCGAGGAGCGGCGGCGCCAGGACCAGGCGGCCTGGCAGCGGCAGCAGGACCACATCCGCCAGACCGAGGCCTTCATCCGCAAGAACATCGAGGGCCAGAAGACCAGGCAGGCCCAGTCCCGCCGCAAGCAGCTCGAGCGCCTCGACCGGGTGGATCGGCCCCCGGCTCCCGGGGCGCAGGCGGACTTCCGCCTGGAGCCGGCGCGCGCCAGTGGCGGCACGGTACTGCAGTGCGAGGGCCTGGGCCGGACCCTGGGCGAGCGGGAGATCCTGCGCGACCTCGACCTGCACGTGGTGCGCGGCGAGCGCCTCGGCATCCTCGGACCCAACGGCTGCGGCAAGACCACGCTGCTGCGGCTGCTCGCCGGCCTGGACGTGCCCGACCGGGGCCGCGTGGTGCGCGGCCACAACGTGGACCTCGGCCTCTACGACCAGCACCTGCAGACGGTCAGCGACCACCACACCGTCCTGGGCGAGATGCAGGCCGTCGATCCGGTGGCCACCCTCGGCGAGCAGCGCAGCTTCCTGGCGGCGTTCGGCTTCGGCGAGGACATGGTGGACCGGCCGGTGGGCGACCTGTCCGGCGGCGAGCGGGGTCGCCTGGCCCTGCTGCGGCTCATCAAGGAGGGGCACAACACCCTGCTGCTGGACGAGCCCACCAACCACCTGGACGTGCGCAGCCGCGAGTCGCTGGAGGCCGCGCTCCGGGACTTCGCCGGCACCCTGGTCATGGTCTCTCACGATCGCCGCTTCCTCGACCGCCTGGTGGGGCGGCTGGTGGTCTTCCCCGGCCGACCGGAGTCGCCGCTCACCCCACAGGTCTTCCTGGGCAACTACGGCGACTGGCTGCGCGCGCGGGATCGCGAGCGGGAGGCGGCGCGGGAGGCGGCCGAGCGGTCGCGGGGCGAGGCCCCTCGCGCCGGGCGGGCCCCGTCGGGCGCCGCCGCCGCGGGCCCGGCCGCCGCGACCGATGGTTCCATCGCGGCCGCCCCGGCTGCTCCGGCCCGCCCGCGCCTCAGCAAGAACGAGCAGACCCGCCGCCGCGCCTGGATCGCCGGGGTGGAGACGACCATCGCGGAGCTGGAGGCCGAGAATGCGGCCGCCGTGGCCGAGATGTCCGACCCCGGCTGCAGCAACGCGCGCCGCCGCGAGCTGGGGGCGCGCTGCACCGCCATCGCGGCCGAGCTGGAGGACGCCATGGCGAGGTGGGAGCAGTGGAGCGCCGAGCTGGAGGGGAGCGACTGATGGGCGGCCCGGGTTTCGATCGCCGCGAGTACGAGCGCCGCGAACGCGCGGTGCTGGTGGGCGTGCACCTGCCGCCGGATCCGGACAGCCCCCTGGGCGGCCCGGCCGACACCGAGGAACTGGCCCGGCTGGTGGACACCGCCGGCGGCGAGACCCTCGCCGTGCTCGAGCAGCGGCTGCCGCGGCCCAATGCCGCCACCTTCCTGGGCAAGGGCAAGCTCGAGGAGCTGAAGGAGGCGGTGATCACCCACGACGCCGAGCTGGTGGTCTTCGACAACGACCTCGCCCCCAACCAGGGACGCAACCTGCAGAAGGCCGTGGGCGACGAGGTGCGGGTCATCGACCGCACCGAGCTGATCCTCGACATCTTCGCCCGCCATGCGCGCACCCGGCAGGCCCGCCTGCAGGTGGAGCTGGCCCAGCTGCAGTACCTGCTGCCCCGCCTGACGCGCCTGTGGAAGCATCTCGAGCGGCAGGCCGGCGGCATCGGCACCCGCGGTCCCGGCGAGACCCAGCTGGAGACCGACCGCCGCCTCATCGGCCGGCGCATCGCCACGCTGCGCCAGCAGCTCGGGCAGATCAAGAGCGAGCAGGCCACGCGCACCAGCGGCCGCGGCGACGTCTACCGCGTGGCCCTGGTGGGCTACACCAACGCGGGCAAGAGCACGCTCATGCGCGCGGTCACCGGCGCGGACATCTACGTCCGGGACCAGCTCTTCGCCACCCTGGACGCCACCACCCGCCGCGTGGAGCTGGACGCCCGCCGCCGCTTCCTGCTCACCGACACGGTGGGCTTCATCCGCCGCCTGCCGCACCACCTGGTGGCGAGCTTCCGCGCCACCCTGCAGGAGGTGGCCGACGCGGACCTGCTGCTGCACGTGGTGGACGCCGGCGGCGCCGACCCCGACGCCCAGATCGCCGCGGTGGACGAGGTCCTCGCCGATCTGGTCCCCCCCGGCCAGCCCTCCTTGCTGGTCTTCAACAAGATGGACACCGTGCCCGACCCCGACCGGGTGCGCAACCGGCTGGCGCGCCACCACCCCGACGCCCTGGTGATCTCCGCCCTCGACCCCGCGGGGGCCGCCGCGGTACGGCTGGCGGTGGGCGCGCGGCTGCGCGAGCTAGAGCGCGTGGTGCGCCTGGAACTGCCGGTGACGCGGCTGCACGTCCTGGGCCCCTGGCATCGCACGGGTGACGTCCTGGAGCAGGTGTGCGAGAATGGCACCTGCACGGTGACGGTGCGCATGCGTCAGGAGGACGCAGGACGCCTGCTCGCTCGCGAGCCCGAGGTCAGGGAGGTCCCCGGTCCGTGAACCGCTACGCACCGCTGCTGAGGCACGGCGGCTTCCGGGCCCTCTGGATCGCCGCGGTGGTCAGCGGCCTGGGTGATCGCATCGCCGGCATCGCCCTCTACCTGCTCGTCTACCAGCTCACCGGCAGCCCGCTGGACCTCGGCATCCTCGCCGCCACCCAGATCATCCCCGCCATCCTGCTCGGCCCGGTCACCGGGCTGGTCTGCGATCGCACCGGCCGCAAGGGCATCATGGTGACCAGCGACGCGGTGTCGGCCCTGGTGGTGGCGGCCATCCCGCTGGCCACCACGGCCGGTCATGTCTACGTCCTGGCCGCGCTGCTGGGCTGCGGCCGCCAGTTCTCCGGGCCGGCGCGCCTGGCCCTGCTTCCCGACGTGGTGGGCCGCGAGCAGCTGGGGGCGGCCAACAGCCTGCTCATGCTCACGCGCAACCTGGTGCTGCTCATCGGGCCGGCGGTGGGCGGGGCGCTGGTGGCCTGGCGCGGCACCGATCCCGCGTTCTGGTTCGACGCGGCCACCTTCGTCGCCTCGGCGGCGATCCTGGCGCTGTGGCGGTTCGACGAGCCCGCGCGGCCAGCCGTCCCGCTGGCCGAGGCCGTCGCCGCGGCCGACGGCGCGACGGGCGCCGACATGCCCGGACCGGCGCCGGCCGGGGCCGCCGCGACCGGCGCCGCCACGGCGGCGGCCACCGGGCCGCCGGGACTCGCCGGACGCGTCCGCGCGCTCTGGAACGAGGCGGTGGCCGGTCTGCTGGGCGTCTGGGAGCATCCCGGCCTGCGGGTGGCCTTCGCCTTCTTCGGCGTGCTCACCTTCGTGACCGCCATGCAGCAGCCGCTGGTGGTGGTGTTCGTCAAGGACGTGCTCGGTGGCAGCGACACGCAGCTCGGCCTGATCATCTCCGCCGCCGGCCTCGGCGGCATCCTCGGCGCGGTGGCCGGGGCGGCCGCGGTGAGCCGGGGTCGTCCCCTGCGCACCATCGCGCTGCTGACCGTCCTGGACGGCCTGCTGCTGCTGGTCTTCGCCTTCAACCGCACCTTCGAGGTGGCGCTGGTGCTCTTCGCCTGCTTCGGCGCCCTGGCCACCCTCGCGCAGATCGCCCTGGCCACCTTCTTGCAGGACACGGCCCCGGAGCACAGCCGCGGCCGCACCTTCGGCTGGCTGGGCACGGTGATCGGGCCGCTCTCGCTGGCCGCCGTGTTCCTCGGTCCGCTGGCGGCCAGCGTGACGGGCGTGGTGGCCGTGCTGGCCGCCTGCGGCGTGGCCGAGGTGCTGGTGGGCTCGGTGGGCGTGCGCGGCCGTCCCCGCACCGCCGGCTGACCCCCGGATCTGGCCCCGGACGGGCGGCAGGTTCCGACACCCGGCAGGGTGCATTCTGCACGCTCGCCCCTGGCCGCAGGCCGCGATCCCCCCCAGAACCCTCGTTCCGGCCCCCCGGCCGCCTCCAGCCTCCGGCACGACCCTTGCAGCGATGCGGGGGGTCCATGGATTCTGCACGAACCCGACCGGAGGCCGGTCCATGCTTCGCCTGCCCGCCCCAGCGCGCGGATTCACGCTCGTCGAGCTGATGGTCCTCATCGGGATCGTCGGGCTGATCGCCGCCATCGGCGTGCCCACGTTCAACGGCTACCTGCGCGCCAACCAGATCGACACCGTGGGCGACCGCCTGGCCGCCGACGCGGCCCTCGCCCGCTCCACGGCGGTCTCCCAGGGACGCATCGTCCGCCTCGACGCCCTCGCCACGGGCTACACCATCACCGTCCCCTCGACGGGCCGGACGCTCCGCGACCGGGCCTTCGACGACGGCGTGCAGCTCCAGAATCCCGAGACCGTCGACTTCTTCCCCTGGGGCGCCGCGGACACGGTCACCCTCATCCTGGACAACGGGCACGAGCAGCGCCAGGTGCAGGTGCTGCCCACCGGCATGGCGGAGGTGGGGCCATGATGCGACGGCTGCAGCGGGCGCTGACCCGGGTCATCCGCGGACCGGCTCACCGCCAGGGCTTCACCCTGGTGGAGGTGCTGGTGGTGCTGGTGATCATCAGCATCGGCATCCTGCCCCTGGCGCTGGTGCAGACGCGCGCGCGCCAGGAGGTGACCGAGTCCGACCGCTACACCCAGGCCGCCATCCTCGCCCAGCGGCAGCTCGAGTCCACCCGCGGCCTGGGCTTCGCCACGGCCGCCCCGGACTCCGGCCTGGAGGGACCCCTGTTCTGGCGTACCGACGTCGACGACATCGACGTGGGCCTGCGCCGCATCCGCGTCACCGTGATCTTCCCGCACGGCAGCCGGCCGGACACGCTGCAGATGGCCTCGCTGCTGTCCATGCGCTGATGGAGGTGTCCGTGAACGCGTCCACACGTCGCTTGCGGCCGGGCCGCGAGGGCATGACCCTCATCGAGATGATGGTGGCCCTGGCCATCTTCGCGGTGGTCACCACGGTGGTGATCGGCTTCCTCACCGGCTCGCGCCGCACGTACGAGAGCACCAGCGACCGTGCCCATTACCAGCAGTCCGCCCGCGCGGTGCTCTCGCTCCTGACCCGCGAGCTGCGCAGCGCCGGCTGCGATCCCGCGGAGGTGGGCATCGAGAAGCTGGTGATCGCCGACGCCACCACCCTGCGCTGCCGCATGGACCTCGACGGTGACGGCAGCACCCTGGGCACCAACCCCGACGAGGACATCCGCTACGTCTACGACGCCACCAGCGCCGAGCTGTGGCGGACCACCGCCAGCGGCACGGTCACCATCCTGCGCGACGTGGACGGGGTGTTCTTCGACTACCGCGACGCCGATGGCGCGCCGCTGGGCGCCACGCCGCTGACCAGCGCCGACCGCGAGCGCGTGCGGTTCGTGGACGTCCAGCTCAGTGGCGAGCTCGACAACGGCGAGCCCGTCACCTACCAGACCCGCATCCACCTGCGCAACGGTTGACCCGCGCCGCTGCGAAAGGAGGCGCCATGCGCCCGACCCCTCGACCGCATCCCGACCGCGACGGCTTCGCCATGGTCACCACCCTGCTGATCATCCTGGTGCTCAGCCTGATCGCCGTGGCCGCGGTGATCCTCTCGAGCACGGAGAAGCAGACCAGCTTCGCCGAGTCGGTGCACAACTCGGCCCTCTTCTCCGCCGACGCCGGCGGCGAGGCGGCCATCCACTTCCTGCGCATGAGCGACTCGCCGCCGAAGATCGTCGACTTCGCCGACGGCACCGTCCAGAGCGAGGCCAACGAGCCGGTGGTCGGCTCCCAGGAGTTCGACTACGAGTGCCAGTACGATCGCAAGCGACCCAAGCCGGGGTGGGGCGTCAACTTCCTCGATTACGACTACCGGGTCGCCAGCACCGGCCGGGCCTCGGCCCAGGGCCGCAGCGACGTCGACCTCATCGCCAGCCGCCTGTTCCGGGAGGGATACTGATGCGCCACCTGAATCCGGCCGCCGGCCTCGTGGCCCTGCTGCTGCTGTCGACGGCGCCCGCCGCCGCCCAGCTCGGCTGCGAGGTGCCGCTCTTCGTGCAGGAGGGATCCATCGACGCCAACGTCATGATCCTCTTCGACAACAGCGGCTCGATGAACGAGGCCATGTACCATCCGGACTACGACGCGGACGTGACCTGGACCGGGGCCTACAACACGAGCTCCGTCTACAGCATCAACACCACCAACGACTACACCATCAACGGCAACACCGCGCGTCTGGTCCGCAGCTACAATCAGGCCGGCCGCTACCGGGGCAACTACATCAACTGGATCTTCTGGCACGCCACCGACGAGCAGCGCGCCACCCTGCCCGAGGTCTGCCGCATCCACGTGGCCCAGGACGTGGTGGCCGACATCATCGACCGCAGCGAGCGCGTCCGCTTCGGCCTGACCCGGTTCAACACCTCGGCCGGCGGCCAGGTGATCGCCGAGTGCGGCACGGACAAGGACGACCTCATCGACACCGTCAAGCAGATCCAGGGCACCACCTGGACCCCGCTGGGCGAGACCATGGAGGACATCCTCGACTACTTCAAGCGCAGCGACGACGACGCGCCGATCATCGCCGACTGCCAGAAGAACTTCTGCATCGTGATCACCGACGGCTACCCCACCATGGATCGGGACGTCAGCGGCTACCTCTGGGACGCCGACGGCGACGGCAACGACCCGGGCACCTGCACGAGCATCGGCTCGCCCGATCCCGACGGCAACGACTGCTCCGACCACCTCGACGACGTGGCCTACTACATGGCCAACGAGGACCTGCGCCCCGATTACGAGGACGACCAGCACGTCTACACCTACACCATCGGCTTCGGCATCGACGCCACCATCCTGGCCGACACCGCCGTGAACGGCGACGGCCTCTACCTGCTGGCCGAGAACGCCGTGGACCTGTGGACCAGCCTGGAGCTGGTGATGCTCGACATCATCAGCCGCATCTCCACCGGTGCGGCGGTGGCCGTGGTCTCCACCGAGCGCGGCGACGAAGAGCGCCTCTACCGCGGCAAGTTCATGCCCGGCTCCTGGCACGGCTACCTCGAGGCCTTCGACCTGCCGTACGAGAACGGCGACGCACCCATCTGGGAAGCGGGCTACCAGCTCCGCAACCGCACGGCGTCCAGCCGCACCATCAAGACCGGCCTGGGCACCACCATGATGGATTTCGATGCGGGCAACGCCGGCGCGCTCATGGGTCCCATGGGGGTGATCGACATCGGCGAGGCCGCCGACGTGATCGACTGGACCCGCGGCGAGGACGTGGCCAATCTCCGCGACCGCGGCGGCTGGAAGCTGGGCGACATCATCCACTCCACCCCGGTGGTGGTGGGGCCCCCCTCCAACTTCACCGAGGATCCCGACTACCAGAACTTCATGGACGCCAACGCCACGCGCACCAAGATGGTCTACGTGGGTGGCAACGACGGCATGCTGCACGCCTTCTACGCCGAGACCGGCGCCGAGGCCTGGGCCTTCGTGCCCGAGTTCGCGCTGCCCGAGCTGGCCACCATCGCCGACACCACCTACTGCCACTCCTACACCGTGGACCTGACGCCCTCGGTGCGGGACTGCCAGATCGCCGGGGCCTGGCGCACCGTCCTCATCGGCGGCGGCCGCCAGGGCGCGCCGGGCTACTTCGCCCTGGACGTGACCTCGCCCACCAGCCCGGAACTGCTCTGGCAGGTGTCGCTGCCCAACGGCAAGGCCTTCGCCTCGGAGGTGGAGTTCGCCGTCATCGGCAACGAGACGGTGGCGCTCATCGGCTCGGGCCTGGACGAGACCGACGGCGAGGCGCTGCTGGAGGTCTACGCCGTGGACGACGGCTCCCATCTCGGGACCGCCCAGCTCACCGTGGACGACTCGGAGCGCAACAAGGCCACCGCGGCGCGGGCGGTGGACATCGACCTCGACGGCAACCACGACTTCTGCTACATCGCCGACCTGCAGGGGCACGTCTGGAAGTTCGTCTTCAACGGCAATCCCGAGCCCTGGGCCTGGGACCGCTACTGCCTGTGGGCGGACACCAACTACGAGATCACCTCGCCACCCACCCCGGCCTTCGGCGACGGCAACACGGTGAACGTGTACTTCGGCACCGGCGCCTACCTGGTGGAGAGCGACATCGCCACCCGCGAGGACAACATCTTCGGCTGCATCTTCGACCGGCAGAACAACGCGCAGTACGCCAACCTGCGCGACCAGACCGGCTCCATCAACGACGTCACCGGCGAGGACGGCTGGTCCATCCGCCTGGAGAACCAGTCGGGCGAGCGCGTCACCGAGCCGGCGGTGGTGGTGGCGGAGGCCGTGTTCTTCACCTCCTTCGTGCCCAGCCAGGAGGTGTGCTCGGCGGGCGGCAACTCCTGGCTCTATCGCCTGGACTACCGCGACGCCTCGGCCCCGGACGACGGCGAGAGCGACGAGTGGGACGGCGACCGCAGCATCGACCTCGACCAGGGCGTGGCCTCCCGGCCGGTGGTGGACGTGGTCAACGAGACGGTGATCGTGCAGTCCAGCGACGCCACCATCACCGTCCAGGACATCGGTCAGAGCTACTTCCACCTGTCGGTGCGGTCGTGGCAGGAGAGCTTCGACTACGTCACCACGCCCTAGGACACGGGCCAGGCCCGGGCGGGCAGAGCCACGCCCGCGCGCGGAGAAAGGAACGGCATCATGTGGGAGCAGCGGATTGGCAAGCTCGGGCGCAGCACCCTGCTGATCGGCGCGCTGGCCCTGGCCGCCGTGGCGGTGGCCGGCACGCTCGGCCTCGAGCACAAGGCCCGGCGCGGACCCGACAAGCGCCTCACCCGGCAGCCGCAGCTGGTCTTCACCAGCGGCGTGCTGCAGCGCTCCAGCCTGAGCGGCTGGCAGCTCGCTGACGGGACGCCCCTGCGGCAGGCGCCTGGCCTGACCTGGCGCGACCAGACCACTGGCCGTGCCGGCACCCCGGCCGTCGGCCGCCGCGTGCGGGTCACCGGGCAGTACCACGGCCAGACGCTGCTGGTGCGCCAGGCCACCCTCCTGCCCCTGCAGGAGACCATGCTGCAGACCATCGGCGGGATGGAGCTGTCCACCGTCCCGCCGGAGCAAGACATGCCCCGGTAGGCGCGGCGGGTGCCGCCGCGGTGACCCGCCCCGGCAGCCTGGCCCGCCGCCCCCGCCGTCCCGACGAGCCCGGGGATCCTCTCAACGGCCCTCGCCCGCGGCGTCCAGCTCGCGGGCGAGGGCCGCGAGCTGTCGTTGCTGGGCGGCGGTCAGGCGGGGTCGTTCCTGCAGGCGGGCCACCGTCTCGCGGGCGGCGTCCAGCTCGCCCCGGCGCGCCTGCAGCAGCGCGAGGTTGAACCACCCGGGAACGTAGTCGGGGAAGTCGGCGGTGAGGCGGCGCAGGATGGCGAGCGCCCGCTCCTGGTGTCCCATCTCGCCCAGCAGCGAGGCCAGGTTGCTGTGGTACCGGGCGCGACCCGGCTCCCGCGCGATGGCCTCCTCGAACGCCGCCGCCGCCGCCTCCGGACGGCCCAGCGCCCGCAGCGAGAGCGCCCGCCCATGCCAGGGGAACGACCACGCCGGGTCCGCCGCCGCCGCCGCCGCGTAGCCCGACAGCGCCTCGGCGTGGCGGCCGAGGCCGGCCAGGGTGCGCGCGCGCCGGTAGAGCACGAAGGGGTTGTCCGGCAGCCGGCGCTGGGCCTCGGTGTAGGCGGCGAGGGCGCCGGCGAGGTCGTCCAGCTTCTCGAGGTAGCCGCCCTGGCGATACGGCGTCTCGGCCAGGCCGGGCCGGAGGCGCTCGGCCTCGGCGCAGGCGGCGAGCATGGCGGCGCGGTCGCCGGCGTCGGCGGCGCGGGAGGCGCGGGCGAGGTGGCAGTGCCACCACTCGTCGTCGCGGTCCAGGGCGGTCCAGGCTGGCCAGAGGGCCACCGCCAGCAGGGCGGCGGCGCCCAGCAGCCGGGCGGGACGGCCGGCGAGCAGGCGCGGCAGGTTCCGCGGGTCCCGCGGGCCCGGGAGGGCGCCGTCGGCCTGGCGGGCCAGGCGCGGCACCAGCCACCGCGCGCGGATCTCCGCGAACACCGCCAGCGCCCACGCGGCCGACGCGAGCGCCAGCAGCGGCATCACCGGCAGCCGGTAGCGCGCGGTGGGGAAGAACGGCAGCAGGCCCAGCAGCCAGCCGGCCATGAGGATCAGCCAGAGGCGGCGCACGCCGCGGGGCAGCACCCACGCGCCGGCCAGGCCGCCGGCCAGCAGCAGCCACGCCGGCACCGGCAGCGCCCGCAGCGCGGCGTGCCGCTCGCGCCAGAAGTTCCAGCTGTGGATCTGGGGCAGCTCGTAGCCGTTGAGGAAGCGATACGCCTTGCGCGAGTAATGGGTCAGCATGGTCCCCGGCTCGCGCGCCATGCGCTCGAGGGCGCGGCGCGTCAACTCGCGCGAGACCTCGCTGGGCTGCAGGTCACGGCCGAGGTCGCTCTCGAGGAGCGTCTCGCCGGTGGGGTCGAACTCGAACTGGGGCACCTCGGAGAGCGGGCCGAACTTGCCGCCGTACTGGGCCTGCTGGCCGATGAGCAGGTTCACCCCGGCGTTGCTGGTCAGCAGCACCAGGTCGCCGCCCACCAGCAGGTTGCGCACCGTCACCGGCGCGATGGCCAGGGCGGCGCCGAGCCAGAGGGCCAGGGTGGGACGGACGGCGGGGCGCAGCGCCGCGGGCAGCGCCGCGCGCAGGTGGCCGGCGCGCTCGCGGGTGCGGCCCGGCCGTCCGGGGCCCGACCGCTCCCCGGGTCGAGCGATCAGCAGGAGCGGCAGCAGGGGCAGCAGCGCCAGGACGTTGCCACGCGCAGTGGCGGTCAGGCCCACCAGGAGGCCCAGCATCAGCCAGGGGCGGAGGCGGGGCGAGGCGCCAGGCGCACGCGGATCGGCGCCATGGCCCCTCCGGCCCGCGGCGCGGGCGCGCCAGGCGGCCGCGTCCACCCGGGCGCGATCCGCCTGCCAGGCGATGAGCAGCATGAGGGTGGTGACCACCGTGGCCATGAGCCGCAGGCCGGCGTAGAAGACCGGCGGGCCGTAGGCCGCGAAGAGGGCGGCCGCGAGCAGGGCGCCGGGGGGGGCGAGCCAGCGGCGGCCCAGGCGCCAGACCAGCCAGACGTTCAGCACCGAGAGCAGGAGCTGCCCCACCAGGAGCGCCTCGCTGCCCACGCCGAAGAGCAGGTAGCTCACCGCCAGCAGGTGGGGGTAGAGCGGGCCCATCCAGTACGGCTCGCCCACGCCCCAGTCGCCGGCCACCAGGGCGCGGGCCCAGGCATGGTAGTCGTGGGCGTCCAGGTAGGGCACGGTCCACAGGCGGGTGCCGCGGACCTCGAGCCAGTACCAGGCGCGGTGCGCGAGGCTGGCGGCCAGGATGGCGAGGAGGATCTGCCGGTGTCGCGAGGTCATGGGCGCAGACTACCCGCCGGCGGTCCGGCGGGCAACGTCCGGCGCGGCCTGCGACCCGTCGGGCCCGCGGTCGCGGCCTGTCGGGCCTGCGGCCTGCGGCCTGTCGGGGCTGCGGCCTGCGGCCTGTCCGACTCGCGGTCGCGGCCTGACCCGCTCGCGGCGCCGGCCGCCCGAGGCTTGCCACGCGCGCGCCGATCAGCCATCGTTGAGCAGGCCGGGGACTGATCCACGACCCCACCCGCCGCGACCGAGGATGCCGCCGGGCCCGGCCCCGACGCCCGCGAGCATCGAGCCAGGAGGATCCGCATGGACATCCGCATCGAGCGCCACCCGAACCCCCCCGCGCCCCCCAGCTGGGACAACCTGGTCTTCGGCAAGGAATTCTCGCCACACATGTTCATGCTCGAGTGGCGGGATGGCCGGTGGCACGACCCGCGGATCGTCCCCTACGGCCCCCTGTCCCTGAGCCCGGCGGCCAAGGTGCTGCACTACGCCCAGGAGATCTTCGAGGGCATGAAGGCCTACCGCGGCCCCGACGGCTCGCTGCACATGTTCCGCCCCGACATGAACATCGCCCGCTTCAACCGCAGCGCCGAGCGCATGTGCATGCCCACCGTGGATCCCGACCTATTCCTCGCGGCCCTCGAGCAGCTGGTGGGCCTGGACGGCGACTTCGTCCCCCCCAAGCCCGGCTCGCTCTACATCCGGCCCACCATGATCGGCGACGAGCCCAGCCTGGGCGTGGCCGCCTCGGCCACCTACCGGTTCTTCATCATCACCGGCCCGGTGGGCACGTACTTCAAGAGCGGCATCAAGCCGCTGTACCTCAAGGCGGAGACCGGGTACGTGCGCTCCGCGCCGGGCGGCGTGGGCTTCGCCAAGACCGGCGGCAACTACGCCGCCGCCCTGCTGCCCATCAAGCAGGCCCAGGCCGAGGGCTACGACCAGATCATCTGGCTCGACGCGCTCACCCGCCGCCACGTGGAGGAGATGGGCGCGATGAACATCTGCTTCGTGTACGAGGACCGCGTGGTCACCGCGCCCATCTGGCCGGAGAACGACACCATCCTGGCGGGCGTCACCCGCGACAGCATCGGCCACATGGTCCGCGACCGCGGCCTCGCCTGGGTCGAGGAGTCGCCGGTGCTGGCCGAGGTGCTCGCCGACGCCGCGCGGGGCACGCTGCGCGAGGTCTTCGCCTGCGGCACCGCGGCCATCGTCACCCCGGTGGGGAGGATCCACGCCGACCAGCGTGACGTGACCATCGCCGAGGGCACCGAGGGCCCGCTGACCCGCGACCTGCGCGAGTCCCTCAGCGCCATCCACGCCGGCGAGAGCCAGGAGCACGCCGAGTGGCGCCACCCGGTGGCGCGGGTGCAGTAGCACGCGGGGCCGCTGCAGTGGCACGCGCGGCCGCGGTCGCGAGTGCCCGGGCATCCAGGGGCCGGCTCCACGCCCGCCGGGCACGCGCCGGGGCCGCTCCCGCCAGGGCCGCCCCCGCCAGGGCCGCCCCTGCCAGGGCGCTCCCGCCAGGGCCGCCCC
>CAZWYF010000027.1:0-44211 GCA_964637835.1 uncultured Fibrobacteraceae bacterium
GGGAGCCAGACCGTTCCGGCTCCCAGGGAATGTCAACATTCTTCGGGGCACAACCCATGCTTCGGGGCACAACCGTCAGGGCGCATGCTTGTTCTTGCGGCGCCGCCCCATGACCAGCCTCCGCTCCAGGTGCCCCCGCTGCGCCGCGTAGAAGGTGCGCAGGAAGACGAGGTCGTCCAGGGGGCGGAGCGGATCGCGCACCCAGCCGATCTTGGCCTCGATCTGCTGACGCACGGTGGCGAACGCCTCCCGGTTCTCCGCGGTGGCCGGCCGCCGCAGCAGACGCTCGAGCACCTCCAGCTCGTACTCGCCGTAGTGGGCGAGCTGCGCGGGCGTGAAGACGGGCTCGGCGGTGGTGTCGGCCAGGTCGCCCAGCAGCTCGGGGGCCGGCTTGCGCACCACCACGGTGCCGGCGATGTGGTCGCCGACGCGGCGGTGCTCGCGGTCGGCCAGGGGCACCGCCATCAACCCCACCAGCCACAGCAACGCCAGGATCTGGCCGGCCTGACCCGGATCCAGGGCCAGCAGCGGCAGCGAGAAGAGCACCTGCAGCGGCAGGGTGAACTCCGCCTCGCGGACCAGGTTGCGGGCCAGGACCGCGCCCGCGGGCAGGGGGCGGCCGTGCCGATCGATGACGTGCAGCCCCTGCCAGCGCTTGCCGGGCGTGCGGCCCTGCCAGCGGTGCTCGAACCACGGGAAGTAGAACACGCGCACCACGAAGCTCAGGACGCTCATCAGCGCCCACACCTCGGCCACGCCGGAGAGCTGACCGAGGCTGGCGAGCACCAGGGCGATGGCGCTGCTGAGGCCGAGGTCGGCCAGGTAGGCGGCGATGCGCTCGCCCGGCGAGGCGATCTGGAAGCTCAGGGGCACGCCCTCGGGCGTGAGCAGGTCGAGGGTGCGCCCGGTCACCGCGGGCGCCTCCGGCCGACGCGCAGGAAGTACGCGAGCCACAGCACCAGCGTGGCCAGCGCCCAGGCCCAGCGCAGCGGCGTGGGCTCGAGCAGCTGGCGGGTGAACGCCTCCATCATCGCGGCGATGGCCAGCATGCCGGCCGCGCCCATGGCCACCATGCCGGCGGTGCGGCCGGCGCGGCGCAGGGCCTCGGCGCGGCCGTGGGCGCCGGGCGCCAGGAGCGCGCGCCCCAGGGCGAGGCCGGCCGCGCCGGCGAGGATCACCGCGCCCAGCTCGGTCACCCCGTGCACCAGCAGCCAGCCCCAGACGTCCCAGCCCAGTCCGCGGCTCGTGTACAGCGCGGTGAAGGCGCCGAGCATCAGGCCGTTGGTGATCAGCAGGCCGGCGGTGGGCAGGCCGCCAGCGATGCCCACGGCGAAGCAGAGCAGGGCGATGCGCGCGTTGTGCTGGAAGAGGAACCCGGCGAAGGCGCCCAGCTGGCCGGCGCTCCCGTGTCCGCGTAGCGAGTCGGCCAGCTCCTCGGTGCTGGCGTAGGGCGTTCGCCCCTGGGCGAGCTCGTCGGCGACGAAGGCGAAGAAGTGGCCGGGGTCCTGGCGGACCATCACGAACGCGGTCACGGTGCCCAGGGCCATGAGCGCGGCGCTCAGCAGGACCATGGGGCCGAGAGTACGCACCGCCCGGGGCAGTCCGCGGGTCAGGAAGCGGCCCACCGCGTGCCGTAGCGGCCGGCGCACGCCGTAGACCCAGATGTAGGCGCGGGCGGACAGCGCGGCGAGGTAGCGGCGCAATGCGCGGTCGAGGCTGATGGCCGTGGCCACGCTGTAGCTCGCGATGGCGGCGCGGTAGAGCACCGGCAGGCGCTCCAGCTCGGCGGCGCTCAGGCCCTGCAGGCCGGCGCGTTCGACCCGCGCGAGCAGGACCTCCAGCTCCCGCCAGCCGGCCTCGCGTTCGCGTCGGAACAGCACGCTCTTCATGCGCAGGGCCATCAGGCGATCATCTCCCGGCGCTTGATCTCCAGGTAACGGTCGAGCAGGTCGGCGGCGACGGTGCGCGGCACGGCATCGATGGTCTGCACGCCGGCACGCTGGAGAGCCTGCAGCACCGTGCGCCGCTCCTGGCGCAGATCCTCCGCCACCACGGTGCGGGCCAGCAGCGCCTCGCTCCGCGGCGCGGCCCGGGCCACGCGATCGAGGGACTCCTCGCGCAGCGCACAGAGCAGCACCAGGTGCCGCCGCGCCAGCCGTCGCAGGTTGTCACGCATGAGCTCGGCGCTGATGGCGTCGGCGAAGTCGGTGAGCACCACCACCAGCGCCCGGCGCGTCAGGCGACCGGCCAGCTCGGCCAGCGCCAGGGTGAAGTTGGTCTCCTCGGCCACCTCGTGCAGCCGCGACGCGTGCTGCTGGATACGGGCGAAGTGCGCCAGCCCTCCCCGCGGTGGCAGCCAGAGCCGCGGGCCGGCGGCGAAGCCGAACAGCCCCACGCGGTCGCCTTGCCGCAACGACAGCAGCGCCACGCGCAGCGCCGCGTCCAGCGCGTGGTCCAGCCGGGGCAGCCCCTGGTCCACCACCCCCATGAGCCGGCCGCAGTCCACCGCCACGATCACCTGCTGGTCGCGCTCGGCCCGCTGCTGACGCACCAGCAGCTGGCGATGCCGCGCCGACGCCTTCCAGTCCAGCCGGCGATGATCCAGGCCCGGCACGTACTCGCGGAGCTGGTGGAACTCGCTGCCCTCGCCGGTGAACCGTTCCACCAGCAGGCCCTGGCGGTGGTCGGCGCCCAGGGCGCGCAGGGCGCGGTCGGCCCCCAGGCACAGCTCGGGCAGGATGGCGATCTCCAGCGCCAGCGGCTGGGCCTCCACGCGCCGCATCAGCCCCAGCGGGCCGCTCCAGCGCAGCCACAGCGGCCCCGGCCGCGCCTGCCCGCGCCGCCGCGGCCGCAACGGGAACGTCGCCCGCCACGCGCCCACCTCGCCGGCCACCGGCTCCAGCGCGCCCATGGCCGCCGGTCGCAGCAGCGGGTCGCGGTCGCAGCGCACCTCGCATGGCGGCAGCGCCTCGTCCGCGGCAGGCCGCACGGTGCCCGCGGCAGGCCGCACGGTGATCATGAGCTGGCCCCCGCTCTGCACGCCCAGCGCCGAGGGCGCCGCCACCGCCGCCTGCGGGCGCCGGGCGCGCACCAGGATGGCATCCACCCCGCCGAGGGTCACCAGGGCCGCGACGAGCACCAGCCACACCGGCCACAGGGACGACCCCGCCAGCGCCGGCAACGCGGCGGCCACCAGGGCCAGCGCCAGCAGGAGCAGCAGGCGGGGCGTCGGCGCGGTCATCGCGGCGCCGCCACCTGGTCGAGCACGCCGGCCACCACCTGCTCGGCATCGAGGCCCTCGAGGTCGGCCCCCGGGGCCAGGGGCAGGCGGTGCCGCAGCAGCGCGGTGGCGATGGTCTTGATGTCGTCGGGGATCACGAAGTCGCGGCCCTGCAGCACGGCCCAGGCGCGGCTGGCCGCGGCGAGCATCACCGCCGCCCGCGGCGACGCACCGCAGAGCAGCGAGGGGTGCTCGCGGGTGGCGCGGACCAGGTCCACCACGTAGGCCACCAGGTCCGGCTCGAGGCGGATCTGCGCGGTGGCCGCCCGCGCCGCCGCCAGCCAGGCCCGGTCGACCAGGGGCGCGAGGCCGAGGGCGCGCGGATCGGCGGCGGTGGTGTCGCGGCCGTGCAGCTCCACCAGGGCCAGCTCCTGGTCGCGGTCGGGATAGTCCACCAGGAGCTTGAAGAGGAAGCGGTCGAGCTGGGCCTCGGGCAGCGGGTAGGTGCCCTCCTGCTCGATGGGGTTCTGGGTGGCGACCACGAAGAAGTGATCGCCCAGGTGGTGCCGCTTGCCGTCCAGGGTGACCGCCTGCTCCTGCATGGCCTCCAGCAGGGCGGCCTGGGTCTTGGGCGGGGTGCGGTTGATCTCGTCGGCCAGCAGCAGGTCGGTGAAGATGGGCCCCTGGGTGAGCTGGAAGCGGCCGCTCTGGAAGTCGAAGATGTTGGTGCCCAGCACGTCGCCGGGCATCAGGTCGGGCGTGAACTGGATGCGCGAGAACTCCAGGTCCAGGCTCGCGGCCAGGCAGCGGGCCAGCAGGGTCTTGGCCGTGCCCGGCACGCCCTCCAGCAGCACGTGGCCGCGGCAGAGCAGGGCGCAGAGCAGGTGATCGAGCACGGCGTCCTGGCCGCGCACGATGCGGCCGATCTGCTCATGCAGCCGGACGGTGGTCTCGCGCAGGTCGACGGGTTCCATGGTGCATCTCCCGGGTCCAGGCGTGGATCTCGCGGGCGGCCGCCAGCAGGCCGCCCGCCGCGAGGGGTCGATCCGCACGGGCGAGCATGCGGTCGCAGAGCGTGATGGCGCCCGCCGACGGGCCGCGGCGAGCGCCGGGCAGCCGGTCCACTCGCCGCGCCACCCCGCGCAGCGGTCCGGTGGCGGGCACGTGGCGCGCGCGGGCCGCGCCGCGGATGGAATGGTCCAGGTAACGGCGTAGCAGATGACCGCGGTGGCCGCCCACCAGCAGGAGCGACGCCGTGCTGGCCACCAGGAAGGCCTTGCCGTCGCGGCCCGCGCGCGTGGCGGGTGCGGGGTCGCCGAAGCGCTGGTTCGCCCACCACAGCAGCGCCAGCGCCAGCAACCCCAGGTGAAGCAGCAGCCAGAGCAGCGGCGGCCGGAGCAGCGCCGCCCCCGGCGAGCGGGGCAGGGCGTGGCCGTGGAGGGTCTCGTCGATGAGGACCGGTCCGGGCGGCGCACCGGCGAGCGCCAGCGCCGCCAGCGCCAGCTGGGCATTGGCGCCGCGGCCCAGGCCGAGGTTGTTGAACAGGTCGGGGTCGGAGAGGACCAGGACGGTCTCCTCCGTGTACTGGCGCTCCCAGCGGGCCAGCAGCAGGCCCTGGTCGCAGCTCCAGACCGGCTCGAGCCGGCCGTTGCCCGCGTCGGTGGCCTGGAGCAGCTGCGGGTCCGCCAGGGTGGGCAGCGGCAGGTCTTCCGGCAGATCCCAGCCGGTCAGCGGGGCCGACGGTCGCACCACCCGGCCAGGCAGTTCCAGCATCCCCGCCACGGCGTCCACCGTGCTGGTGGGCAGCTCGGCCCGGCCGCCGATCCAGTGGACCTTCTCCGGATGGACGGCGCCCGCCTCCCAGCGCGGGAGCACCAGGAGCAGCCGATAGGCCAGCGAACTGTAGGCTTCCCACCGGCCCAGGGCGCGGATGCTGTCGGGATCGGCGTCCGGGCGCGGTTCGCAGAGCACGGCCACCCGGTCCCGCGGCAGCAGTTCCCGGGGCACCGTGCGCGCGCGCTGGACCGGGATCCCGAGCTCGTCCAGGAGGTTGGCCAGGCCGCGGTGGCCGATGGCCGAGCGGCTGTACGAGTCCGCCCCCCGCGACCAGGTGCTGCCGCCGCCGCGAAGGGCCACCACCAGGCCCACCAGCAACGAGAGAGCCGACACGGCCACGATCACCGCCAGCGCGCGCGGCATCCCGGTCACGGCCGGCCACCCCGCGAATCGGCGCCCGCCGCCGGCGCCAGGCCCTCCGCCCGCTGCCGCCAGTGCTCCCAGTCCGCCGCCGACGCCGGCCGGCCGCCGAAGTGATGACGCTCCACGGCCGCCACCAGACCGGCGAGCGGCTCCCGGCCCGGCTCGCCGGCCGGGATGCGTCGCAGGCACTGGCGGCTGGTCCAGGCCTCGGGCCAGCCGCCGCCGGCGCGGCGGCCGAAGCGGCCGAGGACCTCGCCCAGCAGCAGACGCAGGGCCTCGCCGAAGTCGCCCCGGGCGGCGGCGGCGCGGGCGGCCTCGGGGGCGGTGAGCTCGCGGGCGGCGGGGTCGTCCCGGTCGGCCGGCCCGCTGGCCGGCGACGGGCCGGTGCGGCCAGCGCGACGCGCCCGGACCGATTGCACCACCATGGTGACCAGGAGCACGGCGGCCACCGCGACCAGCAACCAGGTCAGCAGCTGCAGGAAGTCGGCGAGCGGGGCGGCGTCCACGGCCAGCGCGGCCTGCGGCCGGGCGGGCACGGCGGCGGACGGCGGCGCGAGCTCCGTCTGCAGGCCGGCGAGCGCGCGCTCGGTGGCGGCGGCGATCTCGGCGGCGGACGGCGGACCGTTGGGCATGGCGGCGATCCGATACGGGTCGGGGAACGGCGATGCGATACCGCGCCGATCATACCCACCGGCTCGTGGGCGGGCAAGGCATGGACCGCCGGCACGACCCTCAGCGGAACAGGGCCTTGACCTGGCCGAGGCTTGTGGGTTCGGCGGCCACGACGTCGCCCACGAGGACCAGCTCCACGTCCTCGAGGAACGCCCAGGGCGCCTCCAGGACCTCGCATCCTCCCTGCTCGGTGACGATGCCCGCGGAGACGGCGATCGTCAGCCCCGCGAGCAGGTCGAACGACCCCGGCGGGACGCCGTGGAACACCATCTCGTGCTCGTCCGTCACCGGGATGCCCGTCGCGAGAACCGGCTCGAACATGGCCAGCAGACTCCAGATCGGGCCGTCCTCCCAGAACACGATGGAGACGAACGGGACGTGGACCGCCTCCTCCGGTTCGGGCTCGCCCTCGCATTGCCAGAGCCCGGGCCAGTTGGTGTAGGTCATGCGGGCGGTGATCGCGACGACGCCCGACATGTCGTCGGGAAAGGTGACCTGCTGGGACAGCGGCGGGGAGACCTCGCCGGTCAGGGCGGGAAGATCGATGACCTGATCCGCCGCGGCCGGCGTGGCGATCAGGGCGAGGACGGCGACGGCCAGCCAGGCTGGTCTTCTCATGATTGCTCCCTCCGGCGTGGGGGTACCCGAATGGAATGAGAATACGGAGTCACTCCCTGGGTGTGCAATGGGGAGCCGGATTCCCGCTGGCGACCAGCGCTGGCAGGGGCGCGGTCAACGCCCCGCGGCGCACCGCGGCAAACGGATGTGGAACGTGGTCCCGCGGCCGGGCTGGCTCTCGCAGACGATGCTGCCCTCGTGCTGCTCCACCAGGCCATGGACCATGGCCAGGCCCAGGCCGGTGCCGGTGCCGGCGTCCTTGGTGGTGAAGAAGGGCTCGAAGATCCGCTCGCGGGTGTCGGCGTCCATCCCGCAACCATCATCCCGGACGGTCAGCAGGACGTGCGACGGCCCGGTGGTCCGGTCATCCCCGTCGGCGCCGGCGAGGGCCCGGCCGGAGGAGGCCGGCCCCGGGGCGATGGCGACGCCGAGCGCGATCTCGCCGCCCGACGGCATGGCGTCGCGGGCGTTGACGCAGAGGTTCATGAGCATCTGCTCGAGGAGGTTGCGGTCGCCGAGCACACAGGGCGAGCCGCCAGCGGCCTCGAAGCTCACCCGCACATCCTCGCCGATCAGTCGCTGGATCATGGGCAACAGCTCCGTCACCAGGACCTCGAGGTCCACCACCGCGGGGGCCAGGGGCTGGCGGCGGCTGAAGGTCAGCAGCTGGCCGACCAGCTGGGTGGCGCGCTCCACCGCGCCCAGGACGTGTCCCAGCGCGGCGTGAGCCGGGTGATCGACCGCCAGGTCCTCGCGGGCGAGGGTCCCGTAGCCGCCGATCACCTGCAGGAGGTTGTTGAAGTCGTGGGCCACGCCGCCGGCCAGCCGGCCGAGGGACTCGAGGCGCTGGGCGTGCCGGTACTGGCGTTCGAGCTCCGCCCGTTCGCGCGCGAGCTGCTCCCGCTCCGACTCCGACCGCTTCAGCTGGCGCAGGTCCACGTCGATGCAGTACATCTCCCGCTGGCCGGTGGCGGTCTCGTGCATCACGTGGGAGGAGTAGACGGGGACCTCCCGGCCCCAGCGGTCCTGCAGGACCAGCTCGCAGGCCGGGATGGGCGGCCCTCCGGCGAGCCAGGCGTCCACGCCGGCCACCACCTCGCTGCGCATGGCCGGCGGGATGATCAGGTCCTCGAGCTTCTGGCCGAGCGCCTCCTCGAGCGTGTAGCCGTAGACCAGGGTGCTGGCGCGGTTCCAGGAGATCACGCGGCGATGGTCGTCGTAGCCCTGCACCGGCACGTGCTCGAGCCCCTCGAGGAGCGCCTGGAAACGGCTCCAGCTCTCCCGCAGGACCAGGGGGTCGAGGTCATCCAGCTGCACGTCGGTGCGCTCCATCACTCGCCATCCCATCCCCGGGGATCCGGATCGTCAGCGGTTCGCGCCGTCGAGATCGTCCATCGTGCTCGTCTTCGGTCACGTCGCGGCCGACTTGAGAACGGCCTCTCGCATGCGGGATATCCCGATGGCCTGGCACGTAAAATCTTGATTTAATGTGTGGATTCTCAGCTTATCGGCTGGCAATGGCCGCGAAGCTGTGTTACGATCCCCGCGGATCTCGCAGATGCGCGGCCGCCGTCGCACGGCGCCGCGGTCCAGCTATTGCCCCCCAGGCCCCGCCCGGGGCCATTGCAGGAAAGGCAGGAATCATGAAGACCTTGCTCACGATCGCCGCGGTGGCGCTCCTGGCCAGCACCGCCTCCGGCCAGCTGGTGATCACCGGCGTGTACGATGGGCCCCTCCCCGGTGGCGTGCCCAAGGGCGTGGAGCTCTGCGCCGTGATGGACATCGCCGACCTCTCCGAGTACGGCCTCGGCTCCGCCAACAACGGCGGCGGCAGCGATGGCGAGGAGTTCACCTTCCCCGCCGACTCCGTCCTGATGGGCGAGTTCATCTACGTCGCCACCGAGGAGATCGGCTTCACCGACTTCTTCGGCTTCGCCCCCGACTACACCACCGGCGCCATGTCCATCAACGGTGACGACGCCATCGAGCTGTTCCACAACGGCATGGTCGTCGATCTGTTCGGCGACATCGACGTCGACGGCACCGGCGAGCCCTGGGATTACCTGGACAGCTGGGCCTACCGCGTGGACAACACCCCGGACCAGCCGGAGTTCGACCTCGCCATGTGGACCTTCGGCGGCGTGGACATCTGGGATGGCGCGGAGACCAATGCGGGCTCCGACAACCCCATGCCCATCGGTACCTACGAGTTCGATCCCCAGGTGCCCGTCGAGGCCTCCAGCCTCAGCGGCATCAAGGCCCTGTTCCAGTAGGACGCGATCGCCGCGCCTCGGGGCGGATCCGCGGACGCGCGCGAGCCCCCGACCACGCCGGCCGGGGGCTCGCGCCGTGTCGGCGGCAGCGGGGGCGGTGACGGCGGCGGCGGCGGCGCCCGACCCGCCACGGCCGGGCGTCGTTCCTCAGCCGAGATAGGTGTACTCGTCGAAGGCCCGCTCGAACTGCCGCAACAGGGCCGCGGATTCCCGCACCCCCAGCCGGCCTTCCTTGACGCCCCGCTCCAGGGCGGCGCGCCAGCGCTCCACGAGGTCATGCTTGTCGTACTGCACGTAGCCGAGCACCTGGTGCACGGTGTCGCCGCGGACCACGGTGTCGAAGGAGACGCGGCCGTCGGCGTCCACCTCCACGTGCACGGCGTTGGTGTCGCCGAAGAGGTTGTGCAGGTCGCCCAGGATCTCCTGGTAGGCGCCCACCAGGAAGGCGGCCAGGCAATAGCTCTCGCCCGGCCGTAGCGGGTGGGCGGGCAGGAAGCGCTTGACGTCACGGAGATCGGCGAAGCGGTCGATGGTCCCGTCGGAATCGCAGGTGATGTCGCCGAGGATCACGCGGCGGGTGGGCTCCTCCTGCAGACGGTTCACGGGCACGATGGGGAAGATCTGGTCCAGGGCCCAGCTATCGGGCAGGGACTGGAAGATGGACAGGTTGCAGAAGTAGGTCTCGGTCAGCAGCGCGGGGATGGCGCGCAGATCGTCGGGCACGTAGTGGAGCTGCTCGGCCTGCTGGCTGATCATGGCCAGCAGCGCCCAGAAGCAGCGGTCGCCCAGGGCGCGGTCCTCCAGGTCGAGCAGCCCCAGGTTGAACTGCTGCAGGACGGTCTGCCGGGCCTCCACAGCGTCGTGCAGCATCTCCTGGCAGTTCTTGGGCGTCACCTCGAGCATGAACTGGGCGAGGTCGCGCACGGGCTCGGCCGTGGTCTGCGCCAGGACCTGCCGGGGGTCGCACGGGCCGGTCAGCGCGTTGGTGATGTCCAGGACCTCGAAGACCAGCACCGAGTGGTAGGCCGCCGTGGCCCGGCCGCACTCGGTGACGATCACCGGATGCGGACACTCCGCCTTGTCGCAGGCCTCCTGGATGATCCACACCACGTCGCGGGCGTACTCCTCGAGGGTGTAGTTCATGGAGGACTCGAAGGCGGTCTTGCTGCCGTCGTAGTCCACGGCCAGGCCGCCCCCCACGTCGAGATACTCGAGGCCGGGACAGCGGGCGCGCAGCTGCACGTAGACCTGGGCCGCCTCGCGCAGGGCGGCCTTGAGCGAGGAGATGTGCGTCAGCTGGCTGCCGATGTGGAAGTGCAGCAGGCGGACGCATTCGAGGGCACCGGCCTCGCGCAGCTCGTCGAGGGCCTGGACCAGCTCCGGCACGTTGAGGCCGAACTTGGCCCGCTCGCCGCCGCTGGACTCCCAGCGGCCCGCCCCCTTGCCGGTCAGGCGCAGCCGGAAGCCGATCTCCGGCTCGATGCCCATCTCCCGGGCCACCTCCAGGACCAGACGCACCTCAGACGGCTTCTCCACCACGATGATGGGCCGCCGCCCCACCTGGCGCGCGGTGAGCGCGAGGCGGATGTATTGCCGGTCCTTGTAGCCGTTGCAGACGAGCAGGGCCCCGGGGGCGTCGTGGATGGCGAGGACGGCCACCAGCTCCGGCTTGCTGCCCACCTCCAGACCCATGCCGAACTCGCGCCCCGCCTCGGCGATCACCGAGACCACCTGGCGCTGCTGGTTCACCTTGATGGGGTAGACCGGATTGTAGCGCCCCTGGTACCCGTACTCCTGCATGGCCCCGATGAAGGCCCGGTGGATGGCGCGCACGCGATGGCGCAGGATCCCGTTGAAGCGCAGCAGGACCGGCAGCTTGATGTCGCGCTCGCGCACGGACTCGATGAGCTCCTGCAGGTCCACCGATCCCGGCTGGTCCGGGTCGGGCGTCACCGCCAGGTGCCCGCGGTCGTTGATCTGGAAGTAGCCGGCGCCCCAGTGGGGCAGGCCGTACAGCTCGGCGCTCCTGGCGGTGGTCCAGGGTTCCATGGCGCTCATGCGCACCCCCTCTCGCGATCCCGGTCCGGCCATCGGCATGACGGCGACGACCGGACCCGCCGGCCCGGCGCGGTCACGGTCGCGCGGGCAATATATCGGAACCGCCGGGGCGATGCGAACGTGAATCCCCGTTCCCGGCGTCTGCGGGCGCCGCGCCCGCGGCGGTCGACCGCCCGCCGCGGGCCGCCAGCGGGATCCCGGCGGCTGATCGGGCGCTTTCATCACGAATATGGTATGATTTCGAGGTCAGAAATCGGCCAGCCGGCCAGCCCTCGTCCCCGGGGAGGACCGCCCATGCCCGACGCCACCGGCACCCGCCCGCAGACCCGCGGCTTCGACTTCGATCGCAACGAGGCCCTCCGCTCGCTCCCGCCCCATCTCATGCAGTTCGCCGTGGACCAGGTCTACGACCGGTACACCCCGGTCGATCATGCCGTCTGGCGCTACATCATGCGCCAGAACGTCTACTTCCTGAAGGAGCACGCCCACAAGGTCTACTTCGACGGGCTGCTCAACACCGGCATCGACTTCGAGCGCATCCCCCGGATCGAGGAGATGAACGACATCCTCGCCCGCATCGGCTGGGGCGCGGTGGCGGTGGACGGGTTCATCCCGCCGGCGGCTTTCATGGAGTTCCAGGCCTACAAGGTGCTCGTCATCGCCGTGGACATGCGGCAGGTGGGGCACATCGAGTACACGCCGGCGCCGGACATCGTGCACGAGGCCGCCGGCCACGCGCCCATCATCGTCGACCAGGAGTACGCGCGGTACCTGCAGCGCTTCGGCGAGGTCGGTGCGAAGGCCATGTCCTCGCGGCAGGACTTCGAGCTCTACGAGGCCATCCGCCACCTGTCCATCCTCAAGGAATGCCCGGGCACGCCGCAGCCGGAGATCGACGCCGCCGAGCGCGAGGTGGAGCACCGGCAGGCCGACCTGGGCGACCCCTCGGAGATGGCCCTCCTCAGCCGCCTGCACTGGTGGACCGTGGAATACGGCCTGATCGGTCCCCTGGAGAGGCCGAAGATCTACGGCGCCGGCCTGCTCTCCTCCATCGGCGAGGCTGCCAGCTGCCTGGGCGACCACGTGAAGAAGATCCCCTACACCGTGGACGCGGCGGATTACCCCTTCGACATCACCACCCAGCAGCCCCAGCTCTTCGTGACGCCGGACTTCCAGCACCTCATGGACGTGCTCGAGGAGTTCGCCGACGGCATGGCCTTCCGCACCGGCGGCCTCGCCGGCCTCGAGAAGGCCGTGCAGTGCGCACGGACGGCCACGGCGGAGCTGTCGTCCGGCCTGCAGATCTCCGGCACGTTCACCGAGGTGGTGGCCGATGCCGCGGACCAGCCGGTGTTCCTGCGCACGCGGGGACCGGCCCAGTTCTCCGTGAACGACCGGCAGCTGGACGACCATGGCCCCGGGCGGCATCCGGAGGGCGTGGCCACGCCGGTGGGGCCGTTCGCCGCCACGGGCGCCGCGCCGGAGACCCTCGCGGACGACGAGCTGGCCGCCCTCGGCTGCGCGCCAGGCGACCACGACGCCGAGCTGGTGTACGCCCGCGGCGTGCGGATCGCCGGCCACCTCGAGGCCGTCGAGCGCCACGGGGGCAAGCTGCGCCTCATGCACTGGCGCGAGGCCAAGATCACCCACGCGGACCGCACCCTGCATGCGCCGACGGACGGGCCGCTCACCGTGGCGGTGGGCGCCGACGTGGTCTCGGTGTTCCAGGGCGCGGCGGACAAGACCGCCTTCGAGGACATCTCCCTCGTTCCCCGCGAGCGCACCATCAAGATCCAGTACGGGGAGCGGGACCGGCACCTGCAGGCGCTCTATCGCCGGGTCCGCGAGATCCGCGAGCAGGACGGCGACCTCGCCCCCCTGGCGGAGATCTGGTCCACGTTGCAGGCCGACCATCCGCAGGACTGGCTGCTGGCCATGGAGATCGCCGAGTTGCTGGCGGAGCGGCCGGAAACGCGGCCGGAGCTGCGCCGGGAGGTGCGCACCTTCCTGGCCCGCAGGCGGGATGAGAACCAGGAGCTGCGCACGCTCATCGACTGGGGCTTCACCCTCATCGATTATCATCGCGAGCAGGCGGCGGCCCGGCACGGCGGCTAGAGGTTGCCGCCCACCCAGCCCACGTGGATGCTGTCCACCAGCACCGACGACGGCCGCGACAGCGCGTAAGCCACGGCCTCGGCCGTCTCCTGCGGCGCCATCATGTTGTCGCGGGGGAAATCCCCGGCCACGGCGTCCCAGATGCCGGTGTCGGTGGCCGCCGGGTAGACGTTGATCACCCGGATGCCGCGTCCGCGCAGTTCTTCCCGCATCACCGCCGAGAGCCCCTCCAGGCCATGCTTGGCGGCGGCGTAGGCCGCCCAGCCCGGAAATGGCGAGCGCACCGCCACCGAGGAGATGTTCACCACCGCCCCGCCGCCCGGCACGTGGTCCAGCAACCGCTGCGTGAGCAGGAACGGCGCGGTGACGCCCACGGCCAGGGAGCGCTGCCACTCCTCCAGCGTGATCTCCTCCAGGGGCCGCACCACGGCCATGCCGGCATTGTGGACCAGCACGTCCAGGGAGCGGTCCGCGGCGGCGGCGCCGTCGAGGCCGGGCTCGGCGAGGGTCGCGGTCACCGCGGCCGCCAGCTCGAGGATGGCCTGCGGGTCGGCGAGGTCGGCCGTGAAGGTGCGGGCCGCCGCCCCCGCCGCACGGGCGGCGTCGGCCACCGAGCCGAGCGCCTCGCGATCGCGTCCGTGCAGGAGCAGGGTGGCGCCTGGCGCCGCCAGCCGCTCGGCGATGGCCCGGCCGATGCCGCGGCTGGCGCCGGTGATGAGCACGCGCATGGGGGTCATCCTTCCTCGCGACCGGCGGCCGGATGGCCAGCAGCCAGGTGGCCGGCATCCCGGTCGCGACGCAGGGCGAAACGGTTGTTGGCGGTCTCCCACAGGCGCAGCCGGGACAGCGCGCCGGACCCGTCGCCGCTTGCGGGGGCCTCCGGCTCCCGGCCGGCGACGGCGGCCAGCGCGGCGACCAGCCGCGGCCGGAGCACCTGGATGATGTTCTCGCTGGTCGAGGGACGGTCGGCGAAGTCCTCCGTCTCCCGGTCCAGGTGGCGATCCTGCCACGGCGCCACGGCGTCGTCGATGGCCTCGCGCAGGCCCAGGAAGCTGCCGCAGGTGCCGCTGCGCTCGTCGTAGGGCGCGGCCACCGTGGCCTCCACGCGATAGGTGTGCCCGTGTCCCGAGGGATTGTTGCAACGCCCGTAGACGGCGCGGTTGGCGGCCGCGTCGAGCCGCGGGCTGTGCAGGCGGTGGGCGGCGTCGAAGGTGCGCTGCAGCGCCAGGCGCGTGCCGGCTTCCGGATGGTGCTCGGCGAAGAAGTCGTCCCGCTCGTGCAGCCGCAGGCGGGCCACCGGCAACGTGGCGGCCAGGCGCTCGTGCAGCCAGCGGACCAGGCTCTCGGTGGTCAGTGGACGACCTCTCAGGGCGGGAACCTCGTGGCCGAGATGACGATGATCGAGGTCGTCCGCGATGGCGGCGAGGGCGGCCGCCACCTCGGCCGGCGGCGCCGGCAGGCCGGTGTCGGCGTCGCGCGGACCGCCCAGGGTGACGCGCAGCCGGTAGTGATGGCCATGGCCGTGGGGCGCGGCGGCGATGCCGAAGAGCGCGGTGTTCTCGGCGTCCGACAGATGGGGCGACATGGTGCGCCGGGCAGCGGAGAACTCCACCCAGTGGTGCCCCTCCACCGTGCCGTCCGCATACGCGGTGGTCTCGCGCCCCGCGGACTCGGTCAGGTGGCAGGCCACGGGCCGGGCGGTGAAGCCGGTGAAGAGGGGCGCGGCGTCGGCCAGGAGCTGCGCGGCCACGTTCTCCGGCACGGGCGGGACGGCGTCGAACGGTGGCGTGTCGCGGTTCAGGAAACGGTGGTCGTAGCGGCGCGCGAGCAGGTCCTTCATGGCCGCCTTGATCTCGGTCACGTTGATCACCATGCCGGTGGCCGGATCCACCGGCCCGCTGAAGACCAGCACGGCGGCGTAGTTGCGGCCGGTCCCGTGCCGGGCGGCGCTCTCGGGCCCGAAGACCGCCCGGTTGGCGGCCGCGTCCCAGGACGGCCGCTCCAGGCGGCGCGAGGCGGAGAACTCGAAGCGCTTGCTGATGGTCAGGAGCATGGAGCCGTTCCCCCGGATGACCGGTCGCCGACGGGGCGCGCAGCGGGCGACGGCCGCTACCGCCCCGCCATCGCCACCTCGACGCTCATTCTAGCGACGAATACCATGGGGCGCCCCCGCCGATGGCCCGCGTCAACCGGGTTCCATGCCACGGGGTCCTTGTCAGGCGGACCGTTCCTCTGTTACGGTGCGAGCGAGCCCACCTGCGGACCTCGCCCTGGCGGACCATGCGACCTGGCCGGGCAGCGCCGTCAGCGCGCCGCATCCGGACCATCCTGGCGAGAGGGATCCCATGACCAGCCCATCCGATCCTTCTTCCGCTCGTGGCGCCCCCGGCGCCAGGGACGCCCCCGGCGCCAGGGACGCTCCCGGCGCCGAGGACGCCCTGCGCTATCGGATGCTCTACGAGCAGAGCCCGCTGCCCTATCAGTCCCTGGACGAGGAGGGGACCCTCCTCGATGTCAATCCCGCGTGGCTGGCCACCCTGGGCTACGCCCAGGAGGAGGTGATCGGCCGGCCCTTCGCCGACTTCCTGCACCCGGACTGGCGCGATCACTTCGCCCGCAACTTTCCCGAGTTCAAGCGTCGCGGCGTGGTCCACGACGTCCGGTTCTGCATGCGGCGCAAGGACGGCCGCGACCTCCACGTCTCCTTCGAGGGCTGCATCGGCTACGAGCCCGACGGCCGCATGCGTCAGACGTACTGCGTCTTCCAGGACATCACCGAGCGGCTCGCCGCCGAGGGCGCCATGCGGGAGAGCGCGAAGCGGACGGAACTGGCCTTGCTCGGCGCCGACCTCGGCGCCTGGGACTGGGAGCGGCCCACGGGCAGGATGGTGTTCGACGACCGCTGGGCGGAGATGCTGGGCTACCGGCGGGATGAGCTCGCCGCCAGCCTCGAGACCTGGCGCGCCCTCATCCATCCCGGGGATCGCGACCGCGTGGACGCCGCCCTGGACGCCCATCTGACCGGCAAGACACCGGTCTACGAGATCGAGCACCGCCTCCGCCACCGGGCCGGGCACTGGGTCTGGGTCCTGAGCCGGGGCCAGGTGCTCGAGCGGGACGCCGACGGGGATCCGTTGCGGATCTGCGGCACTCACCTGGACATCACCCCACGCAAGCGTACCGAGGTCCAGCAGCGACGGAGCGAGGAACGCTTCCGCTCGCTCATGGAGCACACGTCGGAGGGGTTCTACCTCTACGAGCCCCCCGCCCCCGTGCCCGTGACCCTGCCCGCCGAGGAGCAGATCACGCGCCTGTATCACGGCACCATCGTCGAGTGCAACGACGCCCAGGCCCGCATGTACGGGCACGAGCGCGCCGACGAGGTGGTGGGCCTGACCCTGGCCGACCTGCATGGCGGCACCGAGAACCAGGCGAACCGGGCCTTCCTGCGCGACTGGATCGTCAGGGGCTATCGGCTCAGCGGCGCCCTCACCGAGGAGACCGACCGCGAGGGCGAGACCGTCTGGTTCTCCAACAACGTCGTCGGCGTGGTCGAGGACGGGTGCCTGGTCCGCGTCTGGGGCACCCAGACCGACGTCACGGAGATGAAGCGGGCGGAGGCCGAGCGGGAGCAGCTGCAGCAACAGCTCTCCCAGGCCCAGAAGATGGAGGCGGTGGGACGCCTGGCCGGTGGCGTGGCCCACGACTTCAACAACATGCTCACGGTGATCCTGGGCAACGTGCAGCTCGCCCTCGAGGAGCCCGGCCTGCCGGAGGCGCTGCGCCGGTCCTTGCTGGAGGTGGACAGCGCCGCCCAGCGCTCTGCCGATCTCACGCGCCAGCTCCTGGCCTTCGCCCGCAAGCAGGCCGTGGCGCCGCAGGTGCTGGACCTCAACGAGACCGTCGAGGGCATGCTCAAGATGCTCCGGCGCCTGATCGGCGAGGACATCGATCTCGCCTGGCTACCGGCCCCCCGGCTGGAGTCGGTGAGGATCGACCCCGGCCAGATCGACCAGATCCTGGCCAACCTCTGCGTCAACGCCCGCGATGCCATCACGGACGTGGGGCGGGTGACCATCGAGACCGAGAACGTGAGCTTCGGCGCCGAGTACTGCGAATATCATCCCGAGTTCCGCCCGGGCGATTACGTGCAGCTCTCGGTGGCCGACGATGGCTGCGGCATGGATGCCGCGACCCTCGCCACGGTCTTCGAACCCTTCTTCACCACCAAGCCCGAGGGCGAGGGCACCGGCCTGGGACTGTCCACGGTCTTCGGGATCGTCAAGCAGAACGAGGGCTTCATCAACGCCTACAGCGAGCCGGGCCAGGGAACGGTCTTCCGCATCTACTTGCCGCGGCACGCGGCGACGAGCGAGCAGACCCGCGCGCCATCGGCCCCGGCCATGCCCACGGGCACGGAGACCGTCCTGATGGTGGAGGACGAACCCGCCATCCTCGCCCTGGGCCAGGCCATGCTCGGCTCCCTCGGCTACCGGGTCCTGACCGCAAGCGGTCCCCGGGACGCCCTCGCCGCCATCGCCGAGCACCGCGGCCGCATCGACCTGCTCATCACCGACGTGGTCCTGCCCGGCATGAACGGTCGTCAGCTCGCCGAGTCCCTGAGCGCGAGTCATCCACGGGTGCGCACCCTGTTCATGTCCGGCTACACGGCCAACGTGATCGCGCATCACGGCGTGCTCGAGGACGGCGTCGCCTTCATCCAGAAGCCTTTCTCCCGGGCCGGCCTCGCCCGGAAGGTCCGGAAGGTCCTCGACCAGCCCCCCTCCGCAGCTTGCCGCCCCGGCATGCCGCGCTGAGCTGAGCACATGAGCGGCCCCCACCACCACGAGCACGCCCCGATCGACTACGGCCGCCGCTTCGCTTTCGGCGTGGTCCTCAACCTGGCCTTCGTCACCCTCGAGGTGGTGGCGGGCCTGGCCGCCGGCTCCCTGGCCCTGCTGGCCGACGCCGGCCACAACCTGGGCGACGTGGCGAGCCTGCTGCTGGCCTGGGGCGCCGTCTGGCTCGCCGGCCGCCAGCCCACCGAACGCAGCACCTATGGCTTCCGCAAGGGCACGGTCCTGGCCTCCCTGGCCAGCGCCTGCCTGCTGCTCGCCGCCCTGGGCGTGATCGCCTGGGAGGCCGCCGCGCGGTTCGCCGACCCGCAACCGATCCAGGGCGACTGGGTGGTGGGCGTGGCCGCCGTCGGCGTGGTGATCAACGTGGGCACGGCCCTGCTCTTCTTCTCCGGCCGCAAGCACGACCTCAACATCCGCGGCGCCTACCTGCACATGGCGGCCGACGCGGCCGTCTCCCTGGGCGTGGTCATCGGCGGCCTGGTGATCGCCGCCACGGGCTGGCTGTGGATCGACCCGGTGCTCTCGCTGGTGATCGTCCTGGTGGTCCTGGCGGGAACCTGGAGCCTGCTCCGCGAGAGCACCCACCTGTTGCTGGACGGCGTGCCCGAGCACCTCGACCCCATGGCCGTGGCGGACTGGCTCCGCGCGCGTCCCGGCGTGGCCTCCGTGCACGATCTGCACATCTGGGCCCTGAGCACCACCGAGATCGCCCTGACCGCGCACCTGGTCACGCCGGACGGCTATCCCGGCACCACGTTCCTGCAGGACGTGGCCGCGGGCCTGCAGCGGGAATTCGGCATCGAGCACGCCACCCTGCAGGTCGAGGTGATCGACCCCGGCCACGGTTGCGCGCTCGAGCGATGACCGCGCGCAACCGACCAGCGTCCGGACGACGCCGCCCGGACGACCCCGCCCGGAAGATCCCGCCCGGAAGGTCCCGCGCGGAAGGCCCCGCCCGGAAAGTGCCGGGCGACCCCATCCGGCGGCCCACCGGCTCAGTGATGATCCAGGAAGCGGCAGAGGTCGCGGGCATTGGCCACGGCGTGGCCGCCGAGGTCGTTGTTGAAGTAGGCATGGACCCGCAGGCCCTGGTCCAGGAAGCGCCGGATACGCCGGGCCTGGCCTGACAGGTACTGGGGCGAGTAGCCGGTACGGTACTCCTGGCCGTGATAGCGGAGATAGACCAGGTCGGCCGTGACGTGGACCGGATGATCGGCGAGGCGATCGTGGATCACCAGGGCGGCGCCGTGGTCGCGCAGCACCTGGTACACGGCGCGTCGCAGCCAGTCGGGATCGCGGAACTCCACGGCCCAGTCCACGTCTCCGGGCGCGGCGGCGAGGAAGGCGTCCAGGCGGCCGGCGTCGGCGCCCCAGTGCGGGGGCAGCTGGACCAGGACCGGCCCCAGGCGGGTCTTCAGGCGGCGGGCGCGCTCGAGGAAGCGCTGGAGGGGCTCCTCCGGGTCCTCGAGCTTCTTCATGTGCGTGCCGTAGCGACTGAACTTCACGGCGAAGCGGAAGCCCGGCGGCGCCTGGTCCCGCCAGCGGTCGAAGGTCCCGGGCTCCGGCAGGTTGTAGAAGGTGTTGTTGATCTCCACGGCGCCGAAGGTCCCGGCGTACTGGCGGAACCACTCCTCCTGCGGCAAGCCCTCGGGATAGAGGACGCCACGCCAGTGGTCGTACTGGTAGCCGGAGGTGCCGATGAAGAGCCGTCGGCTCACGAGACGCCCTCCCGCGCCTGATGGCCACCGCCGGCATGGACCAGCTCGTCGACCCCGCGGCCGGAGATCTCCTCGTGAGCGATGAGCTGCTCGGCCACCTGGTCGAGGGCCGCACGGTGCTCGGCGAGGATGGAGCGGGCGCGCTCGGCCGCGGTGGTGACGATGCCCTGCACGGCGCGGTCGATGCGCCGCGCGGTCTCCTCGCCGTGGTGGCGCTGCTCGGCCAGCTCCTCGCCGAGGAAGACATGGCCACGCTCGCCGCCCACGGCGAGGTTCTCCAGGCCCTCGCCCATGCCCCAGTCGGTGACCATCTTGCGGGCGAGCTCGGCCGCGGTCTTCAGGTCGTTCTCCGCGCCGCTGGTGGCGGTGTCGAAGACCAGCTGCTCGGCGCCCCGGCCGCCCATCAGGACGGTGAGGCGGTCGGCCAGATCCTCCCGCCGGTGCAGGTAGCGATCACGCTCGGGCAGCTGGTGGGTGACGCCCATGGCGCGGCCGCGCGGGACGATGGTCACCTTCTGCACCTGGTCGGCGCCCGGCAGCGCCGCGGCCACCACCGCGTGCCCCGCCTCGTGGTAGGCGATCAGCCGCCACTGGTCCTCGTCGAGATCCACGCCCTCGCGCTTCAGACCCAGCAGGATCTTGTCGCGGGCCTCCTCGAGATCGGCGTGGGCGATGGCGTCCTTGTCGCCGCGGGCGGCGATGAGGGCCGCCTCGTTGAGCAGGTTCTCCAGGTCGGCGCCGCTGAAGCCGGGCGTGCCGCGGGCCACCTTCTCGAGGTCGATGTCGTCGGCCAGGGGCTTGTTGCGGGCGTGGATGCGCAGGATCTCCAGGCGCGCCTGCACGCCGCCCTGCTCCACCACCACCCGACGATCGAAGCGCCCGGGACGCAGCAGCGCCGGGTCCAGGATGTCGGGGCGGTTGGTGGCCGCCATGACGATCACGCCCTCCTGGGGCTCGAACCCGTCCATGGCCGAGAGCAATTGATTGAGGGTCTGCTCGCGCTCGTCGTGCCCGCCGCCCAGGCCGGCGCCGCGGCGGCGGCCGATGGAATCGAGCTCGTCGATGAAGACGATGCTGGGGGCGGACTTGCGGGCATCGGCGAAGAGGCTGCGCACGCGCGAGGCCCCCACCCCCACGAACATCTCCATGAAATCCGAGCCGGTGATGCTGTAGAACGGCACCTCCGCCTCGCCGGCCGTGGCGCGGGCGAGCAGGGTCTTGCCGCTGCCGGGCGGACCCACCAGCAGGATGCCCCTGGGCGGCGTACCGCCCAGGCGCCGGAAGCGGTCGGGGTCGCGCAGGAAGTCGATGATCTCCTGCAGTTCGGCCTTGGCGCCCTCGATGCCGGCGACGTCGTCGAACGTGGTGCGCTCCTCGGTCTTCTCGTAGCGCTGGGCCTTGTTCTGGCCGATGGAGAAGATGCGCTGGCCCTGGGACCGCATGCGGGTGATGAGCAGGAAGCCCAGCCCCAGCAGCAGCAGCAACGGCAGCGCGTTGAGGAAGAGCAGCCAGCCGCCCCCCTGCTCCACCACCTCGGCCTCGACGGTCACGCCGTGTTCCTCGAGCAGGGGCAGAAGCTGCGTGTCGCCGAACGGGGGCATCACGGTGGCGAACTCGACGGTGGCAGAGGCCTGGTCGCCGATCGCCTGGTCGCCGGTCGCCTGGTCGCCGGTCGCCGCTTCGCCCGTCGCCTGGTCGCCGGTCGCCTGGTCGCCGGTCGCCTTGTCGCCGGTCCCGGCATCACCGCCAGCGGCGGCCGCCGCGGTGTCGGCCGGCGCCATGGTGCCGGAGATCCGCTGCCCGTCGATGTGCACGCTGCGCACGCGGCCCGCACGTACCTCCTGCCGGAACTCGCTGTAGGCGAGTCGCCGCTCCGGTCCACCGCCGCCTTCCATGCCCCGGTAGCTCCAGAGCATCACCACGATGGCGAGGACCAGGAAGAGCCAGATGCGCCAGCCGCTGATGGCGGGAGGGCCGCCGGGCTGGCCACGCGGTCCGCCGGCACCGGCCGGCCCGGGGGGCCCGCCCTGGCCGCCGGCGCCGGCGCCTGGTTCCACCGTTCCGTCGTCGCGTCGCGGGTCGCCGGGGTTCTGCTGGCGGGCATCCGGATGCATGGAACCTCCTCGGGCGCCGGGTGATCACTCGCTGTCGTTGCTGAAGAGGTAGTCGCCCCCGCCGGCGTGCTGGTGGCAGGCGATGCAGCCCTCGCTGGCCCCCTTCGCCACGCGCCCGGCCAGGGCCACGCCCTGCTCGTTGTCGGCCACCGTCCCGTCGGGCCCGTACTTCACCCAGAACCAGTCGTCGTTCCGGGGATCGTAACCGGCTTCCCGCTGGACCATGACGGTGACGGCCTGCAGATGCGTGTCGCGATCCTGACGCACGGCCTGGGCGGTGAGCCCGGGGCCGCCATGGTTGTCCTTGACGATCACGTGATAGGGCTCCCTGTCGATGGTCACCAGGTTGTAGAACATCTGCAGGTAGGCGCCGTGGGGGGAGGTGCCCTCGTCGATGCCGGACTGCATGGGCCAGTCGCGGTAGCCATCCATCCGTTGCCAGAGGTCGTCGGCGAACTGGCGATCCTCGGGTCCCCCGAATGGCTGGGCCGGGGCCACCACGGCCCCGAGGGTGGCCAGCGCACCCAGCAGGAGCGCCGACCGGAGACATGGGCGTGGCATGGCTTCACCTTTCGCTGCGCCCGCGGCCCCGTGGCTGCGAGCGGGTGTCGTCATCAATCCCACGCGTAGGCGGGAAGCTGCAGGGACACCAGCGAACGGGCCATTCCCCAGGCCGACTCCCACCACATAAACGAATATCCAACAACATGTTGCCAGATCCGTACCGCCGCGCCGCGGGTGATCGGAGAGCGCCACCGCCCGCGCCCCCGCCGTGCCGCCCGATGCCCGGTCCGGCGGTGGCCGTGGGCATCGCTTCTTCTACGTTGGGCATGGAGACCCGAAGAAAAGGAGGATCCGATGTCCGACTATCACGAGTCCTGGGAGGCCCTGCCCGAGGCGGCGCGGGATATCCACCGCGCGCTGGTGAGCCTGAAGGAGGAGGTCGAGGCCGTGGACTGGTACCACCAGCGCGTCGTCATGGCCAGCGACCCGCAGCTGCAGGCCGTCCTGGCCCACAACCGGGACGAGGAGATGGAACACGCCTGCATGACCCTCGAGTGGCTCCGGCGGAACATGGACGCCTGGGACGAGCACCTGCGCACCTACCTCTTCACCGAGGAGCCCATCACCGAACTCGAGGACGACGACGAGGACGACGACGCTTCCAGCCGCGCCGACGAGGCCAGCGGTCTGGGCATCGGCAAGCTGGAAGGAGGCCACTAGCATGGGTCTGCTGAGACGACACATCGCGCCGCTCTCGCCCGACGCCTGGCAGGAGACCGAGGAAACGGTGCGCGACGTCCTGCGCGCACGCCTCAGCGGCCGCCGGGTGGTGGACGTGAGCGGCCCGCATGGCCTGGACAAGGCCGCGGTGGGGCTGGGCCGCCTGGAGGTCTCCAGGTCGAAGACCCGGGAGACCGTGGGCTACGGCGTGCACCGGGTGCAGCCGCTGGTGGAGGCCCGGGCGGGCTTCGAGCTGGACCTCTGGGAGATGGACAACCTGGCGCGCGGCGCCGAGGACGTGGAGCTCGGGCCCGCCGAGCAGGCGGCCCGCGACCTGTCCGACTTCGAGGACGGCGCCATCTTCAACGGCTTCCAGCCCGGTGGCATCACCGGCCTGATGACCCTGAAGGAGCATGAGCCCCTGCGGCTCGAACTGCAGGTGGAGGCCTTCACCGGTGCCGTGGGCACGGCGCAGCTGCTGCTCAAGGACCACGCCATCGGCGGGCCCTACGCCCTGGTGCTGGGGCCGGCGGCCTACCGCTGGGTGGACTCGCAGTCCTGCGGCTATCCCCTGCGGCGGCAGATCGCCGGCATCTTCGGCGGCGACATCATCTACAGCCCGGTGATCGAGGGCGGCCTGCTGATCAGTCTGCGCGGCGGCGACTTCGAGCTCACCCTGGGCCAGGACATCGCCCTGGGCTACGACGCCCACGGCGCCGACAAGGTGAAGCTGTTCCTCACCGAGTCGTTCACCTTCCGCGTGATCGAGCCGGCGGCGGCGGTGGTCCTGAAGTCCGTGTGACCGGGCCGCGGGGCCCGGTCGGATCCGGGCCCCGCACCGCTTGCCGAAGACCGCCTCGGGGTCGTGCCCCTCGTGGCGGCACTGCGGACACGCCTGGGTACTCACCACCCGGCCGGCCCGCTGCTCCCGCTCCACCCGCGTCATCTCCGCGGCCACGATCCCCGTGGGCACGGCGATGATGGCGAAGCCCATGATCATCACCACCGCCGCGACGGCCTGGCCCAGGGGCGCGGTGGCGTCGCGGCTCACTCGCCAGAGGACTTCCGACGTGCGCCTGGACCCCGGGAGCACCAGATATCGTGCCTCAGCCCCATCTGCTACTCAACATCTTGCGCTTAATCTTGACAACAACGGTCTTCTCTCGTAGCCTGCTCCGTCGAACGCTGGCCGCGGCCCCTGCGGAGGCGCAAGGCCCGGGCCGATCACCCCCAGCCCCCCGGAAGGAGACGTGGATGCTGGCCACCCAGGTCGTCAAGCGCACCGGCGAGGTCGTCGATTTCGACGCGCAGCGCATCCGTTCCGCCATCGCCCGGGCCGTCGCGGCCTGCGGCCAGACCATGCCCGACACCGAGCTCGATGCCGTGGTCGATCGCGTCTGCGAGGAGGTGGCCAGCCGCTTCCGCGAGTTCTTCCCCAACGTGGAGAACATCCAGGACCTGGTGGAGAAGCACCTGGTGCTGGCGGGCCGCTACGAGATCGCCAAGGCCTACATCCTCTACCGCGCCGACCGGCAGCAGGCGCGCAGCGAGGCCCGCGAGCGCGCCGCCGAGGAGGCCCGGCTTGGCCGGCTGACGGCGCGCAAGCGCGACGGACGCAAGGTCCTCTTCAACGTGCGCACCATCGAGAACACGGTACGGCGCGCGGCCGAGGGCCTGGACGCCGATGCCATCGACGTGGGCGCGGTGGTACGCGAGGTGGTCCGCAACGTCTTCGACGGCGTCACCACCGCCCAGATCGAGCGCGCCGTGGTCCTGGCCGCCACGGCGTTCATCGAGCGCGATCCCGCCTACTCGCCCCTGGCGGCGCGCCTGCTCCTGCAGAAGGTCACCCGGGAGGTGATCGGTGCGTCCACCACCGCGGCCGAGCTGCCGGAGGCCTACCGCCGCTCCTTCGGCCGGGGCATCGCCACCGGCATCGCGGCCGGACTTCTGGATCCACGCCTTGCCGAGTTCGACCTCGACCGCCTGGCCGCCCACCTCGATCCCGGCCGTGACCACGAGCTCCGATATCTCGGCGTGCAGACCCTCTACGATCGGTACTTCCTGCGGCAGGACGACCGCTGCCTGGAGCTGCCCCAGACCTTCTGGATGCGCGTGGCCATGGGCCTGGCGGTGGAGGAGTCCGACCGCGAGGCGCGCGCGGAGGAGTTCTACGACGTCATGAGCCGGCTGCACTACGTGCCCTCGACGCCCACGCTCTTCCATGCCGGTACGCGGCACCCACAGCTGTCGTCCTGCTATCTGACCACCATCGACGACGACCTGCGCCACATCTTCAAGTGCCTCGGCGACAACTCCCAGCTCTCCAAGTGGTCTGGCGGCATCGGCAACGACTGGACCCGCATCCGCGCCACCGGCGCGCGCATCCGCTCGACCAACGTGGAGAGCCAGGGCGTGGTGCCGTTCCTGAAGATCGCCAACGACGTCACCATGGCCATCAACCGCTCGGGCAAGCGCCGCGGCGCCACCTGCGCCTACCTGGAGACCTGGCACCACGACATCGAGGACTTCCTGGACCTGCGCAGGAACACGGGCGACGAGCGCCGCCGCACCCACGACATGAACACGGCCAGCTGGATCCCCGACCTGTTCATGCAACGGGTGGAGGCCGATGCGGAGTGGACCCTCTTCTCGCCCGACGAGACGCCCGACCTGCACGACCTCTACGGCCGCGCGTTCCGGGAGCGGTACGAGCAGTACGAGGCGGCGGCCGACCGGGGCGAGATCCGCCTGTTCAAGCGGATGCCGGCGACGCAGCTCTGGCGCAAGATGCTCACCATGCTGTACGAGACGGGACACCCCTGGATCACCTTCAAGGACGCCTGCAACGTGCGCTCGCCCCAGGATCACGCTGGCGTGATCCACAGCTCCAATCTCTGCACCGAGATCACGCTGAACACGTCGGCCGCCGAGACCGCCGTCTGCAACCTGGGCTCGGTGAACCTGGCGCGGCACGTCGACGACGGCAGGCTGGACACCGAGCGACTGGCCACCACCGTGCGCACGGCCATCCGCATGCTGGACAACGTCATCGACATCAACTTCTACCCCACCGAGGAGGCCCGCCGCTCCAACCTGCAGCACCGGCCCATCGGCCTGGGGCTCATGGGCTTCCAGGATGCGCTCTTCCAGCTCGGGCTGCCCTTCGACAGCGCCGCGGCGCTGGAGTTCGCCGACGCGAGCATGGAACACATCGCCTACCACGCGATCCTGACGTCCTCGGAGCTGGCCCGCGAGCGCGGCGCCTACGGATCCTACCGGGGTTCCAAGTGGGACCGCGGGCTCTTCCCCCAGGACACCCTGGACCTGCTCGAACGCGAGCGTGGCGAGGCCGTGGACGTCTCGCGGGAGAGTCGTCTGGACTGGACCTCCGTGCGAGAGCACGTCTCCGAGCACGGTATGCGCAACAGCAACACCATGGCCATCGCGCCAACGGCCACCATCAGCAACATCGCTGGTTGCTTCCCCTGCATCGAGCCCATCTACAAGAACATCTACGTGAAGGCCAACATCAGTGGCGAGTTCACCGTCGTGAACAGCTACCTGGTGCAGGATCTGAAGGCCCATGGCCTGTGGAACGACGAGATGCTCGAGCAGCTCAAGTTCCAGGACGGCGACATCTCGGCGATCCCGGAGGTCCCGCAGGACCTGAAGGATCGCTACCAGGAGGCCTTCGCCATCGATCCCCGCTGGGCCGTGCGCATGACCGCCGCGCGCGGCAAGTGGATCGACCAGAGCCAGTCCCACAACGTCTTCATGCGGGGCGTGTCGGGAAAGCTGCTCGGCGAGATCTACCGCACGGCCTGGCGCTGCGGCCTGAAGACCACCTACTACCTGCGCTCGCTGGCGGCGACGCAGATCGAGAAATCCACCCTCGACGCCGGCAAGTACGGGTTCACCCAGAAGCGGGACCAGGAGCGGCCGTCGCCGGTCGCCATGGCGACGGCCGCACCGGCAGCGACGGCAGCAGCCCCCGCGATGATGGCGGCGCAGGCGGCGGCGGGCGGCCGCGGCGACCGGTCCGACGCGAAGCTCTGCCGCATCGAGGATCCCGACTGCGAGGCTTGCCAGTGATGGATCACCACGCGCCGGCCGGCGGGGTCGTCCCGCGATCAGGCCGCTGGCCGGCGCTCACGGACGCGAGGAGCGGGCCATGAGCATCATCAACAACGTCAAGACCGACCCCAACAAGATCCTGCCCATGACCTACCTCTGGGCCCGCGAGTACTACAAGGCCGGCGTGGCCAACAACTGGACGCCCGAGGAGGTGTCCATGCAGAAGGACGTGGAGCAGTGGAAGTCGCCCACGGCGCTGACGGAGACCGAGCGCCGGCTGATCCTCTGGAACCTGGGCTTCTTCTCCACGGCCGAGTCGCTGACGGCGAACAACATCGTCCTGGCGGTCTACAACCACGTCACCAACCCCGAGGCCCGGCAGTACCTGCTGCGCCAGGCCTTCGAGGAGGCCATCCACACCGACACCTTCATCTACTGCTGCGACACCCTGGGCCTGGATCCGGACCAGGTCTACAACATGTACGAGACCATCCCCTCCATCGCGGCCAAGGACCGGTTCGTGGTGGACCTGACCACCACGGTGTTCGACCCCGCGTTCACCACCGAGGGCAGCGAGAACATCCAGCGCTTCGTGCGCGACCTGGTCGGCTACTACGTGATCATGGAGGGGATCTTCTTCTACGCCGGCTTCGCCATGATGCTGGCGCTCAAGCGGCAGAACAAGATGGTGGGGATCGGCGAGCAGTTCGAGTACATCATGCGCGACGAGAGCGTCCATCTGGCCTTCGGCTGCGACCTGATCAACACCATCAGGCAGGAGAACCCCGGGATCTGGACGGCGGCGTTCCAGGCCGAGGTGGTGGAGCTCGTACGCCGGGCGGTGGAGCTGGAGAAGCAGTACGCCCACGACGCCTGCCCCCGGGGCCTGCTGGGCATCAATCCCGAGCAGTTCGGCCAGTACGTGGAGTACGTGGCGGACCGGCGGCTGGAGCGGCTGGACCTGCCGCGGCAGTACCACCGGGAGAACCCGCTGCCCTGGATGTCGCAGAGCACGGACCTGGCCAAGGAGAAGAACTTCTTCGAGACGCGGGTCACCGAGTACCAGCTGGGCGCCGCGCTGGAGTGGGACTGACCATGAGCGTGATGAGCGACGTCTGGATCCGCGAGCAGGCCCAGCGCCACGGCATGATCGAGCCGTTCGTGGACGGCCAGCAACGGGACGGCGTGATCTCCTACGGGCTGTCGTCCTACGGCTACGACGCCCGCGTGAGCGACGAATTCCTGGTCTTCACCAACGTGGACAACGCCGTGGTGGACCCCAAGGACTTCTCCGCGCAGGCGTTCGTGGAGCGGCGGGGAGAGGTGTGCATCGTCCCGCCCAACAGCTTCGTCCTGGCGCGGACGGTGGAGTACTTCCGCGTCCCGCGCGACGTGATGGTGATCTGCCTGGGCAAGTCCACCTACGCGCGGTGCGGGATCATCGTCAACGTGACGCCGCTGGAACCGGAATGGGAAGGGCACGTGACCCTGGAGTTCTCCAACACCACGCCGTTGCCGGCCAGGATCTACGCCAACGAGGGCGCCGCGCAGTTCCTCTTCCTGGGGGGCGACCGGCCCTGCGCCGTGAGCTACGCCGACCGGGCGGGCAAGTACCAGGGGCAGCGGCTGGTGACGCCGCCGAAGCTCTGATCGCTCGCGGCCCGGCCCGCGGGCGCTCGTTTGCCGTTCCCGCCGCGATGGTTTATCCTCGTCCCGATCCAGCCGTGCCACCGACCCGGTCCTCCGGCCTTCGCCGGCCCCCGCCGGCCCAGGAGTCCCATGGCGACCTACCAGCTCACGCACCTCGCCCAGCTCGAGGCCGAGGCCATCCACATCATCCGCGAGGTGGCGGCCGAGTTCCAGAAGCCGGTGATGCTCTACTCCATCGGCAAGGACTCCTCGGTGATGCTGCATCTGGCGCACAAGGCGTTCGCGCCCGGGAAGATCCCCTTCCCGCTGCTGCACGTGGACACGCAGTGGAAGTTCCGCGAGATGTACGCCTGCCGCGCGGCGGCCGCGGAGCGTTACGGCGTGGAGATGCTCACCTGGACCAACCCTGACGGCAAGGATCGCGTCAGCCCCTTCACGCATGGCTCGGAGAAGCACACCCAGATCATGAAGACCGAGGCGCTCAAGCAGGCGCTGACGCACCACGGCTTCGACGCGGTGTTCGGCGGCGCCCGGCGCGACGAGGAGAAGTCCCGCGCCAAGGAGCGCGTCTACAGCTTCCGCAATCAGTTCCACCAGTGGGACCCCAAGAACCAGCGGCCGGAGCTGTGGAACCTCTACAACGCCCGGGTCAACAAGGGCGAGTCCATCCGCGTCTTCCCGCTGTCGAACTGGACCGAGCTGGACATCTGGCTCTACCTCATGCGCGAGGAGATCCCCATCGTGCCGCTGTACTTCGCCGCCGAGCGGCCGTGCGTCGAGCGCGATGGCGTGCTGATCATGGTGGACGACGACCGCCTGCCCCTCGAGCCCGCCGAGCAGCCGATGATGAGGAAGGTCCGCTTCCGCACCCTGGGCTGCTACCCGCTCACCGGGGCCGTCGAGTCGGAGGCGGAGACCATCGAGGGGATCGTGCAGGAGATGCTGCTGGCCACCACCTCGGAGCGCCAGGGCCGCGTCATCGACTTCGACGCCGCGGCCTCCATGGAGGACAAGAAGCGCGACGGCTACTTCTAGCCTCGCGACGGTTGCGACCTGCGGACATCCAGCCCCGCGGCCCGGTCGGCCGCCAGAGGACACCGCCATGAGCGACGGCAACTTCCGCATCCAGGACGAGGACCTCATCCGCCAGGACGTGGCCGCCTACCTGCAGAAGCACGAGCAGAAGGACCTCCTGCGCCTGCTCACCTGCGGGTCGGTGGACGACGGCAAGTCCACGCTCATCGGCCGTCTCCTGTACGACTGCAAGATGATCTACGAGGACCAGCTGGCCGCCGTCACCCGCGACAGCAAGGTCCACGGCACCACCGGGGGCGACTTCGACCCCGCCCTCCTGACCGATGGCCTGAAGGCCGAGCGCGAGCAGGGCATCACCATCGACGTGGCCTACCGCTACTTCTCCACCGACCGGCGCAAGTTCATCATCGCCGACTGCCCCGGCCACGAGCAGTACACCCGCAACATGGCCACCGGCGCGAGCACCGCGAACCTGGCGGTGATCCTCATCGATGCGCGCCTCGGCGTGATCACCCAGACCCGGCGCCACAGCTTCATCTGCTCGCTGCTGGGCATCAAGCACGTGGCGGTGGTGATCAACAAGATGGACCTGGTGGACTGGTCGCAGGACGTGTACGAGAAGATCCGGCGCGACTACAACGCCTTCGTCGCGCGCCTGGACTTCTCCGACATCCACTTCTTCCCGGTCTCCGCCCTGCTGGGCGACAACGTGGTGGACAAGAGCGCCAGCATGCCCTGGCACGACGGTTCCACGCTCCTGCACCACCTCGAATCGGTGAACATCGCCACCGACCGCAACCTGGTGGACATGCGCTTTCCCGTGCAGCTGGTCCAGCGCCCGCACCTGGACTACCGCGGCTACGCCGGCACCGTGGCCTCGGGCATCATGCGGCCCGGCCAGCAGGTGATGAGCCTGCCCTCGCGGCGGACCTCCACCATCACCGCCATCGAGACCGCCGCCGGCCCGGTCCCGGAGGCCTATCCGCCCATGGCGGTCACCGTGACGCTGGCCGACGAGATCGACGTCTCCCGCGGCGACATGCTCGCCCCGGTGAACAACCTGCCGCGCCTGGGCCACGAGCTGGAGGCCATGGTGGTGTGGATGCACCAGACCCCGGCGCGCGCGGGCCAGACCTACCTCATCAAGCAGACCACCAACGTGGTGCCGGGCGTGCTGTCGGACATCCGCTACCGCATGGACGTCAACGACCTGCACCGCGCGCCGGACGACGTCACCGAGCTCGAACTCAACGAGGTGGGCCGCGTTCGCTTCACCCTGCACCGCCCGCTGGCCTTCGACTCCTACCGCAAGAACCGGGTCACCGGCGCCTTCGTGATCATCGACCGCATCACCAACGTGACCGTGGGCGCGGGCATGATCGTCGACCGCCCGGTCCAGGACACCGACACCGGCCCCCGCAGCCAGAACATCTCCCGCACGCGCGGCGCCGTCACCCGCACCGACCGCGAGGCGCTCCTCGGGCAGCAGGGGCATACCCTGTGGCTGACCGGCCTGAGCGGCAGCGGCAAGTCCACCATCGCCACCGAGCTGGAGCGGCGCCTGACCGAGAGCGGCCGCCTCTGCTGCCTGCTCGACGGCGACAACGTGCGTCACGGCCTCAACCGCGACCTCGCCTTCAGCCAGGCCGACCGCTCGGAGAACATCCGCCGCGTGGCCGAGGTCGCCCGCCTGATGAACGAGGTGGGCGTGATCGTCATCGCCGCCTTCATCAGCCCCTACCGGGACGACCGCCGCCGCGCCCGCGAGATCGTCGGCCAGGCGCACTTCAGCGAGGTCCACGTGGACGCGCCGCTGGACGTGTGCGAGGGCCGCGATCCCAAGGGCCTGTACGCCAAGGTCCGCGCCGGCGAGATCCCCCAGTTCACCGGCGTGACCGACCCCTACGAGGCCCCCGCGAACCCCGACCTGCGCCTGGACACCGCCGCGCAGGACGTCCCCGAGAGCGTGGAGATCGTGGTCGCGTCGCTCCGCGATCGCGGCGTGATCCCCGCCTGAGGCCCGCTGCCATGCCGACCCTCGACCCGTCCGTCAAGCAGGCCCTCACCGCCACCGTCGCGCACTGGCGCGAGGACGACCTCGCCGGCTTCGCGGCCGTGGAGCGGGGTCGTCCCGGCGAGCTGGAACTGCTCCTCGAGCCGCAGACCGAGGCCGAGCTGTCCGCCCTGGTCCGCGCGCTGCGCGCGCACGGGGTGGCGACCGCCACCATCGCCGGGCAGTCCGGCCTGGTGGAGGCGCAGCGGCCCCACGGGGTGGCGATCCTGATGACGCGGTTCGACGAGATCGGCGAGCTGACCCTGGCCGACGGCACGGTGATCCCGCCGGCGGAGTTGGCCAGCGTGCCGGCGCGGCTGCCAGTGGAACGGCGCCGGGGCGCCACCCTGCGCGTGGGCGCCGGCGTGCCCATCGACACCATCAACGCCGCCCTCGCTGCGGCCGGTCTGAAGCTGCCCATCGTCATGGGCTCGAGCGCCAGCGCCACCGCCGGCGCCTGCGCGGCCAACGGCTCGGCCGGCGCCAACGCCATCCGCTACGGCACCGCCGGGGACATGGCCGTCCGGGTGCGTGGCGTGCTGGGCACCGGCGAGGTCGTCGAGCAGACCGTGCCGCGGCGCGAGCCGGTGACCGACCCGCAGCAGTGCGTGATCCGCTCCGACCGCTTCCTGCTGGGAGACTGCCTGGCCGGCTCGCAGGGCGCCCTGGGCCTGATCACCGAGGTGGTCTACCAGGTCTACCCCGTGGCGCAGGACCAGGCCATCGCCCTCTTGCCCGTGCCGGACGTGGCCACCGCCACCCTGGTCCGCGAGCAGCTGCAGGCGCGGTTCGGCGGCCCGGGCCGTGCGCTGGAGCTCTTCGAGCTGATCCGGCGCGAGACGCTGGAGCGCGCCCTCGCCCACGCCGAGCAGACCCTCCGCGAGGGCACGCGCGAGACGCCGTACTACGCCCTGGCCCTGCTGACCAGCGAGGAGGCCACGGCGGCGTCCATGTTCGGCTCGGCCTTCGTGGAGGAGGCGGTCACCTTCCTGATGAGCGAGGCCGCCGCCCCCGGCGGCGCGCTCCTCTACCAGGACGGCGACTTCGACTTCGATCACGACCCGCACCGGCTGCTGGCCGTGCGCGAGGCCTGCTCGGAGATGAGCCGGCTCCTGCCCAAGCAGTCCTACGACGTGGTGGTCCCGCTGGCGCGCCTGGAGGCGTTCGTGGCCGAGCTGGAGCAGGCCGTGGCCAGGCACTTCGGCGACCTGCTGCTGAGCGTCTTCGGCCACGGCGGGGTGGGCGCCCTGCACCTGCACGCCATCGGTCCCGACCAGCAGACCGTCGACCGCGTCCGCGCGGACCTCGACACCCTGGTCTTCGACCTGGTCGTCGCCCATGGCGGCAGCCCCTGGGCCGAGCACGGGGTGGGCCGCAAGTGGGGCCAGCAGTGGCAGCGCCGCACGCCGCCGGAGGTCCAGGCGGAGATGCTGCGCCTGAAGCGCGCCTGCGATCCGGACAACGTGCTCGGCTCGCGGCTGTTCGGGTTCCACCGGCTGCTGTCCGATCCGCCCGCCTGACCCGCCGCGCATCTAAAGATTTCCGTATCTCAGGAGTCCCGGCCCATCCCTTGCGACCGCACCGGTGGCGGCGGGCTCCCGCGTCCGCCCGGCGCCAGGTTTCCCAACCCCCGTCGCCCACGGAGAGGTCGTCATGCTGCGTCTGCGGAGGCATTCCGGCAGCATCCCCGGACTGGTGCTCGTCCTCTGCCTGCTGGCGGGCGGCGGCCGGGCCGGAGAGTTCGTGGGCATCCCCGACCGGGATTTCGCCACCCACTTCCGCGCCCAGGAGCGGAGCCAGTGGTGCTGGGCCGCCTGCGTGGAGATGGCCCTCGCCCACGTGGGCGTGCCGGTGGCCCAGGAACGGATCGTGCGCCGGGTCATGGGACAGAGCATGGATCTGGGCGCGTTGCCCGGAGAGCTGGTCGCCGCCGCCACCGGCGTCTTCCAGCGTCCCGACGGCGCGACGGTGCGACTGGTCGGGCGCTACCTGGCCGGCATGCCGCCAGCCGATGTGCTCCGCGACCATCTGCGCCGCCGCGAGCCCGCCATCCTGCTCTCCACCCGCCCCGATGGCCGGGGCCACGCCGTGGTCCTCGGCGGCCTCGAGGTGGCTCGCGACCAGGCGGGCGAGCTGGTGATCGAGGCCCTCCACGTCTACGACCCCGAGGCGCCGGCCGATCCGGACCTCCGGCCCGCGGCGGACCCGCGGTCCGGCGCGACGGGGCGTCGCCTGGCCGCGCGCGCCACCGACGGCGGGCTGGCCACCGAGCTGGGCGCCATCGACGGCGTGGTCCTGGTCCGCCGCGCCCACCCGCCGCCGACCGCCGCGACCCCGGTTCCCTGAAGGTCGCCCAGCACCCCCTTTGCGGGCGCCCTGAGGGTCCGGTGAGCATCGGTCCCACGACCATTTGCGCGCCAGGCCGTCTACCGGTGACGTCGCTCCGGACCGACCATGGGCGCCCGCGCGTCCGCGCCGGCGCCGGCTGGCCCGCGCCGCCGCCTGGTGGACCGCCCGCCATCACCCCGGATCACCCGACGAAGGGAAAGCCCATGCAGACCCGCACCACCCTGGCCCTCGTGGCCGCCATCGCCGTGGCCTGGCCACTGCTCGTGGTCGCCGGCCCTGGCGATCGCCAGGGCGATCAGCCGCAGCGCTACGGCAGCGCCGAGCCCATGCAGATGCCCACCGACTTCCAGCCCGAGCTGGTGAGCGCCCGGCGCCTCCTGGGCGCCACCGTGCACGACGCCAGCGACCAGAAGGCCGGCGAGCTCACCGAGCTGGTCCTCGACCCTCATCGCAACGGACTGGCCTACGCCGTGATCGACCGCGACGGCGAGCGGATCGCCGTCCCCTGGAGCGCCTTCCAGGTGAAGACCGGCGACCAGGAGACCGGCGACGAGGCGGAACGGCCGACGGTCGCCCTGCGCCACCCGCGCAGCCGCCTGGAGCAGGCCGAGCGCCTCGACCAGGACCTCGCCCACGCCGCCGACCCGCGCTGGATCCAGTCCGTGTCCGTGGCCTACTACGGCGACCGGTCCGACCAGGCGTCCGGCGAGTCCGGGAAGACCCGCGGCGCGGACTGGAAGCAGGACGAGAAGGACTGGGACCCCGAGGCCCGCGAGCGCCAGCTGCGGAGCCGTCGCCTGACCGACCTGACCGGCCGTCAGGCCAGCAATCCCCAGCATGACGACCTCGGCCAGGTCCGCGACATCCTCGTCGACACCAACCGCGGCCACCTCGCCTACGCCATCGTGGACGTGCGCGACGGCCTCTGGGACGGCCAGCCCGACCAGGTGGCGGTCCCCTGGCACGCCACGCAGGTCCGCGAGCAGACGCTCTTCGTGGACAGCCTGCGCTCGCAGCTGGAGGACTTCGCCCACGAGGGCGACCGCCGCGTGCTCGAGCAGCGCGCCCACGCCATGCAGCTGCATCGCAAGGCCCAGCTCGAGCCGTACTGGCTGCTGACGGTCTGGACACCCATGAACGAGCCCCGGCCCGCCCACGCCATGATGGGCGAGGATCAGCATCACGGCGGCGCCGCGCAGCCGGCCCGGCAGACCCGCTACGGCTCGCGGTCGGAAGCCATGGCGCGGCGGACCATGACCGTCACCGGCGAGATCGAGCGCATCATGCGCGACCAGGACGGCGTGCGGCTCGAGATGACGACCATCGAGGGCCGGACCTGCGTGGTGGACGCCGGCCGCCGGGAACAGCTCGCCAGCCTCTCGCTCGCCGAGGGCGACCACGTCACGGTGATGGGCGAGATGAGCCGCGCGGGCGAGGGCGAGGGCGCGAAGGACCACCTCACCGCCCAGGTGATCGCCACGGGCGAGATGGTGCAGATCGACCGCAGCAGTTCGCCGAAGAAGCAGAAGTCCGCCGAGAAGGAGAACAAGGGCCGCTACTGATCCGACCGCCGCGGTCCACCCCGCCGCGGTCCACCCCGCCGCGGTCCACCCTCCCGCGGCGCACCCCGCCGCCGGACCGGCCCCGGAGGTCCGGCGCGGGTGTGCCCCCACGACATACCTGTGCGGGTTCGCCACACCCTCCCCGCCGTTGCCCGGCCCGAATCCGACGGACCGAACCCGATGATATGAAACATCTTGTGTGACTCATGCGTCTTCCCTGCGCGTGGGGCACGGTCGTCGCATGGTGCGGGCGAGCCCGACACCACCGCCGGCCGACCGGTCCCCCGGCCCGGCCGCTCCGGACCCCGGCAAAGGAGCCTCGCCATGACCGCCTCCACCGACCGCCGCCGCGACGCCGTCCTGCTGATCGGCGTCCTCTTGATCCTCGCCCTGCTGAGCCTGGCCGCCCCCGCCGGCGCCATCGAGCAGGAGGCGGGCATCCGCTTCCTGGTGGCCAACCCCACCGGCGACTTCGACCGCGAGGTGGACGACCTCGGCTTCGGCCTCGGCGCCCACTGGGGCGTGCGCCCCGACCCCGCGTTCTCCGTGGGCTTCGGCGCCCACGTCGCCATCTACGGCAGCGAGACCACCGCGTACGACCTGCCCCTGGTGGAGGAATTCGAGCTGGAGACCACCAACAACCTGGCCGGCGGCTTCCTCTTCGCCCAGTACCGCCCCTTCCGCGGCCCGGTGCAGCCCTACGCCGAGGGCCGCCTGGGCGTGCAGTACCTCTGGACCCAGTCCGAGCTCCAGGACGCCGACTGGTGGGATGACGACGGGATCGCCCGCGAGACCAACTGGGACGACTGGGCCACCTTCTGGAGCGCCGGCGGCGGCCTGCTCATCCAGCTCTCCGGCGGCGACGCCGACGCGAACAGGCCTGGCGTCCTGCTGGACCTGAAGGCCACCTACCAGCGCGGCAGCGAGGCGGAGTACCTGGCCGAGGGCGCCATCGAGATCGTGGACGACCAGCCCGTCTTCTCGGTCTCCGAGAGCGCCACCCACCTGATGGCCTACGAGGTGGGCGTGGTGCTGACGTTCTGAGGTCCCGGGTCCGGGCGGCTCCTGGCAGGGAGTCGCCCGGGCCGCCGGCGGCGCCCCCGTCTCGACGAGGAGGAACACCATGGTCTCCACCCTCATCCCCGGCCCGCCCGGGCGCTCGCCCTGCTCCTGACCGCACCGCTGTCCGCCTTCCTGGCGTCCGGCTGCATGAACCACCTGCAGGTCGAGACGCTGGTCGAGACGCTGGCCGCGGTGCCCGGCATCGAGGTGCAGGCCACCGAGCACATGGGCCGCCGCCTGGAGCTGGAGATCCGCAACGGCGGCACCGAGGACTGGCTGGTCGACTGGGACGCCAGCAGCTACGTGGGACCCGATGGGCGCGCGAGCCGGCTGCTGTTCGGGGCCACCCCCGCCAGTGCCGCGGAGATCCAGCAGACCCCGACGCCCCTGCCGGCCGGCGCCTGGCTGGAGGAGTCCTGCCGCCTTCACGAGGGTGATCTGCGGCTCGGAGGCAGCGATGCGCCTGGCCAGCCGCCGGGCCAGCTCAACCTGGTGTTCGTCCGCGACGGCCAGCGGCAGACCTGGTCCGGCGCCCTGCGCATCGACCGCGAGGCGCGGCAGCAGCGGCACGAGGACGCCCACGGGAGCTGGGACGAGGAATGAGTCCGGAGCTCCGGCAGGGCACCGACAGCCCCACGAGGAACGGCGCCACCGACGGGGCGGTGATCCCCGTCCTGGAAAGCCAGTGATCCGCGGTCACGACCTCGACACCCGCGGGGCGGGGTCGGCCGCCACCGTCTCGTGCAGCGCGCGGGTCAGGGGATCGGGTAGCGTCAGGCCCAGCTCCTCGCCCACCGCCAGCACCGAGCGCGCCTCCTGCGCGCCGTGCAGCGCGTGGCTGTCGAGCACCGGCTGCTCGAGGATGGCCTCCAGGTCGCCCTGGCCATGCGGGCTCTCGCCCTGATGGCGCGCCCCGGCCTGGCGCAGGTTGGAGGCGAAGATCCCCGCGGCGCTCACCGGCAGGAAGTCCTCGTACCGCACCGGCCGCGCGGCGAGCAGCCCGGCGGCGACCAGGGGATCGAGGAAGGCGCCGGTCCCGGATGCGCCCGTCCCGGTCCCGCGGCCCGTCCCGGTCCCGCGGCCGTCGCCGGTCCCGCGGCCGTCCCCGGTCCGGGCCGCCGCCAGCGCCTCCGCGGCCGCCGCGGCGCCACCCTCGCGCCCCGCTTCCGTCACCGCGTAGACGAAGTACCCCAGCCCCTCGCGCCGCAGCGCGTCGAGGTCGTCCGGCAGGCCGGCATAGGCCGCGGCCAGCTGCCCGGCGTCCGGCTGCTCGCCGCGCGCGCGGATGGCCTCGACCGCGGCCAGCGCCTGGTCGTAGCGGCGGCGACCCTCGGGCGTGAGCGCCAGGCCGCGCTGCTCGATCTCGCCGAAGCGCGCGGTGTGGGCGCCCGACAGGCCGCCGTCGAAGGCGACGTGCTCGGTGAGCGCCTTGTACGCCGTCTGGCGCAGCAGGATGTCCGCACGGCGGCGCGGCGGGCCCTCGATGTGGTCCTTCATCTCGGCGCGCAGGTCGGCGAAGTCCTGTGCGAGGATGGCCTGCATGCGCTGCTGCAGGGCGTCGATGTCCAGGGTGTTGGGTGTGAGGTGGTTGAGGTGCGGGTTGGGAAAGCAGCAGATATCGGCGGCGATGTTCAGCTTGCGGTTCATGAGCTCGTCGTAGAGCGGGCGGTCGTGGGCCTGGCCGCGCCAGCGGAAGAGCTCCACGCCGCGGGCGAGGAAGCGGTCCGCCTGGCCCCGGTCGAGCCCGCCCTGGACCTCGGCGATGCGGATCAGCTCCCGCAGCTCGTCGCCGAAGATCTCCCGCTGGCCCAGGGCGGCGTGCATGCGCTGGCGCAGGGCGGGGTCGTCGAAGAACCGCGCGTCGTCCGGGCGCAGCAGCGAGCAGAAGACGCGGAAGGGCGAGACCTCGATGGCCTCCAGGTCCACCGGCCGGAACGCGGTGGAGATCACCGGCTGCGCCTTGGCGCCGGCCGCGGAGAGGTCGTAGAAGGTCACCGGGTGCATGCCCAGGACGGCGAAGAACCGGGCCATGAGGGTCAGCTCGTCGGGACGACCGAGCCGGATGGCGCCATGACGCTCCTCGCTCAGGTGGTCGACGTCCTGCTCGCTCCAGCCCAGCTCCGGCCGCGCGCGCACCACCTCGCGGTTCACCGCGCGCACCGCCTCGATGAGCTGGCCGTACAGCGGCACCTCCTGGGCGTACAGGGCCGACAGCCGCGCGGAGAACTCCCGGCGCAGATCGGACGGCGAGACGTGGGCGGCACGGGTGGGCTCGGCGCTGGGCATGGGTCGGACTCCTGGGGCTCGGTGGTCGTGGTGGTCGTCGTGGCGGTCGTGATGGTCGTGATGGTGGCCGCGATGGTCGTGGCCGCGATCGACGCCCGGTGGCCGCCACGATGGCGGCCATCGCCCGGGAAGCTATCCCAATCGGCCGCCCGTGACCAGAGGGGACGCGGCCCGGGCGCGTGGGCCGGGCGCGCCGGCCGGTGGCGCCTGCAGCCTCCCGGCGTCACACCGGGCGAAGGCCCCGAGCGGCCCGGACTTGCACCGATGTCATGCTCAGGTACACCGCGGTGTACCTGGGCGATACTCCAGTGCAAATCCGATCCCGACCTCGCAACACTCTCCATGATCTTTCCTGCGGATGGTGAGGTGAGCCAGCCCACGACCGACCCGCGCGTGAAGGGATCGCTCTCATCCCGCATGGAGCCCCGCCTCGGCCAGGAACTGGCTCGGACGATCCCGCATGCAGACCACGTCCAGCCGGCGCCGGGCCCGGGTCAGGGCGACGTAGAAGAGCCGCCGCTCGGCCTCGAGATGCTCGCGGGCCAGGGCGCCGGCGCGCGTGCCCGGCGGCAGGCTCGGGAAGCGGCCCTGGTCGGCGCCGTGGAGGATCACGTGGTCCCACTCGCGGCCCTTGGAGGCGTGGACGGTGGCCAGCGCGACGGCCAGCGGCGGATCGGGGTGGCCGCCCGGGTCTGCCGCGGCGTGCGACGCGGCGTCCAGGCGCCCGGGCGGCGCGGCCTTCCCGCCCGCGAGCGGCGGGATCTCCGGACCCGCCGGCGGCAGCGTCTCCGCCAGGCGCGGATCCGCGCGCCAGGGCACGCCCAGGCGCCGGCACATGATGGCCACCTCGCGCAGCAGGGCGAGCGACCGGGCGAGGACGACCACGTCGGGCGGGCCCTCGTCCGCCGCCAGCACCTGCCGCAGCAGCGCCACGGTGAGGAACGCCGCCGCGGCGGGCTCCTCCCCCGCCGGATGCACCGCGATCTCGCCGCGGTGCCGCGCACCCGCGTGGAGCGGCTTGCGGAAGCGCTCGCGATTGTGCGACACCAGGCGACGCGAGGCCGCGGTGATGCGCCGGCCGCAGCGGTAGTTGTGCGCCAGGGCGTGGCGCTCGAGGCCCGGGTAGACGCGATCCAGTTCCACCACGCTCTGCACGCGGGCCCGCCGCCAGGCGTAGATGCACTGGTCCTCGTCGCCCACGCAGAAGAGCGAGTCCTGGGGCGCGGCGAGGATGCTCACCAGCAGCGCCTGGGCCGGCTCGATGTCCTGGTACTCGTCCACCAGGACGCGCGCGCAGCGCCGCTGCCAGCGGCGGCGGATGGCCGGGCGCGCCTGCAGGAGGCGGACGGAGCGGAAGAGGAGGTCGTCGAGGTCGTGCTGCTGCCGGCGGGCGAGCTCCGCCTCGTACAGCGCATACAGCCGCGCCGCGGTGCGCGCGGCCCCGTCCTGGTCGCGGGCGCGGGCCAGGGCCTCCGCCGGCTCGACCATGCCGGCGAGCTTGAAGCCGCCCACGGCGTGCTGGGCGGCGGCGGGTTCGAGGACCACGCCGTCCGGCTCGGCGTCGGCCGCCGCGAGCGCCAGCGCCTGCCACGCCTTTGCGGGAAGTCCGCCGAGCTCGCGTCGCAGGTACCCCTCCCGCGCGAGGATCTCCCGCCCCAGGCCATGGAACGTGCGCACCATCACGCCCGCGAGCCCCGCCCGCTCCAGCCGCGCGGCGATCTCCTGCCGGGCGTCGCGATTGAATGCCGTGCACAGGATGCGGTCGACGGGCGTCCCGCGCCGCGCCAGCTCCGCCACCCGGGCCACCAGCACCGTGGTCTTGCCGCTGCCCGCCGGCGCGATCACCTGGACCACGCCGTCGCCGGCGGTGGCGGCGGCCCGCTGCTGCGGGTCGAGGCGCGCGAGGTGCGGGGGCATGGTCGGCGCGGCACGGGCCGACCTCGCGTGGCGCCAGGGCATCAGCCAGCGCAGCGTCGGGCGCGGGATCGGACCCCCGGGGACGACACCTTCCGGCGGTGCGGACCTTCCGGGCGACACGCCCCGCGACCCGTCCCGCGGCGCGTCCCGCGACCCGCCCCGCGCCCTGGCCCCCGCCACCCACACCTCCACCAGATGCTCCACCCGCTCCACCGTCCAGGCATACCCCCGGTCCGCATCCACCAGCCCGGCGGGATCGAGATCCTCGACCCGCCCGTCGGTCTGCACCAGCAGCCCGCAGCCGCGGCGGTACGCGGGCTCCAGGAGGTAGCCGTGGATCCGCCGCAGATCCGCCAGCGTCCGGCAGGGCACGCCGAGCACCGCCACCCGCCGGTGCCGCGCGAAGACCGCCAGCCAGCCGGCGGCCGGGTTGTCCAGGGACCGGCGCTCCGCCCCCGCCGCCTGCGCCGCGGCCACCGCGTCGAGGAACCGCGCCCCCGACACCACGTGGTAGCCGCCCGCGACGAGCACCTCGCGCGCCGGCGCCGTGGTGGTCCAGATCAGATTCGCACCGCCGGCCTCGACCGCGCTCGCTGGCATGGCAACCCCCCTCGGCCGGAACCGGCGGCAAGCCCCGTACCCACCGCGCGCGCGACTTGCGGCCGCGCCGGACGGCGCGCATGATGAGGTCGTCCCCTGAAGCCTGCGACCGAGGAGCCCCCGGTGAGTCCCAAGTCCGATCACGACCCCGCCGCCGTCCGCGCCCACATCGAGGGCCTGCTCGCCACCCACCCCGCCCTGCGCATCCGCTTCCTGCGCTCCCTGCTCATCACGCTGCACCGCCAGGACGCCGTGCGGCTGGAGGACGTGCAGCGCGAGGCCGCCGCCAGCGTGGAGGCGCAGTCCGAGCGCCTGGTCGCCATGCAGGACGACAACGTCCCGCTCGCCGTCCGCCTCGACGAGACGCAGCGCCAGCGCATGGAGGAACTGACCATCGAGCACGCCGCGCGGCACCTGCAGCCGGCGGCCATCGACGAGGTCCTCAACATCACCCGCAAGCGGGACGAGGCGCGCAGCCTCGAGGAGATCGCCAACCTGAACTCCGTCTCCTTCGGCCTGCTCAAGCAGAAGGTCCTGGACTTCGGCCAGCTCCCCCGCGGCCAGGAGCGGCTCAGCGAGCACGAGGCCACCTCGGTGCGCGTGGCGCTGATCAAGCGCTTCATCAGCGAGCAGCTCGAGTTCGTGGGCATCGCCAAGCGGTACCTGACCATCCGCGACTTCAACGACATCGTGCGGCGGATCATCGGCCCGGACGAGGGCGGCGGGCTGATCGGCGGCAAGGCCGGCGGCATGATCCTCGGCGCGCGCATCCTGCAGCGCGAGGCGGCCCGCGACCCCGACGCCCCGGTCAAGGACATCGCGGTGCCGGACTCCTGGTTCGTGCGCTCGGACGTGATGCAGCACTTCATCCGGCACAACGACCTCCACGAGTTCCTCGACCAGAAGTACAAGCCCATCGAGGAGGTCCGGCAGCAGGCGGGCATGCTGCTCAACCTCTTCCGCAACGCCGACTTCCCGCCCGAGGTCAGCGACCAGATGCGCGGCGTCCTCGAGGAGGCCGGCGAGCACCCGCTGATCGTGCGCTCGAGCAGCCTGCTCGAGGACCGCTTCGGCACCGCGTTCGCGGGCAAGTACCGCAGCATCTTCGTGGTCAACCACGGCACCATGGAAGAGCGCCTGGACCAGCTCCTGGGCGCCATCGCCGAGGTCTACGCCTCCACCCTCATGCCCGACCCCATCAGCTACCGCCAGCGCCACAACCTGCTGGACTTCACCGAGAGCATGGGGATCCTGATCCAGAAGCTGGTGGGCCGCGCCGCCGGCCGGTACTTCCTGCCCACCTGGGCCGGCGTGGGCTTCTCCTGGAACCCGTACCGCCGCAACCCCCGCATCGACCCCGCCGACGGCCTGGCCCGCGTGGTCTTCGGCCTGGGGACCCGCGCCGTGGACCGCACCGCCCAGGACTTCCCGCGCATGATCCCCCTCGGCCAGCCCGCGGTGCGCACCGAGGCGCGGACCGCCGACATCATCCGCTTCAGCCAGCGCCGCGCCGACGTCATCGACCTCCAGGAGCATCGCTTCGGTGCCGTGCCGGTGGAGGAGATCATGGAGCAGGCCGGCATGATCCCCGGCGCGCGGTCGGTCTTCTCCATCGAGGAGAACGGGTACCTGCGGCCCATGATGGGCGACAGCGTGCTGGGCGACGCGAGCCGCCTGGTGGTCACCTTCGACGGCTTCACCCGCACGCGGTCGTTCCCCGAGACCATCCGCTGGGCGCTCAGGACCCTGGAGAAGGCCTACGGCTGCCCGGTGGACATCGAGTTCGCCAGCGACGGCGAGCGCTTCCACCTGCTGCAGTGCCGGCCGCAGGCGGTGCGCGGCGCCGAGCAGAAGGTGCGCGTCCCCTCGGACGTGCCGCCGGAGCGCCGCATCTTCAGCGCGCACCGCGACATCGAGTCCGCCGAGGTGGAGGACCTGCAGTACGTGGTGCTCGTCGATCCGCGGGACTACAACCGCCTGGAGACCGAGGACCGCCGCGTGGCCGTGGCCCAGACCATCTCGCGGCTCAACGCCGCCCTGGAGGGTCGCCGCTTCGCGCTCCTGGGCCCCGGCCGCTGGGGCAGCAAGGACACGCGCCTGGGCATCCGCGTCGGCTACTCCGACCTGCACAACACGCGGCTGCTGGTGGAGATCGCCCGCCGCCAGGGCGGGTACGTGCCGGAGGTGAGCTTCGGCAGCCACTTCTTCCAGGACCTCGTCGAGGCCGACATCCACTACCTCGCCCTCTACCCCGACGAGGACGGCGTGGTGTTCGCGGACGGGTTCCTGCGCGGCAGCGAGAACGCCCTGACCAGCCTGCTGCCGGACGCCGAACCCCTGGCCGACGTGGTGCGCGTCATCGACGTGCCGGCGGCGACCGGCGGCCTGCGCCTGCACGTGGCCATGGACGGCCGCCGGCAGGAGGCGCTGGGCTACCTCGGGCCGCCGGAGGACGGCGCCTGATCCCGACCGGCGGCGCGACGGGCGGCGCGACGGGCGGCGCCACCGGCGGCCCCACCGGACGGTGCGCTCAGCCGCGCCGCCGGGCCA